>NZ_JBDIUU010000002.1:0-1034551 GCF_039631515.1 Neorhizobium tunisiense | reverse complement strand
CACGCGATCCTGAGAAAGACTTCCGACGAAATCCTCGCCCGCAAAGAAGAACTCGGCGCGCTCCTCGCCCGCGAGGAAGGCAAGATCCTTCCCGAAGCGATCGGCGAAGTCACCCGCGCCGCCCAGATCTTCGATTTCTTCGCCGGCGAAGCGCTGCGCCTGACCGGCGAACTGGTGCCGTCGGCCCGTCCGAACATCGGCGTCGAGATCACCCGCGAACCGCTCGGCGTCATAGGCATCATCACGCCCTGGAATTTCCCGATCGCCATTCCGGCCTGGAAGATCGCGCCGGCCCTCTGCTACGGCAATACCGTCGTCTTCAAGCCTGCCGATCTCGTACCTGGCTGCGGCTGGGCGATCGTCGACATCCTCCACCGCGCCGGCCTGCCCAAGGGCGTGCTGAACCTCGTCATGGGCCGCGGTTCGGTCGTCGGCCAGGCCATGCTCGACAGCCCGGATCTCGCCGGCATCACGTTTACCGGCTCCACCGGCACGGGAAAACGCGTCGCACTGGCCTCGATCGAGCATAACCGCAAGTTCCAGCTGGAAATGGGTGGCAA
Organism: Neorhizobium tunisiense; assembly: GCF_039631515.1. Lineage (NCBI taxonomy): Bacteria > Pseudomonadati > Pseudomonadota > Alphaproteobacteria > Hyphomicrobiales > Rhizobiaceae > Neorhizobium > Neorhizobium tunisiense. Next base: position 1,033,991 of record NZ_JBDIUU010000002.1, on the reverse strand, counting down.
GAACCCGATGGTCGTCCTCGACGACGCGGACCTTAACGTCGCCGTCGAAGCCGCTGCCAATTCCGGTTTCTTCTCGACCGGCCAGCGTTGCACCGCCTCGTCCCGTCTGATCGTCACCGAAGGCATCCACGACAAATTCGTCGCAGCACTCACCGAGAAGCTGAAGACGCTCAATGTCGATAACGCCATGAAGGCCGGCAGCCATATCGGCCCGGTCGTCGACGACAAGCAGCTGAAGCAGGATACCGACTATATCGAGATCGGCAAAAACGAAGGCGCCAAGCTCGCCTTCGGCGGCGAACTCGTCAAGCGCGACACCCCCGGCTTCTACCTCCAGCCGACGCTGTTCACCGAAGCGACCAACCAGATGCGCATCTCCCGTGAAGAGATCTTCGGACCGGTCGCATCGGTCATCCGGGTGAAGAACTACGAGGAAGCGCTGGCAACCGCCAATGACACGCCGTTCGGCCTCTCCGCCGGCATCGCCACCACCAGCCTGAAGCACGCAACGCATTTCAAGCGCAATTCCGAAGCCGGCATGGTGATGGTCAACCTGCCGACCGCAGGCGTGGACTTCCACGTACCGTTCGGTGGCCGCAAGGCATCGTCCTTCGGCCCGCGCGAACAGGGCAGATATGCCGCCGAATTCTTCACCGTGGTGAAAACCGCCTATACGCTCGCCTAAACGAAAAAAGGCGCTGCCATCCAGGGGTGGCAGCGCCTTGATTTCATCAGTAGACGACCGGGTTATTCTGCGGCAGCGACGCTAGCGCGCTTCGGCAGCTTCCAGTTCGGGCGCGGGAAATGGCAGGTATAGCCATTCGGATAGCGCTCCAGATAGTCCTGATGCTCCGGTTCGGCCTGCCAGAAATCGCCAACCGGCTCCACTTCCGTCACCACCTTGCCCGGCCATAAGCCCGATGCGTTGACATCGGCGATCGTGTCTTCGGCGACGCGCTTCTGTTCGTCGTTCTCGTAGTAGATGGCCGAGCGATAGCTCATGCCGATGTCGTTGCCCTGGCGGTTCTTGGTCGACGGATCATGGATCTGGAAGAAAAATTCCAGAATATCGCGATAGCTGGTCTTGGCCGGATCGAAAAGGATCTCGATCGCCTCGGCATGGGTGCCGTGATTGCGGTAGGTGGCGTTCGGCACATCGCCGCCGCTATAGCCGACGCGGGTCGAAACCACGCCCGGAAGACGGCGGATCAGGTCCTGCATGCCCCAGAAACAACCACCGGCCAGAACGGCCCGTTCGGTAGACGTCGTCATGCTTTCCTCCTTCGGTTTTTGGATTTGCCTTAAAATGGCGATCCGACGGAAGAAATTCAATCCATCTCCACCACTCGACCAGCCGCCGCCTCGACGATCGGACGAACCGCCGCTTCCAGGCTCTCCGGCGTCGTGCCGGTGACGATGACGCCGAGCAGCGGCGCCGCAATTCCAGCCGCCTTCAGCTTTGCCATATCGTCGGCCACGAAACGCTTCTGGCTCGGCGCGATGACCGGAATGCCGGCTTTCGCCGCGATCTCGCGATAGCGGGCGAGATCGGCGTCGGTCAATGGCTTGCCATAGTCAGCAAAAGAGGCGACGGAGGCTTCCATCATCGCGCCGGGAATGGCGACAATGGTCTTCAAATCCTCGTCAGTGCTCTTCTCGCCGAGCGCCGGAATAGGCCGCAGCTTCGACTGCAGCAGATGTGGCTGCAGGTGGTCGAAATAGACGTTGAAACCTTCAATACCCATCTCTGCCAAGGCATCGAGTTCGTCCGGCGTCGGCACCGTCTGCTGGCCGGCCATCACCAGCAGCGGAACACCGAGCGGCGCCAGCGTCTCGAAAAACGGCCGCTCCTCGGCAAAACTGCCGAATGTCGTTCCGGTGGCGCGATGATAGGCGTTGAGATGCACCTTGATCGCAAACGCCCCTGCCCCGATCGCCGCCTTGGCAAGGTCGAGGTCGTGGCGGGCAAGCGAAACGATGACCGGGAATTCGCCGCTACGCAGCGCCGTGGTGAGCCTGGTTTCGGGATAATTCGGCATTGCGGGCCTCAGTTCAGACGCTGGCCGCCATCGGCGGCGAAGAGATGGATATTGCCGAGTTCCGGCCGAACCCGGATCGTCGCGCCCGGCGACAGCGATACCCGTTCGCGAAACACGCCGGTGGCAAGCATTTCGCCGAGCTTCATCGTCACCTGGGTTTCCGATCCCATCGGCTCGACAAGGATGATTTCCGCCGGCACGCCGTTCTCGTCCAGGACGAAATGTTCGGGACGGATGCCGTAGACTGCCTTTCGGTCCTTGTGCCCATGCGCTACCTCGGGCAGCGGCAGCAGAATTCCGGGCGCGGAGAAACCCTCCGATGTGATCGTGCCGGTGAGAAAATTCATCGACGGCGAGCCGATGAAACCCGCCACGAACTGATTGGCCGGTCGGTCGTAGAGGTCGAGCGGTGCGCCGATCTGCTCGACCCGGCCGCCGTTCAGCACGACGATCTTGTCAGCCATGGTCATCGCCTCGACCTGGTCGTGGGTCACGTAGACGGTGGTGGTCTTCAGCCTCTGGTGCAGGCTCTTGATTTCCCCGCGCATGACGACACGCAGCTTGGCGTCGAGGTTCGAAAGCGGTTCGTCGAAGAGGAAGACCTGCGGGTCACGAACGATCGCCCGGCCCATGGCGACGCGCTGGCGCTGCCCGCCCGAAAGCTGGCGCGGATAACGATCGAGCAGATGCGTTAGCCCGAGGATGTCGGCCGCCCACTCCACCCGTTCGACGATCTCCGCCTTGCTGCCGCCGCGATGCTCCAGCGAGAAGCCCATATTGGTGGCAACCGTCATATGCGGATAGAGCGCATAATTCTGGAAGACCATGGCGATGTCCCGGTCCTTCGGATCGAGATCGTTGACCACCCGCCCGCCGATCCTTACCTCGCCGCCGGTGATCGTCTCCAGCCCGGCGACCATCCTGAGCAGCGTGGACTTGCCGCAGCCGGACGGTCCGACCAGTACCACGAACTCGCCATCGCTGATGCCAAGGTCGATGCCGTGGATGATATCGACGGCGCCATAACTCTTGCGGACATTGGAAAGGGTAACTTCAGCCATAGGAAATCCGGTTCTTCAGCCCTTGAGGCCGGTATGCGCGAGCCCTTCGACGAATTGCTTCTGCGCGATGATGAAGACGATGAGAACGGGGAGCGCCGTCAGGGTCGCTGCGGCAAGCTGGATGTTCCACATCGGCCCGCCATAGGCGTCGGTATATTGGGTCAGCGCCTGCGGCAGCGTGAACTTGTCGGCACTCGACAGGAACACGATCGGCTCGAGATAGAGGTTCCAGGAATGCAGGAAGGTGAAGATTGCGACCGACGCGAGTGCCGGCCTTGCGAGCGGAAGCGCGATCTTGCGAAAGATCTTGAAGCGCCCGAGGCCATCGACGCGCGCCGCCTCTTCGAGCTCGACGGGCAGCGCAATGAAGAACTGCCGCATCACGAAGGTTGCAAACACGCTCGGCGCGCCAAAAATCGGCACGAGGATCAAAGGCCAGTGGGTGTTGACCATGCCCGCCTTCAGAAACATCTGGAACAGCGGCACGATCGTCACTTCCGACGGGATCAAGAGCCCGAGCAGCACGACCATGAAGATCGCATTGGCGAACGGAAACTTGATCCGCGCGAAGGCATAACCCGCCATCGACGAGACGACCATCGTGCCGACCGTCACCAGCGCCGCGATATAGGCGGAATTCCAGTACTGCCTCACGAAGGGCTGCAGTTCGAACACCTTCGAATAGGTCGTCCAGTCGTAGCTCTCCGGCATGAGCTGCGGCGGAAAGGCGAAGATGTCGCTGATCGGTTTCACCGACGACGTCACCATCCACCAGGTCGGGAAGACGAAGGGGATCAGGAGAACGCAGAGCAGGCCATAGAGAAAAGCTTGTCTGCGCGGGGAGAGCTCAGCTTTCATAAAAGACGATCCTCTTGCGCATCTGCCACTGGGCGAAGGTGAGCACCGCGACGATCACGAACAGCATGATCGACAGCGTCGAGCCGTAACCGAAGAAATGAAACTGGAAAGCCTGCTGGTAGAGGTAATAGACGAGCACCGTGGTCGTGAGGCCCGGCCCGCCTTGCGTCAGAACCGCGATCTGCGCAAACACCTGCAGGGAACCGACGATGGTGATGATCGAGGTCAAGAGGATAGTCGGGCTGATCAGCGGCAGGGTGATGCGGCGAAACTGCTTGAACCGCGGCGCGCCGTCGATGCGGGCGGCCTCGTAAAGTTCGTTGGGCACGCCCTGGAGGGCGGCCAGGAACAGGATCATGTTGAGGCCGACATTCTTGAACACCTGCACGACGATCACCGAGATCATCGCCGTCACCGGTTCGCGCAGCCAGTTCGGTCCCTCGATGCCGAAGACGAGCAGCACGCCGTTGATGCCGCCGTTCTTCTGCAAGAGGAAACCCCAGACGATCGTCCATGCGACCAGCGACACGACGACCGGCGAGAAGAACAGCGTGCGGAAGACGGTGATGCCGGCGAGCTTCTGGTTGAGCAGCACCGCGAGCAGCAGCGCCAGGCTCAGGTTGAAGATCACCAGCCCGGCGGAAAAGATCGCCGTCGCCCCGAGCACCGAAGGCAGGCTCGTGTCTTCGAGAAGCATCTGGTAGTTGGCAAGGCCGGTATAGGTGAAGGTATTGGCGAGCACGTTCCACTCGTGCAGCGAATACCAGAAGACGAGGCAGAGCGGGATCAGCACGAAAAGCGTGATCCCGATCAGTTGCGGGGCGATGAAGAGAAAGCCGGCGAGGCTGTCGCGCCGCGCGATCGTCCAGAACGACGATGAAGAGCGGCCTTCCGGACGGGCGGTTTGCTGCACGACAGCCATCGACTATTTTCCCTTAGCGCTTCAGAAGCGGGCCGATCTGGCCGCAGATCTGCTGGAGAGCTGCCGGGATATTCGCGTCCGGCCGCCAGACGGCATCGAGGCCCGAACGAACCACCTGCTGGATCTGCGCAAAGCCCGTATGGCCCGGAATGACCTTGCCGGTGGCAATGCCCGAGATCACGACCTTGTCGATCTGCTCCTGGCTCAGCAACGGATTGGTCTTCTTCAGGACTTCGGCGTTCAGCAGCGACTTGCGGGCCGACGGGAAGAACTGGCTGAGCTTGGCCGAGTTTTCCGGGTTCGTCATATAGGCGACGAATTCGGCGGCCGTCTTGGCGTTCTTGCCCGACTGCATGACGCCGACGCCGGCCTGGCCGATCAGCGCATAGTTGCCGGCCGGTCCCTTAGGCAACGGCACGAGATCCCAGGCGAACGGCTTGTCCTTCGGCAGCAGCGAGGCGCGGCTGATCTGGGTGATAGTCATCGCCGCATTGCCGGCGAAGAAGTCGACGCTTTCGCCGGGACCCGGCATCGCCTTGTTCTTGAAGACCGCATCGTGGATGAAGGTCAGCGCATCGACCATCGGCTTTTCGGTCATCGTGCAGGTCTTGCCGTCGGCGCTCCACGGCGAGGCGCCCCAGCCGTTCCAAACGGAGGCGAGGTTCTGCCAGATCTGGTAGTTGAAGTCGCGAACGATCAGGCCGCCCTTGCCGGTCTTGCCGACGGTGGATGCGGTGGCGATGGCATTGTCCCAGGTCCACTGGTTGGCTGCGATCATTTCCGCCGGCGTCTTGGCGCCGGAGGCCTTGATGAGGTCGTTGTTGACGAACATCGCAAACGGCGAGGTCGAGAACGGATAGGCATAAAGCTTGCCGTCCTTGGTCCAGCGCTCGGCGGCCGTGGCGCTCAGCTCTTCCGCGTTGTAGGCCTTGGTGGCCTTGAGCGTATCCGTCAGCGGAAAGAGTGCGCCGGAATTGACGAAGTCATAGGCGGCTGTTTCGAAGATCCAAGCCATGTCAGGCGCGTTGCCGCCGGCGATCTGGGTCGTCAGTGCCGTCGTATAGGTTTCGAACGGCAGCGACTCATAGGTCACCGTGACATTCGGGTGGTCCTTCTTGAAGCCGGCGGCAATCTCGTTAAAGAGTTTCAGATGCGCCTCGTTGGCGCTCCAGATGGTCATGCGCAGATTGACGGCGTCCTGCGCGTTGGCGATGCCGCTCCAGCAGAGCGGCACGGCCACGGCCAATGCCGCGACCGCAGATTTTAAAGTCCGATGATAGTTCATTCCCGTTCCTCCTCCAAAGATTGGTTTTGATAGACAGGCCACAGGCCGTCCTTAGTAGGCCGCGATATCCGGCCAGCGCATTTCGATGCCTTCACGGTTGAGCTCTCTCTGGAAATTCTGGAGCTTCTCGTCGTTTTCCTGGACCTGATGCGGCGTAAGATTTTTGTCGAGGCAGTGGGCGGCGAGCATGCCGGCGACCTCGCCGATGTTCCATTCGACCGGGTGCAGCCGGTAGCAGCCATTGGTGATGTGGGTGGTGCCGATGTTCTTGCCGGCCGGGATGAGGTTCTTCACCCGCTGCGGCAGCAATGCGCCAAGCGGAATCTCGAACGGGCAGGACGGCACGTCGATATAGTTGTCGCCGCCGGTCGAGGGATGCAGGTCGATCCGGTACATGCCGATGCCGATACTGTCGCGGTAGTTGACCGCGCCCTTTTCCCCACGCACCGAATAGGAGAGATCCTGCTCGACGATGCGGGTCACCGGCTTGATGCGGCGGCTCTCGCGGATATAGGGGGCCATGGCGAGCCCATGTTCGGTACCGGTAATGTCGCCGCGCAGGCGAAGCCCCGGAAAGCCCTGGCCGCCGTCGACGCGCGGCGCTTCGGTCTGCAGCCAGTAGAACAGCGAATAGGAGAGGTCGGCAGCCGATTTGAGCTGCTTAGCCTTCTCCTCTTCGGAAAGGTCGATGATCGTGCCTTCCATGTAGTCGATCATCGGCCAGTTCACGAGGCAGATGTCGGAAGCGTAAGCGCCGGGCACGAAGTTGTTGCGCGCCGCGATGCGCCGGAAGATCCACAGGTTCTCGTCACCGCCACCCTTGCGCTGGTCGGCATCGACGGCGAGCGGATCGTCATTCGGATTGGGCGTGAACGAGCGGGTGGTGAAGTCCAGCGTGCGCGGATGCGGCGCGGTGAAACCGAGCAGCGGACCGCCCCAGAAATGCGGCTGGTACTTGCGCCAGTAGTCGTAGTTCTCCGGCTTGTGGATCGTCTGGTCGCCGTCGACATGATCGATCGCAAAGCAGATCGAAACGGCCTGGACATTGTCCGGCTGCGCCTCAGAGGGAGCGCTCGGCTCGCCGGTATCCGACTGCGCCTCGAAGCCCTTCACATATTCCGTCCCGGTCATCGGCAGCAGATCGCCGAGTTCGGTCGCATCAAGGATATAGGCAGCGGAAACAGTGATCTCCCGGCCCGTATCGCGATGGCGGACGGTGACGGAGCGGACGGTATCGCCGTCAACGTCTGCGGCAACCGGACGATAGGGCTGCAGCACCTTCAGCTTGCCGGCGCCGCGATAGGGCATCAGCATCGCTTCCATGACGGCAAGGCTGACGCGTGGTTCGGCGCAGATGCGGCTGACCCAGCCGGCACCGGGATTGAGGTCGCCCCAGGCGCGCGCGCCTTCGGTCAGCGGATAATGATCGCGATAGTACCGGCGGATGCCTTCCCGCAGCTTCCGGTAAGAGCGGGTGATGCCGAACTGCTCGACCCAGGTATGTTCGTCTGATGGAACCGCCTGGCTGGTCAGCTGGCCGCCGATCCAGTCGAACTCCTCGGTCATGATGACGTTGCGGCCGGCCCGGCATGCGCCGAGTGCTGCGGCAACACCGCCAAGGCCGCCGCCCACCACCAGAATATCCGTATGCATCTCTGTCACGTTGATCACGTCCGTCTTTTTGCGGGTCCGAGGGTTTCCCCCTCGACCGGTTCACAGGTCAGAAGATTTTGGCCGCCGGCGTCGCCATTCTCGATGCGGCGCACCAGCATGGCTGTCGCCTGCCGGCCCATCTCCTCGCGGGGGATGTCGAAAGAGGTAAACTGCACATGGCTGCGCTCGGCGCGGATATGGCTGCCGAGCACGACGGCCGAAAAGTCACCGGGAATGGACAGGCCCCGCTCGCGGGCGGCGGCCTCGACGCGCACCGCGTCGGCAAGTTCGACGAAAAAGGCGACGGTGGCGCCGCTGGCGAGCAGGGCGTTGAGGATCTCCTCCGCCCCATGTCCGACCGCCTCGATATGCAGAACGAGTTCCAAACCCTCGCCGAGTGCACCGGAGAAACCGGCCCAGCGATCGGCGGTCGATTCCGCCGGTCCCGGGGGGCCGATATACGCAAGCTTCGAATGGCCGAGCGCCCCCGCCTTTTCCACTAGCGCCCGCGTGCCGTTGGCATAGTCGCCGCCTACATAGGGCACCGGTCCGCCGGCATCCTCGCGGCGGCCTATCGCCACGAAAGGATAATCGCCCGCCACCAGCCGCGTCAGTTCTTCGCGGTCGAACTCGCGGCCGAGTACGAGGCAGCCGTCCGCGATCCGCAGCCGGTTGCCGTCCGCAAAGATTTTTCGATCCTGTCCCACGCCGGCGCCGGTCAGAAGCAGGAGGTCGTAGTTCTGGATCTGGGCCTCTTCCTCGATGCCGAGCAGGAAGGGCGTGAAAAAGTCCGCCTGGGCGCTCGGAAACGCCGGCTCGTAGGTGAATACGCCCAGAATGCGATTAAGCCCCTTCGCCATCCGGCGCGCAATCGGATCCGCGACATAGCCGGTGGTGCGGATAACATGCTGGACGCGTTCGCGGGTCTCCTGCGGAATACGCGCCAAAGCTGTCGGCGCGCCGTTCAACACAAGCGAGACGGTTGCCTGGCTGACGCCGGCAAGCTTCGCAATATCGTGCTGGGTCAAACGCTTAGGCGCGGCCACGCTATATCCTCCCACTCTCCTCTTGACTGCTAATACGCATTAGCAGCTAATACGTATTAACAAGATCACACCGGTCGATGTCAAGCGGGAAAATGAAGGCAAGGTTGATGACATTGGGTGAACATTTGAAATGCTTCAGAATTTCCGGCACCCGCGTATTCGGCGACAGTATCACTGCCGGCTTCAACGCCTCCCGCCCCGAACTCGCCTGGCCGGCACTGTTTGCGGGTGCAGTCGATGGCTTCCCGATCCGCAATCACGCCATCCCGGGAACTGTGCTGCAGGGCTCAAGGCTCGCCGAGGGAAAACCAAGGCCGAACAACGGCGTCTGCAGGCTTGTTGAATCGCTTCTCGATCAACCGCACGAGGACGCGATCCTGATCCTCTATGGCTATAACGATGCTCGCTACACAGCGGCCCCCGAGACCATGAACGTCGCAGGCTTCGCGCGGGATTGTGCCAAGATTCTGAAAGCGCTGATCGCCGCCGGCCATGGGCAAAGAATCGCGATCGGCAGCCCGCCCTATATTCCGGACGCCGGGTTTTCGATTGGAAGCGCAGGGTTCACCGGCCAGACCCGCCCGGGCTTTGAGGGTTATGTGGAAGCGGTCCGCCAGCTTGCACGGCAATTCTCGGTTTTCTACGCTCCAGTCTACGAACGGATGAAGGAGCACGGCGACGGCCTGCTTGCCTCGCCCGACATCACCCACCCCAACGACGCAGGCCACCGGGTGATCTTCGAAGCGTTCCGGGATGCCGCACGGTGATGATCTCAGGCGCCGCGCCGCAGTCTCCATGAGGTGACAGGCCCGTCAGCAGTCAGCGCCGATCCTGTCACCGTCTGACGACAAACTCGAACACTTCCTCCTTCGGCTCGACGCCGAGGCCGGCACCGGTCGGCACCACATAGGTTCCCTCTCCGGAGGCCATGTCGCCTCTCGTATAGGTGAGGTTCCGGTCGAAGATCGAATGCTGGTATTCGTGATAGGGCACGTTCTGCAGCGCCGAGGAGGCCTGAAGGCTTGCCGCCATGAAGATGCCAACACTGATCGAGGCATGCGGCATGATGTTCATGTGGAAGGCCTGCGCCATCTGACCGATGCGGATGAATTCGGTAATGCCCGTATGGCCCATTTCCGGCTGGACGATGCTCATCGCCCGCTTTTCGAACCGCGGCCGGTATTCGTAGACGGTACGCAGCTCCTCCCCGAGCGCCAGCGGCACGCCGATACCGGCCGCCACCCGCGCCTGGCCCTCGAGATTTTCCGGCTGTACCGGCGCCTCGGCAAAATAGAGATTATAGGGTTCCAGCCGACGGATGATGCGGATGGCCTCCCCCGCCTCGAACTTCCAATGCAGATCGACCATCAGGTCGATATCCGGCCCCACGGCTTCGCGTAGGCCCGCCATCTCCTTGACGACATCCTCTTCCGAAACCACCGCCGCGAACTTGATGCCCTTGTAGCCTCTGCCGACCCAATAGGCGGCAAGATCGCACCGCTCCTTCAGCGTCGCCTTCGGCAGGCCGGAGACATAGGCGCGGATCGTATCGTGCCGCCGCCCGCCGAGCAGGGTCGAGACCGGCACACCAAGGTTCTTGCCGGTCAGATCCCAGAGCGCGATATCGACTCCTGCCAGTGCATCGAGATAATAGCCGCCGAAGAAACCCCGCACCCGCATCAGGTCGTAGAGATCCTCGTGAATGACCGCCGCATCGCCCGGATCGCGGCCGATGATGACCGGACCGAGCACGTCGTCGATGATCGCCTTGGTCGCCTCCGGCGCGACGATGCCATAGCATTCGCCCCAGCCGACCTTGCCGCTCTCGCCGGTCACCTTGATCAGCAGCGTCATGTCGGTCGAGGGATAGATGGTGCGGTTGCCCTTACGGATCAGGTAACCGCGCGCGTTGATCGCCTCTCCTTCCTTGAGCGGCCCGAGATAGGGCACCTCGCGGGGAATGGAGATGATGAAGGTCTCGACCGAGACGATCGCATCGACGACATTTTTCGGCATGGCTTCCGGCTCAGTTCGGCTTGTGATTGGTATAAGGCAGATCGGCCTCCGCCAGAAGCAGCGCCAGTTCCTTAGCGTCGCCTTCGTCGAATTTCGGACCCTTGCCGCGCACGAAGGTGTTTTTAATGACGCCGCGGCGGCGCAGCACTTCCTTGGTCATGTGCATGCGAAAAATCGCCTGAAAATTCAGAAGCGGCAGCGAGACGTTGTAGAGTTTTCGCGTGGTCGCGACATCGCCCTTCTGCCAGGCATGGATCATCTGCGCATGGATATCGGCAAGCTCGGCGGCCGGCATGGTGCCGGCGGCACCGCGGGCCAGTTCATCGGTGACATAACGCCCCCCCGCACCGCCGAAGATCGCATCGAGTGAGCCGTTGGTCGCCGCCTTGATGCGGGTCAGGTGCTGGCCGCAGGGCGCGGTCTCTTCCTTGACGTATCGGATCTCCGGCACGGCATTGGCGACCGCGGCCACCTCTTCCGGCGTCAGCCCAGCGCCGATCGGCTTGGGCTGGTTCTGCAGCATGATCGGCACGCCGGCATTGGCGGCGACTTGTCTGAAATAGGCGGTTTGCGCAGCAATATCGTTGCCGAGCGACAGCGGCGCCATCACCATGGCCGCCCCTGCCCCGATCTCCGCCGCCTGCGCCACGTGTTTCGCCGCCGCCTTCGGATCGGGATCGCTGGCGCCGATGATGATCGGGATGCGCCCGCCGATGCGTTCGGCCAGTAATTCCACCTGCCGCTTGCGCTCTTGCGGGCTCAGCGTGTCCACCTCGCTGGCGACACCCGGATAAACGACGCCATCCACGTTGCTCTCCAGCGCAAAATCGATGATCGACAGGAAATCCGCCTCGTCGATCGAGCCGTCGTCGCGGAACGGGGTCGGAAGAACGGGGAAAGCTCCGGCTAAAATCTTGCTCATTTGACTGCTCCGGCGGTGACGCCCTGAATGAAATAACGTTGAAGGAACATGAAGGCTGCGACGATCGGGGCGGACGCGATCAGCGAAGCCGCCATGGCGCCGCCCCAGTCGGAATTGACCTCGTTGAGATAGGTGAGAAGCAGGCCCGGCCCGATCGTGCGCTTTTCGTCCGAGACGATCAGCGTCATCGAATAGAGAAGGTCGTTCCATGACCACATGAAGGAATAGAGGAAGACGGTGACGATCGGCGGGATCGAGATCGGGATGACGATCGTGTGGAATATCCTGAGATCGCTCGCCCCATCCGCCCGCGCCGCATCGATCAACTCGTCCGGCACCTGGGAAAAATAGCTGTAGAGCATGTAGGTCGAGACCGGCAGCGCGAAGACGATATAGCTGAGGATCAGTCCCGGTCGGGTGTCGAGCAGGTTCAGCTCGCTCATCAGCGGATAGATGGAGATGAGCAGCAGGCCGAACGGAAACATCTGCGCCGAGAGCATGAACAGCATCACCGGCTGCCTGCCGAAATAACGGTATTTCGCGAAGCTGAAACCGGCATAGAGGGCCAAAAGCGTCACCAGCGCGGCGCTGCAGGTCGAGGTGATCAGGCTGTTCATCAGGTACATCGGCAGTTTGCCGGTGGTCAGCGCCCGGATGAAATGTTCGAGGCTCGGCATCGTCGGAAACGGCGTCGGCACGACCCGGTAAAGCTCGGCATTCGCCTTCAGGGACGAGATCACCAGCCAGTAGAGCGGGAAGAACAGGAAGAAGCCGATCACAGCGAGGGCGGCAAAGAAGACGATTTTTGCCTGACGCGAGGAAAGGTCGAACATCTCAGTTTCCTTTCACCAGCATGCGCAGATAGAGGAAGGCGGGCGGCAGGAGCGCCGCAACCCACAGCACGCCGACGGCGGACGCGAAGCCGATATCCCACTGCTCGAAGGCACGGCGATAGACCTCGACGGACAGAACCGTCGTCGCCCGCACCGGCCCGCCGCCGGTCAGCGCATAGATCGTGTCGAACTGCTGCAGATTGCCGATCACTCCGAGAACCACGACGATCATCAGGACCGGGCGCAGGTGCGGCAGGATATGGTCGCGCAGCACCGCCCAGTTGCCGGCGCCATCGACTCGCGCCGCATCGATCTGCTCCTTGTCGAGGTTTTGGAGGCCAGCCAGGAAAAAGGACATGAAAAGCGGGATGGAGAGCCAGATCTTGGTCAACACCACGGCGAGCATGGCGCCCTCCGGCGTCGAAAGCCAGGCCTGCGGGTAGTCGATCAGGCCAAGCTCCATCAGGAAGGCGTTCAGTACGCCGTAGCGGGAATTGAAGATCCAGCCCCAGATGAAGGCGCTGACCGTCGACGGCAGCACCCAGGGCAGCAGCGACAGCGAGCGCAACACGGCGCGGCCGGCAAACGGCTGGTTCATGATCAGCGCCCAGCCGAGACCGGCGACGAGCGTTCCGGTCGTCGTCAGCGCCACATAGATCGCGGTCGTCCAGAACGCCGCCCAGACATCCGGATCGGATGCGATCTTCACAAAATTCTCGAAACCGATGAAGCGCGGCTCCATCATCTCGACGGTGTATTCGAACAGCGACAGGCCGAGCGCTGACAGGAACGGATAGAGGATGACCGCAGCAAAGGCGACTGCAGCCGGCAGCAGCAGAAGAAGCCCGATGCGGTTCTGCCCGGCTTTCAGGCCGCCCCGGTTCGCATGTGGCGAGACCGGATAGGCACCGATATTGTTTTCGATCACGGCCATGAGGTCATTTCCTGTTTAAATATGTATGCCGCGCCGGTGCCGCCCGCCCCTCTCCCCCCTTGCGGGGGAGATGCCCTGTAAGGGCAGAGGGGGGTGGTTCAACACACTCCCCGCTGCATTCGTGGCACTACCCCCCTCTGTCACCTCCGGTGACATCTCCCCCGCAAGGGGGAGAAGGGGCAGAGGTCGACTATTCCGATTTCTTGGCCTTCTCCATGCTTGTCGTCAGCCGAGCCTGCATGGACTTGATGGCATCGTCGGCCGACTTCTGGCCGAGCAGCGCGCCCTGCACTTCCTCGCCAATGATGTTGGTGAGGTCGGCGGCATTCGACCAGATGCCGACTTCGTTGCGGCGGGCGTCACCCGTCGCAGCCGACCAGTTCTTCAGATAGGCGTCGTCGGCAACCGCCGCGCGGGCGGACTTGGTGACCGGCAGCGCGCTCATCTTCAACGGAAGGTCCGTCTGTACCTTGTCCGAAATGATGTAGGTCAGGAACTTGTCGGCCGGATCCTCTGCCTTGGCCTTGCCGCCTGCGGCGAACTGCACGAGCAGATGTCCCCACTGGACGGAAACAGACTTGTCACCAGACTTCAGCACAGGTGTCGGCATTGGCAGCACGTTGGCGTCGAAGGCCTGGCCCTTGCCGGAGAAATCACGCAGGAAGGTGCGGGTTTGCGGCGCGTCGAGATAGAAGGCTGAAGCGCCCTGCGCCAGCAGGCGACGCGAGTCCGGGCGATCGATTTCCGGAGCCGCCAGACGATCCTTCATCAGGCCGACCATGAAGCCGAGCGCATCGCGGCTCTGCTTGCTGTCGACGACGACCTTGCCGGCGTCATCGATGATCCGCCCACCGTGCACCCAGTTCCAGACCATGAAGTCGATCAGGATCGAACCGTTGTTCTTGGTCGCCATGGAGTACGGCACTGAGTTGGGTACCTTGTCGCGCACCGCGACCAGAGCTTTCTTGAAGTCGTCGACGGTCTTCGGCGCGCCATCGATGCCGGCCTTGGTGAGCACGTCCTTGTTGGCAACCATGCCGATCGACCCGGACAGAAGCGGCAGGGCGAGCTGCTTACCGTTGATATTACCCATGGCGAGCGCATCCGGCGCGAAAGCCGCTTCAAGCTTGTCCTTGCCGTAGACCGTATTCAGGTCGACGAGGTTATCGAGGCTCGCGAAGGTCGGCAGCCAGCGTTCCGAAAGCTGGGCGATGTCAGGCAGGGTCTTCGACCGGGCGCGCAAAAAGATGTTCTTCTGCATGTCGCCCCAGGCGAAGCCGAGCGGCTCGACGGTCAGCTTCTCGGCTTTCTGAAAATTGTCCAGGACGCCCTGGACGATCGCCTTGTTGGCCTCCTCCGCGTAGGTAAAGCTCATGAAGCTGAGATCGGCTGCCTTGGCGGCACCCGAGCCGAGCGCAAGCGCGACGGCAGCGGTGCCGATCAGTCTGGTAAAGGTGTTCATCAGATCCTCCCGAAACGATGATTATGGAACTCTGTTTCAACTCGAAAAAGATCAAGCGGCGAGCGCCGGTGTCCGCTTGGTCCCCCTTAGACGACGCCTCCATCGACGATGAATGTCTGTGAGGTGATGAGGCGGGAATCGTCCGCCGCCAGGAACAGCGCCATGCGGGCGATATCGGGCGGCAGCAGATGTTCCTTGAGGCACTGGACCTCGAGGTATTCGGAAAACTTGCCCTGGTAGACGCGCTTGGCGCGCTCCACCTGGCGCTCGGTCAGCACCCAGCCGGGCGCGATCGAATTGACGCGGATATTGCGTGTCCCCAGTTCGCGGGCGAGCGACTTGGTCATGCCCATGACGGCGGATTTCGCGGTCGTGTAGAAGATCAGGCCGGCCGCGCCGCGCATCCACGAGATCGACCCCATGTTGATGATCGACCCGCCGCCGGCTTCCGCCATTTCCGGCACCACGGCCTGAACCGCGAAGAACTGGTGGCGCAGGTTGGTCTGGAACCGCTCGTCCCAATATTCCGGCGTCACGTCTTCGAGCGGCTTGCGGTCATCATTGCCGGCATTGTTGACGAGCACCCGGATGGGGCCGATCTCGGATCGCAGTGCCTCGATCCCTTCCTTCAGGGCGTCGATGTCACGCAGGTCCGCGGTACGATAGAACGGCTTGTTGCCGGTCTTTCTCGCGACGACCTCGGCCGCCTCGTCGGCCATATTGGCATTAAGGTCGAGAAAGCCGACCTTGCAGCCCTGGGCGCAAAAATGCTCGACCAGTGAGGCACCGATGCCCGATCCGCCGCCAGTGATCAGCACGCCCTTGGCCTTGAGGCTCGGGTACTTCGCGGCCTCCACCTGGACCTTGGCGATAAGTTCGGGATGGATGGTCATGCGGCCTCCAGGGCAACGGGACGCGCGGAGGCAAGCGAAAGGCCATCAGTGGAAAAGACGTGGATCATCACCGGATCGACATGGACGCCGATCGGCTCGCCTCGTTTGACGGCGCGGTCGCCGGACAGACGGACGACCACCATGTCTTCGGCACCTTCGAGCGCCACATAGGCATAGGTGTCGCTGCCGAGGTGCTCGGTCATGGTGACGATGCCTGCAAGCGAATCCGGTGCCCCGCGGCTCACCAGTTCCACATGTTCCGGCCGGATGCCGATTTCGACGGGTGAAGAAGACAGATCGCGTGGCAGGCGCACTTCGCCACCTGGCACGGCAAAGACACCCTCACCCTTCCTGGCGCCGAGGCCTAGGAAATTCATCCGCGGCGAGCCGATGAAGCCGGCGACGAAACGGTTGACCGGCTTGTTATAGAGGTCGAGCGGCGAGCCGATCTGCTCTACCCGCCCGGCATTCAGCACCACGATCTTGTCGGCCAGCGTCATCGCCTCGATCTGGTCGTGGGTCACATAGACCATCGTCGTGCCGAGCGTATCTTTCATCCGGGCGATCTCGATGCGCATCTCCACGCGCAGCGAAGCGTCGAGATTCGAGAGTGGCTCGTCGAACAGGAAGATGCGCGGTTCGCGCACAATGGCGCGGCCGATCGCAACGCGTTGGCGCTGGCCGCCCGAGAGCTGGCGGGGTTTGCGTTCGAGGTAAGTGTCGATGCGGAGCTTCTTCGCCGCCTGGGTGACACGCGTGTCGATCTCCGGCTTCGGCGTTCCGGCAAGCCGGAGCGCATAGCCCATGTTCTCGGCAACCGTCATATGCGGATAAAGCGCATAAGACTGGAAGACCATGGCAATGCCACGCTTGGCGGGCGGCACATCGTTCACCAGCTCGCCGTCGATCGCCATCTTGCCCGACGTGATCTCGTCGAGGCCGCAGATGAGCCGCAGGAGCGTCGATTTTCCGCAGCCGGACGGGCCGACAAAGGCGACGAATTCGCCGTCCTCGACCGTCAGGTCGATGCCCTTCAGAACTTCGGCCGAACCGAAGGATTTGCGGATGTCTTTCAGTTCAAGCTTGGCCATTTCTTCCTCTTAAGAGCTCCTCCCGGAAGCTCCTCCAAATCTCAGCCCGCGAACATCTGGGCCGCCTGCCCCTTGATGCCGGTATCGATGGAAAACACGCTGCCGGAGAGCGGCGCTTCGGAAAGCTGGGCTGCCGAAAGCCGGATGCGGGCGGATGTCACGAACAGGGTCTGCATGTCGGGACCGCCGAAGACGCAGCTCGTCGGGCGCGGTATCGGCAGGTTGATCACCCGCTCCACCTTGCCCTGCGGATCGTAGCGGGTAACACACCAGCCGTCCCAATGGGCGATCCAGACGAAACCTTCCGCATCGACCGTCATGCCGTCCGGTTTGCCTTCGGCCTCCGGCACGACAATGAATGGGCGCCGATTGGCGACCTCGCCGCTTTCGATATCAAAATCATAGGCATAGACCGTCTGCCGGTTGGTATCGGTGAAGTAGAAGGTGCGGTCGTCCGGGCTCCAGCCAAGGCCGTTCGAGACGTGGAACCCGCGATCCATCTCCACCGACCGGCCATCCGGATCGACCCTCCAGAGCCGCCCCTGATCCGGCGTCGTGTCGATTGCCAGCGTTCCAGCCCAGAGCCTGCCGCGACGGTCGCATTTGCCGTCGTTGAAGCGATTGCCGGGGCGATCGGATTCCGGCCGCGCGATTGTCGTGATGTCGCCGGTCGAAAGATCGATGCCGCGGATTTCGCCATGCATGGCGGCAACGAAACCGCCGCGCGAGCGAGGGATGACAAAACCGATCAGTTCCGGCACCTGCATGGACGTATAGGTGCCCTTCACCGGATCGCCAGTATGCACGGCGGGCGCCAGGATATCGACGAAATAGAGCTTCTTGTGCTCGGGCGACCAGTGCGGACCTTCGCCGAGAAACGTGCTTGCCGGAATGACGCAGCGCACGTCGGCACGATCGGGGCCGAGGGGACGCGGCTTGACCGCAAGCGACATGGGGAATTCTCCAAAATTACCGGACGTGCGGCGCGCCGCCTCGATGACGTCGCGCCCAAAAGCGTGCAGCCGGTCGACCGGCAGGCGGAAGGACGGGCCGATGATGCCGATCGCGCCGATCGGCTCGCCGCGATGGTTGAGGACGGGTGCGGCGACAGACGAAATGCCGATATGCTGCTCGTCGATAGAGACGGCGTAACCACGTGCCTTGGTGAGATCGAGCTGGCGGCTGAGTTCTTCAGCGTTGACGATCGTGTTCGGCGTCAGGCGCTCGAGTTCGATACCGTCGAGCAGCGCCCGGCGCTTTTCGAGCGACAGATGTGCCAGGATTGCCTTGCCGAGGCCGCTCGCATGCGGCGCGGCACGGGAACCGACGCCATTGTTGAGGCGCAGCGGCTGCGGCACTTCCCGCTGGTCTATGTAGAGAATGCTGTCGCCATCGAGCACGCCGAGACGGATCGCCTCGCCGGTCAGGTCGCGAAGCCGCGCCAGTTCCGGCTCCGCCGCACCACGCAGGTCAAAATTGTCCCAGACCTTGTGCGCCCATTGAAACAGCCGCGGCGCAAGGCGGTAGACCTGGTCGCGGGTATCGAAATGTAGGAGCCGCTCATCCACCAGCGCCTGCAGCAGGCGGTGCAGCGTGCCCTTCGGCAATTGCGTCTGGTCAAGCAGTTCGGTGAAGCGCAGACCGCGGGCTTCTGCCGCCACGGCATCGACGATCTGGATCCCGCGCGTCAGCGCCTGGACGCCCGGCACGCCATGCGTGTCGTTGGCGACATCCTTGTCGATCGCTTCCAATTGTACCTTGGCCATGTCCTCTCCCTGAAGGGTGATTGCGTCACCCGTCGGCACAGCATTTTGCCTCGCTCTTGCCAAGAGAGTTATCTTGGAACTAAGTTCCATGTCAATGGTGAAACTGAGGGTGGCCATTGGGCGGCCGCCTATGGGAGGATATCTTGCGCATTACCAAAGTGGACCACTGGCTGGTCCGTATGCCTTTCACCGAGGACATTCTCTGGGGTTCCGGCCGCCGAATCGGCACGACACGCCTGATCTGCCGGATCGAGACGAATGCCGGGATCACCGGCTGGGGCGAGACGATCTCGCTGATCGCCAACGTGCCGGCGGTGTTCGCCGATATCGTCGCACCTCTGGCGATCGGATACCCGGTCGCGGATGCCGAGCGTTTCCACCGCCACGTGCTCGGCGCGGGCTTCTATCACCACAAGCGCGCCGCAGTGATGGCGATCTGTGCCATGGAAATGGCGATGTGGGACGCGCTCGGCAAGCAGGCAAACCTGCCGCTCCATGCCATGTGGGGCGGCCGCTGGCGCAAGGATGTCGAGGCCGCCGCCTATCTCTTCACCAATGACCCCAAGGGTCTTTCCGAACGGCTGAAGCGGTTCCTCGATCTCGGCTACACGACCTTCAAGGTGAAGATCGGCTTCGACGAAAAGAGCGACATCACGCTCGCCGAAGCCTCCCGAAAGGTGATCGGCGACCATCCGCTGCGGCTTGACGTCAACGGCGCCTGGAACCCGGCGACCGCAAAACGTCAGCTCGAAAAACTGAAGGCCTTCGACCCGGCCTATGTGGAACAACCGCTGGAGCTCGACGATCTCGCCGGCCATGCGGCACTCGTCGCCCGCTCCGCGGTGCCGATCGCGCTGGATGAGAGCGCCTATACGCTGTCCGACGTTGGGAACATCGTCCGCGCCAATGCAGCCGATATCGTGCTCCTCGATCCGCATGAGGCCGGCGGTCTGTGGCAGACGATCAAGGCTGCCGCGATCTGCGAATCGGTCGGCATTTCGGTGACGCTGCATTCGGGCGCCGAACTGGCCCTGTCGCAATCGGCCTATGTCCATCTCGCGGCATCGCTTCCCAACATGTCGATCGCCATCGATACCGAACGCGCCTATCTCGGCGGCGATATCTCGCCCAATCCGCCGGTGCTGAAGGATGGCCGATTCAAGGTACCGGAAGGGCCAGGCCTCGGTGTCGAAGTGGATATCGAAATGCTCGAAAAATACCGCGTGCCCGGCATTGCCGGCGCCTATCTCGATACCGCGCGCAAGGACTGGTTCCCGGTCAAACCCGCCTATTAGGATTATTCCCCCATGTATATTGCAATCGAATGGACCTCCGCCGCCTTCCGTGCACTGCTTCTCGATGACGACACGATGCTCGGAGAAAGGAAGAGCGACCGCGGCACGACCAAGGTCGCAGCCGGCGGTTTCGAAACCGCACTCCGCGAGGACCTTGGCGACTGGATCGACAGAGCGGAAAAAATCCTGTTTTCCGGCATGGTCACCAGCCGCAACGGCTGGATCGAAAGCCCCTTCGCCCCAGTGCCGGCTGGACCCGCGGATTTGTTGGCCCAAGCGGTTACGCATGAGGTCGACGGCCTGCCGCCGCTGATCTTCCTGCCTGGCATCGCCCAGACGAGACCGCTGCCTGACGTCATGCGCGGCGAGGAAATGTCGCTCTTCGGCCTCACGGAAACCGACGGCATCTTCGTGCTGCCCGGTCCTCATGCCAAATGGGTGACGATGGAGGCTGGCCGCATCACCGCGATCACCACCTACATGTCCGGCGAGATCCACAATCTGCTCAAGAAGGATTCGCTTGTCTCCCGCCTCATCCCGGCGACCCATGAGGAGCGACCCGAAGCCTTCCGTCGCGGCGTGCAGACGGCCTATGAGCAAGGCACCCTGCCCGGCCGCATCCTCGCCCGCGTCTTTTCAGCGCGCAGCCTCGTCCTGTTCGACCGGCTGGCACCCGAGGAGATCGCCGATTATCTCGCAGGCCTGATGATCGGCGCGGAAATCTCGGAAGCGCTTGGGCAGGACAAACCGAAGAAAATCAACATCGTCGGTCACGCGGCACTTGCCGAGCGTTACAAGACGGCGCTCGAGCTCTTCGGTGTGGGTGCAAATCTCCTCACGCCGGATATAGCAGCAGGCTTTCGCCGTGTCGCCTCTCGACAGGGCGATACGCCGCAGGCTATCGAGGGAGCCAAAGCCGCTTCAGGAGGAATCTGACCATGCCCAAACCGACCTCGATCATCCTCGATTGGGGAACGAGTTCGCTGCGCGCCATGCTGGTCTCGGGAGCGGGCGAAACGCTGGATACCCGCGATACATCGAGCGGCGGCATCCAGTTCGTCAGGAACGGCGCCTTCGAAGCGGCACTGATGGACACCGTCGGCGAATGGTTTTCGGCGCACGGCCCGCTTCCGGTCCTGGCAAGCGGCATGATCACCAGCCGCAACGGCTGGGTGGAAGTTCCCTATGTGGATACCCCTGGCGGTGTGGAAGAACTTGCTGCCGGAACGAAAAAGCTGACGCTGGCAAACGGCGCCGTCATCACCTTCCTGCCCGGCATGCGCAATCCGGCTGCAAAACCGTTTCCGGACGTCATGCGGGGCGAGGAAACCCAGATCGTCGGTTACGGCCTCGATCGCGACCGCACTCTTGTCCTTCCCGGCACCCACAGCAAATGGGCACGGATCAAGGACAACCGTATCGACGGTTTCCAGACCTACGCGACCGGCGAGGTATTTGCGCTTCTGACCAAACACTCCTTCATCGCCAAGGCTCTCGAACCGCAGCCGGGCGCCGAGCCGGACTGGCAGAGTTTCGATCGCGGCGCAGAATTCGCAGCGAGCGATTCGGCCGCCGCCGATGCCTTCCTGTCGGCAATCTTCAGCGCCCGCACCGGTATTCTGGACGGCAAGCTGAAGCCGGAAAATATCCTCGACTACGTGTCCGGCCTCGTCATCGGCTCGGAATTCCGCCAGGCCCGTGCAGCCGGCTGGTTCAAGAACGGCGATACGATCGGCATCGTCGGCAACAACGTGCTCAACAGCCGCTACGGCCGGATCGCGCCCCTGTTCGGCCTGACGGTCGAGCCCGCTCCGGAAAACGCCGCGAAACGCGGCATCATGCTGATCGCGGCCGAAGCCGCGCAATAAAGGAGTTTCGAGATGACCTTCGAAGAGGCGCTCAAGGCATGCAATCTCGTCGCCATCCTGCGCGGCATCAAGCCGGAGGAAGCTGAAAGCGTCGGCGAGGTGCTGATCGAGGCCGGCTGGCGGATCATCGAAGTGCCGCTGAATTCCCCCGATCCGCTGAAGAGCATCGAAAAGCTCGTCAAACGTTTCGGAGACCAAGCCCTGATCGGAGCCGGCACCGTGCTGACCTCAGCCCAGGTTGCCGACGTGGCCGCGACCGGCGCCAAGGTGATCATCTCGCCGAACGCGAATGTCGAAGTCATCAAGGCCAGCCGCGCGGCCGGCATGGTGAGCCTGCCCGGTGTCGCGACCCCGACGGAAGCCTTCGCAGCGATCGGGGCCGGCGCAACCGGGATCAAGGCTTTTCCGGCGGAAGCGATCCCGCCTTATGTCATCAAGGCCTGGAAGGCGGTACTGCCCAAAGAGATCCCGGTGCTCGCCGTCGGCGGTGTCACGCCCGAGAATATGGCCGTCTACGCGCAGGCAGGCACGGCCGGCTTCGGCATCGGCTCCTCCCTTTACAAACCCGGCGCCGACATCGCCTCCATCCGGGAAAAGGCGAGAGAGTTCATCGACGCAATGCGCGCGCTGTAACGTCAAAAAAACCGTCGCAAAACCGTCGCGAAGCGGAACTAACGTTTTCGTCCTGAGTTTCAGCCCAAGCAGGGCAAGCCGGAGGGGGGACGATCTTGGCAGTGATCCGCAACAGCGCCGAACATCAACAGAAAGTGTATGAGCGGTGGGCACCGGTCTATGACCGGGTCTATAGCGGCTTATTGCGCGACGGGCATCGCACCGTCGCAAAGCTCGCCGCCGAAGCCGGACGGGACATTCTTGAGGTCGGCGTCGGCACCGGGCTCGTTTTGCCCTATTATCCGAAACATTGCCGTGTCACCGGCATCGATCTTTCGGAACACATGATCGCCAAGGCGCGCGAGAAGGTTGCGCGCGCCGGGCTCGCTCACATTCAATCGCTGCATGTCATGGATGCGCACGACCTCGAATTCGCCGATCGTTCATTCGATGTCGTCTGCCTGCCCTTCGTCATCACCCTGATCCCGGATCCGGAACGGGCGCTTGACGAATGCGCCCGCGTCCTGCGTCCGGGCGGCGAGATCATCGTTGCGAGCAAACTCGGTGACGGGCGCGGTCTGCAAGGCGCGATCGAACATGCCGTCGCGCCATTGGTACATCGGGTCGGGTGGAGCTCGTCCTTCCGCATCGCCCGGATCGTCGAATGGGCCGAGCGTCGCGGGGATTTCGAAGTCGCGGAGATCCGGCGCGTGTTCCCGAATGGCTTCTTCAAGGTGATGCGCCTCAGGCATCGCCTGGCCGCCTGACCTTGCGTCACTTGGCCTTCAGGACCGAGACCGCAAGTTCGCTGTTATGGACGTATTCGTTGGCGTCCGGCTGGCGTTGGACGAGCAGGATGAACAGCAAGTCCGTCAGCATCAGTTGCGCGTCACGCGCGGTGATCGAGGACGAGCGCACGCGTTCCTCGTCGGCGACCGTGTAGAGCCGGATATCCGCCGCCTGCATCAGCGGATTTCCGTTGAGGCCGGTAATGGCGATCACCGTCGCGCCGCGCTGGCGCGCCAGTTCGGCGATCCTCAGCGTCTCGAAACTGGTGCCGGAATAGGAAAGTGCCAGCAGCACGTCCTGGCTGTTGAGCGTCGAGACATTCGCCATCTGCACATGGCTGTCGCTATCGTGCAGCACATTGCGCCCGAGCTTCATCAGCTTGTAGGAAAAATCGCGCGCGACCAGCGACGATGCCCCGACGCCGGCCATATGGATGCGGCGCGCATCGTTGAGAGCCGTCAGGGCCCGCTCGATCTCCTGCTCGTTGTTGACCGCAAGCGTCTGCTGCATGGACAGCATCTTGCTGCCGATCAGCTTCTGTAAGATCGTCAGGTAACTGTCGCCGACCTCGATCGAGCCGTGGATCATGCCCGGAGGCGCATGCCATTCCTGCGCCTTCGCCTCGCTGACGGCGAGTTTCAGCTCCTGGTAGCCGGCAAAACCCAGCTTCTGGCTGAACTTGACGACGCTCGACTGGCTGCGCCCCGTCTCGGCCGCAAGCGCTGCAGAGGAAAGCCGCAGCATCTGGTCCGGATTGTCGAGGATGAACTGGCCGATCTCCCGGTCCGCCGGTGCCATATCCTCGAGCTGCGCGTTGATCTTCTTTAAGACTGACATGCGTTCCTTCGGAAGCTTCCCGATGCGGTTTTGGCGATGGTGGAGGATATCACCGCAACGCCCGTCCGCAACAGCGTTTCCATTCTCGAACCGAGGATGGATTATCGCAGATAACGCCACCAAAAGGAATAAAAAATTCCGAATGATTGACAGGGGCGCCCTGTGGTTTAGTTTCGGGGAAGCGCAGAATGATTTGAGATTCACCGCACCTCTTCGACAGGTTTCGTCATGGACAGATTACGGATCGTCGGCGGCCATCGGCTCCAGGGAGCCGTCACCATTGCCGGGGCGAAAAACGCGGCGCTCCCGCAGATCGCGGCGACGCTGCTCAGCCCCTACCCGGTCGAGCTCACCAACCTGCCGCAGGTCAGCGACGTGGAGAACATGCTCGGCGTCGTCGAGCTGCATGGTGCCGCCGTCACCCGCACCGGCCATTCCACCATCGTCGATGCGAAGGCAATCGTCTCGAAGGAAACCTCCTACGACACCGTTCGCAAGATGCGCGCCACCGTGCTCGTCCTTGCACCGCTGCTCGCCCGCTTCGGTCAGGCACGCGTATCGCTTCCGGGCGGCTGCGCCATCGGTGCGCGTCCGGTCGACATGCATATCAAGGCGCTCGCGGCACTGGGGGCGGACATCGATATCGAGAACGGCCTGATCGTCGCTTCGGCACCGGGCGGATTGAAGGGCGGCCGCATCGTGCTTCCCTCCCCCTCCGTCGGGGCCACGGAGACGGCGATGATGGCCGCCACCGCCGCCAGGGGCGAAACCGAAATCCTCAACGCCGCCCGCGAACCTGAAGTCGCAGATCTCGCCGCCTGCCTGGTCGCCATGGGCGCACGTATCGAAGGCGCCGGCACCCATCGCATCCTGGTCCAGGGCTCAACCACCTGGCAGCCGGCGAAACATCACGGCATTCCCGACCGGATCGAAGCTGGCACCTATGCCGTGGCGGCCGCCATCACCGGCGGCATGCTGGAGCTCACCAATGCCCGGCTGGAAAACATGGCCTCCATCGTGCAGGTGCTGGAGGCGATGGGCGTCAGCATCTGGCCGAGCGATCGCGGCCTTGTCGTTTCGCGCGAAGGTCCGCTAAGGGCAACCGATATCACCACCGAACCCTATCCGGGCTTCCCGACCGACCTCCAGGCACAGTTCATGGCGCTTGCCGCCTGTGCCGAAGGCGCTTCGCTGATCCGCGAAACCGTCTTCGAAAGCCGTTTTATGCACGTGCCGGAACTGATGCGCCTTGGCGCCAACATCGCACTACAGGGCACGACCGCACTGGTACGCGGCGGCGCGCCGTTGAAGGGCGCGCAGGTGATGGCGACGGATCTGCGCGCCTCCGTCTCGCTGGTACTCGCCGGGCTGGTCTCGTCAGGCGAAACAACCATCAACCGGGTATATCATCTCGACCGCGGTTACGAACAGCTCGACCGCAAGCTTGGCCAATGCGGAGCCGATATCGAGCGGATCAGCGCATGACGGCCGGAACCGAACGCTTTTTCCTGGGTATCGATGGCGGCGGTACCGGCTGCCGCGCCCGTATCGAAGACGAATCCGGCGCCGTGCTCGGACAGGGTCTTTCCGGCCCCGCCACGACGCGGCTCGGCATCGAAGAGGCCTGGGCATCGATCTCGCGCGCCTTTAACGCCGCCTTCGAAGAAGCCGGGTTCGGACCTGACAAACTGGCCCGCACCCATGTGGGCGTCGGCCTCGCGGGCACCGGCCGCAAGGGGTCGGTCGAGGCCTTGAAGGCGATCCCGCATCCGTTCGCCAGCATCGATTTCGTCAGCGACGGCATGGGTGCCTGCCTCGGCGCCCATTCAGGCCGCGACGGCGCGATCGTGATCGCCGGTACCGGCTCCATCGGACTGGGCTTCGTCGAAGGGCGGAGCCTGCGCGTCGGCGGTTACGGTTTTCCCATTTCCGATGAAGGCAGCGGCGCCGATCTCGGCCTCAAAGCCGTGCAGCTGGCGCTTCGCGCTCATGATGGACGGATCGAGAAAACCGCTCTGCTGATCGAGGTCATGCAGCGCTTCCAGAACGATCCTTTCGAAGCCATAGCCTGGATGGACCGTTCCTCTGCCACGGACTATGCCTCGCTTGCGCCGATGGTCATACGCCATGCCGACCAGGGCGATTCTGCCGGCCGTCGCATCGTCCAAAGCGCTGCCGAGCAGATCGACACGCTGGTCCGCACACTGTTCGATCAAGGCGCCCCGCGCGTTACCCTGCTCGGCGGCCTGTCGAGTCCGCTCGAGGCCTGGCTGGCGCCGGACGTCCGCCGCCGCCTGAAGCCCGCCGACGGCGATGCCGTCTCAGGCGCGATCATCCTCGCCCGCCAAGCTGTCAAAGTCCCCTGAACCGCGACCCGCGTTCTGAAAAAGCCGAGCCACATGGAATAATATATTCCAATTTTCAATTGACTCATGGAATGGATGATCCTAATCCTTTGAGGAAAGGGTAACGAAGGGTGAGGAGCAACATCGTATGACGCAGATTCTGCGAAGCGCTGCACCGCACCCCGATCTCGAAGGCAGGGTCATGAGCGACGAACGGCTGATATCCGAACTGGAAAGACTGGTTTCGGAAGACCGCAATCCCCGCTCCATGGACATTGATCTCCTGCCGACAGTCGATGTCCTGCGCGAGATCAACGAGGAAGATCAGGGCGTTCCCGCAGCCGTCGAAAAGGTGATCCCGCAGATCGCCGAGGCCGTCGAGGAGATCGTTCGGGCTTTCCAGAAGGGCGCGCGGCTGGTCTATATCGGCGCCGGCACCAGCGGCCGCCTCGGCGTGCTCGATGCTTCCGAATGCCCCCCGACCTTCAGCGTCCCGGAAGGCATGGTCGTCGGCCTGATCGCTGGCGGCAGCCACGCCCTGCAGCACGCCGTCGAAGGCGCCGAGGACAGTCCGGAACAGGGCCAGCAGGATCTCGTCGATATCGCCCTGACCGCGGACGACGTCGTTGTCGGCATCGCCGTCAGCGGCCGCACCCCTTACGTTATCGGCGCCCTGAACTACGCCAGGGAGATCGGGGCGAAGACCGTCGCCCTTTCCTGCAATCCGGACGCCGTCATCGCCGATATCGCCGACATCGCCATCTCGCCGGTGGTCGGTCCGGAAATCCTCACCGGTTCGACGCGGCTGAAATCCGGCACGGCCCAGAAGCTCGTGCTCAACATGCTGACCACGGCGAGCATGATCCGCATCGGCAAGAGCTATCAGAACCTGATGGTCGACCTGCATGCCAGCAACCAGAAGCTCGTCGCACGCGCCGCCCGCATCGTCATGCAGGCGACCGGCTGCACGACGGAAGAGGCGCGCCGCGTGCTTGACCTGACCGGCAACGACGTCAAACTTGCGATCCTGATCGCGCTGACGGGAATGGATGTCGACACGGCGCGTGTGGCGCTCGACGATGCCGGAGGCTTCCTCCGCAAGGCAATTGATGGGAAGACAGCGTAAAGCTGCTGAATGACGGCCGCTGCTCAAATGTGGCTGGGTCGAGACGACGAACAGATATCAAAAGAGGGAGAATAAAAATGGGAAGACATCTTTCGACTAAATTGCTGTCCGGCCTTGCGCTGGCGGTCGCCATCGGCGCGACCGCAATCGCCTCGCCGGTATCCGCCGCCTCGCTGAAAATGGCCTGGAAGCAGGATGCGACCGGCCTTGACCCGCACAAGCAAACCGCATTTTCCTCGATCCGCCTGCTGGAACTGATCTATGAGCCGCTCGTGCGCTTCGACAAGGACCTGCAGATCGTCCCGGCGGTCGCAGCTTCGTGGGAATTCGCGGCCGACGCCAAGCAGATCACCTTCAAGCTCAACCCCAATGCAAAATTCCAGGACGGCAAGCCGGTGACGGCAGCCGACGTGAAGGCCTCCTTCGAGCGCCTTCTCGACGAAAAGACCGCCGCCGCCGCGCGCGCCAACTTCCTGTCGATCGCCTCGATCGAGACGCCCGATCAGGCGACCGTCGTCTTCAAGCTGTCGCAGCCGGACGTGCCGTTGCTGACCGCCATGGCAAGCATCAACGCCGCGATCGTACCAGCAGCTGAAATCACCGCCGGCACGATCGGCACCAAGGCGCTCGGCTCCGGCCCGTTCAAGCTCGACAAGTGGGAGCCGAATTCCAAGGAAACACTCTCCGCCAACAAGGACTGGGCCGGCGGCAAGGTCGCAATCGACGGCATCGACATCAGCGTCCTGCCGGATGAGACCGCGATCCTTGCGGCGCTTCGCACCAAGCAGGTCGATTTCGCGCTGATCAACGATCCGCTGGTCGCCACGCTCGTGCCGAAGGAAGCCAGCCTGGTGCTCAACCGCACCCCGGTTCTCGCCTACCACGTGCTGCAGATGAACCCGTCCCGCAAGCCGATGGACGTGCTTGCCGTGCGCCAGGCAATCTCCTGCGCCATCGACCGCAAGGACGTGCTCGACACGGCTTCCGTCGGCGAAGGCAAGGTCACCGGTCCGCTGACCATGCCCGGCTACACGTCCGATGCCAGCGCGCTGTTTTGCTACAAGCAGGATATCGCCAAGGCGAAGAAGCTCATGGCCGACGCCGGTTTTGCGAACGGCTTTACCGCCACCGTGATCGCCGCCAATGGCGAACCCGCGACCGCAGCCGCCGAAGCGCAGGTCCTGCAGTCGCAGCTCGCCGAAATCGGCGTCAAGCTCAACATCAAGATGATGGAGCTCAACGTCTATGTCGACGCCTGGCTGAAGGGCGACTTCGACATGGCGGTGGCACTGAACGGCGGCCGTGCCGATCCCTATTCCATGTACAACCGTTACTGGACCAAGACCGGCAACCTGCAGAAGGTCACCAACTACATCGACGACACGCTCGATAGCCTGATGCAGAAGGGCCGCGTCGAGACCGACCCGGCCAAGCGCAAGGCCATCTTCGCCGACTTCGAAAAGCACCTCGTCGAAGTCTCGCCCTGGGTCTGGCTCTACACGTCCTACAGCTATACCGCACAGCAGAAGAATGTTCAGGGCTTCGTGCCGACGCCGGAAGGCTCTCTGTTCGGCCTGAGCAAGGTCACGTTGCAGTAATCGCGAAAGCATGACGGATACGAGGTTGGTGGGCGAATGAGTTACCTGGCGCGACGGCTGTTGACGTTTCCGCTCGTGATGCTCGGGGTTTCCATCCTCGTGTTCGTCGCAATTCGACTGGTGCCGGGTGACGCGATCACCGCGATGCTCGGCACCGAGGCGGGTCTTCTGACACCCGACCAGCGGGCGGCGCTCGCCGCCTATTTCGGCATCGACAAGCCCATCCTGGTGCAATACTGGAGCTGGCTTCTGGGCGTCCTCCAGGGTGATCTCGGCATTTCCGTCATCCACGGCAAGCCGGCTCTCACCATCATCCTCGAACGTTTTCCGCTGACGCTCCAGCTTGCCTTGATGTCCATGTGCGTGGCGCTGCTCGTCGGCCTGCCTGCCGGCGTATTCGCCGCCACCCGCAACGAAAGAATGTCCGATCTGGCGGTACGCATCTTCGCGATGATCGGTCAATCGACCCCCAATTTCGTCGTCGGCCTGCTGATCATCTATGCGCTGTCGGCCGGCTTCGGCATCCTGCCGACGATGGGTGAGTTCACGCCGCTGTTCACCGATCCGCTTCGCAATTTAGGACAGATGATCCTGCCCGCGATCACGCTAGGCTTTGCATTCGCGGCCTCCGTCACCCGCATCTCCCGTTCCGCCATGCTCGATGTCTTGAGCGACGACTATGTTCGCACCGCCCGCTCGAAGGGCGTACCGAAACGCAGCGTCATCTGGCGCCACGCCCTGCCGAACGCGCTGATCCCGGTCGTCACGTTGAGCGGCGTCGAATTCGGTTATCTGCTCGGCGGCGCCGTGCTGGTCGAACAGATCTACGCCCTGCCCGGCCTCGGCCGCCTCGTCCTCGAAGCGATCCTGCAGCGCGACTACGCGCTGGTGCAGGGCTGCGTGCTGTTCATCGCCTTCAACTTCATGGTGGTCAACCTGCTCGTCGACCTCGCCTATGTGACGCTTGATCCGCGCATCCGGCTCGGTGAGGGCAACTGATGTCGATGCTGCGTGCAATTTTCAGCCATTCCAGCGGCAGGATCGGCGGGACGATCGTGGTGATCTACGTCATCGTGGCACTGCTCGGCATGTTTGGCGTCACCCCTTACAATCCGCTGCAGCAGTTCCGCATCGACAGGCTGCACGCGCCGAACGCGGTTTACTGGATGGGCACCGACCTGTTCGGCCGCGATGTCGCGAGCCGGCTGATGAACGGCATCGGCCAGTCCTTCCTCGTTGCCTTCTGCTCAGTGGCGATCGCGACAT
The DNA here is from genome assembly GCF_039631515.1 of Neorhizobium tunisiense. Lineage (NCBI taxonomy): Bacteria > Pseudomonadati > Pseudomonadota > Alphaproteobacteria > Hyphomicrobiales > Rhizobiaceae > Neorhizobium > Neorhizobium tunisiense. The sequence continues at coordinate 1,003,474 of NZ_JBDIUU010000002.1, read as the reverse complement.
TTGCGGGCACCATCCTCGGCCTTACCGCTGCCTGGTTCGGCAAGGCCTGGGACGGCCTCGTCATGCGCATCATGGACGTGCTGCTCGCTTTCCCGGCCATCCTGCTAGCGCTCCTGATCATCGCCGTTGTCGGCCCAGGTACCTGGACGAGCGTGGCTGCAATCGCCATCGTCTATACGCCGATCTTCACCCGCGTCGTGCGCGGTCCGGCCCTCTCAATCAAGGCCCGCGAATTCGTCGATGCGGCGCGCACCTTCGGCTCCAGCCGCCGCTATATCCTGACCCGGCACCTGCTCCTCAATCTCGTCGCACCACTGACCGTTCAGGTGACGCTGGCGCTCGCATGGTCGCTGCTGACCGAAGCCGGCTTGAGCTTCCTCGGCCTCGGCACCCAGCCGCCGGCCTCCTCGCTCGGCCTGATGCTCGCCGACAGCCGCAACCTGATGGAGAATGCGCCCTGGATGCTGATCTTCCCGGCGGTCGCCATCATGATCAGCATTCTCGGCTTCAATCTGCTCGGTGATGCCCTGCGCGACATCCTCGACCCCAAGACGCGGAGGTCCGCCCCATGACGCCGCTTCTCTCGGTATCGAGCCTGCACGTCGGTTTCGGCCGCAATCCTGAAGCCAACGAGATCGTCAAGGGCGTCAGCTTCGACCTCGATGCGGGCGAAACGCTGGCGATCGTCGGCGAAAGCGGCTCCGGTAAATCCGTTACCGCTCTTTCCATCAACCGGCTGGTGGATTTCGGCGGCGGCCGCATCATTGCCGGTTCGATCACCCTGAAACGCGCCGACGGCAGCGTTCTCGACATCACCAAAGCCGGCGAGCCGGTGCTCGAAAAGATCCGCGGCTCCGAGATCGGCATGATCTTCCAGGAGCCGATGACCTCGCTCAACCCGGTGCTGATGATCGGCCGCCAGATCGAGGAATCGTTTCGCCTGCATCGCGGCCTGACCGGCAGGCAGGCGACGGCCGCCGCGAAGGACGCGCTCGACCGGGTGCGTATTCCTGACGCGGCACGGCGCCTCAAATACACTCCGAACCAGCTTTCCGGCGGCATGCTCCAGCGCGTCATGATCGCCATGGCACTGGCCTGCAATCCGCGCCTGCTGATCGCCGACGAACCGACGACCGCGCTCGACGTGACCGTGCAGGCGCAGATCATGGCGCTGCTCGGCGAGCTGAAGCGCGAGACCGACATGGGGATGATCTTCATCACCCATGACATCGGCCTCGTAGCCGGCATTGCCGACAAGGTCATGGTCATGCAGGCCGGCGAAGCGGTCGAACAGGGACCACTCGGCGACGTCCTCGATCAGCCGAAACACCCCTATACCCAGCATCTGCTGAAGGCCGTGCCACATTTCGAATCCGGCCGCGCCGCCCGTTCCGATTTCAGCCGGGAAAAATCCGAGGCGATTGTCCCTGCCCTGACGGTCGATGGCCTGACGGTGCGCTTCAAGGTGGCCGGCAGCATTCTCAGCCGCTCGCCGGGTTCGGTCCACGCGGTCGAGAATGTCGGTTTCGACCTGATGCCGGGCGAGACGCTGGCGATCGTCGGCGAAAGCGGCTCCGGCAAATCGACTACGGCCCGCGCAATCCTGGGTCTCGTGAAGCCGACCCGCGGCAGCTTTTCCGCCAACAACGGAACGATCGTAGACGGCAGCGATCCTTCCGTGCAGATGGTCTTCCAGAACCCTTACGCCTCGCTCAATCCGCGTCTGCGGATCGACAGCATCCTTGCCGAACCGGTGATCGCCGCCGCCGGCCGGATCGATGCCGAAACGCGCGCGAAAATGGTGGCGCTGCTGAAGCGGGTCGGCTTGCCCGAAAACAGCCTGCTGCGTTATCCGCACGAATTTTCCGGCGGCCAGCGCCAGCGCCTATGCATCGCCCGCGCGCTGATGCTTAATCCATCGATCGTCGTGCTTGACGAGGCGGTTTCGGCGCTGGACGTTTCGGTTCAGGCCAAGGTACTGGAACTGCTGGTAGACTTGCAGCACGAATATGGCCTCGCCTATCTGTTCGTGTCACACGACATGGCCGTCGTCGAACGTATCGCACACCGCATCGCCGTGCTCTATGCTGGCCAGATCGTAGAGATCGGTAATGCCGCATCGGTTCTGTCCGACCCGCAGCATTCCTATACGAAGCGGCTGATTTCCGCAGTGCCGAGCATCGAGCGCCGCAACCAGCATTTCGAACTCGACACGCGCCAGGTCCCGTCGTTGGTTCGGCCTCAGGGTTTCGAACCGCCACCCGCCGAATGGCGAACCTACGGACAGGATCACCGGGCACGGGCGGAAGCCTGAGGATGTAACGATCATGAACGACAAAGCGTCCGCCAGCCCCGAACTTGCCACCGTCTTCGAACGGGCCTTCGCCCCGCTCGCGAAGTCCGTCACGGACGGTCGCATCCCGGGCGGCGTGCTCGGCATCGTCGATCTGAAACATGGCCGCATGACCCGCGCCATCGGCTCGGCCCAAGTCGTTCCCGCTCGACGTCCGATGACCTTGGAAACCTGGTTCGACCTCGCCTCGCTCACCAAAGTGATTTTCACCACGAGGCGCATCCTGAAGCTCGCGGACGACCGCGTGATCGATCTGGACGCGCCGCTTACCACACTGCTGCCGGACCTGCGCCAGTACAATGCCGACGCCTGGGAGCGGAAGATCACCTTCCGCCAGTGCCTCGGCCATCAGACCCCGTTTCCGGGCGTCGAGCCGATCTATACCTATGGCCGCGACCCGGACCTGCTGCGCGCCTTCATCCTGCAGCGCGAATGGAAAGCCGGCCCGCCGGTCTATTCCGATATCAACTTCATCCTGCTCGGCTTCGCGCTCGAACGGCTGGCGAAGAAGACGATCCGCGACATCGACCCCGGCCCGGGCTTTGCCTGGTCCGCCGATCCGGAAAACGCCGCCGCCACCGAAGACTGCGCCTGGCGGCACCGGGTCCTCTCCGGCGAAGTGCACGACGAAAACTGCGCGGCGCTGCAGGGTTCCGGCCATGCCGGCCTGTTCGGCACCGTGACCTCCGTTCTGGACTTCGCCGAAAGCCTGCTCGACGGCACCGGCGCCTCCAGCAACGCGATCGCATTGATGCGCACGCCGCTCTCCAACAGACGCACCCACGGCTGGGAACATCCCTTTACCGACTGGTGGGGCGGCGAGCTGTGCGGTGCCGGCACGATCGGCCATACCGGCTTTACCGGCGTAAGCCTGATGATCGATTTCGACAAGGGCCGCGCCGTGACGCTGCTCACCAACCGCGTTCATCCGACCCGCCATTTCGACAGCGGAATCCTCGCCTTGCGGCAGGCGGTCGGCAATCTCGTCTACCAGTCTTGAGAGGAGCTAGACCATGGAGCCAATCTGGGCCGTCGGCCTGATGACCGGAACCGTTCTCGACGGCAATATCGACGTGGCGCTGCTGAAGACCGACGGCGAGACGATCGAAACCTTTGGCGCCTATACGCTCGCCCCCTACCCGCCGGAGATCCGCTCCCTCCTGGAGGAGACGCTGGCGCAGGCCCGCGTCTGGAATTTCGAAGGACCCGATCCGGCGATCTTCCGCGAGGCCGAACAGGCGCTGACCAAGGCGCAGTCCTACGCCGTCAGGCAGCTCGTCGAGAGCACGGGGCTCACCATGGCGGATATCGGAATCGTCGGTTTCCACGGCCAGAGCGTTCTGCATCGCGCGCCGAATAAAGACCGGCTCGGCGACACCCGCCAGCTTGGCGATGGCGAGCTGATGGCCTCGATCCTCGGCACCAAGGTCGCCTACGACTTCCGCTCGGCGGACGTCCGCGCCGGCGGCCAGGGCGCGCCGCTTGCCGCCGCTTATCATTCCGCTCTCCTGCGGGGCGTCGATACCAGCGGCGATACGGCCGTCCTCAATCTCGGCGGCGTCGCCAACATCACCTGGTGGGACGGCGAGGACCTGGTGATCGCCTTCGACACCGGCCCGGCCAACGCGCCGCTCAACGATTTCATCAAGGCGCGCGGCCTCGGCGAGATGGACCGCAACGGCGCGCTGGGCGCTTCCGGAAAGGTCGATGAGGAACGCCTCGCCAAGCTTCTCCAGCATCCCTATCTTGCAGCACCCTACCCGAAATCTCTCGATCGCTTCGATTTCACTGCCGCAATGGCAGACGGTCTCGACGACGCGACCGGCGCGGCGACGCTTTCGGCGTTCACGGCTTCCGCCGTCGGTAAGGCGCTCGATCTCCTGCCGCACCGGCCGAAGCGGCTGATCGTCAGCGGTGGCGGTCGTCACAACCCGACGATCATGTCGATGATCGAAAGCCGAGCCGGTGTCAAAGCCGTTTCAGCGGACACGCTTGGCTGGCGCGGCGATGCGGTCGAGGCGGAATGTTTTGCATTCCTCGCGGTGCGCGTGCTGCGCGGCCTGCCGATCAGCTTTCCGACAACGACCGGCGCACCGAAGCCGATGCTGGGTGGACGGCTCGCCGGCTGACCGGCCATCACATTTGCAATTTCAGAGTTGGGGGGACTCTTAAATACCATGGACAAAAGAGCCTCTTCCGCCTTTGGCGGCAATGCCGCAATGGCCGGCGTCCTGCTGTTCCTGCTCGGCGCCTTCATGTTTTCGCTCAACGACGCCATGGGCAAGTGGCTGGTCGCGAGCTTTTCGGTCGGCCAGGTCCTGGTGATCCGCTCGTTCGGGGCCTTCTTCATCCTTGGTCCGATGATCGCCCGCCAGCCGATTTCGGCTCTCTATAAGGTCGAGCGGATGCCGCTCCAGGTGCTGCGCGTCCTGTTCGCCACCGGCGATCTGGCGCTGTTCTACGCCGCCGTCGCCTACCTGCCACTCGCCGACGTGATGACCTTCTACATGGCAGGGCCCATCTATGTGGCGGCCCTTTCGCACTTCCTGCTCGGCGAACGGATCGGCTGGCGACGCTGGCTCGCGGTCCTGATCGGCTTCGTCGGCGTGGTGATTGCTCTGCGCCCCTCGTCGGAAATGCTCGCATGGCCCTCCGTCTTCGGCCTTGTCGGCAGCCTCTCCTTCGCGCTCACCCTCGTCCTGAACCGCAGGCTGCGCGCCACGACCGATGCGACACTCGTCACCTGGCAAACGATTGCCGGCCTGGTCGCCGGGATTTTCCTCAGCATCGGCCACTGGAGCCCGTTCAATACCGGCGAATTGCTGGCACTGCTGTTGCTCGGCGTTGTCGCCTGCATCGCGCATCTCCTCATCACCCGCTCATTGAAGCTCGCGCCGGCCTCCGTGCTGGCGCCGCTGCAATATACGCTGCTGGTCTGGGCGGTCATTCTCGGCTGGCTGTTTTTCGGCGACCTGCCGGATGCACAGACTTGGATCGGCGCCGGCATCATCGTCATTGCAGGCCTGTTCATTTTCCATCGCGGCAACCTGAAACAGGACGCGGAACCGGTCGTGCCGACCGATTCCAGCCACGGTTAGGCGGCACCCGTCCGGCGGGCGATCATCGCCTCGACAGCCGAGAGCCCATCATAGATCAGCACGGCCAGCGCTCCGACGATCAGGCCGCCCTGCAACACGAAGGCAAGGTTGTTGGACTGCAGCCCGGCGATGATCACCTCGCCGAGCGTCTTTGCCGCGACCGTCGAACCGATCGTCGCGGTGGCAAGGCTGATCACCACCGAAAGCCGGATGCCGGCGACGATCACCGGCAGCGACAGCGGCAGTTCGATCTGAATCAGACGCTGGAAATTGGTCATGCCCGCTCCTCGTGCTGCCTCGATCACCGAGCGTGGCAGGTTGGTCAGCGCCGTCAGCGTGTTTTCGAAAATCGGCAGCAGGCCATAGAGAAACAGCGCGATCAACGTCGGCTTCTCGCCGAAACCGACGGCCGGAACTGCAAGCGCCAGGACCGCGACCGGCGGAAAGGTCTGCCCGATATTGACGAGGCTGCGGGAGAGCGCCAGGAACTCCGTCCCGAACGGCCTCGTGACGAGGATCGCCAGAAGCACGGCGATGATCGTCGCAGCCAGCGTCGCGATAAAGACCGTCCGCAAATGCAGGAGCGCCAGGCTGAGCAGGCTGCCCTGGTTGTAGATCGCCGGCGCGTTCTGCTGCACGAGCGGCTTCAGCAACGGCTCGAAACTTCCCGGCGACAGCAGGAAGGCGATCAGCACCACAAGCAGCAGGCCGCGCAGGATGGTCGGCGCCCAAGCCCTCATCGCGGCCTCGCAGCACGCTTGAGGATCGCGTCCAGCGTGACCCGGCCCATCGGGATACCGCTCTTCGAGATGACCGGCAGCGCATCCCGGCCGCTCCAGATCAGGTCGGCAAGCGCCTCCTGCTGGCTCCTGTCCTCGCTAATCGGCTCGCCCTCCGCCTCGCCCGGCTCCGCCGCCGCTCCGGTCTTTGCGATCGAGAGCAGCCGGAACGGCCGCTCCGCATCGCCGATCAGCGTCTCGACGAAAGGCGTGGCCGGCGCGCGCACCAGCTCGGCCGGCGGCCCGTATTGCACCACCCTGCCCTTGTCCATCACCGCGATCTTGTCGGCCAGATGAAAGGCCTCGTTCATGTCATGGGTCACCAGCACGATGGTCGTGCCGAAATGTTTCTGGATCGCCAGCAGATCCTCCTGCGCCTTGGCGCGGATGATCGGGTCGAGCGCCCCGAAAGGCTCGTCCATCAAAAGCACGTTGGGTTCGGCTGCAAGCGCCCGGGCGACGCCGACGCGCTGCTGCTGGCCGCCGGAAAGCTCGTGCGGATAACGTGGCCCGAAGGTCTTCGGCTCGAGCTGGAAGAGGGTCAGCAATTCCTCGACCTTGGCATCGATACGGGCCTTCTTCCAGCCGAGCAGGCCCGGCACGGTCGCGATATTCTGCGCCACCGTCCGGTGCGGGAAAAGCCCGTGCCCCTGGATCGCGTAACCGATCCGGCGCCGCAATTCGTAACCGGGGATCGACCGGTTGTCCTCGCCGTCGAGCCGGATGGCGCCTTCGCTTGCCTCCACCAGCCGGTTGATCATCCGGACCAGCGTCGTCTTGCCGGAGCCCGAGGTGCCGACGACGACCGTGACGGTGCGCGGCTCGATCACCATCGAGACGTTGTCGACGACGGTTACCCCATCGTAGCGCTTGGTGATGGCGTCGATCTCGATCATGCGGATCTGGCTCCGTTCGGAACGCGGGAGTTCATTTCGATCAGCGCGTCGAGAACGACCGCTGAGGCAAACGCAAGCGCCACGGTCGGCACGGCGCCGAGCAGCACGAGGTCCATGGCGGTCTGGCCGATGCCCTGGAAGACGAACACGCCAAAGCCGCCGCCGCCGATCAGCGCGGCAATCGTCGCCATGCCGATATTCTGGACGAGCACGATACGGATCGCCGTCAGGATGACCGGCAGTGCCAGCGGAAACTCGATCTTGAACAGCCGCTGGCGACCGGTCATGCCGATGCCACGGGCCGCGTCATTGGCGGCACGCGGCACGCCGGCGAGCCCGACGACGGTATTGGCGACGACAGGCAGCAGCGAATAGAGAAACAGCGCGACGAAGGCCGGTGCCACCCCAATGCCGCGGATACCGATCGCGGCCGCCCCCGGCACATTGGCGGCGATCCAGCCGAGTGGCGCGATCAGGACGCCGAAAAGCGCGATCGACGGGATCGTCTGGACGAGGTTCAGCGTGTTCAGCACGCCATCCCTCAGCGGTGCCACCCGATGACAGAGAATGCCGAGCGGCAGCCCGACCAGGACCGCCGCAAACAGCGAGCCGAGCGCCAACTCCACATGCTTGCCCGCCTCGATCCAGAAGACATCGGCGCGGCCGGAATATTCCTTCATGATCGACAGCCCGTTCCAGCTCCCCGACATCAGCAGCGCACCGATCCCCACCGCCGCCAGAAGCAAAAACAGGACCCGCATCCCCGGCGGCGGATCGAGCCGCGTGATCGCATCGGCAGCCAGAAGCGCGAAGGCGAACAGCAGGATCCAGAAGCCTGAAGCGGGTGAGACCCGGGCATAGGAATTGCCGACCGGTGTCAGGAATGTCGCGGCGTGTCCGATCGAAAGCGTCAGCGCCGCAAGTGCTGCGACGGCGGCGATCAACTTGATCCAGGGAGACATGCGAAAGAGTGCTGCCGTGATCGCAAGAACCAGCAAGCCGATCAGTCCCCAGCCTGCCCAGGCCGGCAATGAATCGAGCATCGATCCCGCCCTGCCCTGCACGATGCGATTGGGCTTGAGCGTCGCAAACGACGACCAGAGCGCACCGTAGGCGGCTAGAAGGGCGATGACGATGCCGAGCTTATCGAACCGAACTCTCAAACCGTCCCTGCCTATAAGCCACCTGTGACCGATGAAAAAGCCGGACGCTGGAGCGCCCGGCCCATGTTGACACGAAACCGCTCCGAAAAGGAATTACTTCAGGAAGCCGTTTTTCTTGAGAAAGTCCTCGGCAACCGCCTTGGCCGGCTCGCCGCCCACCTGCACGCGACCGTTCAGGTCCTGCAGCGTGACGAGATCGAGCTTGGCGAAGACCGGCTTCAGCACCGCCTCGATGTTCGGGTTCTTCTTGAGCACCGCTTCGCGAATGATCGGGGTCGGCTGATAGACCGGCTGGACGCCCTTGTCGTCTTCGAGAACCACCAGGCCAGAGGGCGCGATACCGCCGTCAGTACCGTAGACCATGGCAGCATTGGCATTGTTGGTCTGGTTGGCGGCCGCCGCGATGGTTGCCGCCGTATCGCCGCCGGAAAGCGTGATCAGCTGGTCGGGTTTCAGCTTGAAGCCGTAGGTCGTCTGGAAGGCCGGTAAAGCTGCGGCCGAGTTGACGAATTCGGAGGAGGCCGCCAGTACGATCTTGCCGCCGCCCGTGACATATTTGCCGAAATCGGTCAGCGTCTTCAGCTTGTTGGCATCCGCGACATCCTTGCGCACCGCGATCGCCCAGGTGTTGTTGGCCGAAGACGGCGTCAGCCAGACGATCTTGTTGGCATCGTAATCGAGCTTCTTGACCGCTTCATAGGCCTTTTGCGGGTTCTTCCAGGCAGGATCGTCGCCCTTCTCGAAGAAGAACGCGCCATTGCCGGTATATTCCGGATAGATGTCGATCTCGCCGGCGGTGATCGCCTTGCGCACCACCGGCGTCGCGCCGAGCTGGATGCGGTCGGTGGCCTGGATGTTGTTTGCCTTCAGCATGGCAAGGATAATGTTGCCGAGCACGCCGCCCTCCGTGTCGATCTTGGACGAGACGACGACCTGGGCATTCGCCATGGTGGCCGAAACGCCAAGCGCAAAAGCAATGCCTAAAAGCTTCTTTTTCAAAGACATGACAGAATTTCCCTCCGGATCGCCAGTCACCACCTCGTTTGACTTGGCCTGGAACACATAAAAGCCACTGTTATGTAGGGCGACTTGTGCAATGTGCGAGTTCTGGAAGGGCGCATCCGGCAAATATTTTGTGCGGTGCATTTTTCTCTGCCGAACGATCTAGCTTATAAGATTTGCCCTCCGCCAAACCCCTCGCTTCCCTCCACTTCACGCCTGAGACACGCGAATCAGATGCTTCTCACCCGAGCGAATAACGTGATCGCGCATCAGACGCTCGGCGAGATCGGGGTCGCGGTCGGCGATCGCATTGGCAATGGCCTCATGCTCCTCGACCGCCAGAAAGCGCTCCCGCTCCTCCGACAGCACGCTGAGACGGGCCGCATGGGTGTAGATGCTCTGGCCGCCCTGCAGGCGACGCAGATAACCGCAGCCGGATGCTTCATGGATGACGTTGTGGAAGCGCTCGTTGAGAGCGATGAGCTGCAGGACGTCCACCGTCTTGAGGCCGGCCCGCATCTCGACGATGAGCTCGCGCATCAGGGCGACGTCCTCATCCTTCACCCGCTTGGCGGCCTGGCGAGCAATCATGCTCTCGAGTGCGGCACGCGCCAGCATCATCTCTTCCGCTTGGCCGGCATTGAAGGTGACATAAATCCCGCGGCGAGGCTCCGACCGTACCAGCCCTTCGGCCTCAAGCACGCGCAAAGCCTCCTTCAGCGGTGTCGTGCTTATACCGAGCTGGCCGGCGAGGTGGCGTTCGTTCAGCTTCTCGCCGCTCTTCAGCCGGCCGGAAAGAATGGCATCGCGTACCAGCCCGTAAACGTGATCGCGCAGGCTTTTCAGAAAAACCGGCGCCACCGGCAGAAGCGCGTTGTCGCTTCCCATCCGCGTCCTCCACCTTAGACCCTTTCGCCGATCTAGCACCTGAAATTTGATATATCAATTTAAAACGAGCGTGTTTAAGTTGGCGCCGGGCGGGAGGAGCTCCGTCCCTGGGATCGCAACAGAATCGATCCCGGAACGATGGCAGGATTCTGGAAGAGCAAGCATGACTAAGGAAGCAGCCGATCTCCGCAGCGCCCGTTGGTTCGCGCCGGATGACCTCCGTTCGTCGGGACACCGGTCCCGAATGATGCAGATGGGTTATGACGAGAAGGATTGGGGCAGAAAGCCGATCATCGCCATCCTCAACACATGGTCCGACCTCAACGCCTGCCACGCCCATTTCAAGGATCGCGTCGAACACGTGAAGCGCGGCGTGCTTCAGGCCGGCGGTTTCCCGGTCGAACTGCCGGTCCAGTCGCTGTCCGAAAGCGCACTGAAGCCGACATCGATGCTCTATCGCAACTTCCTTGCCATGGAGGCCGAGGAGCTTCTGCGCGCGCATCCGGTCGATGGAGCCGTGCTGATGGGCGGCTGCGACAAGACCACCCCAGCCCTCGTCATGGGCGCCATCAGCGCCGGTTTCCCGATGATCTTCCTGCCCGCTGGCCCGATGCTGCGCGGCAACTACAAGGGCGAATGGCTGGGTTCCGGCTCGGACGCCTGGAAATACTGGGACGAGCGCCGCGCCGGCACGATTTCCGAAGAACAATGGACTGGCGTCGAGGAAGGCATTGCCCGCTCCTACGGCCATTGCATGACCTTCGGCACCGCAAGCACCATGACCGCGATTACCGAGGCGCTCGGCCTCACCCTCCCCGGTGCAAGCTCGATTCCCGCCGCGGACGTCAACCATATCCGCATGAGCACGCGCTGCGGCCGCCGGATCGTCGAAATGGTCTGGGACGAGTTGACGCCCGACAAGATCATCACGCCGGATGCAGTCCACAATGCGACGACGGTAGCCATGGCGACGGGCTGTTCCACCAACGCGGTCGTGCATCTGCTGTCGATGGCCCGCCGCGCCGGCGTGCCGCTGACGCTGGACGATCTGGACAAGGCGGGACGCACGACGCCAGTCGTCGCCAACATCCGTCCTTCTGGCGACAAATATCTGATGGAAGACTTCTACTATGCCGGGGGCCTGCGCGCCCTGATGTCGGAGATCAAGGATCTCCTGAAGCTCGACGCCATGACCGTCAGCGGCTACCCGCTCGGCGAGACGCTGAAAGGCGCCGAAGTCTACAATAGCGACGTCATCCGCCCGCTGTCGAACCCGATCTATCATGAGGGTTCGCTGGCGGTCCTCAAGGGCAACCTCGCGCCGGACGGCTGTGTCATGAAGCCTTCCGCCTGCGAACCGCGCCTGCGGGTCCACGAAGGCCCTGCCCTCGTCTTCGACAGTTATCCCGAAATGAAGGCGATGATCGACCGCGAAGACCTCGACGTTACCCCCGATCACGTGCTGATTCTGCGCAACGCAGGCCCCAAGGGCGGTCCCGGCATGCCGGAATGGGGCATGCTGCCGATCCCGAAAAAGATCCTCAAACAGGGTTTTCGCGACATGCTGCGCATTTCCGATGCCCGCATGTCCGGCACGAGCTACGGCGCCTGCATCCTGCATGTGGCGCCTGAAGCCCATATCGGCGGCCCACTGTCGCTGGTGCGCACCGGCGACATCATCCGCGTCGACCTGCCGAACCGCTCGATCGACATGCTGGTGGACGAAGAAACGCTCGCCAGGCGCCGCGCCGAATGGGTTGCACCCGCCGACAAATACGAACGCGGCTACGGCTGGATGTTTGCCAAGCACATCAAGCAGGCCAACGAAGGCTGCGACTTCGACTTCCTCGAACGGGAATTCGGCGCCACCGCCGGCGAGCCCGACATTTTCTGACCCGACATCTCCGAGTGGACCCCCATGACCGATTACATTCTTTCCGACGCCACACGCCAGAAATACGAAGGCGTCAGCTGCGCGACGATCTGCACCGCGCTCTTCAAGCGCGGCCTGCGTAACCAGTTCATCCAGGATGTCCGGCCGCTTTCCCATAAACCCAAAAACATGGTCGGCCAGGCCTTCACATTGCGCTACATCCCGGCGCGCGAAGACCTGAACCCGCTCTCGGCGTTTCAGAACCCGGAGCATCCGCAGCGCGCCGCCGTCGAGCAGTGCCCACCCGGCCAGGTCATGGTCATGGACAGCCGCAAGGATCCCCGCGCGGCCTCCGCCGGCTCTATCCTCGTATCGCGCCTGATGGTGCGCGGTGTCGCCGGCGTCGTTACCGATGGCGGGTTTCGCGATAGCCCCGAAATCGCCGAACTCGGCATCCGTGCCTACCACAACCGCCCCTCCGCCCCGACCAACCTCACGCTACACCAGGCACTCGACATCAACGTGCCCATCGGCTGCGGCGACGTCGCTGTCTGGCCGGGCGACGTGGTGGTCGGCGATAACGAGGGGGTCGTCATCATCCCCGCGCATATCGCCGACGAAATCGCCGACGAGGTGGTCGAAATGACCGCGTTTGAGGATTTCGTGACCGAGGAAGTCCTGAACGGCCGCTCGATCATCGGCCTCTATCCGGCGACCAAGGAAGAGACCAAGACCGATTTCGCCCGTTGGCGTCAGGCGAAGGGCCGCTGAGGCGACATCTGGCCGACATCCAACCGCCTACGAACCTGCCGCCGTTTCGCGCAGGTCCTTGAAAAGCACGTTCTGGTCGGAGAGGTACTTAGCAAAGATCGGCAGGCTGGCCCCGCCGATCGCCCGCGCCTGGGAGCCGACCATTCCCTCGATGATATCGGGGATGATGACGCCCTGAAGGTCGAGCCGCGCCACCGCATCGATGGTCGATGCGACGATCCGTTGCCTGACCCAGGCCGGAAAACCGCCATCGATCACGGCCGCGCCAAAATCGATGATCGAGGCTGCCGCAACGATCGCCTGGGCAAGCGCATCCGCGGTTTGCCGGATCCAGAGATCGAGCGGTTCCCCGAAATCGATCCAGTCGTCGGCGGAATACCAGAGCGGCTGCGGATCGATGTTCCGCTCTTTGAGAAGATTCTCCAGAACGAAGATCGAGGCGATGTCGAGCAATTGGCGTGTCCCGCCGTCGCCGCCGCGCACGGGAAGCGGCCCGACCGCGCCCGCGGTCCCGGTCCGGCCGGAAAAAATCGCCGAATTCAGAACGATCCCGCCGCCGATGAACGATCCGATGAAGAAATACACGAAATCCGGATAGGAGGGGCCAACGCCGAACACCAGTTCGGCGCCGCAGGCGCTTGTCGCGTCGTTCTGCAGGTAGACCGCGTGCTGGACCTGGCCTGCGATTTCCGCCTGCAGATCGAACCCGCGCCAGACTTCCATCGCCCCTTGCGGCGCGCCCACCTCCTCGGCCCAGTTCCAGAGTTCGAACGGCGCGGCGATGCCGATCCCGGCGATGCGGCCGCGCTGCACCTCGTTCAGCTGGCCTTCGAGCCGCGCAATGCCGGACGTGATGATCTCGATGATTTTCCCGGGAAGCGGATAGGCGTAGGATTCGTGATATTGCAGCCGGATGCGGCCGACAAAATCCATCAGCACCAGGTCGGCGCTACGCCGGCCGATCTTCACGCCGAACGAATAGACCGCATCCGGATTGAGGCGCATCGGCACCGAGGGCTGCCCCACCCGGCCACGTACCGGTTCACCGCGCAACAGGAGGCCGTCCTTTTCGAGCGCCCGCATGATGACCGAGACGGTCTGGGCCGAAAGCCCGCTGCGCCGGGTGATATCCGCCTTCGACATGGAGCTGTTCAGCCGCACCAGCGAAAGCACGAGCCGCTCGTTATAGGCCCTGACCCGCACCTGATTTGACCCGCCGGTGAAATTGCCCAGCAGCGCGTGGCCTTGCGCCACGCTATCTGAAACTGACATGGCTCTTCCTCCCAGAAGCATGGAACCGACGAGAGTACCTCATTCGGGAATGCACGGTATCTCCCTGATATTCCGAGTTAAACCCGAAGGCACACCGCACATAGATCGCCAGATTCCGAACCTCCACTTCGGCAAACTATGGCATGAGAAATAAATAATTCAATCGGAATTAATTATTGACAGGCTATTTCAACTCGTTCTTAATTAGGGTGCAAGGGCACAGGACGGCTTGGAGGAGACGCCTGTCGAACTCGGTGGCACCGGTGTCCGAACGTTGGTCCGCATGGCGGACAGTCTTAACTCTGGGAGGAGACCATGAAGAAATCCGTATTGTCCGCCGCATTCGGCGCCCTTGTCCTGGGCGTCGCGTTTTCCGCCCCCGCGCAGGCCGCAGGCGTATCCGCCTGCCTGATCACCAAGACCGACACCAATCCCTTCTTCGTCAAGATGAAGGAAGGTGCCTCGGCCAAGGCCAAGGAACTCGGCGTGACGCTGAAATCCTATGCCGGCAAGATCGATGGTGACAGCGAAAGCCAGGTCGCAGCCATCGAAAGCTGCATCGCCGATGGGGCGAAGGGCATCCTGATCACCGCATCCGACACCAAGGGTATCGTGCCGACGGTCAAGAAGGCCCGCGACGCCGGCGTCCTCGTCATCGCGCTCGACACCCCGCTCGATCCGATCAATGCCGCCGATGCGACGTTCGCGACCGACAACCTTCTCGCCGGCAAGCTGATCGGCCAGTGGGCGAAGGAAACCATGGGCGACAAGGCCAAGGACGCCAAGGTCGGCTTCCTTGACCTGACCCCGGATCAGCCGACTGTCGACGTGCTGCGCGACCAGGGCTTCATGATCGGCTTTGGCATAGACCCCAAGAACCCGGACAAGATCGGTGACGAAACCGACAAGCGCATTGTCGGCCACGACGTGACCAACGGCAATGAGGAAGGCGGCCGCAAGGCCATGGAAAACCTCCTCCAGAAGGATTCCGGCATCAACGTCATCCACACGATCAACGAGCCCTCCGCCGTCGGCGCCTATCAGGCCCTGAAGGCCGTCGGCATGGAAAAGAACGTGTTGATCGTCTCGGTGGACGGCGGTTGCCCAGGCGTCAAGTCGGTCAAGGAAGGCGTGATCGGCGCCACCTCGCAGCAATATCCGCTGCTGATGGCCTCGCTCGGCATCGAAGCGATCAAGAAGTTCGCCGACACCAAGGAAAAGCCGAAGCCGACCGAAGGCAAGTCCTTCTTCGACACCGGCGTCGCGCTCGTCACCGACAAGCCGGTCCCCGGCGTCAAGTCGATCGACGTCAAGGAAGGTACGGCCAAGTGCTGGGGTTGATCCCCACCCTATAGCCAATCCCGGCCGGGGGCTGAGATCCCCGGCCATTCTCGACCAATGATGCGCCGCTGGGGAACAACCGGCGAAGACCGGTCAAACTCAGCGGACGGTTCCTGCGCATTCGGCGCGCGGAGGAGGAAACATGAGCGAAACCCAGGAATTCGAGCGTGTTCTCGACGGCAGCGACAAAAACGTTGCCTCGTTCGAGAGCCAGGACGTCTCTCTCTTAAAACGCGCGCAGCATTTTCTGCACTCGACACCCGCTGCCGTGCCGCTGATCGTGCTGATCCTGTCCATCATCATCTTCGGCGTGGCCATAGGCGGGCGGTTCTTCTCGTCCTACACGCTGACGCTGATCCTCCAGCAGATCGCAGTGGTCGGCATTCTCGGCGCAGCCCAGACGCTGATCATCCTCACCGCCGGCATCGACCTCTCGATCGGGGTGGTGATGGTGATATCGGCCGTCATCATGGGCAATTTCGCCGTGACCTACGGCATGCCCACCGGCATCGCGATCCTCGTCGGCCTGATCACCGGCGGCGCCTGCGGCTTTTTCAACGGGTTCCTCGTTGCGGTCATGCGGTTGCCGCCGTTCATCGTGACGCTCGGCTCCTGGAACATCATCATGGCGACGAATTTTATCTATTCCGCCAACGAGACGATCCGCGACAGCGACGTGGATGAAAAGGCACCGCTTCTCCATCTCTTCGCGCTCAATTTCAAGATCGGCAGCGCCATCCTGACGCTTGGCGTCATCGCCATGGTCCTGCTGGTGGCGGTGCTCTGGTACATTCTCAACCATACGGCCTGGGGAAGGCATGTCTACGCCGTAGGCGACGACCCGGAAGCTGCAAAACTCTCCGGCATTCAGACCCGCAAGGTTCTGCTCAGCGTCTACACGATCGCGGGGGTCATCGCCGCCTTCGCAGCCTGGGTGTCGATCGGCCGCAATGGCTCGATCTCGCCTTCCTCGGCAGTGACCGACTTCAACCTGCAGGCGATCACCGCGACGGTGATCGGCGGTATCTCGCTGTTCGGCGGACGCGGCTCCATCCTCGGCACGCTGTTCGGCGCCATGCTTGTCGGCGTCATGTCGATGGGGCTCAACATGCTCGGCGCCGATCCCCAATGGAAAGTCATGCTGACCGGCTGGCTCATCATCGCCGCCGTCGCAATCGATCAGTGGATCAGAAAGGTCTCGGTGTAATCATGAGCGTCGAACCCATTCTCACAGCCCGCGGCCTGGTCAAGCGTTACGGACGCGTGACCGCTCTCGACAACGCCGACTTTGATCTCTACCCCGGCGAAATTCTCGCCGTCATTGGCGACAACGGCGCCGGCAAGTCCTCGCTGATCAAGGCGATCTCCGGCGCGGTGCGGCCCGACGAAGGCGAAATCACGCTGGAAGGCCGGCCGGTGCATTTCAAGTCGCCGCTCGAAGCCCGCGACGCGGGCATCGAAACCGTCTACCAGAACCTCGCGCTCTCCCCCGCCCTGTCGATCGCCGACAACATGTTTCTCGGCCGCGAAATCCGCAAGCGGGGCGTGCTCGGACAGTGGTTCCGCATGCTCGACCGCCCGACGATGGAAAAGCAGGCGCGAGACAAGCTCACCGAACTCGGGCTGATGACGATCCAGAACATCAACCAGGCAGTGGAAACCCTGTCCGGCGGCCAGCGCCAGGGCGTCGCGGTGGCGCGTGCTGCAGCGTTCGGCTCCAAGGTTATCATTCTCGACGAACCAACCGCCGCACTCGGCGTCAAGGAAAGCCGGAAAGTTCTGGAGCTGATCCTCGACGTGCGTTCGCGCGGCATCCCGATCGTGCTCATCTCGCACAACATGCCGCATGTGTTCGAAGTGGCCGACCGCATCCATATTCATCGGCTTGGACGACGGCTGACCGTGATCGATCCCAAGGAATACACGATGTCCGACGCGGTCGCCTTCATGACCGGCGCCAAGGCGCCTGCCCAGCCGGTCGCGGCGTAACAGCCCCTCGATAAAGCCGCTGTCAAAGCCGCCTTCCGATCGCCTGGAGATACAGGCGATCGGGTAGCTCAGGGTATCTCCGCCCTGCCCTACCGTGACGCCTGCGGCAGAGACCGCGGCGTTGATGCTGCCGACCTTGCAGAGAAGCAGCGTTTCCCCTTTGAGGCTCGACTGTACCGGTCCGGGCATCCTACATGCCATCTCTACCGCGACGTCTGCGGGCGAATACCACAGGCAACCGTGCTACCGGGAAGATCCGAGTGGCCGCGCGTACTCGAACACAATCAATCGCCTGCCACGATGATATCGGTCGCCCGGAAGATATGGGGTTTCCCCTCAATCGTTCGGTTTTCGCAGTCCCAGTCGCCGAACAGTTCCGATAGAAAATTCCCAGCGCAAACCATACGACGAATTTTATATTCCAATCCGCTTCGCGGCATTGCCACTGCGGCATGCCCGGCGCGTTCCCAAATAAGGCGCATTTCTAAGACCTTACCGCTTGCGGCTTACGACATCCCTTACCGATGCCCATAGCAGACTCGACATCGAAATTAAGCCAAGGCCACACCGGCCTGTTGAAAACATTCGGTACGAATAAAAAATTCCATACTTAATTGACAGGGCGGAATTATCTAATAGGTTGTTAACGCTCGAGGGGTGAGGGAGTGGCGCTGGAACCGGCTCATGAAGAAACGCGAAAAACTCTTCATTTTTGATATTGGCGGAGTATTCGTGAAGCTCGATCCGGCTTCCCGTGACCAAGCGGTATCCAAGGCTGGCGGTGCAGGCCCCTCCCTGCGTTACGGTGACGTCCCGGAAGCGGTCTTCCGGGATTTCCGGCTGGGGCGATCGACCGAACCCGACTACGTGCAGGCGCTGACCAGCATATTCGATGTCCCGTCCGAAAGTATCTACGCGGCCGAACATGCGTATGTCGCCGAAGGTTTTCACGAGTTCATCAAGTTTGTCCGCAAGCTCCGGGAAAACCATCGCGTCGTTTGCCTCAGCAACAATCAGGCGATCCATTGGCGCCATATCAGCAAGAACCTTCTGGGCGCCGGTTATTTCGACCGCGAATACCTTTCCCATGAAATGGGCCTTGAGAAACCGGACCGCATGATCTTCGAGGCCGTGTCGCAGGCGGAGGGATGTTCGCAAAAGGACGTCTTCTTCATCGACGACATAGAGGAAAACGTTCTGTCGGCTCGCGAAGTCGGATGGCAGCATTGCATCGTCCATCACGATTCGGTTGAAACGGCAAAATTGCTCATGGCGCTCGTCGCCGAGCAGACTTTGAATTGACGAGTACGGAGTTTCGGCATGGCTCGAATGACCCTCAGCGGCATCAAGAAAAGCTTCAAATCTGTCGATGTACTGCACGGGATCGACCTCCAAATTTCCGACAGGGAGTTCGTCGTTTTCGTCGGCCCGTCGGGATGCGGAAAATCCACGCTGCTGCGATTGATCGCCGGCCTCGACACGATCAGCTCGGGTGAGTTTCACCTGGACGACCGCTGGATGAACGAGGTCGCTCCGTCGCGCCGCGGTATCGCCATGGTTTTCCAGTCCTACGCGCTCTATCCGCATATGGATGTCTACGAAAACATGGCATTCGGCGCGCGGCTGATGGGCCTTGAGAAGGACGAGGTCGAAAAGCGCATCGACGAAGCCTCCAAGATGCTGCGGCTCGATCCGCTGTTGAAGCGCAAGCCGCGAGAGCTTTCCGGCGGCCAGCGCCAGCGTGTGGCGATCGGCCGCGCGCTGGTCAGGAAACCGAAGGTCCTGCTTCTCGACGAGCCGCTTTCCAACCTCGACGCGGCGCTCCGCTCCGACGTGCGCCTGGAAATTGCAAGGCTTCACCGGGAGATCGGCGGCACCACCATCTACGTCACCCACGATCAGGTCGAGGCGATGACGCTTGCCGACCGGATCGTCGTCATGAACAATGGCAAGGTGGAGCAGTTCGGCAGCCCGCGCGAACTCTATGAGCGACCTGCGAACACGTTCGTCGCGACCTTCATCGGCTCGCCGCGCATGTCGCTTCTCGATGTCGAGCGAAACGGCAATCATCTGGCGCTTGCCGGATCAGGCGCGGTCAGCGCCTCCCGCCTCCCCCATTCCGACGAACGGGACCTGGTCATCGGCGTCCGGCCGGATGCGATGACGGTCTCCACGGACAAGGACACAGAGGGTTTCAAAGGCAGCGTCGTCTACACGGAATACCTGGGCGAGAACACCTATGTATATGTGCGCCTCGGCGACGGCACGCTGGTCGGCATCCGGTCCTCCGCCTCGGTCGACCTGCCCCCGGACACGCCGGTCGTCATCACCGTCGCATCAGAGCAAATCCACTATTTCAGCCGCGCAACAAGGGAGAGGTTGGCGGCCTGAGAGCACTTTTCGTCTCCTATAAATACCAAGAGGATGGAACCGGATGAAAAAGCTAGTTAGCAGCACGATAATAGCCCTGGGAGCCCTGGCGACGGCTTTGCCGGCAATGGCGCAGGAATTGACCTTCTGGAGCTGGCGCCAGGAAGACAAGGCCCAGTACGAAAAGTTCATCGACGTTTTCGAGGCGAAGAACCCGGGCATCACGGTGAAGTTCGAGACGTTCGAAGCGACGAACTACAACACCATCCTGTCGACCGCGCTTGCCGGCGGTTCGGGACCGGACCTGATGTTCACCCGCACCTATGGCGGTATGGAAACAGTCGCGAGCGGCGGTTATCTTCTGGCTCTGGACAAGACCAATGTCCCTGCCCTCTCGACCTTCACCGCGCCGGCCCTTGCCTCGGAAACGATGCGCTCGAACAAGACCACCTATGCCGTTCCCTTCGCCAGCCAGACCATGCTGGTCATCTACAACAAGGACATCTTCGACAAGAACGGCTTGAGCGAGCCGCAGAGCTGGGACGACTTCATCAAGGCATCCGAAAAGCTGAAGGCTGCCGGCGTCATGCCGTTTGCCAACGGCACGGCGACCGCCTGGCAGAACGAAGTCGTGGTCGGCGGCCTCGTCTCCTCGATCATGGGCCGCAGCTTCTACGACGACCTGATGGCCGGCAAGGCAGACTTCACCGACAAGCGTTATGTCGGCGCCCTCACGAAGCTCAAGGAAATCACCAAATATTTCCCAGACGGCTTCATCGGCCTTGATTACGCTTCCGCCCAGCAGCTCTTCTCCTCCGGCATGGCCGGCATGTTCGTCGGCGGCTCCTACGAGCTTGCCAACTTCAAGAAGCAGAATCCCAACATGAAGATGGGCATCTTCGCCGCTCCCGGCCTGAAGCCCGAGGACGAAAAGCTCGTCGCCCTCTATTTCGACGGCGGTTATGCGGCAAATGCCAAGGGCAAGAACCAGGCAGCCGCGGTCAAGTTCCTGAACTTCCTCGCCAGCCAGGAATTCGGCCAGATGTTCGCCAACGACTTGAACAACATCTCGGCCGTGCCGGGCGTCACGTTCAAGGACCCGCTGCTCGGCGAAGTCGCCGACCTCAACAAGCACTCGATCCCCTACCTGATGCTGGTCCATTTCCGTTACGGCGAGCCGTCCGGTTCGGTCCTGCTGCAGAGCGAGATCCAGAAGCTGCTCGGCGGCAAGGCGACCCCGGAAGAGGTTGGCAAGAACCTGACGACCGGCCTTGCGGCCTGGTACGCCCCGTTCAAGAAGTGACCTGAAGCGGCGGGGCGGCGTGGAAGCTGCCCCGCTTCCAACCTCAAGAGAGTTGTGATGCCCGGATCGCCCCTTGTTTCGCGAAGGCTCTGGATTTCGGCCCTGATCGTGCCGCCACTTGCCTTCGTGGCGCTGTTTGTCGTCTACCCGATCATTTCCGCCTTCGCCTATGCCTTTTTCCATTGGAACGGGCTGGCGCGCGGGGAATTCGTGGGTTTCGCAAACTTCTACAAGGTTCTGTTCACCCAGCCTTATGCCGACTGGACCGTCAACGCGTTCCTTCACAACGTCTGGGTCTTCTTCGCGCTGATGGTGCTGCAGAACGGTCTTGGTTTCCTGCTTGCATACTGCCTCTGGCGCGAATTGCCGGGTGCGGCCTTCCATCGGATTTCCGTCTTCCTGCCGGTCGTGCTGTCGACCATCATCGTCGGTTTTCTCTGGAAGCTCTTCCTCCATCCGCTCTTCGGCGTGGTCAACATCTCGTTCCGCGGCCTGGGCCTTGGCGGGCTTGCCCAGCCATGGCTGGGACAGGATTCCACCGCGCTCTGGTCGTTGATCGTCGCCAACGCCTGGCACATGGTCGGCTTCCCGACACTGGTCTTCCTCGCCGGCATGCAGCGGATTCCGGGCGAGATCCTCGATGCCGTACGAATGGAAACCGAAAGCGAATGGACGAAGATCACCAAGATCGTCTGGCCGCTGGTTGCGCCAAGCGCCACGGTCGTCTTCACGCTTCTTTTCGTCGGCAGCTTCAATTGGTTCGAGATCCCTTACGTCATGGTCGGCCTTGAAGGCTCTCCGCACGGCGCGACAGACGTGCTCGGGCTTTATTTCTACCGCACCGCCTTCGGCAACATGTCGGGCTCCGGCCAGGATTTCGGCGCCGGCAGCGCGCTTGCCGTACTGATCTTCGTCTTCATCGCCCTTATCGCCGGCGTCATCACCTTCAAGCTGCGGGCCAGGGAAATTCAGATATGAACACTGCTTCGCAAAGCTATTACGATCGGCGCGGCATGCTCGCCACGCTCGGCAAGGATGGGCTGATCCAGATCATCCTGATCCTGAATACCGTGGTGATGCTCGCTCCCATCGTCATCATGCTGTTTGCCGCGTTCAAGACCAATGCGCAGATCTTCCAGTCGCCGTTCGGTTTGCCGGATTTTTCCAACTTCGCCAACATCACCAAGATCTGGAGCCAGACCAACTTCCTGCGCTATCTCCTGAATTCGGTGATCGTCACCGGTGCGTCGATCGTGGTGATCCTGACGCTCGGGACGATGGCTGCCTATGCCGTTGGGCGCTACAAGTTTCGGGGCTCGAGCTTCGTGCTGATGTTCTTCCTGGCCGGCCTGACGCTTCCCCTGAAGCTCGCGATCATCCCGCTCTTCATCCTGATGCGCGACCTCGGCATCCTGAACACCCAGCTGTCGCTGATCGTCATCTATGTGGCCATGGGCCTGCCGACCACCGTCTTCATCATGACCGGCTTCATCGCCACGCTTCCGAACGAACTGGAGGACGCGGCCCGCATGGACGGCGCTAGCGAGCCACGGATCATGTGGTCTATCATGTTGCCTCTGGTCAGGCCCGCGATGGTGATCGCCGGTATCCAGAACGTCGTGCCGATCTGGAACGACTTCTTCTTTCCGCTGATCTTCATCCAGAAGGATAACCTGAAGACCCTGCCGCAGGGGCTGACGACCTTCATGGGCGAGTACACGACCGACTGGGGCGTGCTGTTTGCCGGACTCTTGCTGTCCTCGGCTCCGGTCATCGTCGTCTACATCATCCTGTCACGCCAGTTCATCAACGGCATGACGGCGGGAGCGGTGAAGTAAAGCGGTAGAGAAGCGCGCTGGCAATGGCAGGCGAACGGAGGGATTGCCGCGAATATGGCACGTTGAATGCCGATCGATGTGCTGTTATGCACGTCTCGGATGCCGCTCGCACCCGCAACACCACAAAACAATCGCAACCCCATGGCGGTTCAAGAAGTTCAGCGGTAAAAGCAGATCCATGAACGACAACGTCATCAAATTCCGACGCCCGGAACCGCCGCCGCGGGAGCCGAACCCGCTGCTGCGCAAGCTGGCGGTTGTTGCAGCCGTGATCGTGTGCCTTGTTCTCGCCTGGGCGTATTTCCAGTTCCTCGGAAACCCGACGTAAGCCTGGATTTTTGGTTGAACCGGCACCGGCATTCTGGACACGCGGATCGCCCTGTTGCTTTCGGCGTATTACCTTCAATCCAAAGATGGTAATAGGAACGAATTTCGACCATTGCGATAAAAGCCGGTTTGACGAAGCGCGCGATAGCTGTATCTTACTGGACCAAAGTCTGAAGAAATGCATGTACAGGCAGTCGCCATAACGATACATATTTCCGACAACAACGCGTAGTTCCGAACAACAGTACAATGCTCGAAAATACGACGCTCAAAATCCGGTTGCTCGGTCGCCCCTCGCTGGAGTTGGACGGCGTGAGCATCGCTCTGCCGGAAAAAGCGTATTTTCTATTTGCTGTCGTTGCGATGGCGCCGAGACTGACGGTCGACCGCGAAACGATACGGCGGCTTCTCTGGCCTTCCCATGACTCGGAGAAGCGTGCAAACAGCCTGCGTCAGCTTTTGGCACGCATAGCCAAGGCTGTCGGCCCGGATGCCCCGGCCATCCTTGTCACCGACGAAGAAGCGCTGAGGCTCGATTGCGATCCGTCCGAGATCGATCTCCTCGCCTTGATGGCGCCAGGCCTCCTAAGGGAAGAGGACTGGGACCTTGTTCGAGGCGAACTGCTCGAAGCCGTGGAGGCTCCGACCGGCGGCGCGGAAGACTGGTTATTGGACGCACGGCGCAAGGTTGGGGACTGGCGATCGAGCCACATCGAAAGCCTGCTGGCGATATCGTCCCACCAGCAGTCCCCGTCATTGCCCTTGCTTGCCAATCGCCTGATCGAGTTGGATGCCTCTCACGAGGGCGCCGCGCGAGCGTTGATGAAGTATCACGTCGGCCATCGTGACTTCGCCGCCGCTCGCCAGGCCTATAGCCGATGCCGGGACCAGCTCAGGGCCGATTACGGCACGCCGCCGACACCGGAGACGGTTGCGCTCGCCCACGAACTCGGCATCCTGAGCAGGCCCGGTTCGGACCGCACGCCACCGGCGGAGGTACGCCCGAGGGACGTCATGCCGGCTCAGCCGCGCGTGGTGATCCTGCCGCCCGAAACGATCGTCCAGGATGCGCTGGTCCAGCGCCTCGGCAGAGCTCTGCTGGAAGATGTCACGATCGGCCTCAGCCATCAGCGTGTTTTCAAGATCATAGCCGCCCATACGAGTTTTGAACTGCTCAATCGCTCGGCCGATCCCAATCAGGGCCAGTCGGCCCTTAGCGACCTTCAGTTCGACTATTCCGTGTTCGTGACGATCCAGGGCGAAGGCGACGAGATTTTTGCGACCTGCAGGCTGACGAGGGTCGGCACCGGCGAAGTGCTCTGGGCCATCAACCTGCCGCTCGACGTCCAGCAGATGAGGGCGTCTTTCGGCCAGTTGGCGCGGCGCATTTCGATGTCGCTGACCGATGTCATCGAGCGGCATGAAATTGCCAAGTCCCTCGACGACGTCGATCCCTCCGCCTACCGACTATACCTCGAAGGGAAGCGCTATCTGTCCGGCACGGACCTGCAGCATCTGCGCCAGGCGCGCAAGTGGTTCAAATCGTCGGTCAAGCGGTGTGACAGCTTTTCTCCGGCGCATGCCGGAATTTCACGCTCGCTCGGCATGGAATGGCTGGTTCGCGGCATGAAGGACAATGAGCTGCTGGATGTGGCCAATCAATCCGCCCGCGCATCCCGCGATCTCGATCCCGGCAGCGGCCGCGCCTTCCGCGAGCTCGGCTTCATCTCCCTCTACCGCCGACGTTTCGATGAAAGCCTGGATCTTTTTCAGGAGGCTCAGAACCTCAATCCGAGCGATGCGGACGTGTTGGTCGATTATTCGGACGCGCTGTCGCATGCCGGCGACCTGGACAAGGCTCTCGATCTCGGGCTCGCGGCCTTCAAGCTGAACCCGCTGCCGCCGGATTATTACTACTGGATCCTGGGCTCCACCTATTACGTCCGCCAGGAATATTCGAAAGCGATCGATACGATCGACCCGGTCAAGACCCAGCACGCCACCGCGCGGCTGCTCGCCGCCAGTCACGCGATGGCCGGAGACATGTCCGCCGCGCGTCAATATGCGGCAATCGTCAGGGAAAATTTCCCGGACTTCCGCAGCGAGGATATCCGTTACTTCGTGCCGGATCGCAATCCGGCCCATGCCGAGCTTCTCATTCATGGCCTCCGGCTCGCCGGGCTGCCGTAAACAGGCGTGAAAATGCCTGTCACGCCGGAATAACACCCGGTGTGGTCCTTTCTCGACGCAACGCAGCACACGCTGCCTATTCGCGGAGAGAAAGCATGGAAACGAAGTTCAAGACCTCCAAGCCTGTTGAAGCCACTGCCTCGGCCCCGACCCTGCGGTTTTCCGCCGCGGCCGAAGCCGTGCTCGGCCGCCGGACCGAAATTGCGCCGAATGCGCTCTCTCAGGTCACGCATGCCATGAGATATCAATAATGAGCCTGGAAGCCCAAGGTGCCGACGGCTGCCTTGGGCTTAACCATGCCGCCAAGCAAAAGAACGTTCAAGCAGCCAGACGAGCCCTCTAAACATGCCTGTCACGCCCAAGTCACGGTGCCTTTGGTCTCTTCTCCCATAGAGACCCTTAGAGAGGACGATTCGACGAGATGAGTTCGGCATCGCAACCACTTTTGCAGACCCGGCAGTCACCCGCCCGTTCCAGGTCAGGGTCCGTTGAAATTCGGCAGCCGGAAATGATGATGCGGATCCAGTCATCGACACAGACGATCCAGACGTTCGCAGCCTCCCTTACGCAGCGGGAACAGGGTTTCAGCACGTATCACGATCGGCGCATTTCGCCGGCGGAAACCTTCGACGCGATCAGCCCGTTTTTCAGAGATCTCGGCATCACCCGGGTTGGCTTCCTGACCGGCCTCGACCGGGTTGGCATTCCCGTCGCCTTTGCGACGCGGCCGAACAGCTACACTCTTTCCGTCTTCCAAGGCAAAGGCGTCGATGCCGATGCGGCACGCACGTCGGCCGCCATGGAGGCCTTGGAGACGCGGGTCGCGGAAGTCGAACCAGCATCGCTCACCTGGGCGACCGTCAACGACGTTGCGGGCTCCGCAGCGGGGATGATCGACCTGCATTCGACCGCACGATGCGTGCCATCCGAAATCGGCGACCGCCAGATACCCTGGGTCACGGGTCTCGACATCCTCTCCGGCAATCAGGTCATGGTGCCCTGGTGGCTCGCCGGGATGGATCACCGAGGCGAACGGCCGGCCGGGTTCGAGCAGTCCAGCGATGGCCTCGCATCTGGAAACACCCACGCCGAGGCACTCCTCCACGGGTTGTGCGAACTCGTCGAGCGTGATGCCTGGACCCTTGTCCAGCTCAAATCCGAGCAGGAGCTGAATGCCTGCCTCGTCGATCCAGCCAGCGTCGAGGATGCCGTGCTCGACCTCATGGTGAGCCGCCTTCGCAATGCGGGCATGCAGCTCCTCCTCCTCGACATGACGACGGATCTCCAGGTTCCGGCATTCCTGGCGGTACTTATCCCGGACTCCACGGCAAACCGATCAGACTCGCGCTGGAGCCAGGTTTGCGGGGGCTGCGGCTGCCATCCCGATCCGGTACGCGCAATGCTGCGCGCCATCACCGAGGCCGCCCAGAGCCGCCTGACTGCGATTGCCGGCAGCCGCGACGACTTTTCGCCCCGAATCTACCAGCACATACGGGCGGACAACGCTCTCAGCCGCCTGGTCGCCCTGTCGTCGCTGGACAGGCGCCCGGTCCAGTATCGCGAACTTGACGCAACCCGCCACTCCATCAACGGCACGATCGATCATATCCTCGGTCGCCTGAAGCTTGCCGGCATCAGGCAGGTCATTGCGGTTCCCATGCAGGATGCCGGACTTCCTGTGTCGGTCGTCCGCGTCGTGGTTCCCGGCTTGGAAGTCGAACTTTCAGGCCAATATTTGCAGCTCGGTATCCGCGCTGCAAACTCCATAAGGAGGTCACGGCATTGAAAGTCGTTTTTGTCGGGCCAAGTCTCGGGTCCTCGACCCACCAGATGAAGCAACGGTTTCCCTCGCTGACCTTTCGCGGGCCTGCGGCGCGTGGCGACATCCTGAAGGCGGTCGAGGACGGCGCCAAAGCGATCGCCCTGATCGACGGCTATTTCGGCGAGTCCGCCTCCGTATGGCACAAGGAGATACTTTACGCGCTGAGCTGCGATGTTTCCGTCGGCGGTGGATCAAGCATGGGAGCATTGCGCGCTGCCGAATGCGAGGCATTCGGGATGGTCGGCATCGGCAGGATCTATTCGGACTATGCCGCCGGCCGGTTGATCGACGACGAAGCTGTCGCTCTGATCCACGGCCCCGAGGAACTCGGCTGGATGCCTCTCTCGGTGCCGCGCGTCGACTACGAGGCGACGATCCGCAAGCTTGGGCGGATGGGGCTGATCTCCGCTGCCGAGCGGGAGAGATTTTTCCTCGCCGCCAATTTCATGCACTACACCGAGCGGACCTACCAGGCCATTCTCGAACGATGCGATTTCAGCGATCCCCAGCGCAGTGCAGTGATCCTTCACGACATCAAACGCAACAAGGTAGAATTGAAGCGTGAGGATGCGAGAGCCGTTCTCGTCTGGCTAAACGGTATCAGCAGTTCCAACAAACACTCCAAGTGGACGTTCGCGCAGACCGCCCATTGGGAAAAACTGCGCGACGAAGTCGACTCGGCGCAAGGATCCATGAAATGATTGATCTCGCAAATGACGTCGCCAGCGACGAATACGCCCGCCTGTTCCGTATGCTTTCCGCGGTCAACAAGGAGGCGGAATCGCTTCGTCTCTCCACGGTCGTCCACCTGACGAACATGGCACTTCTTCAACTCTCGCTCGATTGGGAGGGCGTCAGCCCCGAAAACGAGAGGAGCGTGAAACTGAATGCGATATTCCGCCACAAGACCAAGCTGGCCCTCGATGAGGATGGTCCCAGGCCTTAAACCGTCAGGGACCGCTCACTGGGCCGGTTGTCTTTCGATCTCGGCAAAAAGCGCTTCCGCCTCGAATTCCTTGGCGGCAACCGCCTGAACCAATTCCAGGATGCGTCTGCGAAGAACTGGCTTCGAAATGCTCATGAATGCCGTGCTCATCAGCAGCGCTTCATGCGTGAAGTCGAATTGCGGGTCTTCGGCCTGATTGTCGTTCGACGGTTCGACCGTTGGGATGCGGTCGAAGAACGCCACCATCTCGACCCTCAGCGCGGTTGCGATCTCCACGAGCTTGCCGACGGCAATCCGATTGATGCCGTTTTCATATTTCTGAAGCTGCTGAGACGTGATGCCCACATGGTGGGCGAGTTGCGGCTGGGTTAGTTTTTTCTCCCGCCTGTAGAGGCGGATCCGCTTTCCAACCTCTCTGTCGGCGGCATTCGGTGCTTTGCTCACTGCAGGACCATCTCTCCGGGGCTAGGATACATAGGTGTTATTTGTATCCTATCATCGATAGGTTGCCGAGTACCCTTTAAGCATTTTCTATCTTGAGTGGATAAATAAATAGATCGTCCACCATGAACGCCGGTCCCCGCGGCGTTTCCGGTATCGCGACTGAGGCTGTGGTGCGCGAAGTCGCCTTCCACTTGTCAGCTCGCGGAAGTCGGCGACGCGTTGGCGTTGCCTTTTCGGCAACGAAATATGCGAATTATTGTTCTTTATTAGAACGCGACATTGCGCCATCCTCTCCTTAATCCGGCAGTTGAGACCGGCTAAGTCAAGCGAAAATGTATCAGGCCAAAAGGCCAACAGGGGAACGCTATGTCTCATTTCACACTGAATCGCCGCCGCTTCATCTCCAATGCCGCGGCCTTGGGCGGCCTTGCCGCCACTTCCAGCTTCCTCGGCATCCGGGCCGGCAATGCCAAGGATGTGGCCAAAGTGCGCATGCAGCTCGGCTGGCTCGTCTCGAACGGCGTGCTCGGCGAAGTCGCCGCCATGAAGAAGGGTTTCTTCCAGGAACAGGGCATCGAGCTTGAAATCGTCCCTGGCGGACCAAGCGTCGACGGCGTCGCGGGCGTCGCATCCGGCCAGTCCGCAACCGGCCAGATTTCGTCCAGCCCGTCCGTGATGCTGGCGCGTTCGGCCGGCCTGCCGGTCAAGGCTTTCCTGTCCGGCTACCAGAAACACCCGTTCACCTACTTCTCGCTGAAGAGCAAGGCGATCAAGACCCCGAAGGACATGATCGGCAAGACGATCGCCACCCAGCCGACCGCCTTCATCCTGCTGCGCGCGCTTCTCGCCCAGAACGGCATCGCCGAGGACCAGGTGAAGATGGTCAACATGGGATCGGACATGAACCAGTTGATCACCGGCCAAGCCGATGCGGTCACAGGCTGGCTTACCAACGTCAACGCTCTCGACGTGCTCGGCGACAACCGCGTCGACATGATGCTCTGGGACAGCGGCCTGCAGCTCTACGCCAACGTCTACTACACGACCGACGACCAGATCGCCAAACATTCCGATGTTCTGGAACGCTTCACCCGCGCCGCCGCCAAGGGCTGGGGTTACGTTCGCAGCAACCAGAAGGAAGCGGTCGAGATGCTCTGTGAGGCCTACCCGATCCTCGACAAGGCAAGCGAAATGAAGGCCGTTGCCCCCTGCGTCGACTTCTCCTTCGGCCCCACTACCAAGGCATCCGGCTGGGGTACCATGTCGCGTGAGAACTGGACGGCGCAGATCAAGGCCTATGCCGATCTCAAGCAGTTCAAGGGTACCGTTCCGACGGTCGACGACGTCGCGAACTTCTCCATCCTCGAAGCCACCAGCGACATCCGCAAACAGGTGGGGTGATGGCCATGTCAGGAGCGGCGAAGTTGATGCCGAGCGTTCCCCAGGCAGAACCGGCGGCCACGGCGGTTTCGATCCGAAACCTCTCCGTCCGGTTCGGCGACAGGAACAACGAATTCACGGCCCTTTCCGACGTTTCCGTCGACATACCGGAAGGCGCCTTCGTCACCATGCTCGGGCCTTCCGGCTGCGGAAAATCGACCCTGCTCAGATGCGTGGCGGATCTCGTCCACATCAGCGACGGTTCGATTTCCGTCTTTGGCCGCAGCCCGCAGCAGGCCCGTGAGGCCCGCGACTTCGCCTTCGTCTTCCAGGACGCCACACTGCTCCCCTGGCGGAACGTGATCGACAATGTCCGCCTGCCGCTGGAAGTCGGAAAACACGCCCAAACCGGCGACCATGCGGACCCGCATGAACTGCTGGCCATGGTCGGATTGAAGGGGCGCGAAAATGCGCTCCCTCACGAGCTCTCCGGTGGCATGCGCCAGCGCGTGGCGATCGCCCGCGCGCTGATCACGCGGCCGCGCATCCTGCTGATGGACGAGCCTTTCGGAGCGCTCGACGAGATCACCCGCGACCGGCTGAACGAGGAACTGCTGCGCGTCTGGCAGGAGACGGGAACGACGATCCTGTTCGTCACCCATTCCATCCCGGAAGCGGCCTTCCTCGGCCAGAACGTGCTGATGCTCCAGGCCCATCCGGGCCGCGTCAAGGAGTTCATGAAGGTAGACCTGCCCTTCCCGCGTTCGCTTGCCGTCCGCGACACGGTCGAATTCATCGGGGTCACCGCGCATCTGCGCCGCCTTCTGGAGGAATGCCTGTGAGCCACGTCGTTTCCTCTTCCCGCAAGACCGAGGCCGATCGCAAGATCGCGCTTCTCGATGCCACCGCCGGCGTGCTCGCCAAACACATGCCGGCGATCGCAGCCGCCGTCGGGCTCGTCGTCCTCTGGCAGTTCGTCGTCTGGGCCTTCAAGATCCCGACCTTCATGGCCCCGAGCCCGGTCGATGTCGCCTACGCCTTCCAGCAGAATGCCGGCATACTCTGGACCAACATGCTGCCGACCATCCTCGAGGCTTTCCTCGGCTTCGTCTTCGGCAATCTCGTCGCCATCTTGCTGGCGATCTGGTTCGTCCACAGTTCGACGGCGGAAAAAGCCTTCTACCCGATCGCCGTGTTCATCAAGGCGATCCCGATCATCGCGCTCGCCCCGATCCTCGTCCTGATCTTCGGCAACGGGCTTGCGCCAAAAATCATCATCGCCGGGCTGATCTGCTTCTTCCCGACGCTGGTCAACATGGTCCAGGGCCTGAAATCCGCGAGCCCCGCCATGCTCGACCTGATGCGCGTGCTTTCGGCCAGCAACACCGAGATCCTCTGGAAGGTGCGGCTGCCGAGTTCCATGCCGTTCCTGTTTGCGGCCCTCAAGATTGCCGCGACCAGCAGCGTCATGGGCGCCATCGTCGCCGAATGGATCGGCTCGAGCTTCGGTCTCGGCGCCCTCATTATCGAGGCGACCTATAATTTCAGATCGCCCCTGCTCTACGCAACCGTCGTGATCGCCGCGGTCCTGGCCGTCGTCCTCTTCTTCATCGTCTCGGTGATCGAAGCAAGGATGATCCGCTGGAAGCCGGCCGGATCGCACTGAGCCCTACACACTGAGCCAACAGTCCTCAGACCGGTTCTTTGGGAGTTTGAACCAATGCAACAGACAATTCTTCAGGCGGCGCGCAACGTCGCAGTGGTCGACCGTTCCGATGTGGTCGTGGTCGGCGGGGGACCGGCGGGCATTTCCGCAGCCGTTTCCGCTGCCCGCAACGGCGCCAAGGTGACCCTCCTCGAACGCTACCCTTACGTTGGCGGGCTCGCCGCCGGCGGCATGGTGCTGGTGCTCGACGACATGATCAACAACCTCGAAATCACCGTGCAGGGCATCTGCATGGAGATGATCGAGCGGATGAAGAAATGGGACCTCTGCGTCACCCCGACCGGCCGCGACCGCGAACTCGACATCCGCGAGACACCGGAAGCCTGGCGGCGCTGGGCGCGCTGGGGCCTGTTCGATTTCCATACCCAGTCCATGCCGCACCCGATCTGCTTTTCCGCCGCCTTCGATCCGGACGGTTTCAAGCGCGCCTCGTATGACGTGCTGACTGAAGCGGGCGTAAAACTGCGGACCCATAGCTGGTTCTCCTCCGCCATCATGGAAGGCAAGGCCATCAAGGGCGTCATCTGCCAGACCAAATCGGGTATGGAAGCGATCCTCGGCGACGTCGTCATCGACACGACCGGCGACCTCGATGTCGCGGCATCGGCCGGCGCCTCGCATGTGGAATCCAACTTCATCCTGACCACCGTCTCCCGCTGGGGCGGCGTCGATACGGATGCTGCCGAACGTTTCGAGTTCGAGGAGCCGGAAGCCTTCAAGAAGATCGACCATGAGGCGAAACGCCTGATCGGCGGCTGCTGGTCCTTCTGGTGGCTGAAGACGCCGCTGCCCGGCGTCGTCTGGCTCAACTGCCCGCATATGCCGAACCTCTCCGGCCTCAAGACCGAGGACCTCACCAAGGCCGAGCTCGAAGGCCGCAACCGCATCGCCCGCCTGCTCGATTTCACCCGCGAAAAGATGCCCGGCTTCGAAAAGGCCTATGTGGTGGACTTCGCGCCGCAGACCGGCGTGCGCCAGACGCGGTTGCTGGAAGGCGAATACGTCGTCACCAAGGACGACGTGATGAACCGCATCCACTTCTCCGACACCGTCTGCCGCGGCCGCGACTATTACACGCCCTACCGGTCGATGCTGCCGCGCGAAGTGGACCAGCTGATCGTCGCCGGACGTCACTACTCGGCGACACCGCAGGCCCAGAAATCGAGCCGCGAGATCCCGCCCTGCATGGCCATGGGTGAGGCCGCAGGCGTCGCCGCCGTCGTGGCGCTCAATGCCGGAACCACCGTTCGGAAAGCCGATATCGGCAAAATCCAGAAACAGATGCGGGCCCAGGGCGCCGATCCCGGCGATATCCCGTCCGACAATGCAACATTCCTGGAGGCTGCGGAATGAATTCTCTACCCCTCGACGGCATCCGCGTGATCGATTTCACGCAGGTCATGCTCGGCCCCTGCTGCACCCAGACGCTTGCCGACTACGGCGCCGAAGTCATCAAGATCGAGAAGGCGAAGATCGGCGACCTCTCCCGCTGGTCGCTCGGCTCCGATCCGGACGGCCTCAACAACCCGGTCTTCTGCTCGCTGAACCGCAACAAGAAGAGCCTGGCGCTCGACCTGAAGCTCACCGAAGCCCGCGACGCCGTGCTCGCCCTGATCGCTGGCGCAGATGTGGTCGTCAACAACTTCCGCCCCGGCGTCATGGAGCGCATGGGCTTCGGTTACGAGGACCTGAAGAAGATCAACAAACGGCTGATCTATGCGGTCGGCACCGGCTTCGGCCTCACCGGCCCCTACCAGCACAAGGGCGGCCAGGACATCCTCGCCCAAGCGCTCTCGGGCGTCATGCGCCGCAAGTCGGACAGCGCCCACCCGACCTCGATCTATGCCACTCCGCTCGCCGACTATTCCGCAGGCATGCACCTCGTGCAGGGCATCCTTCTGGCGCTCCTGCAGCGGGAAAAGACCGGCGAAGGCCAGCACGTGGCCGTCAGCCTCTACAATTCCATGCTCGCCATGCAGATGCAGGAAGGTGCCGCCCACATGATGCGCGAGAAGGACCTGAACTGGGGCGCCTTCCCGCTGACCGGCGTGTTCGACACCACGGACGGCGCGATCGTCATGGTCGGTGCCTTCAAGCAGAACCCCTTGCAGGACATCTGCAATGCGCTCGAAATCGACGACCTGTCCGCCCAGCCGCGCTACAAGGACTTCGATTCCCAGATGGCGCATCGCCCCGAACTGCAGGAGATTTTCCGCGCAAACTTTGCCAGGAACAGCAACGCCCACTGGCTGAAGCGCCTGGAGGAGGTCGATATCCTCTGCGCCCCGGTCCGCAACCTCGCCGAAGCGCTGCAGGACCCGCAGACGGTCATCAACAAGATGATCCTCGAAGCCGGCGAGACAGCAGCAGGCCCGATCCGCCTGATCGGTTCGCCGATCGACATGTCGGCGGCCCCGGTTTCGGTTCGCATCCCCCCGCCGAGCCTCGGCCAGCACAATGACGAGATCCTCGATTCGCTGGACGCTCGTCGCGGAGACGCGGCATGACCGTCGGATTTTCCGTCGAGAACCGCGTCGCGCGGGTGACGCTCGACCGCCCGGACCGCATGAACGCCGTCGATGCCGCGACCGAAAAGGAACTCGAAGCCATCTGGTCGGAGATCGAGGCCCGCGACGATATTTCCTGCGTGGTCCTCACCGGTAGCGGCAGCAAGGCCTTCTGCACCGGCGCCGACCTCAAGGGTGGCGCCACCAAATCCGGCCTCGAATACTGGGCGGAGAGCCGCACCAACGGCTTCGGCGGCCTCGCCTTTCGCAAGACGCTCGACGTGCCGGTCATCGCCCGCGTCAACGGTTATGCACTCGGCGGCGGTTTCGAAATGGTGCTCGGCTGCGACATCGTGATTGCCGCCGATACCGCCAAGTTCGGCCTGCCGGAAGCCCGCGTCGGACGCATGCCGCTCGATGGCGGCATGGTGCTCCTGCAGCGGAAAATCCCCCACAACCTTGCCATGGCCGTGATGCTGACCGGCCGGCAATTCACAGCCGCCGAAATGCAGGGCTTCGGCATCGTCAACGAAACCGTCCCCTTCGATCAGCTGGATGCAGCCGTCGACAAATGGGTGAAGGACATCGTCGCCTGCGCGCCACTGTCGCTGAAGGCGATCAAGCAGACGGTCAATCGCACCGGTCATCTCAGCCCCTCGGAAGCCCAAGGGTTGCGCACCCCCGCGCTGATCCGTGCGCTGCAGAGCGAGGACGCCGTCGAAGGTGTCACGGCCTTCCGCGAAAAACGCGCGCCGGTTTGGCAGGGCCGGTAGGCATGCTATGAATTTCAGGAGCTTGGGGGATGAGTATGCACGCCAGTATCCTGAAATATTTCGTCGAAGTCGCGCGCTCGGGCTCGATCCGCAAGGCCTCCGAAGAACTGCATGTCGCGACCTCCGCCGTCAGCCGCCAGATCCGCAAGCTCGAGGACGAGCTCGGCACGCCGCTGTTCGAAAGGTTCTCCGATGGCCTGCGCCTCACCTCCGCCGGCAAGGTGGTGCTGAAGCACGCCAAGGAGACGATCCATCACTACGAGATCATGAAATCCGATCTCGGCGACCTCCAGGGCAAGCGCACCGGCCGCGTCCACATCGCCTGCCTCGACAGTCTGGCCGTCCAGTTCATGCCGGAATTCGTGATGGGATTTCATCACAAGAATCCCGCCGTCGATTTCCGCATCCGCGCCGACAACTTCAACAACATTTTTCATTTCGTCGCCGACGGTGACTGCGATATCGGCATCACCTTCGACCTTGCCCGGCCGCACGATATCAAGCTGGTACATGGCGTGCGGATGCCGTTGATGGTGATGGTCGCCAGACATCATCCGCTCG
This sequence comes from Neorhizobium tunisiense, assembly GCF_039631515.1. Lineage (NCBI taxonomy): Bacteria > Pseudomonadati > Pseudomonadota > Alphaproteobacteria > Hyphomicrobiales > Rhizobiaceae > Neorhizobium > Neorhizobium tunisiense. Next base: position 967,862 of record NZ_JBDIUU010000002.1, on the reverse strand, counting down.
CCCGCCAGAAAAGCGCCACCCTTCAGGAATGTGCCCAGTTCAAGCTACTGTTGCAGCTCGACAATGAGGTGATGAGCTCGATGATCGCCGTCGAACTCGCCTCGCTCGATCGGGTCGGCCGCACCCTTGTCGCGACCAACAACCAGATGATGCTGAAGCCGCTGATCCTGTCCGGTGAAGGCGTCGCCTTCTTCACCCCGCTCGGCTTGCTGAAGGAACTGACGGCCGGCGACGTGGTGGCCCTGCCGATCGCCGGCTCCCGCCTGCAGAACATGGAGGTCGGCATCGTTGCCCCTCATAACCGGCAGCTCACCCACGCCACCGAAGCCGTGATCGAGGCACTCAGCGTCGATCTCGAAAAATTCAGCAATCAGATCGCGGAGGTCATCAGGCGGTGACATCGAACAAGGACTGGCGTTTTCTTGAGGCTCCCGGCCGCGAAAAGGCCCTGCGCGGCGAGGCGGCATGCACCGCCCTCCCCCCGTCGGCCGCGGCCATCCCACTTGCGGCCGGCGACCTTCTTCTGCCGATGCCGGTGAACGCCCATGACCACGGCTACGGCATCCGCACTCTGGATTTCGGCAGCCTGGACGACGCGCTGGAGGCCTGGATTCCGACCATGCGGCTCCGCCCCCGCACCGACGCCTATCTCGAAGCCCTGGTCGCCTTCGGCCGCCTGGCCAAGACCGGCGTCGCCGCGACCATCCACTGCCACAACTCCCTCAATGCGGCTCGCATGGTCGACGAGGCCCTGGAGGTGATCCGCGCGGCCACGGATGTTGGCATACGTCTCGGCCTCTCCTGCCCCCTGCTCGATCACGACGCCTGGGCCTATGACGGCGGCCCGGAGCGATTGAAGCCGTTTCTGAGCGCGGTGGACTGGGAGGCCCTTTCACCCCTTGCGCCGCGCTACGCGCCCTTCAAAGACCAGCTTGCCGCCGCCGAGGCCGTCGCTGCCGCGAATTCCAATCCGCTGGTCGATGTCCAATACGGCCCGATCGGCCCGCAATGGTGCTCGAATGCCCTGCTCGAAGCGATTGCCGAGGCATCGGCCGCAAACAACCGCCGCATCCATATGCACCTGCTCGAAAGCCCAAGGCAGCGGGCATGGCTGGACCGGCGTTTCCCACAGGGCATCGTCCGTTATCTCGACGAGATCGGCTTCCTCTCTCCGCGCCTCGCGGTAGCGCATGGCGTGCAACTCCGGCCGGACGAATACGAATTGCTGGCCGAACGCGGCGTCCAGCTCGTCTCCAATCCATCCGCCAACCTGCGCCTGCGCTCCGGCGTTGCGCCCTTGGCGAACGCCGTCAAACGCGGCCTCCGCTTCGGCATCGGGCTGGACGGCAGCGCCTTCGACGACGACCAGGACCTATGGCGCGAAATGCGGCTCCTCTATTTCCTGCATGGCGGACGCGAACTGGAACGAAGCTTCACGGCAGCCGACATCTTCGGCGCCGCGATCCGCACCGGTGCCGCCGTCGTCAACGCCCCGCTCGGCGAAGATTTCACGGTCATCGATTACGACGCCCTGATCGCCGACAGCGTGTTCGACGATCTCGACGAAGCCGAGGTGCTGCTGAACCGCATGTCCGCCGCGCATGCCAAGGCGGTCTATGTCGCCGGCCGCCCGGTCATGCGGGACGGCAGGCTCGTGAATGCCGATTTCGATGCGGCCCGCAAGGAACTGCTGGCGCAGGCCCGGGCCGACTTGCCGCGGCTCACGATCGAGCGGGAAAGATGCGGCAAGCTGATCACTGCCACCCGCGCCTACTATGGAAGCTGGCCCAACGCCTAGTGAGCCGCCTCGCGCACCGGCGCCGATGTCACCACCGGGTGATCGACAGATCGCGTCCTGCTCTTGTCCCAACCGCCGGGCGACCCCAACCCGGTGACCTCAGGCCCGAAATAATCCCGGTTGACGGGAATGAACGCCATCTGCGCCTCGGTCGCCTCCTCGTCATAGGCGATGGCGTCGACCGGACAGATGGAGAGACAGAGGCCGCAATTGATGCACTCGTCCGGATGGATATAGAACATCCGCCCGCCCTCGTAGATGCAGTCGACGGGGCAGGCTGCGGTGCATGCACCGTCCTTCACGTCGATACAGGGTTCGGTGATGATATAGGCCATCGGATTGTCTGCCTCTCATTGCCTCTACCGCACTATCCCAGACCGGGGCGTTGCTGAAAAGCAGCATATTTCGCCGCAAGAGTTCGAATTTCGGCAACGCTGCAACAATCTTCCCGCCCTATTGGCGCTTCCTTGCCTCGGCGGCTTTCCTTACAATCTCACCTGTCCTTCCGAGTCCTGAAAATGAGATTTTCATGAGCACCCTCACCCGCTTCTCCGTTCAGCCGCTTTCGACCATGACCCGCCGTCTCGCCGATGTCGCCTCCGCCCGTCGCGATCCCGATCTGGTCATCCAGGGTGCACGCGTGCTGTCCACCTATTCGGAACGCATTCTCGACGGTCGCGAAGTCTGGGTTTCCGGCGGCCGTATCGCAGCCGTAAAGCCGGCCGGCAGCTACAGGAGTGGTTCCGCAAAGCTCTACGACGCCAAAGGCGGCATCATCGCGCCCGGCCTCGTCGATCCGCATATTCACATCGAATCCTCGATGGTCACGGCCTGCGCCTATGCCGAGGCAGCACTCCTCAACGGCACCACGACAATCTTTTGCGACAGTCACGAGATCGGCAATGTCATGGATGTCGCGGGCGTCGAAGCGATGCTCGAAGACGCACGCCAGGCGCCGTTATCGATCTTCCTCACCGTCCCCAGCACCGTGCCGGCGACCTCCCCGCAACTCGAAACCGCTGGCGGCGACCTGACGCCGGAGAAGATCGCCGCGCTTTTCGACAAATGGCCGGAAGCGGTGGCGCTCGGCGAGAAGATGGATTTCGTCCCCGTCGCCATGGGCGACGAGCGCAGCCACGCGATCCTGGCCGCAGCGCTGCAGCGCGGCCGGCCGGTCTCAGGGCATGTGTATGGCCGAGAATTCGTCGCGGCCTATGCCGCGTCAGGCGTTACCGATACCCACGAGGCAATCGACCGCGACATCGCCGACGACCTGTTAGAGGCCGGCGTCTGGCTTTTCCTGCGCGGCGGCCCACCGACGACGCCGTGGCATTCGCTGCCGCATGCGATCAAGACGATCACCGAACTCGGCGCATCGCACAAGCGCGTTGCGGTCTGCACCGATGACCGGGATGCCGAGGACCTGCTCGCCTTCGGCCTCGACTGGGTGACGCGCGAAGCCGTCAAGGCCGGCATGACGCCGGAACAGGCCTGGGCGATGGGCTCGCTGCATGGCGCGACCCGTTTCGGCATGGAAGGCGAGATCGGCGGCATGGGCGGAGGCCGCCGCGCCGATCTCGTGCTCCTGAACGACGACCTGAAACCGGTCAGCACTTGGTATGGCGGCGAACTGGTGGTCGATAACCGCAAAATCACGCCGATCCTCGATGAGGCGCTTTCGAAACCCTATCGTTATCCGCAGGCCGCCTATCACACCGTCAAGCTGCCGAAGAACCTGAAACTGTCGCCCGCTCTTCCGACCGACACCGTGGTCGCCCATACGATCCGCACCGAGCTCCCCGGCATCACGCTCGGCCACGTGACGGTGACGCTCGAACCCGCCAACGACTGGCAGGCGCATTTCGACCGCCACGACCTCTGCTTCGTCACCGTCGTCGAGCGGCACGGCAAATCGGCCGGAAACGTGGCGCACGGGCTGCTGAACGGTTTCAGCCTGAAAAAGGGCGCCGTCGCCTCCTCTGTCGGCCATGACAGCCACAATATCATCGTCGCCGGCACCAACGAGACGGACATGCAGGTGGCGCTGGACGCGATCGAGGAAACGCAGGGCGGCGTCTGCGTCGTGATGGATGGCAAGGTGACCGCCATGGTGCCGCTGCCGATCGCGGGCCTGCTTTCCGACAAGCGCGTCCACGAGGTCGCAGACGAGGTGAAGGCCCTCAAGCTCGAATGGGAAAAGGCCGGCTGCACCATCGCCTATATGGGCTTCAACCTCATCCCGCTGTCGGTCATTCCGGAAATCCGCATCACCGACAAGGGACTTGTCCTGGTGCCGGAAATGGTGATCTCGCCGCTCTTCGAAAAAGCCTGAACGGCGACTGGATCACTCGGCAAGCTCAGCGAGAATACGAACCCAGGAGCGGATGCCCTTGTGGAAGCTCGACAGGTCGTATTTTTCGTTCGGGCTGTGAACGCGGTTGTCGAAGCGGGCAAAGCCGACCAGCAGGGCATCGCAGCCGAGCCGGCGCTTGAACTCTCCGATGATCGGGATCGAGCCGCCGGTTCCGGCAAGCGCTGCCTCGCGGCCCCATTCTGTGGAAAGCGCTGCGAGCGTCTTCGTCAGGAACGGGCTCTCGATCGGCATGACGGTCGCCGGCGCCAGGCCGAAATCCTTGAACGTCACCGAGCAGTCGGCGGGGATGCGCGCCTCAACATGCGCCTTGAAGGCATCGCGGATCTTTTCCGGCACTTGGCCCTCGACCAGCCGGAACGAGATCTTGGCGGTCGCCTTGGACGGGATGACGGTCTTGAAGCCCTCACCGGTATAGCCGCCACTCATGCCGTTGATCTCGCAGCTCGGCCGCGCCCAGACCTGTTCGAGGATGGACCGCCCCGCTTCGCCAGCCGGTATGGTGAGCCCGATATCGGCGAGAAAACCCTTTTCGTTGAACGGCAGCCGCTGCCACTGCGCCTTGATGGCTTCCGGCAGTTCCTTGACGCCGTCGTAAAAACCCTCGACGGCCACCCCGCCATCCGGGGTCCTCAGGCTCGCGACGACATCCGACAGGACCTGCAGCGCATTGCGGGCAGCATTGCCGAACATGCCGGAATGCAGGTCGCGGTCGGCGCAGGTGATCTCGATCTCGGTACTGTAGAGCCCGCGCAGCATGGTGGTTATGGCCGGCGTCTCACGGTCCCACATGTCGGTGTCGCAGACATAGACCATGTCGGCCTTCAGCTCGGCGGCGGTCGCATCGAGGAACGGCGCAAGGCTTGGGCTGCCCGCCTCCTCCTCGCCTTCGAAAAGGATGCTGACCTGCACCGGCAGCTTGCCGGTCACCGCCTTCCAGGCGCGGCAGGCCTCGACGAAGGTCATCATCTGCCCCTTGTCGTCCGAGGCACCACGCGCGACGATCGCGGTATCGCCGTTCGGCAGCGGCTCCAGCCGCGGCTCGAACGGATCGCTCGTCCACAGTGCCAGCGGATCGACAGGCTGGACGTCGTAATGACCGTAAAACAGCAGGTGCGGCCCGGCCGCATCCTTCTGATGAGCGACGACCATCGGATGGCCCGTCGTCGGCCGGACGGAGGCATCAAAGCCGATCGAGGCGAGATCGCGGCTCAGCCAATCGGCGGCCGCCTTGCACTGGTCGCGATAGCCGGGATCAGTGGAGATGCTCGGAATACGGATCAGGTCGAAGAGACGCTCAAGGCTCGCTTCGATATCGGCATCGACAAGCGCCAACACCGTATCGATCTGGTCCTTGGATATGGTCGGCATCTCGCACTCCTTGCCCGTTCGCTATTTCGGATCAAGGATGTAGCACTGTTTTCAACGGCTCCGAAAGCACTCGGGCGCCGCTAATTTGCAGAGCGGAAATCGAGCCCGATATCCAGCGTCGGCGCACTGTGGGTGATCCAGCCGACGGAGAGCAGATCGACGCCAGAGGCAGCCACGGCCGCGGCAGTCGCCGGCGTGATCCCGCCCGACGCCTCGGTGATCGCCCGGCCCGCGACGATGCCGACAGCCTCTCGCAGCTCACCCGGCGTCATGTTGTCGAGCAGCACCGCGTCGACACCGACCTCCATGGCCTCGTGAAGCTGGTCGAGCGTATCCACCTCCACCTCGATCTTCACCATATGGCCGACGCCCGCCTTGGCGCGGCGGATCGCTTCGACAATAGAGCCGGCGATCGCCACGTGATTGTCCTTGATCAGCACTGCATCATAGAGCGCAAAGCGGTGGTTCATGCCGCCGCCGGCGCGAACGGCATATTTTTCGAGCGCGCGGAGCCCCGGCGTTGTCTTGCGGGTGCAGACAACGGAAGCTTTCGTGCCTTCGATCGCCGCGACGATGCCGGCCGTGACGCTAGCGATGCCGGAGAGGTGGCCGAGGAAATTGAGTGCGGTTCGTTCCCCAGTCAGAAGGCTACGCGAAGGACCTTCGATCGTCGCGATCACGTCCCCCGGCTCCACCGCCCCCCCGTCCTCGATGTGGCGGGTCATGACAATCTTCGGATCGACGAGCTGGAAGGCAAGTTCTGCCGCGTCCAGACCGGCGATGACACCCGTCTTGCGGGCCGCCATCACCACCGTCGAGCGATGGCCTGCGGGAATGACCGCCGTCGAGGTGACGTCGCCGGCAAGGCCGAGGTCTTCCATAAGTGCTGCGCGCACCGGCGGTTCGACGAGCAGTCGCGGAAGGGCGGCAAGGGTCATGTCAGGCACTCCAGGCAAGGGGATGGGAGGCGGTCGCGCGGGCAATGTCCAGCGCGTCGGCAAGGCACATCTGCCGCCGCTCCGCATAGGCGAGCTTCAATGGGAAATCGGTGCGGGCATGGGCTCCGCGGGATTCCTTGCGCAGCGAGGCGAAGACTGCGATCAGCAAAGCGACGATCGCCGGATCGGCGGCGGATCCTTCGCCCTCGACGAGCGGCAGCAGGCTCGTGATCGCACCATGAATGGCGCCGGCGTTTCTCAGAACGCCGAGATGCCGCGACACGATCGGCCGTACGGCGGAAATATCCGCCGGCGCCGGCAGCTCGGCACCAGCGGCCCGGTGAGGCGTTTCAGCGGAGGTTGCCGAGAGATCCTGCGCTGCCCGCATGCCCATGACCGCCGCTTCGAGCAGGGAGTTGCTGGCCAGCCGGTTGGCGCCGTGGAGGCCGGTCGAGGCCGCCTCCCCAACCACCCAGAGGCCGGGCACCGAGCTGCGGCCGCTCCCGTCCGTCGCAACACCACCCATGTGATAGTGAACGGCAGGCCGGACCGGGATGAGATCCGAATTGGGATCGACACTTGCCTCCCGGCAGAGTGCGTCGATCAACGGGAACCGGCTGGAAAAGCCGCTTCCAAGCGCCGGCCGGGCATCGAGGAAAACGCGCCCGCCCCGGGCGATCTCGGCACTGATGGCACGTGCCACGATATCCCGCGCAGCCAGTTCGGCGCCCGGTTCGCGGGCAAGAAAACGCTCGCCCTTTTCGTTGACGAGCACCGCCCCTTCCCCCCGCACGGCTTCGCTCACCAGCGCCAGCGGCCGTCTTGGGGAATCGAGCGCCGTCGGGTGGAACTGCACGAATTCCATGTCGGCAAGCATCGCTCCGGCACGCGCCGCAAGCATTACGCCCTGGCCGAAATTGCCGGTGGGATTGGTGGTCGCATCATAAAGGCCACCGACGCCGCCGGTCGCGAGAACCACCTGCGAGGTCGGGAGGGTGACCGCACCGCTGGCCGTCGCGCAAAGCAGGCCGGACACAGCACCGTCGTTCGTCAGAAGCCGCCGCACCTCGACGCCTGCCAAGACCGTGATCGACGGTGTCCCGGAAACGGCCTCGACCAGAGCCCGGACAATCGCCGCACCCGAACCGTCGCCTGCCACATGCACGATGCGGCGGCGCGAATGGGCCGCCTCCAGCCCGAGCGAAAGCGAGCCGTCGGCGGCCCGGTCGAAACGCACGCCGAATTTTTCCAGAATGGCGATGGCATTTGGAGCTTGCCTCAGGATCGATGCCGCCGCAGCCGGATCGCAAAGTCCATCACCCGCTGCGAGCGTATCGGCAAGATGCAGGTCCGCGCTGTCGTCGGCACCGAGGCTTGCGGCGATGCCGCCCTGCGCCCAGGCGCTGGAGGTTTCTGCGCCCAGCGCCGCGCGGGTGATCAGGACGACGGGCTGCGGGGCGAGCGTCAACGCCGTCACCAGCCCCGCCAGACCGCTGCCGACGATCGCGACGCGGCCGGAGAGATGGTCGAGGATCTCGGTCATATGGCGAGCATCCTCTCGACCGCACGGCGGGCAGCAACGGCGATCGACGGATCGACCATTACCTCGTGCTGGTTCTCTTCCAGCGCCTTGCGGATATTGCCGAGCGTGATCCGCTTCATGTGCGGGCAGAGATTGCAGGGCCGCACGAATTCCACATCCGGATGATGCACGGCGACATTATCGCTCATCGAACATTCCGTCAGAAGCACGACTCGGGCCGGCTTTTTCTGTCCGACATAGTCCGACATGACGGCGGTCGAACCGGCAAAGTCGGCCTCGGCCACCACTTCCGGCGGGCATTCGGGATGCGCCAGAACCACGACGCCCGGATGTGCCTCGCGCAGATCGCGAACGTCCTGCGCGTTGAACAGCTCGTGCACCTCGCAATGGCCATGCCAGGCAATGATCTCGACATTCGTCTCCCGCGCCACGTTCTGGGCCAGGTATTCGTCCGGGATCATCAGCACTTTCGGAACGCCAAGCGACTCCACCACCTGCTTGGCATTGCCGGAGGTGCAGCAGATGTCGGATGCGGCCTTCACCGCCGCAGACGTATTTACGTAGGTGATGATCGGCACTCCGGGATGCGCCTGCCGCAGCAGGGCAATATCTTCCGGCGTGATCGAATCCGCCAGCGAACAGCCCGCCCCCATGTCCGGGATCAGCACCGTCTTTCCGGGGTTGAGCAGCTTTGCCGTCTCCGCCATGAAGTGCACCCCGGCGAGCACGATGACATCCGCATCCACGTCGATCGCCTTGCGGGCGAGCGCCAGGCTGTCGCCGACGATATCCGCGACGCCATGAAAGATTTCCGGCGTCTGGTAATTGTGGGCAAGGATGACGGCATTGCGGGTGCGCTTGAGTTCAAGGATCGCCGCGACATCCGCCTCGTAGCTCATCCACTCGGCTTTCGGGATGACGCGGCTGACACGATCGTAAAGCGAGGAAACCGAAAGCGGAGAATTCATGATCTGCTCCTTTTATACTCGAAGTGAGTATATCCGGCGCAAAGAGATATTCTCGATTCGAGTTTATGTCAATTGCGTGAAAGCGGAAGTTTCGAACCCGAAAGCGCGCGCTCTTCGAGCACGGCATGGCGGTAGCGGAAAAGCTTGGCTGGCCGGCCGCCAGTCTCGCTGGTGGTCTCGCCGGTTTCCTCGATCAGCTCCTGCTGGTCGATCAGCCGGCGGAAATTCGGCTTGTGCAGGGTAAGGCCGGCAAGCGCCTCGACGGTGTGCTGCAATTGAGACAGCGTAAAACTCTCCGGCATCAATTCGAAGACGACCGGGCGGTATTTGATCTTGGCGCGCAGCCGCGCGATCCCGGTCGCCAGGATGCGGCGGTGATCGGCAAACATCGAACGGCCGAAACTTTTGGCCGGCGCGCAGCCCGCTTCGGTGACGAGCCCGGCTTCGTACATCAACTCGTAGCGCTGCAGGCCGAGATCCTCGTTCCAGGCGGCACCGTCGAGGCCGAAGGCGAAATCGACGCGGCGCCGGCGGTGCTCGCGTCGCGCCGGTTCGGCCGCAACCCAATCCTGCAGACGGCCGGTGATGGCTGTGAGGATCTCCGGCGTCCCGCCGCGATGATCCTCCCAGGGGAAATATTCGTACCAGCCATGCCAGCCGGGTTTTCCGGCGCCGGGTGCCGCCTGTTCGCGGACGAGGCCGAGATAGCTGATCGAGATCGTCCGCCCCTCGGCATCCTCATGGGTCCGGTCGCGGTCGGCAAAGGTGTAGAGCTGTTCGAGATAACCGAGCGGATGGCCCGTCTGGTCCCCCACCCATTCGCGAAGCCCGGCCTGCAGGCTCCTGTGGCCGAGCTCGAAAGGCCCCGACGGCAGCGCATCTCCGGAGCGAACCGTCATGACACGCGGCTCGTCGCCGGTGACGGCGGACAAAACCGCGATCAGTTCCGCATGAGCAAGTCCGATGGCCAAGAAAACTCCGGGGTACGTAACGTTGAAAGCCTATCTGGCATGGAAATCACGTTACGCGAACCCCGAAGTTCAAATCAAACGATATCAGCGACTTGGCCTATTTGATTTCGACCGCGACGTCTGCGATTGGAGGCACGGCCTTGATCAACCCCATTTCCTGCATGAAGGCGGCGAAACGCTGGTAACGGCCCTGGTCAAGTGCGGCCGGGCGCTTGGCAAAACGCGGCAGCGTATCGAAGAAGGCCGTGCGGTTCAGCTCGTCGTCGAGGTTCGGATAGGCCTTGATGAAAAGCTGCCAGGCTTCCTGCGGATGATTGGTGATGAAGATCGAGGCCTGTTCGACGGCGTGCAGGAAACGCGGCAGCCGGTTGTCGGCGGCCAAATCACGACGGGTGACGAAGATCAGCTCGTCATAGGCCGGAACGCCATGCTCCTCCGGGAAGAACGCGCGGCCGGCATGGCCTTCCAGCTTCATCTGGGTCAGTTCGAAATTGCGGAACCCGCCGAGCGTCGCGTCCACCTTTCCGCCGATCAGCGAGGGCGACAGCGAGAAATTGACGTTGATCAGTTCCACATCGTCGTTGGAAAGGCCTTCCGAAGCCAGCATGCGCTTCAGCATGGCATCCTCGAAGCCGGTGACGGAAAAGCCCACCTTCTTGCCCTTGAGGTCTTTGAGGCTCTTGATCGGACCGTCCGCCAGAGCCGTGACGGTATTCAGCGGAGTTTCGACCAGGGTGCCGAACCGCACCAGCGGCAGGCCAGCCTCGTGGTCGAGATAGAGATTAGGCTGGTAATGGATGCCGATATCCGCCTGACCGGCCGAGACAAGACGCGGTACCGCGGAAGGGTCGGACGGCGGGATGAGCTCGACGTCCAGATTGGCATCGGCAAACAGGCCGCGCTGCTGGGCGATCACCATCGGCGCATGGTCCGGATTGACGAACCATTCGAGCAGCACGCTGAGCTTGTCGGCCGCCTGCGCGGAAGCGGGCGCGGCCAGACTGGCGAGCGCGATGAAGGACGCGGTGAGGATACGGATCATGATCGGACGGAACTCCTTGATGCGGATGAGGGTGCTGGATCGGCTTCGCTGGCCCAGGGGGCGAGACCGGCGGTCAGCCGGTCGATGAGAAGCCTTAAGGTTAGGGTGAGTATGGCGAGTATGACCATCGCCGCAAACACCGTGTCGGTCTGCATGCGGGCATTGGCCTGGATCATGACGAAACCGAGCCCGCCAGAGGCGCCGACCCACTCGCCGACAACCGCACCGAGCGGGGCCAGCGGGGCCGCGACCCTGAGGCCCGAGACGAGGCTCGGGATCGCCAGCGGCACCCGCATCGAGACCAGCGTCTGCCAGTGGCTTGCACCCTCCAGGGAGACGGCGTCGAGGATTTCCTGATCGGTGCGGCGAAGACCATCGGCAAAGGCCGACGCAACGGGAAAGAAGATGATGATCGTCGTCATCGCTACTTTCGAGGCAAGCCCGAAACCGAGCCAAAGAACCAGGATCGGCGCCAGCACGAAGACCGGAAAAGCCTGCAGGATTAGCACCATCGGCCAGACGAGACGACCCAGCCGCGGCAGCGCCGCAACGCCGAAGGCGGTGGCGGCACCGAGGCCAGCACCGATCACCAAGCCGAGCGCGATTTCCGTCAGCGTCACGGCGCTATTCTGCAGCAGGAAACCCGGCTGCCGCGAGAATGCGGAGACCACCGCAATCGGAGACGGCAGGATGTAGCGGGGTGGAGTAAACAGCCAGACGCCGGCCTGCCAGAGAGCGACAAGCAGGACGAGGCCGATCACCGCGTGAGACGCGCGCATGATGCTAGGCGCCGGACCTACGCGTGACGACCACAGACGCGCGGGGGGATACGGAAAGAATGGATGTCATCGGTCGATCTCCAGATCAGCTCAATCACGGAGATCCAGGTGAAGCGGAGAAGAGAAAAAATCGTCGGGCGACGCCTATTTCCGTTCCTACGCCGGCATGACCCGGATCAGGTTCAAGGGTCCGGCTCACCGCCATCTCAGCATCGTCAAGATGCCCCCCTCGGAATTGAGACGATAACTGTCGGTTTTCAGTATGCCTGTCAAGCAGGCCGGACGACCGGCCCGCTGTCGTTTCCCATTTATCGTGCGTAGAGACGGTCGAGGCGAACCACCCTGCCGACCAGGACCAGCGCGATGACGGTGAAGACGATCAGCACCGCCGAGATCGCATGCGCGGTCGGCTCAAGGCTGAAGGTCGATTCCGAGTAGATGCGCACCGGCAGGGTCGTCAGTCGGGCGGTGGTGAGGAAGCTCGTGACGGTCACCTCGCCGAAGCTCAGGAGGAAGCCGACGATGCCGGCCGCAAACAGCCCTGGCGCCAGTCCCGGCATGATGACCAGGAAGAACCGCCGCGCGGGGCTTGCCCCGAGGCTTGCGGCCGCTTCCTCCTGCGCCCGGTCGAGGCCCATGACCGAGGTGGTCAGCAGCGTGATCGCGAAGGGCAGGATGACGATCACATGGATCGCCACGAGGCCGAGGAACGGCGGCACGATCAGATAGATCTGCAAGAGCCGCAGCATGCCGACGCCGATAGCCACATGCGGCAGCGACATCGGCAGCAGCCAGAAGGTCAGCAGCGCGGACCGGCCCTTGAAGGGATAGCGGGCAAGCGCGAAGGCTGCCGGCAGCGAGAGCGCCAGCGCCACCAGCATGGAGCTGACGGCGAGCCGCACCGACACCCAGAAGGCATCCGCATAGGTGCCCGCGAAGAATACGGCCTCGTACCATTTCAGCGTGAAGCCACGAAAACCGGAAGCCGTCGCCTGCGGCACGTCGTTGAAGCTCTGGATGCAGACGAGCACCAGCGGCAGCAGCAGGAGCAGCAGCGAGGTGGCGAGCAGCAGTTTCGAAACAATCGGGCCGAGGATATTGATGACAGGCACGATCCAGCGCGGAATGCTCCACGGATTGCTGGGCTTGCCCTTCAGCCACGGCATCAGGCGGTTGAGCGAATACGCGCAAAGCGCCGCGAAGGCGAGACCGGTGACGGTCATGATGATCGCAAGGGCTGCGGCAAGCGGCGCGTTGAGGTTCTTGATCGCCTCCTGCAGCACCAGCATGCCGGTCGTCCAGACCTTCTTGCCGCCGAGCAGCGACGCGGAGACATAGGCCGTGGTCGCCATCAGGAAAACGATGACGGCGCCGGAGCGCAGGCCGGGCAGCGAGAGCGGCAGGTCGACGGTGAGGAACCGGACCGCCGGAGACGCCCCAAGGCTCTGAGCCGCCTCGTGCACGCGCGGAGACGTGTTCTGCAGGTTGTCGTAAAGCGCCAGCACCATGAACGGCAGGAAGACCTGCGCCAGCGCGACTGCAACCGCGCCATGCGTGAACAGCATGAACCGGGCCGGCGGAATGCCGACGAGGCCGGTGACCGAATTGATCAGCCCCTCCGGCGCGAGCAGCAGGATGATGCCGAGCGAGCGCACCACCACATTGGTGAGCAGCGGAATGAGGATGACCGCGAACGCGGCCGCGCGGTATTTCACCGGCATGCGCGCCAGCCAGTGGGCGAGCGGATAACCGAGAAGCGCGGTGATGACGGTGACGCCGAGGCCGAGCAGGATGGTTTCGGAAACGACGCCGAAATAGAAACTGTCGGAGACGATATCCCGGAACTGGGCGATCGACGGCGCCAGGAACAGCGGGCCGAAAGGATCGGGATACTCGTGCAGGGAGAGCACGAGGACCACGAACATCGGCGCCGCAAAGGACAGAAGCAGCCAAAGGGTGACCGGCGCTGCAAGCGCCGGCCCGATCCAACGGTTCATCCCGCGATCTCCCGATCGTATTTCGCCTGCCACTTGGCGCGGCTGGCGTTGATCACGTCCCAATCGAAATCGACGAGCTTGCTGACCTGCTCGTCGCCGAGCACGAGCTTCGACTTGAGGTCGTCCGGGACAGTGATGTTGCTGACGGTCGGCGAGTAATAGATCTGGCGTGCATAGGCGAGCATGCAGGGCTCGGAGAGATGCAGGTTGATCCACTCTTCCGCGAGCTTCTGGTTCTTCGTGCCTTCGGTGATGCAGGCGACGTTCATCGAAAGCGCCTGCCCCTCGACCGGCTTGGCGATCGCTATATTGGGATTGCGAGTTTCGACATAGGACTGCGTGAAGCTGCCGAACTCGACGGAAAGGTCGGCGAGCTTCTGGTCGAACATTTCGAAAAGCTGCGCTTGGCTGCCCTGGATCGCCGCAAACGGCTTCAGTTGCTTGACCTTTTCGAAGGCGATGTCGGCGTTCTTTTCATCACCGCCCCAGACGCGGGCCGCCATCATCAGCGCGGAAATGCCTTCGGCGCCGAGACCGTCCGGCCAGGCGATGCGGCCCTTCCACTCCGGGTTCCACATGTCCTTCCAGGAGGTGATCGGCTTCGACGCCTTGGTCTTGTCGTAGACGATCGTGCAGGGGTTGAAGGCAACGCCATAACCACCCTTGCGGGCGCTCGGGTAAAGCGCTTCGAAGTTCTTGACGGCCGGCGTCGGCGCCTGGGTCACGCCGTCCTTCACGGCCTGGCGGCTTTCGAAGATGTTGAGGTAGAGAACGTCGAAGCTCGGGCGGCCGCGCTCCGCATAGGCGCGGGCGCGCCGATCGCCGGTGCCGCCGAGGACGTAGCTGACCTTACAGCCGTATTTCTCGACCAGCGGCTTCTCGACATGTTCCTTGACGATCTTTTCCTGCGCGCCACCCCAGATGCCGACGACGAGTTCGTCGCCCTTCTTGGGCTCCTGCGCGGAGGCGGGACGGATGATGTGGAACGGTGCGGCTAGGCCGGCACCGGCAATCAGCTTGTTGAATGTACGACGCGAGACGTTCATGTCTTGGTTCCCCTTTTTCGGTCAGATGAATGTGGCGCCACCCGGCTGGGTCTGGATGCTGCACGGCGTCCCGAGGGGCGGAGGCGGCATATCCGAAGGCACGATCAGGCGGATCGTGCCGCATGCGGATTGGATATCGGCTTCGTATGTGTCGCCGAGGAAAGCTGCGTTGACGAGTGTGCCGGAGAGATGCAACGGCCCCGGTTCGTCGGAAAGCCTGAGGCGCGAGGCGCGCAGCACGAGGCGGGTCGCACCGGAAGGCGCGCCTTCGCAGGTGAGCCCAGGCGCGCTGAACAATCCATTCTCGGTCCGCCCCTCGATCACCGTGCGGGCGCCGAGGAAGGAGGCGGTGAACGGCGAATGCGGCCGGTCGCAGAGCGCGACGGGCGTGCCGATCTCGGCGAGCAGCCCCTTGTTCATCACGGCGACGCGGTCCGACATCGCAAGCGCCTCCTGCTGGTCATGGGTAACGAACACGGTTGTGATGCCGAGCCGCTGCTGCAGCGTGCGGATTTCGGTGCGCATGTCGGCGCGAAGATGGGCATCGAGGTTGGAAAGCGGCTCGTCGAGCAGCAGCACGTCCGGCTCGATCACCAAAGCGCGCGCAAGCGCCACGCGTTGCTGCTGCCCCCCGGAAAGCTGGCCCGGATATCGGTCGTAATAGGCGCCGAGACCAACGGTATCGAGAGCTGCGGCAGCACGCGCGCGGCATTCCGCCTTGCCGACATGGCGCATGCGCAGGCCGAAACCGACATTGTCGAGCGCCGTCAGATGCGGGAACAGTGCGTAGGACTGGAAAACGACACCGATATTGCGGGTATGCACCGGGCGCTTGCTGATGTCTTCGCCGTTGAGGATGACGCGGCCTTCGGATGGCTGCACGAAACCGGCGATCATCCGGAGCGTCGTCGTCTTGCCGCAGCCGGAAGGCCCCAGCAGCGACAGGAGTTCTCCCTTCGCGACCTCGATCGTAAGGCCGCTAACGGCGACGGAATCGCCGTAAATGGCCGTGATGTTGTCGAGCGTCAGGTAGTGCTTATGCGACATTTTCGGGAGCCTCGGGCATGATCAGGCGGGAGCGCGTCGCCCCGCCATGGCAGATGGAAATCGTGATGGGGCGCCGCGCCATCTCGGGCACGGAAGCGAACGGCCCGTTGCCGGGATGAACTTCAAAGGCCGCCGCGCCGGCGCCCTGCAGCGAAAGCCGCAAGGCGAACCCTTCCGACACAGTGACGCAGATAGGGCGCAGGCTGATGCGCACTGACAACCGCCGGCCGCCTTTCAAGCGGGCATAACCGGTGCTCAGCACCCTCGCCTCCCCGGACGGCGCGACGAGCGACAGCGTCGCACAGAGATCGAAGCCCTCGGAGCGTGTATCCACCTCGATCTCGGCCGCGGCTTCGCCGACGAAGAACCGTGCCACCTCGAAAGGCAGGGTTGTGTAGACGGTAACGTCGGCGCGGTTATCGTGGCTACTACGGTCGGCAAAGCCTTGCGGCACCCCCAGATGGCCGCCGACGAGCGGCGTCGGCCGCGTCGGATCGTGAACGAACGTATCCCGCATCTCGCCGCCGGTTTCGCCAAGCAGCCTGCCGTCGCTGACCATTGCCGCGCCGAGCCCGGAGGAAGAGAGGAAAAAATCGGCCTCCGAAACCTCTGATCGGCCGGAAAGACTGAGCCAGCGTTGCCGCCCCATGTCGAAGAACCGGACCGGCTGCGGCCGTTCGCCAAAACCCTTGAGATAGAAATCGAAGAAGGCGAGTTGCGCGCGGTCGATCGAAAATTCCGCATCCGGCCCCATGTCGGTGCCGCCGCCGGCGCGGTTCCAGGGCGCATGCGCCCAGGGGCCGATCACCAGATGGGTGCTGTCCCGATGTTTGCGCCGGAAAGCCGTGTCGGCGGCCCAGGTGCCCTGGAGCAGGAAATCGGCCCAGCCACCGGTGTGGAGGACCGGAATGTCGAGCGGATCATCGGCCAGCAGCACGCCGGGCGAAACCGCGTCCCAATAGTCCTTTTCGTCCGCCATCCATTTGCCGAGATGCGATATGTCGGGCCTTGAGACGAGCAGGTCGCGAAGATCAGCGTCGTCTCTGGCCGCGCCAATCGCAGCATAGGTCTGGGCATCCTCCCGCCGTACCGCGGTCAACTGCGCCATCTGCGCCGCCCAGCCGGCATTGAGTCCGAGCCGGAAGGCATTGCCTTCATAAGCCCAGTCGTCACGCGGCATCCACGAGCCCATGGCAGGCGCAATCGCATCCGGCCGCACACTCCCCTTGCCGGCAATGGCGAAATACTGTGTCACCGCCTGGTAACTGAAGCCGTAGAGGCCGAGCTTGCCGTTGCTTCCCGGCAATGCGGCTGCCCATTCCAGCGTTCGCGCCCCGTCCGCGATCTCGCTGACGAAGGCCTCGAAGACACCGCCGGAATCGCCGCAACCCCGCACGTCCTGGATGACGACGATGTAGCCATGCGAGGCGTACCAGGAGGGGTGCGCCAGCACCAAAGTGGAGGCTATGGCACGTCCATAAGGCTGGCGCATCAAGAGGACCGGGAATGTACCCTCACCTTGCGGACGATAGATATCGGACACCAGCACGACGCCGTCATCGAGCAGAAGCTCGCCCCTTTCGGGGCCGGCAACGCCGTATGGTGCGCGGGGTGTCGTCAACTGATCAGCCCCTGTACATGGTTTTGGAGGTGATCCGGTCAAGCGGGAAATCAAGCACTTCCTTGATCAGCTTCAGGAGGTTGGCGGCGCTGCGCTCGACATAAAGCCGACCGCGCTCGGCATCGCCGGCCGCCGCATTGCCGCAGGCGCCGGAGGGCTGCACGTCCTGTGTCTGCCATCCGTAGCCGATCCGGCCTTCCGGCATCAGCAAGCCACCGGCCGCTTCGAGCTCGACGGAGACCGGCACGAAATCCTCGGCATATTGCATGTCGATCAGCTCGCGATGCAGATGCAGCATGACGCTGGTCTCCGCCTCGCCGCCGTGAATGCCATGTTTCATCTCGTGGGCGCTGAACAGGTCGGAGAAATCGGCGCCGGCACTCGCCCAAGCGCTGACGGCGAACATGTCGAGCTTGATGCGCAGCTCGCGGCAGACGATGTCCATCACCTGCGGCTGGCCGCCATGCGAATTGACGAAGATGATCTTGCGGCAGCCGGCCCGGTTGACGCTTTCGCCGAGTTCGAACCACATCTTTGCCAGCGTGTCGTAGTTGAAGGTCAGCGTGCCCGGATAGGCGGTGTGCTCGACCGACTTGCCGACCGGCATCATCGGCAGGACCAGAACCGGCAGGTCGTCTTCCATCAGCTCGACGGTGCGGGCGACGACGCCGGCATTGATCGCGGCATCGACGCGAACCGGCAGATGCGGCCCGTGCTGCTCGACGGCGGCGATCGGCAGGATCGCGACGAACTTCTCCATCTCGAATTCGGAGAAATCCTTTGCGGTATGATCCCACCACCAATGCGATTTCAGCTTCATGGACGTGTCCTCGATTTCAAGTCAGGCCGCGGCGGCGCGTGCCGCCAGCTCCGCCTTGGCGATCTTGCCGGTGGGGGTCATGGGCAGTTCGGTCAGGGAAATGACCGTCATGACGGAGAGGTCATAGGGAAGCGTGGCGGCGATCTCAGCCTTGGCGGCCTCGCCGTCGACGGGTGCGGCGGCCTGCACGAAAGCGACCGGCCGGGTCTTCATCGTCGCGTCAGGTACGCCGACGACGGCCGCCTGCTCGATACCGGCCACCGTCGAAAGCGCCTCTTCCACATCGCGCGGATACCAGGTCTTGCCGCCGACTTCGAGAAGCTCGGAGCGACGTCCCATCATGGTGACAAAGCCGTGCCTGTCCATCGTGCCTATATCGCCGGTCCACAGCCATCCGTCGCGCAGCGTCTCGGCGGTCTTTTCGGGCTTGCCCCAGTAACCCCACATGAAGCCGCCGCGAAGGGCGATCTCGCCAACCGAGCCGCATGGCAGTTCGGTGCCGTCGGAATTGAGGATGCGCACTTCCTTGTCCGGCAGCGGCATGCCGGCGCGGCGGGTCTCGATATCGGCCGCATCGAGCTTCGGGAAACCGAGCGCCACGAATCCGCCGAGTTCGGACTGGCCGTAGCTTTCGACCAGCGGCAGCTTCAGCTTCTCCTGCCAGCCGGCCTTGAGAACCGGCGGAACCGGACCGCCGCCGGACATACTCATGCGCAGTGTCGGCGGCGCATGGCCGCGAATGGCAACCTCGTTGAGCACATCGGTTAGAATAGGCGGATTGGCGATCAGCATGGTGGCGCAGCGTGCTTCGAGCGCATCGAAACCGGTCGCCTGCGTCCAGCGGCCCATGACGTTGATCGCAGCACCACGCGAAAGCTGCGGCAGAAGATTGCCGACCAGCTGGTAGGAGCTCGACAGCGCGCTCGGGCCGAACGAAACGTCATCCGCCGTGATCTGCAGGCGCTCGGCGATGCAGCGCGCTGCACGAACCGTCGGCTCATGCTTGAGGCAGGCGCCCTTCGGCTTGCCGGTGGTCCCGGAGGTGTAGGAAAGATGCGCGATGGCGTCTTCATTGCCCGGATCGGCAGGCGCCTGCAGGGCAGAAGCCATCAGGTCCGGCAGGGAATGAGCGCCCGGTTGCGGGCCATCCATACAGATCAATGCCCGGATTGTCGGCACGCCCGCAGCCGCCGCACTCACCTGCTCATGCTTGTCATGGGTATAAACGACCACACTTGGCTGGTGATCGCCGAAATAATAGGCAAGTTCGTCTGCAAATTTGACGTTCACGAGGGCTGAAATCGCGCCGAGCCGCCAGCAGCCCAGCATCGTCGTCAGATAATCCATGCCGTTATGGGCAAAGATCGTCACCCGGTCGCCCGGCTTGACGCCGAAACTATACAGGGCGCCCGCAGCTCGTTCCATCGCATCGACGGCCTCGGCATATGTCAGGCTCTTGTCGCGATCGACCCAGTGGAAACATGCATGATCCGGATCGCGATTGGCGCCATCCACGAGAAGGGTGTGCATCAACATTCGAAATTCCCCGGCGCTAAATCTGCCTGCTCAATTGTTTGGCAGATGTAAATCCTGCCTGCAGCATGGGCAAATTTATTCCCCGGGTGAATGCCATGGTCGTCGATAGCGGGTATATCCGTTTGCTTATACCGAAAGACCTCAGGAGACCGCCCGCAGCGGAATTGCGGATGGCACGGGATGCAGCGTCTGGTCGAACCGGCGTGCCACGGTGCGGATGACGTTCCGCAGCCAGCGGTTGGCGCCGCTGTTATGGGCCCGTTCATGCCACAGGAGGTAGAGATTCATCTGGTCGAACTCCCGCGGCGCTTCGACGAGCTGCAGGTGATTGGCCGGCGCGTTGGCTACGATATATTCAGCATAGGGCCGCGCGGTGGTGAAGATCAGATCCGTTTCCGCGAGAATCGCTGGAATCAAAGCATATTCCGGCACCGACATGGCGATGCGCCGACGATGCCCGAGCTGCGCCAGCCGGCCGTCGATCGGGCTGTAGACGGCATTCGAGCCGGGCGTCGGGGAGACATGATCCGCGTCGAGATAGGCATCGAGCGGCAGGCGTCCGCGCCGCGCCAGCGGATTGGCTTTCTGCACCACGCAGGCGATATCACAATGCAGGAGTGTGCTCGACTTCAGGCTCTGCTGCGGCGCCGGCCAGTTGCCGATCACCATGTCGACCCGGCCGGAACCCAGGTCCTCGATCAAGTCGCTCTGTTCGGAGGGCGCGAAGAAATCGACCGAAATGCCGGGCGCCTCGTTTCGGATGCTCGTGGCGATCGGCGGGATGAGGAAGGTTCCGAAGCAGTTGACCGCAGCGATCCGCATCCGGCTGTGGACCATGCCGGGATCGAACTGGCTGCTGCGGTTGAGTGTGTCCAGCAGGCCTTCGAGCATGGCCGCGATCGAGGTCATCACCTCTTCGCCACGCTCGGTGAGCACCAGCTTCTGGCCGCTGCGCACGAGAAGCGGATCGGCAAAGATTTCCCTCGCCTTCTTGAGGCAGGCGCTCACCGCCGGCTGGCTGTGTCCGAGCAGCACCGCGACTTTGGAGACATTGCGCTCCTTGAGCAGCAGATAGGTGGTGCGCAGCAACCTGACGTCGATGGAGGGATTTATGTTCGCGTACACGGCCGTTTCCTCTTGCAGGGACAACCGTTTAACGAAGCAAGCGACGTGCCAGACACGCTGGCTTCGTCACTCAAGAGAAAACGCGGACAACAGGGTTATCCGCGTTTCGAACCGAAGCTCAGGACAGCCTATGACCTCAAGCGGCCTGGCTGACGGCATCCAACGGGATCTCAACGTCGATCTCGAGGATCGTGACGTTCTCGTCGCGATCCATCTTGACCTGCACCTTGTCGCTATCGACCTGTACGTGTTTGGCAATCACGGCAAGAATCTCTTCCCGAAGCAGGGATACGAGGTCTGAACCGTTCGACGAGCGTTCGTGGGCGAGGAGCACCTGCAGGCGTTCGCGGGCCGTGGGTGCGGAACGCTGTTTGCGGAAAAGGTTGAATATAGTCATGCGGCCCTCCGTGCGAAGATCTTGCCGAATATCCCCCGCTTTTCCCCGGGGATCGTGATCGGCAGAACCTCTCCTGCAAGCCGGCGGGCGGCATCGAAATATGCCATGGCCGGTGCGCTGCGTGCGTCGGCCAGAGTGACCGGTGCGCCGATGTTCGATGCCCGCAGGACATCCATGCTTTCCGGGATGATGCCGATGAGCGGGATGGAGAGGATCTCCAGCACGTCCTCGACCTTCAGCATGTCGCCCCGCTCAGCGCGGTTGGCGTCGTAGCGCGTCAGAAGCAGGTGCTTTTCCATGCGCTCGCCGCGCTCGGCTTTCATCGTCTTCGAGTCGAGCAAGCCGATGATCCGGTCCGAATCGCGAACCGACGAAACTTCCGGATTGGTCACCACCACCGCCATGTCGGCATGGCGCATGGCGAGCGTGGCGCCGCTTTCGATCCCGGCAGGGCTGTCGCAGATGACCCAGTCAAAGACCCGCTTCAGTTCGGTAATGACCCGCTCGACGCCTTCGGGTGTCAGGTTGTCCTTGTCGCGGGTCTGCGAAGCCGGCAGCAGGAACAGCGTCTCCAGCCGCTTGTCGCGGATCAGCGCCTGCGAAAGCTTGGCTTCTCCCTGAATGACGTTGATCAGGTCGTAGACGACCCGGCGCTCCGCGCCCATCACCAGGTCGAGATTGCGCAGCCCGACGTCAAAATCGACGACGACCACCCGTTCGTTTCGCTGCGCCAGAGCCGCTCCCAATGCGGCAGTCGAAGTCGTCTTGCCAACCCCGCCCTTGCCTGAAGTGACTACGATGACTTTCCCCATCTTGCTCTCCTGTTTGCTGGCCGGCTTCGGCTCAAATAAGTTTCTCTGCAATGATCGAATCCCCTTCGAGCCAAAGCTGGACTGACTGTCCGCGAAGGCCCGGGGCCATGTCTTCCGCCATCTTGTAGATGCCGTCGATTGCCACCAGCTCGGCTTCGAGCTTGCGGCAGAAGATGCGCGCCGACGCGTTTCCAAGCGATCCCGCCATGGCCCGGCCACGTAGCGCCCCGTAGATATGCACCGATCCACCGGCGATGATTTCGGCCCCTGAAGCGACCGAGCCGATGATCGTCACGTCGCCTTCCGGAAAGATGACCGACTGGCCGGAGCGGACCGGCTCGCGGATGACCATCGACTGCAACGCGGAACGAACCTCCGGCGCGACCGGCTTCGGCTCGCCGTTGCGCAGCTCGATGATCGGCTCCTTGGCGACGGCCTCGTCGGAGACCGGACGACCGCCTTTAAGCGCCGGAGGCATGCCGGGACCGAGGATCGAGGGACGACCGCCTTCGATGCCCATGATGTTGACGTTGCGCCCGGCCAGTTCGGTGATGAGATCCTTCAGTTGGGCGCGGTCGATCGGCAGATCGGTCACGTCGAGCACGACAGGCCGACCCAGAAAGAAACCCGCGGAACGTGCCGCAAGATCGTCCAGCCGGATGAGCCAGTCATCGAAGGGAAGATCAGGGGCAAGGACAACCGCCAGAAAAGAGCGGCCCTTGATGCGGATAGAGCGAGCGTCTGTTAGCATTTTGGTCATCTGCGTAAAGAAATCGTTGACTAATTTCTAGCGCCGACATGGTTAACAAATGGTAAACAAAGGCCCCGCAAAGAGCCTGGTTTTAACCGATCGTTACGATCTTCCTCTCCATCGAGCTCGCCTCGGCGGACATTGGCTTCGCGATGAAGAAAATGACAGGCGCAAGGAGAAAAAGGTACGCCAAAACGACCGCCCGCAGCGCACGAACCCTCTCGTCTGGCGGTTGCGATTCTGTCGCGTTACAGGGGATTCGGTCTCTCCATGAGTATCCGCAGGCAGCTTCCTGCGACTCGAAGGACGCTTTCGCCAGGCGCCGCCTTCCGAGGCGATGAATCGCCTCCCTGGCCCAGCCGACTTTCAGGCACGGATAGAGATCGCCGGATACCGCACCGGGCGGACACGACCGAACACGCGCAACTTGATTCTCAGAAACCCTCAGCCCCAAAACGAAAAAGCCTGCCGCGGGAGGAGGTGCGGCAGGCTTTCCGAAAAGAACCGAACAGCGGCTGGGAGGAGGAGTGCCGCTATTCCTACAGACGTCCCTGGGAGGAGGAGTGGGCCGCCTGATAACACGAAGCTCTGCGGGAGGAGGTGCATCGCTTCGATAAGTATGACTATACAGCCATCCGGCTCGATTGATACCCATTATGTTGCAGTGCAGCTATACGTAAAATGCATACCGGAATATAAAGCCGAAGAGGTCCGGGCCGTGGCAGGGCTTCCGACACGAAAACGCCCGCGGCAATGGCGGGCGTCATGCAAATTCCAGGCAGGGATACTGCGGTCAGCGACCGATGGCTGCGCGGGCGACGTTGCGGATGTCGGCGCGGTCGATGCCGAGGTCCTGCAACTCGCGGCTGGTCATGCGGCCGAGTTCGGAGACGGTCTGACGATACTTGCGCCAGTTGTTGAAAGAGCGTGCTACGTTCATGATCGGGTCCCTTTCTTGAGACTGTCTGACGTCAGCGACCGTTCTTGGCTCCGGCGTCGTTCGATGACAGTCATATAGAGGCCCGGAACTGCCCTGAAAAGCAACAATACCTCAGGCCACCCATGCATCATGCGCATTGATCCCGAGACTACGCCTCGGCCGATGCCGCAGCGCACACCATTTGTCGTCCTGAGGCTGCCCTGATCGGATAAGATCAGGATATGAAGCCGTGTCCTCCCCGCGTTTTCGAATGACGAGAATGAGCTTCCCGAGTGAATAAGACGTCTTCCGGTTCGATCACCAAGGTGTCTCGACGGGCATCCGGATCGAGCAGTCATCGGGTCGTTCCGGTGCGGCGATTGCTATTTCCCCATGCTTGCTGATAGTTCGGGACGGGAGCCGCCTCTGCAGGCCGGACCTGCGACAGCCCCCTTCCCTTTATATGGAGATGATCATGACACGTCCCCCGCGCAGGCCCGTCAATCCGCTCGAGGCCGCAGAGGCTCTGTTCGCGCCGGCCAAGAAGACCGCCCCGGCTCCTGCCGTCGAGCGGCGCGCGCCGCCGAACGCCAAGGAACTTGTGTCCCTGAAGCTCGACAGCGATGTGCTCGCCTATTTTCAGGAGGACGGCCCCGGCTGGCAGGATCGCATCAACGATGCGCTCCGTGACGCGATGAACGACAAGGGGTGAGTGACAGGGGGTGAATGACGGGAGCAGCTATGGCATGCATGGCGTGCGTTGCCTGAAAAGGATATGATCTCCCCAAGGAGACGACCATGCCAGCTTTGCCAAACCTGAACATCGTGCCGTTCATCAGCGTCGAGAACATGATGGATCTCGTCCTGAACGTCGGCGTGGAGAACTTCCTCACGGAGCTTTCAGCCTATATCGAGGCGGATTTCCGCCGTTGGGAGGCATTCGACAAGGTGGCGCGTATCGCCTCCCACTCGCAGGAAGGCGTGATCGAGTTGATGCCGACCAGCGACGGTAAGCTCTATGGCTTCAAATACGTCAACGGCCACCCCAAGAATACCCGCACCGGCCGCCAGACCGTTACCGCCTTCGGGGTGCTCTCCGATGTCGACAGCGGCTACCCGCTCCTCATTTCCGAAATGACCATCCTGACAGCACTGCGCACCGCGGCGACCTCGGCCGTGGCGGCCAAATATCTGGCGCCGGAACGTGCCGATTGCATGGCGATCATCGGCAACGGCGCGCAGAGCGAGTTCCAGGCGATCGCGTTCAAGGCAGTGGTCGGTATCGAGAAACTGCGGCTCTACGACATCGATCCCCATGCGACCGAACGATGCGCCAAGAATCTTTCCGGGATGGGCTTTGAAATCATCCGATGCCACTCCTCCCAGGAGGCCGTCGAGGGTGCCCATGTGATCACCACTGCGACGGCAGACAAGCAGAACGCCACAATCCTCACCGACAACATGGTCGGACCCGGTGTCCACATCAATGCCGTCGGAGGCGACTGCCCCGGCAAGACCGAGCTTCACAAGGATATCCTGCTGCGCTCGGACATCTTTGTCGAATATCCGCCGCAGACCCGTGTCGAAGGCGAGATCCAGCAGATGCCGGCGGATTATCCTGTCACCGAGCTATGGAAGGTGATCTCCGGCCTTGCGACGGGCAGGACGAGCAGCGCTCAGGTGACGCTGTTCGACAGCGTCGGGTTTGCGACCGAGGATTTTTCGGCGCTTCGTTATATCCGCGACAAGCTCGCCGGCACTGGGCTTTACGAAAATCTCGATCTCCTCGCAGACCCCGACGAGCCGCGCGACCTCTTCGGCATGCTGCTCCGGCGCGAAGCCTCCCGGAAAGCCACGATGTGGAAATCGATTCCGAACGGATGACACAACCGCAGCATGGGTGCTCCGGATTTCATGCCGTTCACTCCCGGCAGGCTTATTGGAGCATTCCCGCCTCGAGTGCGGCGGATAGAAACGTCTCACGTGCAGCTGCCGCGTCTATCTGTCTGCGTAGCGCGGCGGAGCAGACCTCGGTCGCCACCTTGTAGCGTTCGTTGCGCGCCGCCGGCCATTTGTTGGTGAGATAGATCAAGGCCTCTGCGGGAGTTCGAATAATCTCCGGAGATCGCCGCCCCACTGCCACGACCACCGGCTCCGGCCAGTTCGGATCGCTTTTCACCCGTTTTTTCATGCATTTCCTCCGCCTGCAGATAAAAACTTGCGGATCGGAGTGTGGCACGGCTTCCGCCGTCTATCTATTTGACCTGACTTACCCCATTGGGAGTAGGGCATCGCTGCCTGTGATTACCGACAGGTGCCACGGCATCTTCCTTTTGCGCTAAGATGCTCTAGTTCCCTTTTCAAAATCCAACCGCTACGCAGTGAATGACCCGCCCTGAGGACCGCTCCAAGAACCCGGATGAACATGCCCCCAGCGACCCTGGGCGCGTGACTGAGGTAGAGGCAGCACCAGAAGGCGCGCCGGAGACTGGCGGGCGTCGCGAAGAACGCTCCAGTTCGGGCGAGCCGAAAGCGAGCGACAATTCTGCTCCGGCTTTTGGGCAAAGCGGACGGGCTGTCCGTGAATTGCTGGCCGCGCTCCGGCATGATCTCGGAACCTCGTGGCAATCGGGTTCCCTCCTGATAAGGAAAGCCGCTGCCGCTCTTCGGGAGAGATACACAGGGCCGAAAGAGCAAGAACCAAACCCGACATCCGGATCGGCGGCGGAACGCTTTTCAGCCTTCCGCGGCAAAGCCCTTTTCCAAATAAAAGCCTTGCGGCATCGGCGGCGCTTTTCACGACAGGACCGGCCATCCGGGCGATGGTCGTGGATAACCGTGGCCGCACTCGCATCATTCGCCGGCGTCCTCGTCCTGGCGGGCGTTCTGACATGGGCATTGAAGGACGTGCCATGGCGGGAGATTGCCGCTGGCACGCTGAAGCCGGTCATCGTGCTGGAAACGGCGGACGGAGCGCCGCTGGTCCGGCAAGGACCCTATCAGGGACCGTATGCGGCTTACGGCCAGTTTCCGCAGTCCCTGATCGACGCCGTCCTGTCGATCGAGGACAGGCGGTTCATGGACCATTACGGTATCGATCCACAGGGTATCGGCCGTGCCCTGATCCGCAACTTTCAGGCAGGCTCGGTCGCCCAGGGCGGCAGCACGATCACGCAGCAATTGATCAAGGTGCAATATCTGGAAAGCGACCGGACGCTGAAGCGGAAGATCCAGGAAGTGGTCATCGCATTCTGGCTCGAATGGAAGCTGGGCAAGCAGGAAATCCTGACCCGGTATCTGAACGCCACCTATCTCGGCTCGGGTGCTACCGGAATGCCGGCCGCCGCGCGGGTCTATTTCAACAAGGACATCGGGGACCTCAACGTCTCGGAGTCTGCAATGCTCGCCGGTCTCCTGAAGGCGCCGAGCCAACTGAACCCCATCGCCAATTTCGAAGGCGCCCGTCAGCGAACGGCGACGGTGCTCGCCGCAATGGTCGCCAACGGCAAGCTGACGCCCGACGAAGCCGCGGCCGCAAAGGCGGAGTTCGGCAAACTTCGCCCCACAACACCGACGCCTCGCTCGGGAAGCTGGTTCGCCGACTGGATATCGCCGCAGGCAAGCGAGATCGCCGGCACCTCGCCGGGGTCGACGACGGTGCGCACGACGCTCGTGCCGCGCCTGCAGCGCATTGCCGAAAGGGTTGTTGCACAGGCTCTGGATGAAGACGGGAAGACGCTCGGAGCAAGCCAGGCGGCGCTGGTGGCGATGACACCCGAAGGCGCGGTCGTCGCCATGGTCGGGGGGCACGACTACAAGACGAGCCAGTTCAACCGCGCCGTTACGGCAATGCGGCAGCCCGGCTCCACGTTCAAGCTGTTCGTTTATTACGCGGCCTTGAAAAAAGGACTGACCCTTTTCGACCGCGTCCTCGACGCTCCGATCGAGATTGACGGCTGGTCGCCCGAAAATTCCGGCGGCGGTTACAGGGGCTGGGTCACATTGGCGGAAGCTTTCGCCCGTTCGTTGAATGCCGCAACCGTCGCCCTCGCGCAGGAAGTCGGGCTCGATAACGTCATCGCGGCCGCCAAGGAACTCGGCATCGACACGCCGCTTGCGCCGACGCCGTCCCTCGCGCTCGGCACTTCGGAGGTCAATCTGCTCGATCTCACCAGCGCCTATGCATCGGTTCGTCTGGGGAAGGCACCGGTCGAGCCCTGGGGGATCATCGATTTTCAGGCGGCGGGCCAATCCCAGGCCTTCAGAGTGGGCGAAAAGACATCGCCTTCCATCGATCTCTCACCCTATCAGTCCGACCTCCTTGGCCTGCTGCAGCTCGTCGTCGAACGCGGCACCGGCCGCGATGCGGATCCCGGCACGTTTGCCGCCGGCAAGACCGGCACCAGCCAGAACAATCGCGATGCCTGGTTTGTCGGCTTCACCGAGCCGCTGGTCGTCGGCGTCTGGGTCGGCAATGACGACGACACGCCGATGAAAGGCGTGACGGGTGGCTCGCTTCCGGCCCGGATCTGGCGGGACTTCATCCGCGCGGCGATGGCCGAGCCCGCTCCCGACTTCGATCTGGACAAGGGTCAGGCGGCAGGTGAGCCGGGGACCGCGCCCTCCTGCAATATCACTGCCTGCTCCCGCAGCTACCGATCTTTCCGGGCCTCCGACTGCACCTATCAACCTTTTCGCGGCGAGCGCAGGCTTTGTGAAAGGTGAACGCTGGCAGCCGGGGCGGGCAGCGGGAGCACACCAGCCCTGAGTAAACTTCCAAAGCCGAATGAAACTACGACATTTAACAAAAAACGACCGCTCCGTGATTGCCCGCCGAATGAAGCTTTGCTAGAGCAACTCGCATTCCCTGAGCGGCGTCATCGCCGCCATCATGGTGGGGCGTCGCCAAGCGGTAAGGCAACGGTTTTTGGTACCGTCATCCCTGGTTCGAATCCAGGCGCCCCAGCCAATTTTTGATGGGTCCGTTCAATCATTCATTGGTGCTTGAACCGGCAAATCGTAACTCCGCAGGCCACCTGTTTGCCGTAGCCAGGTAGCGATCCTGATCTCGTTTGAACGCCACGCATTGATTTGCGGCCGTGCCCATTTGCCCGCCCGATTCCGTGACGCCCGGCCAGGTCCTGTGCTGGCGGCGAACGGCGTTGTTCTGGTGAGAGCAGCATAGTCGCTTGGGTAACCAGAGAACGGGCGTAGGGTTCAGTCTACCGCTTATTGACTATCCCATCGCCCATCTGATGAGCCGCATCAGAATTGCGCTCAGAATATCCGTATGGCTTTATAACTAAACAGCCCGAACTTCAGGATCATGAGGAATTTGTGCGCTTCGAAGATACGAACATTGAGGATGTACTTCTTTTAGTGTCGAAGAAATTCGGCGATCCTCGAGGCTATTTCATGGAGACGTTTCGAAAGAACCTCTTTGAGTCAGAAGTTGGTTCCTTCACGTTCGTTCAGGATAACCGGTCTTACTCGGCACAGGCGGGGACTGTTCGTGGTCTCCACTTTCAAATCCCCCCTCACTCACAAGGGAAACTGGTGTCATGTTCGAGCGGCGCACTTCTGGATGTGGCGGTTGATATCCGGACCGGATCGCCGACCTACGGGAAATTCGTCGCGGTGGAGCTATCGGCCGAAAATGCTTTTCAGCTTTGGCTGCCGCCAGGTTTCGCGCATGGGTTTTGCACGCTGATGGCAGATACGATCATCACCTACAAAGTGACTGACTATTACAGCGCCGAACACGAACGCGGCCTGCTTTGGAGCGATCCGGCGCTTGGGATCGAATGGCCAGTCGCTGCAGACAAGGCAATCCTGTCGGAGAAAGATCGGGGGCAGCCTAGGCTCTCCGAGCTTCAATCCAACTTTATTTATGCCGTCAACGATGAACTCGGCAGACGCAGTCGGAGCCGGTGACGAGAACTTTTGGGGGGTAATCGAACGCATGCGCGTGCTTGTAACGGGTGGGGCAGGTTTCATCGGCTCGGCGGTCGTCCGCCACCTCGTGCTCGACAAGGGGTACGAGGTCCTGAACGTCGACAAACTGACCTATGCCGGCACGTTGAGCTCGCTCAAGTCGGTTGAGGACAAGCCGTCCTACCGGTTTCTCAAGATCGATATATGCGATGCCGCCGCGATTGCTTCCGCGATGTCGGCGTTCAGACCGGACCGGGTGATGCATCTGGCTGCCGAAAGCCATGTCGACCGCTCCATCCTCGGTGCGCGGCAATTCGTTGAAACCAACATACTCGGCTCCTTCACCATGCTCGAATGCGCGCGAGCCTATTGGCAGGCACTTCCTCCCCGAGACCGAAGCCGCTTTCGCTTCCTGCATGTCTCGACCGACGAGGTCTACGGCTCCCTGGGAGCGGAGGGACTATTCTCGGAAGCAACGCCCTACGATCCGAGCTCGCCCTATTCGGCATCGAAGGCAGCGTCCGACCATCTCGCCAAGGCATGGGTCCGAACCTACGGCATGCCGGTCATCGTCTCCAACTGCTCGAACAACTACGGCCCGTACCATTTCCCGGAAAAGCTCATTCCGCTGACTATCCTGAACGCGCTGGAGGGCAAACCCCTGCCGGTTTATGGAAACGGGGCCAACATCCGCGACTGGCTTTACGTGGAGGATCACGCCCGGGCGCTGGATCTTGTCGCCGAGCGAGGCAGGGTCGGCGAAACCTACAATGTTGGAGGCCGCAACGAGCGCAGCAATATCGATGTCGTCAAGCGGATCTGCGAGATCCTCGACGATCTGCATGCGATCGGGCGCTCCCATGAAAACCTGATCCAATTCGTGGCCGACCGGCCGGGGCATGATGTGCGTTATGCGATCGACGCGACCAAGCTCGAAACGGAACTGGGCTGGAGGGCAAAGGAGAGCTTCGAGACGGGGATCGAAAAGACGGTACGCTGGTATCTCAACAACGAATGGTGGTGGGCGCCGCTCCGGCAAGGATATGACGGCAGCCGCCTCGGGCTCCTCAAGGTCGGGGCCGGATGATGCGCGAACCCAGGCGATACGTGGTAACCGGGCTTAGTGGACAGGTCGTCCGATCCCTCATCGAAACCGCGATCGGGCAAAGCGAGGTCGAGATTATTCCGCTCGGCCGTCCTGAACTCGATCTGGCCAAGCCGGAGACTATCGCGGCGACGGTCGAGGCCGCCAGGCCCGATCTGATCGTCTCCGCAGCAGCCTTCACAGGTGTCGATCAAGCCGAAATCGACAGGGCAACGGCTTTCGCCGTCAACGCTGCAGGCCCGGCGGAACTGGCTCGGGTAGCGGAAACGCTGCAGGTCCCGATCATTCATCTGTCCACGGACTATGTCTTCGACGGCAGCAAGCCCTCCCCTTATGTCGAATCCGATCCGGTCGCACCGCTTGGCGTCTATGGCCGCGACAAGTTGGTGGGCGAGCGGAACGTGGCTGCGGCAACCGAAAATCATGCCGTCCTTCGCACCGCCTGGGTCTACAGCCCGTTCAGCCGGAACTTCCTGCGTACGATGTTGAAGGCCGCTGAGACAAGGGAAGAGGTGCAGGTCGTCGACGATCAGATCGGCAACCCCACTTCGGCAATCGATATTGCCGAAGCCATCATGGTGGTCGGGCAGAACCTGCTGGCTTCGAACGATCCAGCCTTGCGTGGTGTCTTCCATGTGGCGGGAACGGGCGCGGCGAGCTGGGCGGATTTCGCAGAAGAGATCTTCAGAATTTCGGGAGCGAACGGCGGGCCTTCGGCACGGGTCGTCCGCATCCCAACCAGCGCCTATCCGACGCCGGCCCGGCGACCGGCCAATTCGCAACTGGACTGTTCAAAACTCTACAGGCGCCACGGCGTCGTGATGCCCGACTGGCGGGGCTCGGCGGGGCACGTCGTCAGGCGTCTTCTGCAGCCGGTCGACCTTGAAAACAGACAATATGGGAGGTGAGTTGATGAAAGGGATTATTCTCGCCGGAGGCAGCGGCACGCGGCTACACCCGATGACCCAGGTGCTGTCGAAACAGCTGATGCCGATCTATGACAAGCCGATGATCTACTATCCACTGTCGACGCTGATGCTCGCGGGGATTCGCGACATCCTGATCATATCGACGCCAAAGGATATGCCGCATTTCCAGCAGCTGCTCGGCGACGGTTCCAAATGGGGCCTCTCGCTGTCCTATGCGGAACAGCCCTCTCCTGACGGACTGGCGCAGGCCTATATCATCGGGGCCGACTTCATCGGTTCCAGCTCGTCCTGCCTGGTCCTGGGCGACAACATCTTTTTCGGCCATGGCATTACCGATCTTTTCAAAAGCGCCATGTCGCGGGAAGGCGGCGCCACGGTTTTTGCCTACCATGTCAACGACCCGCAGCGTTACGGCGTGGTCGAGTTCGACGAGCAGATGAGGGCAGCGTCGATCGAAGAGAAGCCGGAACATCCTCGTTCCAGCTGGGCTGTTACAGGCCTCTATTTCTATGACAAGGACGTCATCGACATTGCGGCCAACCTGAGGCCGTCCGCCAGAGGTGAACTGGAGATCACCGACGTCAACCGGGCCTATCTCGATCGTGGAACGCTCCATGTCGAGATGATGGGACGCGGTTATGCCTGGCTCGACACAGGCACGCCCGATAGTCTCCTTGAAGCATCCGAGTTCGTGTCGACGCTCGAACGCCGGCAAGGCGTCAAGATCTCCTGCCCCGAGGAAATTGCCTATCGCCAGAACTTTATCGACGCCCGCCAGCTCGAATGTCTCGCCAGGCAATATGGGAAGAGTGCCTATGGACAATATCTAACCGGACTTCTGGAAGTTCCCGTTCCGCCGCAGGTCCATAAGCCGCTCAGTTTGGTCGGCTAGGCTGAAGCGCCGTCGAGCCGGTCAGCTTTTCGCCGGGATCTCCAAGCGTACGACGTTTGTCGACTGTTCCGTCGATGTTTTTGCAGCCTCCAGCGAAGCGGCCAGGTCTTCGATCTTAAACGGCTTCGCCACAACCGGACAGCCGACCTCTGTGCCGGCCTCCAGCTTGTCGCTATAGCCGGTCATCAGCACGACAGGCAGCCGCGAATTCTTCCGACGTATTTCCTCGGCAAGCTCAATACCGGACATCCCCGGCATCATGATGTCGCTGATCACCGCCTCGATTTCGGGGTGACGCTCCAGAACCTCAATTGCCTCGCTGCCGCCTGTCGCCACAAAGATCGTCGAAACGAGCCCTTCCAGGGCCAGGCGCACCGATTCCAGTGATGATGGGGTATCGTCAACGATCAAAAGCCTGCCCGGAAGGCTTACCGCCGGCGTTACCGGCTCGCGGGCGACGCTCTGTTCGTTTGACCGGGGAAGGAGCAGCGTGAAGGCGCTGCCATGACCGGCCACGCTCGCGACCTTCACAGCACCGCTGCTGCCCTTGGCGAAGCTGTGAACCTGGGTCAGCCCAAGGCCCGGGCCGCCATTCTTCTTTGTGGAGAAAAACGGCTCGAACACCCGTCCCAGATGCTCGGATGCGACGCCCGTTCCGGTGTCTGTGATCGTCAAGGCAACAAATTGTCCTTGAAGCGTCGGGTCTTCCGCAGCGCCGTCGAGGACATTTCTGGCAGAAATCGTCACTTGACCACCGTTGCCCATTGCCTCGCGCGCATTGGTAAGGAAATTGATCAGCGCGTTTTCCAGACCCGCGGGATCGACATGAATGGGCCAGATATCGTTCGGAACATTGATGTCCATGACGATCGTGTCATCGATGGCCTGTCGCAGCAGCGGTCTCAATTCGGCGAGCTTGATGTCCAGCTCCACATGTCCGGCACCCTGATTGGAACGCCTCGAGAACGACAATAGCCGTTGGGTGATCGCCTTTCCCCTCGTCACTCCCTCGCTCATGTGCGAAAGGAGTTGCGTCACCCGCTGCTCGTCATTCCGCCTCCTCTTGATGCCCTCGACGCCCGATTGAAACACCATGAGGAGGTTATTGAAATCATGCGCTGCCTGGCCCGTCAGCTTTCCAAGCGCGTCCATCCGCTGCCAGTTGGCCATGCTTTCGCGCTCGCGGTTCCTTGCGCGAACCTCCCGGTGAAAGAGAAACGCAGCCGAACCTGAGAGCAGCAACGTGAAGCAGCTGGCTGCGGCGAGCAGCAATGTCGCCTTGCGTGCCAGCCTATCGTATTCAGCAACCGGCAGGCCTACCCTCACCCGCCACGGCGTTTCCCCAAGCGCGACTTCGGCCACCCGCAGCTCCAGCCCATTTTTGAGCGTTGCTATGCCAAAATCCGTTCCGGAAAAACTTGCGAACTCGCTTGCCGCATTGCCGGCGAGAGCAGGAGCACCGGTCGAAGCGACAAGGCGATCCTGACCGTCGACGATCCAGGCCGCCCAAGTTTCCGGGAGCCCATTGGCGTAGAGGAGGTTTGTGACAATCGTCGGGCGGATGACAACCGACAGGATGGCTCGCAGCTTGTCATTCCTCTCGATCGGAACCCTCACTGCAAAGGCAGCCTGCCCCCGGGGCCCCAAGGAAACGTTGCCGATCACAGCTTCGCCCGTGCGAACCACGGTCCGGTGGCTCTCCATGTCCACGACCTGTTTCTCAGCCGAACCGTCCAGAACCGGCGAGGACAGCACGATCTCGCCTTTCTCATCCGATATCCGGATCTGCTCCCATTCAGGCACTCTCTCACGCAGACGCCGAGCAGTCTCTGCGAAGGCGGACCGGGGGATCGGCGGATCGAGCCGGGGCGAATCCGCAACGACCGACAGAAGCTGAACCTGGCTTTTAAGCTCACGTTGAAGCGTCGCAGCCATGGCGGTCGCTTTGCTGCGAACGTCGGCGTCGAGCGCGTTCTGCTGCTCCTGAATAAAGAACCTGCCCATCACGGCGGCGAGAATGATGAGCGGTATCAGCGACGCCGTGATGAGGAGGAGCGCTGGCCGGGTTTGATTCAACTGACACCCCGATATCTGTTGTTCACACTCCATCAAATAAGCCAGAGTCGGAAAGTTGCAACGCCAACTTGGGCAGGAGGGCCGGAGCCGTGCCGAATAGCTGGGGAGACTGCACCGATCGGCGTCATGCACACGGCAATATCGATCGCCCACCGTTCCTTGCCTGGGCGGAAGGTGTCCTCTTGAACCTGCCGAATCACCGATCCGGCAGTGGCGCATTCAGCGTGCGGGCCAGTAGCGCCACGCCTCCGGCCAAATAGACCGCGGCGCCCACCAGAAGCATGACAACGCCTCCCGCCTGTTGGTCCACAGCAGCGGACAAGATCACCCCGAGGCAGCTCACGTCGCCCTCACCGTAGAGCGGACGCGGCGAAAGCGCCAACAACGCGCCGAGTAGCGTCATGTGCATGGAGGTAAAGAGCAGACCGAATGTGCCGGCGAGCCGCCGCTCCTCCCGGCCCGCCGCCGCTCCGCCGAGGCAGGAGAGCCAGAGAACGAGACCGGCGCCGAGAAAGACGAGCTGCTCCAGCGCCGCAAGGATGGACGATGTCTCGGACAGGGCGCGGAGGGCAGGAATATGCCAGGTCCACACGGCGAACAGTTCGATCAGCGAGGCCATGATTGGCGTAAGCCAGGGCGGACTGGACAGAAAATCGAAACGCGTTCCGGAAAGGCCGATTGCAATCAGTGGCGCCGCACCCGCCACGACGCCCATATGGGCGATCATGTGCACCGTGAAGGACGCCTGGTCGGCAAGCGGGAGCACGGTCCACAGGGCGAACAGCAGAACAAGGCCGATCATCAGCACCGTCTTTCTCATGGCTGGCACCCCGCGATGAAGATCATCGGAATGGCCATGTAGAGGACGGCGGCAAAGCTGAGGCCTGACAGCAGCAGCGTCGCGAATCCCTGGAACAATGTCCGGGCGTTGCGGGTAGCCTCGTCGTGCGGCGGATCGTCGGAGCCGAAACCCCATTGCCGCCAGGCAAGCCAGGCCGACAGCACGATCATCGCCAGCGCCAGCACCGTCACCACGCCGAGCCCGATCCGCACCGTATCGAACGATATCTCGGAGGCGAGGCCCTTGGCGCAGAAGACCGCCACCGTCGCGTAACAGACAAGGAAATGCAGTGCCCAGACGGTCGGGGCGGTGAACAGGGTCCAGAGGGTCTCAACCTCGCGCGGAATGAAGCTCTTCATGTGCTCACCAAAGGAAACAGGCCGAGGACCGCGAAGGTGACGACGGCGGTAAAGGCCATGAAGTGCCAGTAGAGCGCGACGTTGCGAATATCCTGGTCGTATTCCGCAGTCATCCGGCCCGCGATGCTGCGCGCGAGACAATAGCCCTGCATGATCGCGCCGACCATGCCATGCGTCACCGTCCAGATAACGACAATCCAGACGACGGCCGGATAGACATGGGAGGTAGGGTCCATGTCGTGCAGGTACGGACCGGCAAGGCCCGCAAGCGAGGCCGCGATCGAAACGGCGATGGCCACGGTGAGCGCCAACCGCGCGCCCGTTGAACCCTTCTCGTTGAGTTCGCGCGCCAGCAGCGTCAGCGCCCAGGCGATGACGTAGAGCAGCAGCGCCGCCATCGGCCAC
This sequence comes from Neorhizobium tunisiense, assembly GCF_039631515.1. Lineage (NCBI taxonomy): Bacteria > Pseudomonadati > Pseudomonadota > Alphaproteobacteria > Hyphomicrobiales > Rhizobiaceae > Neorhizobium > Neorhizobium tunisiense. The sequence goes on along the minus strand of NZ_JBDIUU010000002.1, from coordinate 931,469 downwards.
AGGACGCCCGGCCCATTGGCGATCGTGGTGAAGTCGTCATGGATGGTCCAGTAGAAGAAATAGCCGAAGATCAGGCTCGCGAACGCCGTGCCATCGCCGACCATGGTGATGAACATCGCCCACCATCCGACAGAGGCCGGGCCGGAGACATAGATCGGCAGCGTCTCGCCTAGCCCCACATCGATTTCCGGCGCTTCCGGTATCGGCGCGGTTCCATTCCAGAGCCAATGGATGATGGCGATGAAGGTGATGATGGCGAAGACGATCGTGGTGATCCACAATTTGAAGGTCAGCGCGATGAACACGCCGCCGAGCGCGATTGCCGCGATGATCGTCACGTAGGATACGCCTCCCACCCGCAGGCACTGGATCGGCTTTGCATCCAGAACGGAGGTCACCAGCGTCTCGCGCTTGCCGGATTTGGCGTCCGGCAGATAGAAGCGCCCGGCCTCGATATCCGCCTGCAGGTTCGGCTGATCCCAGAGCGGATAGCGGCTGGTGATGATCGGCACCGAGCGCATGCCCCAGCTTTCCGCCGGATCGTTGGTCCATTCGAGCGTCCCCGAATTCCAGGGATTGAGATCGCGCCCTGCCGTTTGCTGTTTCGGGCGAAAAATGTCGATGACGAAGGCCGCGACACCGGCGGCGAAAACGAATGCGCCGATGGTCGATATGAGGTTGAACCAATCCCAGCCGATATCTTCCGGATAGGTGAAGACGCGCCGCGGCATCCCGCGCAGGCCGGAGAAGTGCATGGGGAAGAAGGCGACGTTGAAACCGGCAAACATCAGCCAGAAAGCGGTCCTGCCCCAGGGATCGCTGAGCTTCTTTCCTGTCACGAACGGAAAGTAGTAATAGATGCCCGCGACAACCGGAAACAGCATGCCGCCGATCAGCACGTAGTGAAGGTGGGCGACGACGAAATACGTATCATGCGCCTGCCAGTCGAACGGCACCAGCGCCACCATCACCCCCGTCAGTCCGCCGATCACGAAGATGATCAGCCCGCCTGCCCCGAACAGCATCGGTACCGAGAAGATCACCCGGCCGGCGAGCATGGTGGCAATGAACACGAAGATCTGCACCCCTGTCGGGATCGCCACCGCCTCCGACGCCGCTGAGAAGAAGGCAAGTGAAATCTGCGGCAGGCCGGTCGCGAACATGTGGTGCACCCAGAGCCCGAAGCTCAGGAACCCCGTGCCGACGGCGGCGAGCACGATCCAGGAATAACCGACGATCGGCCGCTGCGAGAAAGTCGGCACGATCATCGCCATCAGCGCGATCGCGGGCAGGAAGATGATGTAGACTTCCGGGTGGCCGAAGATCCAGAACAGGTGCTGCCAAAGCAGCGGATCGCCGCCGCGCCTCGCGTCGAAGAACGGCCAGTCGAACATCCGCTCCATCTCGAACAGGATGTCTCCGGCAATCAGCGGCGGGAAAGCGAAGAGGATCATGCCGGCGACGATCAAGAGGTACCAGGCGAACATCGGCATCAGGTTGATGCGCATGCCCGGTGCCCGGCACTTCATGATACCGACGATGATCTCGACGGCGGCGGCAATCGACGCCACCTCGATGAAGGACAGGCCGAGCAGCCAGATATCCGCGCCGATGCCGGCATATTCGTCGTCGGTGGCAAGCGGCGGATACATGAACCAGCCAGCGTTCGGCGCGGCATTGAAGAAGATCGACCCGCAGACGAAGACGCCGCCGATGAGGAAACTCCAGAAGCCGAAGGCGGACAGCCGCGGGAACGGCAGCTCCCGGGCGCCAAGCATCGACGGCAGCAGGAAGATCGCAACGGCCTCGAAGATCGGCACCGCGAACAGGAACATCATCACCGTGCCATGCAGCGTGAAAGCCTGGTTGAAGAGTTCGGCGGAGATGAAATCGTTCTGCGGCACCGCCAGTTGCAGGCGCATCAAGAGCCCCAGCAGGCCGGCGAACAACATGAAGGCAAAGGCGGTGACGCCGTACCAAAGCCCGATCTGGCTGTTGTTGACAGACGTCCAGTAGCGGATGCCCTTCGGCGTCTCCCATACCTTGCGGAGCCGTTCCTCCTGTGCCGCCCTCTCTTCCGGCGAAAAACTGCCGAGCTCCACGGTCATCTGAGCCCTTTCAGGTAGGTCGCTATCCGCTCGATCTCCGCCGCTTCCAGCATGGAGAAGTGCGGCATGCGTGCCTCCGGTTTGACCCGGCCGGGATCACGTATGAAGCGGGCGATGTGCTCTTGCGCATTGGGAAGTGTCCCCGCTCCCACCGAACCCCGCTCGCCGAAGGCCGTGAGGTCGGGACCGATCGTCCCCCTCGCCTCCGTGCCGGAAATGGCATGGCAGGCGGCACAACCTTGGCGAAGGAAGAGCGCCAATCCCGCTGCATCCTGCCCGCCGGACGCTGTGCGACGCGCAACGACCCAGTCCTCGTAGGCCTTCGGTTCCATCGCATGGACGGTGAAAGCCATCAGCGCATGACTTGCACCGCAGAACTCGGCGCAGACGCCCCGATAGGTACCGGGCTTTTCCGCCTGTAACGTCAGGCGGTTCTCGCGCCCGGGTATCATGTCCATCTTGCCGCCGAGCACGGGTATCCAGAAGGAATGAATGACGTCGGGCGATTTCAGCAAAAAGACGACGCGTTCTCCGGTTGGTACGCGCACTTCATTGGCCGTTTCGAAGGCGACCGCGCCGCGTTCGTCGAGATAGCGCACCCGCCACCAGAACTGCTCGCCTGTAACCTCGACGCGCCGTACGCCCACATCCTCCCCGAACCAGGGCCGGATGTTAGGCATCAGCCAGACGGCATAGGAAAGCAGGGCCGCGAGGATTACCGTCGGGAAAACGGCCCCTCCCCAGAGGATGAGCTGCCCCGCCCCCTTTTCCGAGTGGGGTCTAGGCTTGCGCGCTGCGTGGAACAGCAATCCGACGACACCCACCCAGATGATCACGCCGCCAACCAGCATGACGAAAAAGAGGTTTGCGACATCGCTCGCCTCACGGCCGGCCGGATCGAGTGCCGACTGCACGCCGGAACACGACGACAGCAGCGGAAAGAAAATGAAGAACGTGACTCCCCGGATTGCCGGCCGATGGCTGCCCGAAACCCCATCACGCCCGATGTCCCGTCCTGATCGGATTGGCCGGCCAGTGCCGGTCAAGCGGTCATCATCCATTCGGCAAGCACCCATCGCGCCATCGGCCGTCAGCCAGACATTGGGCCGGAACGCACGACCCAAGGCTTTGTTCCGAGTAAAAACGGAACGGGCCTAACCGAAATTCCTGGTCCTTGGCGCAGGGCCAGGCATCATCGGCTGGAGGCCTCCGGAATAGACGCGCGTGCGCGCAACTGGATTGTCATGACAATTCCAAGAAACGCCAAGGTCGCAATCGTCCCGATCGCCACTGTCCACCAGATCGATGGCACGACACCTATCCCCGCCAGCAAGATCGACATTGCGAGCGGAGCGACAGCGGACATCATCTGCTTGGCCGACGTCACCCAGCCCATGCGGCTGCCGTAGCCGGCCTTGCCGAACAACTCCAGCGGCAGGGTACCGCTCACGATGCTTGTCAATCCGGAACCAAGTCCGAAGCAGACCGCGAACAGGATGGCACCGGGGACGGACGGCGTCGTCAACATGAGGATCGCCAGACCGGACGGGATCAGCGCCGTGGCGATCACCGCCAGCCATCTTTGCGGCAATTCGCGGCCGAAGACGAGGTTGATCAGGCGACTGGCCACCTGCGAAGGACCGAACAGAGAGGCGACGACGAGGCCCGCGGCTCCCATACCGAGCGCCTGGGTCAGCGGGACCATGTGAACGAGGATGGCGGATAAGGCATATCCTTCGATGGCGAAGCCAAACAGCATCAGGAAGAACAGCAGGTTCCTGTTTGCAACTGCGCGGACCGGCGCAGCCGTCGGAGGTGTCGCTTTGGACGCAGATACCGCACTGGTCGTCAGACGCGCCAGGGCGAGGTGGACGGGAAAGCAGACCGCCAGGTTCATGGCCGCGAAGACCATGTAGATTTCACGCCACGACAGGAAACCGTGCATCCAGGAAGTCAGGGGCCAGAACATCGACGACGCGAACCCGGCCATCAGTGTCAGGTGAACGATCGAGGTCTGGGCCTTCCTTCCTCCCGCCTGCACGATGGCGGTGAAAGCCGTCGCGTAGAGAACCGCAGCGGAAACCACTTCCGTCAACGCCAGCGAAACGGCAAAGGTCAGCGGCCCCGGCGACACGGACATCATCACCAAGCAGGCGGCGGCCAGCAGCGACCCCATGGCCATCAGGCGCCCCGCGCCAATCCGGTCGGCAAGGGTTCCCGACAGCGGAGCGGCGAGGCTGCCGGCCAGCAGTGCGATCGAAAACGCGCCGAACACCCACTGTTCCGATCGCCCGACATCGCGGGCAATCTCCGGAACCAGAATACTGAAGGCATAATAAAGTGTGCCGTAGCCGATGTTCTGGGAGGCTCCGAGGCCAATCAGGGCCCAGAGCGGCAACTTCTGTTCGTTGGGCATCATGCGTGCTCGGTCTCGACCTTTGTCTGGCCGCAGCCGCAGCCAGACCTGCCTTCAGATTTAGCGTCGGCGTCAGCGACACAACATGCATCTACCGTAGCAGGGGCCGGACCTCCGCAACATCCCGAAGACGTCGAGATCCGGGGAGTAGCGGCGCAGACACCTGTTTCGGGAAGCACGAGTTCGACACGTCGCGCAGCGGCATGATCACCAGCCAGTTCAGCAACGACAGACCGCACCTGCTCGTAACCCGTCCTCATCAGGAAGGTCGGCGCTCGGCCGTAAGACTTCGATCCCACGATGTAGAAGTCCTTCTCCGGATGCGACAGTTCATCGATCCCATGCGGGGGAACGGAGCCACAGGAATGAAGGTTCGGGTCGATGAGAGGGGCGAGTGCCGGTGGCGCTTCGACAGCCGGATCCACGCTCAGCCGCAGTTCCCTCAAGAACGAGAAGTCCGGACGAAACCCGGTGGCGACGACGACCTGATCCAATTCAAGTTCGATCGCCTCTCCATTGGCGGTTGCGATCACGGCGACCTTGTCATCTCTCCTGGCGATCCCGCTTGCCGAGAAGGACGTGAGCATCTTGAGCTTTCCTGCGTCCATGGCCTTCTTCGCCGCAAGGCCGAGAGCGCCTCGTTCCGGAAGCTGGTCGTTCAAACCGCCGCCCAGCAGCTTGGCGACGCCGTGATTGCGAAGCGCCCAGTGGATTTCGGTAGACGGATCGGCCTGCTGGAGCTCCAGCAACGCAAGGGCGACGTTGATTGCCGAATGGCCGCTCCCCACCACCAGCGTACGCTTGCCCACAAAGTCGGAGCGCCTGGCCCCGGTAACGTCTGGAATGCCGTAGGAAACCGGTCCGCCTGCGCTCTCGCCAAGGACTGGAATGCCGTTTACGCCCATTGGGTTCGGTTGCGTCCATGTGCCGGAGGCATCGATCACTGCTCGCGCGACGACCTCATGCTCCCCGTTCCCGTCCCGGTATCGGATCACGAAAGGCGCGTCCGAGCGCCCCCCGGAGGAAACCTTGTCCAGGCCCCGGCGGGCGATGGCCGTGACGGTCGCACCGAGCCTTGTCGCCTGCTCGATGACCGGAACGCGCGACAGAGGCAGCAGGTAGTCGTCGACGATCTCGCGTCCGGTCGGCAGGTAGTCAGGCGAAGGAGCGGCCCAGCCGTTGCTCGCCAGCAGTCGCCGGGCGGCGTCATCGATATTGTACTTCCATGGCGAGAACACCCTGACATGCCCCCATTCCGCCAGGGCCGTCCCGACAGAAACTCCCCGCTCCAGAACGATCGGTGCCATGCCGGCTTCAAGCAGCCTTGCCGCCGCCGCCAGCCCGACCGGACCTGCACCGACTACCGCAACAGGAAAGGCGTCATTCGACTTCATTTTGATCTCCATCGGTATTTCCGGAAATTTCGAAATTAGCATGTAAAAAAATGCGGTCAGGCAACGATCCTGGTCGCTGGCCTATCGCATCCCTGGTCGGCGCAGCACTCGTCGACGAGATAGCCGATGAGTGCATTCATGTGCTTGTAGTTCGCGGTGCAGATGAGCGTCGTCGCCTGCCGGTCCTGGACGACCAGCCCCGTATCGACCAGACGCTTCAGATGGTGCGAAAGCGTCGATCCCGGGATATCCAGCTTTTCCTGAAGTCGGCCGACGGGAAGCCCCTCCTCACCGGCGCGAACCAGAACACGGTAAATCTTGAGGCGGGTGACGTTGCCAAGGGCTTCGAGCTGGGAGGCTGCTTTTTCGATGATCATGGAAATAAGATAGCGGTGAAAGCTGGAGTGGTCAAGGTTATTTCCACAATCATCGAAATACATCAGATTGATTTGAACTTGACCCTATCTTCAAGTTTTTCGGCATCTTCCTTTCGCTCGCTGTAGCGGTCGGTAAGGTAGTCCGACGCATCCCTCGTCAACAGGGTGAACTTGACCAGTTCTTCACACACATCCACGACACGGTCGTAGTAGGAGGACGGCTTCATCCGTCCATCGGCGTCGAACTCCTGGTAGGCCTTGGCGACGCTGCTCTGGTTCGGAATGGTGATCATCCGCATCCATCGCCCCAGGATGCGCATCTGATTCACGGCGTTGAAAGACTGGCTCCCGCCAGAGACTTCCATCACTGCAAGCGTCTTTCCCTGCGTCGGCCGGATCGAACCGAGAGCCAGAGGAATCCAGTCGATCTGCGCCTTCATGATCCCGGTCATCGCGCCGTGGCGCTCCGGGCTGACCCAGACCTGGCCCTCCGACCACTGCGATAGCTCCCGCAGTTCCTGGACTTTGGGATGGCTGACGGGTGCTTCGTCCGGAAGCGGCAGGCCTCTCGGGTCGTATATCCGGACCTCGCATCCGAAATGCTCCAGAAGACGCCGCGCCTCATGAGCGAGAAATCGGCTGTAGGATACCTCGCGCGCCGAGCCGTAGAGAATCAGGATGCGCGGCTTGTGCGTCGAGACAGCAGGGCGCAGCGCACCCGGATCAGGCATGCGGAAGTGGTCGGGCGATGCCGCAGGAAAGGTTTCAGGCAATACGCTTTCCTTCGTCGTCGAGGACGCGCTCGCCGTCTTCCTTTGTGAACGGCCCCTTGAACGCGTCCGCAGGCAGGATATCCAGGACCAGCTCGGACGGCCGCGACAGGCGCGTACCCATCGGCGTGACGACGAACGGCCGGTTGATCAGGATCGGGTCCTTCAGCATCGCGTCGAGCAGCTGGTCGTCGCTCAGCTCGGGATTGTCGAGGCCGAGCTCCGCATAGGGTGTGCCCTTTTCGCGGATCGCCTGGCGGACGGTCAGTCCGGCGTCGGCAATCATCCTGACGAGTTGCTCGCGGGTCGGTGGGGTTTTCAGATATTCGATCACAGTTGGCTCGATGCCTGCGTGCTGGATCAGCTCCAGAGTGTTTCGGGAGGTCCCGCAGGCGGGGTTGTGATAGATGGTGACGTCCATGATCAATCGGCTCCTTGAGCGGTAATAGGGGGAACTTCGTTGCCTCGTTCGGAAAACAGCCATCCGGCCAAAGCGGCGGCGACGAGCGCTCCGAGGATCTGGGCAACAATGAAGCCCGGCAGGTCGGTTGGGCGAATGCCGGAGAAAGTGTCTGTGATGCTCCGCGCAATGGCGACCGCCGGATTGGCGAAGGATGTCGATGCCGTGAACCAGTAGGCCGCCGTGATATAGAGGCCCACCAGCAGAGGGATTGCATCGACCCTAAAGCGCAAACCGCCGAGAATGGTGAGTAGCAGGCCGAAAGTCGCAACCGCTTCCGCGATCCACTGAGCCGATCCCGTACGGATCGTTCCGGACGTCTGGAGGAGCGAAAGGTCGAACATCGCGTGAGCGACCATCGTTCCGGACACACCGCCCGCTATCTGCGCCATAATGTAAGGAGTGACCGCAGAGACCTTGAATTCCCGACGCACGGCGAAAACCATTGTCACGACGGGATTGAAGTGCGCTCCCGAGATCGGGCCGAGGATCGTGATCAGCACGAACAGGATTGCTCCAGTCGGGATCGTATTGCCCAAGAGGGAAATGGCCGTGTCGTCGGTGAGGCGATCCGCCATGATGCCCGAACCGACAACGGTTGCGACGAGGATCGCTGTGCCGAGGGCCTCCGCGACCAGGCGGCGTCGAAGATCGACCGTCACGCTCATTCGGCCCTCTGGGAGCTGCGGCCGATCTCGTCCAGTCGCTTCTGGAGCGCCAGCTTGTCGAGACTTGTCATCGGCAGACTAGTGAAGATGGAGAGGCGGTTGTTGAGCATCCTGTACGTGTCGTCGAAAGCGAAGTGCTTCTCGGCTTCAGTCCCTTCGGCGGCGGCAGGATCGGGAACGCCCCAGTGGGCGGTCATCGGCTGTCCCGGCCAAACCGGGCACGCCTCGTTGGCGGCGTTGTCGCAAACGGTAAACACGAAATCCATCTGCGGAGCGCCTGGACCCGCGAACTCCTCCCAGTTCTTCGAGCGGGCGAAGCTGGTGTCGTAGTTCAGGGTCTTCAGGAGCTGGAGCGTGTAAGGGTGGACCTCGCCTTTCGGCTGGGAGCCGGCCGAATAGGCCTTGAACCTGCCCTGGCCGACCCTGTTCAGGATGGCCTCGGCGATGATGGAGCGGGCGGAGTTCCCGGTGCAGAGGAAGAGGACGTTGTAGGTGCGATCAGACATGACAATTGTCCCTGGTGACGTTGTTCCGATTGGCTTGTTTCTATTTTCCGCTTCAGATGCTCCGGACCGACCGCCGAGGACGCCGGCACCGGCGATTTCGAGCCGTCATGCCTTCACTGCTGCGGGAGCGCAGCAGGCGGCAACCTCTGCGGCGGGGGCGCAAATTTCCGGATGGCCGCCACAGCAGTCCTCCATCAGGAAGCGCACCAAATCGCCCAGCACCTCGATATTCGCCCTGTAGACGATTGAGCGCGATTCACGCTGCTGGAGGACCAGGCCCGAGTGTTCGAGCTCCTTGAGATGAAACGAAATATTGGACGGCGACACCCCTGCCCGCTCGGCAATCAAACCCGCGGCCATGCCCTCAGGCCCGGCGACGACCAGCATCCGGACGATGTGCAGTCGCGTTTCCTGCGAGAGAGCACCAAAGGCTCCCAGAGCCTGCCGCTGATTCAACATTCATACAATCCTTGAAATATTGAACCATGGATACTCCAGTGAGGCCGCCTTTGCAAGAGGACCACCATTTGGCGACGTGCTGGCAACCTTCAATCCAGCGAACGCGTGACCAAAATCAGCAAGTTGTCGGGCTTCCATATCCGCGTATCGCCAACGCAGCCAGATTTGGCATACCTATGATTTGGCGACCGGCAGGTCGGCGATCCGCGTCATGTAATACGGCGAACGCATCTCCGCTTGGTCTCGAAGAGAGGCTCCATTGTCCCTCAAAATCGTCGGCGTATGACTTACGACGTGGGATGTCCGGCGCTATTCGATCCATTCTGCCTACTATGTGTCAATCTTGGGCGGCTCCGCGCCATAACTCTTCCGTAGCTCATTACGATCATTGAACCATTCAATCGGGGTACGGACGCGCTTTTCCGGCATCATCATATATGCTTGGCACAACTTAGGGTACTTCGTGAAAAAGTCATTCAGCTCCATCAAACAGGTTGCCATCCCCTGTGGTGCCTCTGGAGCCTGAGGATTTTGGGTGTTGTAGATTGCGTTCCAATATTGAAGCCTGATCGTCGTTCTTCGGATCTCCTCCAGGTAGTCGTTGACGTCGCTTCCAAAAAGGAACTTGGCGTTCTGTATGGCAAGCTGAAGCTCGAAAAGCTGATTATTGGCTACCGCGCCCGCACTAATGATGGGGCGGACTGCATATAGAACATCATTATAAGCCTTGAAGCGTCGGTCGAAGAGATCGAGCACGAACTTCTGTCTGGCTACAAACCATTGCATGAACGCAATGGTTGCTGCGATCGCCGTGAGGAGCAGAGTTAGACCGGTCGCCATGATCGCCTCGTCAAAATGTTGCAAAAACTCACTTAGCCTTTGCACTATCCGACGACAGGCGACAGCCGAAGACCTTGGAAATGCTGGTGGGCCCGGAGGGACTCGAACCCCCAACCAAGCGGTTATGAGCCGCCGGCTCTAACCATTGAGCTACAGGCCCGCCGATGCAGCAGAAGTGGGGCGCAATGGTCCGCCGTCACCTGGAGGTCCGCTCTAACGCAATTCACGAGATGCTACAAGCCGTTGCCGCAATAGCTTCACAATCAACCGGCAGGTAGGCTCGTCTGGCGCGAACAGGCCGAGCCGATTCCCGTTTCGGCGGGTTCGCGCGGCAGATGGAACATCACGGGCGGGACCGGGAACAGCATTCCCTTCGCCCTGACAGATCGGAGAGAACATCCATGCGCGTTGCGCTTTCGTCGTCACGTCTCGTCCTTGCAGCCGCATTTGCCGGAGCGGTCGCCGTCTCTTCCGCGGGCCAGGCTCTGGCCCAGGATATCCGTCCCCGCGAGCCGGTCATCAATGTGCTCGGTGAGGGTCAGGCCTCCGTGGCGCCCGATATGGCCATCCTGACGCTCTCGGTGGTTCGCAACGGCAAGACCGCGGAAGCGGCACTTTCGGCCAGCAGCGCCGCCATGAAGGACGTGCTTTCGGCCATAAAGAGCGACGGCATCGCCGATCGCGATATTCAGACCAGCAATTTCTCGATCTATCCGCAATATCGCCATCCCGAACCGAAGGAAGGCGTCATCGAGCCGCCGCAGGTCATCGGCTATGAGGTCTCCAACACGCTCACCCTCAAGGTCCGCGATCTCCAGAAACTCGGCGGCCTCATCGACCGTTCGGTGAAGCTCGGCGTCAACCAGGGCGGCCAGATCGCCTTCACCAACGACAAGCCCGACGAGGTGATGACCGAGGCGCGGAAGAAGGCGGTCGCCGAGGCGCTCGCCAAGGCAAGGACGCTGACGGAAGCGGCCGGCGTCAAGCTCGGCCGGATCCTGGAAATCAGCGAGAACTCCATGCGCCCCGTGCCGCAGCCGATGATGCGCATGGCGATGGCCAAGGACATGGCCGCCGAAGCGGTTCCCGTCGCCGGCGGCGAAAACACCTATACGGTGACCGTCAACGTCACGTTTGCCCTCGAGCAGTAACGTAAAAATAAACGCCCCCGCCAGGTCGGTGAGACTTGGCGGGGGCGCTTGTCCTCCGTCAACGGGCGATGGAGACGGAAGGGTTCTTTGGAATGAAGCCTAGCGGCGGATGACCGGGCAGCCGCGCTCGTTGGCGAACACGATGCGGTCGGGGCCGCGGCGGCCGAAACCGGCAACGATCACGACGCGGCGGCCGGCATCCACGACGCGAGCGCGGCGCAGGCCCATCCGGCTTGCCTTTTCTTCTGCCAGCCAGGGAGAGCAACCGCGCGGACCGCGATCCGGACGCCAGTCACGGTCACCGCCGCGATCCGGACGCCAATCGCCATCACGGTCGCGATACTGCACCTGGATAGCGAATTCCGGGCCGGCGGCAGCAGCCGTCGGGGCCGCTGCGGAAAGGCCGGTGAGCGCGATGAGGGCGGCCACACCGGCTTTGATGATCATGCTGGTCATAGAATGTTCTCCGAAATCCGGGCCAGGTTCTGCGGCCCCAAAGGTTGTTGCTCTCGCCTTTCCGAGCGATTGGCGCGACCCTAGCCCAAGGGGTCTGAACAACATCCTAACCGGTCATTCAGCCGGTATTCATCTGCCGCTCGGAGCCGAAAGGTCACGGCGAAAGATGCAGCACGACCTGGCGGACATGCGGCTGGTCGCGATGTTCGAAGAGGTAGATGCCCTGCCAGGTGCCGAGCATCAACCGTCCGTCCCTGACGGGAATGCCGAGCGAGACGGCGGTCAGCGCCGCCTTGATATGGGCCGGCATGTCGTCAGGCCCTTCGGTTGTGTGGGTAACCCAGCGCATGTCGGGATCGGTGGTCGGCGGCACCAGCCGGGAGAAGAAGGTCTTCAGGTCGCGGCGGACATCCGGATCCGCATTTTCCTGGATGATCAGGGAGCAGGACGTATGGCGCACGAACACGGTGAGCAGCCCCTCGCCCACCTGCGTGCGGCGCAAAAAATCCTGCGCCGCGTCGGTGAATTCGTAGAGGCCCTGGCCGCTTGTGGAGATCGAGATCACGGTCTGGGGCATGGGGTCCTCATCGACAAAAGCGCCGGCAGCAAAAGTGGAAGCACCGGCAGGGAGACGGCACTCCTATCACTGGCGGGCTACAATGTCAGGAACGGCTCGAAGCCGCCGAAGATCATCCGTTTGCCGTCGAAGACCTGCGTCCACTCGTCTCCGGAAAACCGCTCGTCCTTCATCACCCTGGCATTGATCTCGTCCCGGCGGGCCCGGCTTTCATAGGTGATCCAGGAGAAGATGACGATCTCGTCCTCCTTGGCCTGCACCGCGCGCGGGAAGGAGGTGAGCTCTCCATAGGGCACGTCGTCGGCCAAGCATTCCACATAGGACAGTGCGCCGTTTTCCATCCATACGGAGCCGGCAAGGCGCGCCATGTCCTTGTAGCGTTCGAGATTGGCCTTGGGGACGGCAAGAATAAACCCGTCGACATAGGGCATGATTTTCCTCCTTGTTGTGTCAATACCCCAAGGACGTGGGAGGCAAAGCAAAGCCGACAAGGGCACCGGGTTTTTCTTCGCCCTCCAGGGCTTTCACCCGCAAAGCGCCAAAGGGCGGCAAACGCACCCTCGGCCGCCCATCCGCCTGTCAGAACTGACCCGCTTCAGGCGCGCCGAACTCCTCGATGGAATCGACCCGGTCGGGATAGAAGGCGACATGTTCCTTGATCCCGGAGACGGCTTCGTAGGGGTTCTCGTAGGACCAGACGGCATTCTTCGAACGGTCGCCGCCAGCCGGAATGCTGAAATAGGATGCCTCTCCCTTATACGGGCAATAGCTCTGGTGGTCTGTCCGCTCAAGGAGCGGCATATCCACGTCCTTGCGGGGGATATAATGGACCGGCGGATAGGAGGACTCGCGCAAGGTGAGCGAATTGATGCTGTTGGCAATCACCTTGCCGCCGAGCTTCACCACCACCCGCGCCGGATTGTGCGCAACGGTGATTGGATGATCCGGTCCTGGAATTTTCTGTGCCCTGACATTCATGGTTCGTCCTTTCGGGTTCGACGCATGCGCCCGATATAGGGCGTCCCGAAACGCCACCAAGCGGCCGAAGCGGAATGCTCCGGCCATCGATGGCGAACAATCCGGGGGACACCCGTCAGAACGTCGTGATGACGCTGATTCCGGGCGTTTCGGATTTGTCGAGCGTCATCAGGCCCGGCACCGCTTCTTCGAGGGTGATCCGCTTGGCGATCAACTGCTGCGGCTTCATCCTGCCGGCCTTCAGCATGGCGAGCATCGCATCGTAGCGCCAGGCCTGCATACCGTGGCTGCCGTAGATCTCCAGCTCGTGGCCGATCACCTGCGCCATCGGGATCGAGGGCGTTGCATGTTCGCCGAGCATCAGCCCGACCTGCACGTGCCGGCCGCGGCGGCGCAGGTTCTTGATCGAATTGAAGCAGGTGACGGGATGGCCGAGCGCGTCGATCGACACATGCGCGCCACCCCCGGTGATCTCGCGAACCGCCTCGACCACATCGGCAACCGTGCTCGCATTGATGGTTGCGACCGCACCGCATTGGCGGGCAAACGCCAGCTTGTCTTCGGAAAGATCGATGCCGATGGCGTTGGCTCCAAGCGCGGTAGCGATCATGATCGCCGACAGGCCGACGCCGCCGCAGCCATGCACGGCAACCCAGTCGCCGGGCCCGGTGCGGGCCTGGTCGGCAACCGCGCGGAAGGAGGTGGCAAACCGGCAGCCGAGGCTCGCCGCCGTCGCGTCGTCGATCTCTTCGGGCAGGTGCACGAGGTTGGTATCGGCATAGTCGATCGCCACATATTCGGCGAACGAGCCCCAATGGGTAAAGCCCGGCTGGAACTGGTTCGGGCAGACCTGCTGGTTGCCGGAATGGCATTCCGAACAATGACCGCAACCCGAAACGAACGGGACCGTCACCCGGTCGCCGATCTTGAAGCGCATGACGCCCTTGCCGGTCGCCACCACCTTGCCGGCCAGCTCGTGGCCCGGCACATGCGGCAGCTTTATATCCGGATCATGCCCCATCCAGCCATGCCAGTCGCTGCGGCAGAGCCCACTCGCGCCAACCTTGACCACGACGCCGTCAAATGTCGGCTCCGGATCGGGAACATTTCGGATTTCCGGCGCCTTTTCAAAGGCATCGTAGAACATGGCTTTCATGGCAGGTCTCATCTTGAATGTGGCCGCAGCATAGTCGATGCGGCTCGCGGGTCAATCAACCCATGCGGTGGTCTTAGTAATCCCCAAATGCCATCTTTGACGGAGGTATTCTACAGGATCTCGGCGAGAGGTATCGGGTCACCGCTATTGTAGATCGGGCCCGAAAAGGCCTCGTCACAATTCCGGAAAACGGCGCTTGCGCCATTCGCTTCGCGGCACCGGCGCGCCGACTTCGAATGCGAAGGACAGAACTTTGGTGGCATTTTCGTCAATTTCGCAGCGGAAACTGAGATTGTACCATTGGCCCTGCGCCGGAAAGGCAGAGCGCCTAGCTTCCAGGACATTGCCGGTTGGCAGATTGTACATCGGCACCCATTCCGCTCGGAAAGGCGGCGAGGCATGGCGCAGTTGCTCCTGTAGTTCCGTCGAGCAGAGTTGTCCGGCACGCACCCCTCGCGGCACATTGCCCATCGCCGTCGTGGCGGCCGCATCGCCCGTCTCGCTCTGCGAAAACAGCGTCTTTGCCTCGGTCAGCTCGACCGGCTTGCCAGGGGTCGGCGTCTTGGAAGGGTCGTTCTTGGGCGAAGCGATTGGCGGCGCCGTCACGATCTCGGTCTTGGTCGCATCCGGCGAGGTGCCGGCAATGGGACCGTCCTGCAATCCGTTGGCCGCCGCAATGCCGACCTCCGGCAGTTTAATATCGTCCGGCATCGGATTGGCCGGTGGTGCCTCCACCACGGCAGGCGCTTCCTTTGCCTGCTTTACCGGCTCGACGGCCTCCGCATCCGCCTTGCTTTCGGCCGGCGGGTTGGTCGTTTCCCTCGATGCATTGCCGGTCAGAGATTTCTTCGGTCCGCTGTCCTTCTCACCGAATTCGAAGACAGGGCGCAGAACCGGCAAAGGCTGCCCCTTAGCCTCCTTGGCAGAAGGCGGCTCGGCGGGCTTTTCTTCAGGCGCGGGCGGAGGCGGCTCCTGCTTCTTAGCCTCCTCCTGTTTCGGCGGTTCGGGCGGCGGGGGTGGCGGCTCCTGCTTTTTCGCCTCCTCCTGTTTTGAAGGTTCCGGAGGTTTCTTCTCTTCCGGCTTCGCCTCTTCGACCAGCTTCTTCTCTTGGGCCTTCTGCTCTTCCGGCTTCTTCTCCGGCTCTTCCGGCGGAGGCACGATCTCGACCTGGACGCTCTCCTCCTTCTCCGGCTCGGACTGATCGACCGGCAGGTGGAAGAACAGGGCCGCCACGAAAACGACATGCACCAGGATGGAGGCAGGAATGCCCCATCTTATGTCGCCGCGCGGCTTTCCAGATAAATCCGTCATGGCAGCGGATGTAAGATGGAAAGCCGGCCGGATCGAGTCCCCGAGCGATCAAAACAACGCATAATCCAGCTTTCCGGCAGCGAGTTGCGCGGCTGCCCCTCTCCGATGGGGTTCGGAGACAGCTTGCCGCTTGCAAACAAACCGACTATACGGTATGTTTAAATTCATGTCGAAAGCTCACAGGCGCGAAAAACAACCCGAACAGGTGCGGAGATCCCTTCTGGATCATGCGGCGCGATGCGCCGTGGACGAAGGTCTCGGCAGCCTCACCCTGCAGGCGGTCGCCGACGCGGCCTCCGTCACCAAGGGTGGGTTGCTGCACCATTTCCCGAGCAAGCAGGCCCTGATCGAAGCCGTCTTCGAAGACCTGCTCGGCAAGCTTGATATGGAAATCGACCGGCTGATGAGCGAGGACGAAATCGACCGGGGCCGGTTCACGCGCGCCTATGTCGACGCCTTTTTCCAGGTGACCCGCGATGGGGCCGAAAGCCCCTGGGCGGCGCTGTCGATCTCCTGCATGACCGATGCGCGGCTGAGGCAGCTCTGGTCGGAATGGATGCGTGACCGGCTCGAACGCCATGCTGAAACCGACAGTCATCCGGCTCTCAAGCTCGCGCGCTACGCGGCGGATGGCATCTGGCTTGCCAATCTCATGGAGGCGGATGGTCTGCCGGCGACGGAACTTGCCGAACTCCGCGACCAGCTGCAAGGCCTCACGAAACAAGAGTAACGAAAATGAACCCCGCAATCCTCACCTACGGCGCGCTCGCCTGTGCAATTGTGCTGGAAGTCATCGGCACGACCTTCCTGCAGCAGAGCCAGCAGTTCACCCGCGCATTGCCGACCATCCTGATGGGGCTGTGTTATGCGATGGCCTTCTATCTCCTGTCGATCGCCTTGCGCACCCTGCCGGTCGGCATAGCCTACGCGATCTGGAGCGGCCTCGGCATCGTGCTGATCTCCGCCGTTGGCCTGATCCTGTTTCGCCAGACCCTGGACACTGCCGCCATCATCGGCCTCGGCCTGATCATCTCCGGCGTCGTGGTGGTCAATGTGTTCTCGAGTTCGGTAGGACATTGAAAAATGAATGCCGGGTTCTGGTGACCGCCTGATATTGCAGGGCGGTCCACTTTTCGCTATGGAAGCGGTCGCTGGATCTGAACTCAGCCGTAAGCGTCTAACGTGAAGCAACGCATCCCAACCCCGGATCGTCGGTACTGGCGATTTTGATCGGATGCATATGCTCGATATCGATCGACGATCCTCCTCTGGAAAGTCTTCTCCATGAAGCTTACGCGCCTCCCCGCACGCTATGCGGCTCTTCTCATGCCATTCGTTCTGTCCATCCTGATGACTTTTGTCGTATCCGGTGTCGCGACACTCAAGAACCTCGGCTTTGCTCCCGAATTCCTGCTGAGCTGGATGTCCGCCTGGCTGGTCTCGTGGCTCATCGCATTCCCGACCCTGCTCGGAGCTCTACCGATGACGCGACGGATCGTTCAGGCCATGATCCGGCCGATCTGATCACCAGAAGCAGAAAACCCGGCCCGCTTTCGCGGGCCGGGTTCTGTAGTTTCCATACCTGAAACCGCTCAGCTATCCAGGAACGAGCGCAGCTTGCGGCTGCGGCTCGGGTGCTTGAGTTTCCGGAGCGCCTTCGCTTCGATCTGGCGGATACGTTCGCGGGTGACCGAGAACTGCTGGCCGACTTCTTCGAGCGTGTGGTCGGTGTTCATGCCGATGCCGAAGCGCATGCGCAGCACGCGCTCTTCACGCGGCGTGAGCGAAGCGAGAACGCGGGTCGTGGTCTCGCGCAGGTTCGCCTGGATGGCCGCATCGATCGGCAGAAGCGCGTTCTTGTCCTCGATGAAATCGCCGAGATGCGAATCCTCTTCGTCGCCCACCGGGGTTTCGAGCGAGATCGGCTCCTTGGCGATCTTCAGGACCTTGCGGACCTTTTCGAGCGGCATCGCAAGCTTTTCGGCCAGTTCTTCCGGGGTCGGCTCGCGGCCGATCTCGTGCAGCATCTGGCGCGATGTGCGGACGATCTTGTTGATCGTCTCGATCATGTGCACCGGAATACGGATCGTGCGGGCCTGGTCGGCAATCGAACGGGTGATCGCCTGCCGGATCCACCAGGTCGCATAGGTCGAGAACTTGTAACCGCGGCGGTATTCGAACTTGTCGACCGCCTTCATCAGGCCGATATTGCCTTCCTGAATGAGGTCGAGGAACTGCAGGCCGCGGTTCGTGTACTTCTTGGCGATCGAAATGACGAGGCGAAGGTTCGCTTCGACCATTTCCTTCTTGGCGATACGCGCTTCGCGCTCGCCCTTCTGCACCATCGACACGATCCGGCGGAATTCGGCGATCGAGATGCCGGTTTCCGTCGCAAGGTTCTGGATCTCCTGGCGGATATCGCGGATCGTCGTGTTCTCGGCGCGCGCGAATTCCTTCCAGCCGCGGGCGGCCAGATTGGCGATCGACTTCATCCAGTTCGGATCGAGTTCCGCACCCTGGTACTGTTCGAGGAACGAGTCACGCTTGACGCCGTAGGATTCGGCGAGACGCAACAGGCGGCCTTCGTTCTGCATCAGGCGCTTGGAGATGTCGTAGAGCTGCTCGACCAGCGAATCGACGCGATTCTGGTTGAGCGACAGCGACTTGACCGCCGTGATCAGCTCGTCCTTGAGCTCCTTGTAACGGCGCTCCTGGGCCGACGACAGCGTACCGGTCGCCGCCAGGCGCTGCTCGACCTGCTGGTCCTGCAACTTGCGCAGCTTCTTGTAGGTGTCGGCAATCGTGTCGAGCGTCTCCATGACCTGGGGACGCAGCTCGGCTTCCATCGCGGCGAGAGAAAGGCTCGACTCGTCGTCGTCCTCTTCCTCTTCCTCGAGGTTCATGCCATCGCCGCCGACAGCCGTGATGTCGTCGTCATTGGCAGCGGAGAAGCGGGCCTTGCGGGTCTTTTCCTTTTCCTCGGCGGCCTTGCGGTCTGCCTCGATCTTTTCCGGGCTCTGGAACTGCGGCGCCGCCTTGGCTTCAGGACCGGAATAGGTCGTTTCGAGATCGATGATCTCGCGAAGCAGGGTGGTGCCTTCATTCAGCTCGTCACGCCAGATGATCAGCGCCTGGAAGGTCAGCGGGCTCTCACAGAGCCCGGCGATCATCGTTTCGCGGCCGGCCTCGATGCGCTTGGCGATCGCAATTTCGCCCTCGCGCGACAGAAGCTCGACAGAGCCCATTTCGCGCAGATACATGCGCACCGGGTCGTCGGTACGGTCGGTCGGCTCTTTCTTCTTCGCAGTCGCGAGCGCGGTGCTGGAGGTGGTGGCGATTTCGCCGCCTTCGCTCTCATTGTCGTCGCTGTCGCCGTCGGCGTCGTCGTCACTGGCGGCGGTTTCTTCCGCCTCTTCGTCTTCAACGACATTGATGCCCATGTCCGACAGCATCGCCATCGTGTCTTCGATCTGCTCGGAGGTGACTTCCTCCGATGGCAGCACCGAGTTCAACTCGTCCATGGTGACATAGCCGCGCTTCTTTGCGGCTTTGATCATCTTCTTGACGGCGTCGTCAGAAAGGTCGAGAAGCGGACCGTCGTGCGAGCCTTCGCGTTCGTTCTCTGCTTCTTCGTTTTCTTTGACTTTTGTTGCCATGTATTTAGTCGCTTTCCCTGAACGCTACTTTCGCCGCGCTTCGTGGCCACCGGCTGAAGACGGGGTTGACCGCCTTAGTCGCGAATCACTGTCCAACACGTAACGGAATGACCTTTAATTCCCGATTACCATTCGGCGGCCGTTTTTCACTCAGGACCGTCCTACAAGAGGATCACCGGTCATGTTCGGTGCTATTGACCCACTCCGCCTATTTTGCCTTGAAATGGTGATTCCCACAAATTAACGCCCCGTCAAGCCCTTCCATGGGTGATACCCAGGAAAAGTCGAAAATATGCCCTTTGAGGGGCCCTAATAGGGGTACGCTCACCAGATTTAACCGATATGTAGGCGGTAGGCCCTGAAAGACAAGGGTTTGCGTAGACATAAAGGCCTACGCTTTTCGTCCGGCATATTCCCTAGCGGGAAGCACCGTCATACTGGGTTACCGTCAGCGTGGCAATGTCGATTTCCGGCACGCATCTCAGATTGATCGCCGCCGTCTCCACGCCACGCGTCGCAAGGGCAGCGTCTCACGACGGCCGCTTGTCAGCCGTGGCTGACGGCGGCTCCCTTCACCCGGCCCGAAAGCACCCCGAACCCGTCGATGATCGCTTCCTGGTTTTCCATCCGGAGGATTTCGAGCTGGACTTCGGATAGCGCGCGCAGCAGCGGCTCGATCTCGCCCGCATCGCCCGCTTCCGTGGTTTCGGCGATCTCCCGTTCCAGCTCGATCTTCTGCAGCCTGAGTGCCTTGGTGCGCTTGTGCAGCGACAGCGCCTGCCGATAGCCTTCGCGCGCGTCTTCCAGCGCGGCGATCTCGGTCGCTGTCCAGAGCCGGGCGTTGCGCACCTGCTGGTCGAGAGATTTCAGCATTACGTCGAACCCCTCGCCGGCAAGCCGATGCATCAGGTATTCGCGCGAAAGGTTGGCGCCCGATGTCGCCGCTGCCGGCAGCATCGCCGACCAGAAGCGCTGCAGGTCGCGGTTCTCGAAATCGATCGCGGCGATCTCGTCATATTCCTCCAGCAGAAGCTGGGGATGGTTGACGATGGTGAGCGCCAGCACGCTTTCGCGAAGCGCCGGCAGGTCGCTGTAACCGCGCACGAGGCCGGAGCGCGCGAGCCGATCCGAAACGCCGGCAGCCCGTCCCGCGGCGCGCGGTCCCTGCGGCGGACCGCCCTGGCCTGGCCTGCCGCCGCCCGAACCGCGCTGAAAATTCTGGCGCCGGTCGCCGCCGCCGCGCGGTGCCGGTGCGAAAAAGCTGTTCAGCCGGTCGCGGATGGCCTGCTGGTAATGGCGGCGCACGTTTTCGTCGGCGATGACGGAAACGATCTGCTTCAGCCGCGCCTCGAGCTCGGCGCGTTTTTCCGGCGTATCGAAACTTGCCGACGACGCCTCGCGCTGCCAGATCATGTCGACCAGCGGCTTTGCATCGTTGAGCACCTTGTCGAACGGCGCGCGGCCCTCATGGCGGACGAGATCGTCCGGATCCTTGCCATCGGGCAAAAGCGCGAAACGCACCGATCTTCCAGGCTTCAGGAATGGAAGCGCCAGATCGGCCGCGCGGCTTGCGGCCCTCAGGCCCGCGCCGTCGCCGTCGAAGCAGAGCACCGGCTGCGGGGTCATCCGCCAGAGAAGCTCAAGCTGGTTTTCGGTAAGCGCGGTGCCGAGCGGCGCCACCGCATTCTCGACGCCTGCCTGATGCAGCGCGATGACATCCATGTAACCTTCGACGGCGATGATCGTGCCGCCTTCGCTCTTTGCTCCCCCTTGGCCAGGACCGACTTGCGCCGCGCGCCGGGCGCGGGCGAAATTGTAGAGCACCTGTCCCTTGTGGAAGAGCTCGGTCTCATTGGAGTTCAGGTATTTCGCGGGCGCGTCCGGCGCCATCGCGCGGCCACCGAACGCGATCACCTTTTCCCGCGACGACAGGATCGGGAACATCACGCGGTCGCGAAAACGGTCGTAGGAGACCGCGATCCCCTCCCCATGCACGACGAGGCCGCAGGCCTCGATCTGGTCTTTCGGCACGCCCTTGGCCGCCAGATGTTCCTTCAGCGCATTCCGGCTTTCCGGTGCGTAACCGAGACGGAAGGTCTCGATGGTGCGGCCCGTCAACCCGCGGTCGCGCAGGTAAGCGCGCGCCTTGGCCCCGACGGCGCTCTGGAGCTGATCCTGGAAGAACTGCGTCGCCAGCTCCATGACGTCGAGCAGCGTCGTGCGTTCCTTCTCGCGCTTCTCGGCCTGCGGGTCCGGTTGCGGCATAGCGATGCCGGCCATGTCGGCGACCGTCTGCACGGCTTCCGGAAAGCTCTGCCCTTCGAGCTCGGTGAGGAAGCGGAAATGATCGCCCGTGACGCCACAGCCGAAGCAGTGGTATCGACCCTTGCGGTCCTCGCAATGGAAGCTTGGGCTCTTCTCGCCGTGGAAGGGACAACAGGCCCAATAGTCGCCGCGCGACACATTGGTCTTCTTGCGATCCCACGTCACCCGACGGCCGACGACGGCCGATATCGGCACGCGGTCGCGGATCTCGTCGAGGAAACTGTTGGAAAAGCGCATCTTCACCTCTGTCAGGATTTCTAACATATAGGCCTGACATCCTGGCTTTGTCACGGCAGCGCGCGAGACTTGCACAATTCAATCTGCCCTCGAGCCGCCAGGCGGCATTTCCGAAAGGCGATTACCGTCCCTGACAGCGGACCTCGGGCAGCCCTTGCAGCTGCGCCCACAGGTACGCGGAACGTAAGGCCCAGCCCCCGGCTCGCGACGCAGCCCTGCCCGCGGTTGCGTGTTTTCCGGCAATTTCAACTCGCTCGCCAAACCGAGCCACACGAGAGCCCGGATGAAACTCCAGCCGAGATCGATCTGGCCGGGCTCCAGCCCCAGGCGCGCAGACTGCGGAAATGCGTGATGATTGCCGTGGAAAGCCTCGCCGAAGGTCACGAGTCCGAAAGCCGGGAGATTGTAACCCTGCACCGCGACATGGTCGACGCTCCAACCCTGATACCCCCGACGGTGGGCGAAATGCCCAATCATCCAGTGCCCCGTGAGAGAGACAGAGACGCGCACCGCGATCCCCCAGACTACCAAACTCCAGCCGCCGAGCGCGAAGAAAAGCAGCGCCCATGGCAGTTGCTGTGCCATCCATGTGCGTTCCAGGAACCGATAAAAGCGGTCTTCCCGGACGCGCGACTCGATCACGAAGCGGGGCGGATGGCGAAGCTTCACAGCACAATGCATCTGCCACCACGCATCGCCCAAAAACCAGCGACGATGCGCATGCAGCGGATGGCATTCCCGCTGGCGCTGTGCCCAGTCGCGGATGTCATGCGCGTATATCATTCCAAAAGGCCCTGCCATGCCAACCAGAACGCCGAGATAGACCAGAATATGCTCGACGATCTGGCTGGTTGTAAAAGAGCGATGGATGAGCAGCCTGTGCATGCCCACCGAATGACCGGCGCAAATGGTGATCGCGGTCGTCGCGACGAAGAGCAGCAGCGCATCCCAGGTAAACGTCAGCGGACCGAATAAGACGGCAATAAAAGTGAGCGACATTGTCCAGATTGACTTTGCCGGAACCCATACGACATCGCCATCAGTCGCATTGCTTTTCCGACTGGAATTCATCCGTTCCGTGGACAGAGTGAGGATGAGGCTCGCACGGGTCATCGCAAATCTCCCGGAAATCATCCACACCGCCTTGCGCGCGACTGGGTAAGCAATTATTAGTTAATAAGCTAAATATCTATATCCAGAACTTAGGTAATTAGGCAATAGCCTATTTACCGATGCGGCGGGAGCAGTACTGTGGACCGAACCACGAAGAGCGAAAAAGTCGATCTGTTAGAAGAAGCGCTAAGCCCCGACGGCTCTTTTCAGCGCGTCTTCGAAGCGCTCGCGTCGGCGCCACGGCGGCGTATTCTGGCCTATCTCGCCCACACCTCGATGACCGCAGGCGAAATAGCCAGTCGCTTCGATATGTCGAAACCGTCGATCTCCCAGCACCTGAGCGTGCTGGAGAACGCGGGGCTGATCGCAAAAAAACGTCGGGGACAGTTCATCCATTATTCGATCGTGCCGAACAACCTGGTCAATACGTTGAACGGGTTCGTCCAGGACGTGTGTCCGGTCGCTCGCCCGATCAAGCATGAAAGCCGCCAGATAGCGGAAAGGCGGGCGGACCAGGATGATGAGGATCAGGTGATATGAAGCAGGAGGCCGGCGGATACCGACCCCACCCAGCCAGGCAACTTGTCGTCAGACCTATTTTAGCAGGTCCTTCACCAACCCCGATGCCTTGGCGAAATCCATCTGGCCCGGATATTTCTCTTTCAGCACCGCCATGACCTTGCCCATGTCGCGCAGACCCTGGGCACCTGACTCCGCGATCGCCGCCTTGATGAGTTCCTGGACTTTATCGTCCGAGAGCTGTTCGGGCATGAAACCCTTGATGACCTCGATTTCATCGCGCTCCTGCGTCGCAAGCTCGGCGCGTCCGGCATCCTGGTAAATCTTTGCCGATTCCTCGCGCTGCTTCACCATCTTCTGCAGGATCTGCAGGATATCGTCATCGCTGACCGGATCCTTCCCGAGACCACGATTGGCGATGTCGCGATCCTTGATCGCGGTCTGGATCAGCCGCACGGTCGAAAGCCGGCGGGTGTCCTTGGCCTTCATGGATTCCTTGAGCGCATCGGAAAGCTTGTCGCGCATCATCTTTTTTTCTCCTTGGGAAAAAGCCGGCCGCAGGCATGGTGAATTGTGGCTTTTCCTTGGCATTCACACCGTTGTCATAGACGACAGGTCCGGGCCGATCAAATCAAATCACCCAAACCGTTGAATCCCATGGACTATAATCCTCGTGGAATTCTTGAGCGGCGAGATTGACCACCTCGCCCGCTTTGTCTATTTTCCGGCACCTGCACGAGATTTAGAGGTTTGGGCTTGCGCCGGGATTTCCGCGCGCCCGTCTCTCAACGACCATAGATGGCCCCGCAGCCTGTCTCTTCAAGGGACGGGACCGGCGAGGCAGAAGGATGGATATGACCGCGACCGCCCCCTGGACAATCAAGAAGCCCACCGCATTGCTCGTTCTGGCCGACGGCACCGTGATCGAAGGAACCGGCATCGGCGCGACCGGCAAGGTGCCGGCGGAAGTGGTGTTCAACACCGCGCTGACCGGCTACCAGGAAATCCTCACCGACCCCTCCTATCTCGGCCAGATCGTCACCTTCACCTTCCCGCATATCGGCAACATCGGCACCAACGAGGAAGACGTCGAGGACCTGACGCCCGCGGCAAGGCGCGGCGCGGTCGGCACGATCTTCAAGGCCGACATCACCGAGCCCTCCAACTACCGCGTTGCCAAGGATCTCGACGGCTGGTTGAAGGCCCGCGGCATCATCGGCCTGTCCGGCATCGACACCCGCGCGCTGACCGCCTGGATCCGCCAGAACGGCGCCCCGAACGCTGTCATAGCCCATGATCCGAACGGCGTCTTCGACATCGAAGCCCTGAAGGCCGAGGCTCGGGCCTGGAGTGGCCTCGAAGGCCTTGACCTCGCCAAGGAAGCAACCTCCGGCCAGTCGTCGCAGTGGAGCCAGAAGCCCTGGGTCTGGAACGAAGGTTACGGCGAACTTCGGCCCGAAGACGCGAAATATCACATCGTCTGCGTCGATTACGGCGTCAAGCGCAACATCCTGCGCCTGTTCGCCGGCCTCGACTGCAAGGTGACCGTGGTGCCGGCCCAGACCTCCTCCGAGGACATCATGGCGCTGAAGCCGGACGGCATCTTCCTGTCGAACGGCCCCGGGGACCCGGCCGCAACCGGCGAATATGCCGTGCCGGTCATCAGAGACGTCATCAAGACGGATATCCCGACTTTCGGCATCTGCCTCGGCCACCAGATGCTGGGTCTCGCGCTCGGTGCCAAGACCGAGAAGATGCACCAGGGCCACCACGGCGCAAACCATCCGGTCAAGGACCACACCACCGGCAAGGTCGAGATCGTCTCGATGAACCACGGCTTCGCGGTCGATTCGAAGTCTCTGCCGCAAGGCGTTGAGGAGACTCACATTTCGCTCTTCGACGGAAGCAATTGCGGCCTGCGCGTCACCGGCAAGCAGGTCTTTTCGGTGCAGCATCACCCGGAAGCCTCGCCCGGCCCGCAGGACAGCCACTACCTCTTCCGTCGCTTCATCAACATGGTGCGCGAGAAGAAGGGCGAACCTGCCCTTGCGGAACGCTGATTTCGACGCTTCGAAAAAATCCAGCGACCCTATTGACCTCAACTTTGGTTGAGGTCCCATAAACGCCCCTGTTCAAGATCGAGCAGGGGTTTTTCATATGAGCGAAATACAGAAGCGACGCATCTTTCGCGTCAACAGGTTTGCAGTCCCGGCCGAAGGGCGCCAAGAATTCATGATGCTGGTCCACAGGACGCATGAGGTGATCCGTACCCAACCGGGCGTCGTCGACGACCTGATCCTGGAACAGCATTCGAGCGCCGGACCGTTCAACGTCCTCTCCATCCTTCAGTTCGAAGGCGAGCACGTCCTTCAGCCGGTCATCGCCGCAGTCGCGAAATCGGATGAGGAGGCGGGAATCGACAGGCAGGCACTGAGCCGGCGTCTCGGCGTAGAGACCGATATCGGCTTCTACCACAGCGCGGTTTTACAGGAGCTCCTGCCGGCCTGATCAACGCAGACAGCCCATTGAAGTTCAGCGGGTCGTTTTGGCCTGGCGTCTCACCAGCAGAAAGAACCGGCCGCAAAGCAGAGCCGCGGCGGCCGCAAGGCCGGTGACGAAGCCGAACCAGACGCCCTCGCCACCGAACCCGAGCGGAAAGGCGAAGATCCAGGCGCAGGAAAAGCCGATTGGCCAGTAGGCGATCAGCGCCAGCACCATCGGCACCCGCGTATCCTTGAGCCCGCGCAACAGGCCGGCGCCGACCGCCTGCAGACCGTCGACCACCTGGAACGCCCCGCCGATCACCACGAGCGGCGCGGCAAGGCCGAGCAGCATCTGCGTATCGGGCTTGCGGATATCCACGAAGAGCGAACCGAGTTCATGCGGGAAAAGCGCGAAGAGCACGCTGCCGGTCAATGTGAAGCAGATGCTGATCAGCAGGATCGACATGGCCGCCCGCCGGACCCCGAGATGGTCCCCTCGCCCATAGGCAAGCCCGACGCGCACGGTCGCGACCTGGGAGAGACCGAGCGGGATCATGAAGGCGATCGCGGCAAGCTGCAACGCTATGCCGTGCGCGGCGAGTTCCACCTTGCCGATCATCCCCATCAGCAGCGAGGCCGCGGCAAACAGGCTGGTCTCGGCAAGGATGGTGAAGCTGATCGGCAGCCCGAGGCCGATGACCTCACGGAAGGCAATCCAGTCCGCTCGCCAGAAGCGGACGAAAAGCTCGTAGGCACGCGTTTCTCCCTTCGCTTCAATATAGGCGATAGACAACAGGCAGCCGACAGTTGCGGACAACATCGAAGCGAACGCAGCCCCTTCCAGCCCCCATGCGGGGGCACCGAAATTGCCGAAGATGAAGGCGTAGTTCATCACCGCATTGGTGACGAACATGCCAAGGGTCACATAGAGGATGATGCCGCCACGCTCGAGACCGCTCAGGAACGCCCGCATCGCCATGAGGATCAGATTGGGGAAAATGCCCCACTGGATGACGCGCAGGTAACCTTGCGCCATTCCGGCGATCTCCGGATCCTGGCCAAGTCCGATCAGGATCGGCTGCGAGAACCATAGAAGCGGAGCGGTGAGGATGCCATAGGCGATCACCACCCACATCCCCATGCGCACGGAGCGGCGCACCGAGGCTCCATCACCTCGGCCAAGCGCCTGGGCAACCATCGGCACGACGGCGCCGGCAAATCCCGAGCCGAAGATGAAGACGATGAAGAACATCTGGCTTCCGAGAACCACGGCCGCAAGTTCGGTCGTGCCGAGCCATCCGACCATGATGACGTCGGTCGTGTTGATCGCCATCTGGGCAAGCTGTGCGCCGACGAAGGGGACCCCAAGCGCAAACGTCGCGCGCATATGCGCAGACCAGGAATTGTCCGTCGTCGTCATTGCCATTGTGGTGGAAAGGCTCGACATGACACTCCTCCTCAGACGAAAAAAGCCGCTTCCAGAAACTGGTGAGCGGCGCAGGTGCAGCCTATAGAGGAGCATCAAGCATGCGGCAACACTTACAGGCGATTCAGCAGAATTTTTGGACGACTCTTCAAGAAATCTGATGCTCAAGCTCGGCTGCGAGCGGAACCCCAGCCGTTCTTCGTGAAATCCGGGCTAAAAACACCAAAATGGCACAGGCCATGAAAATCGCCGCCATCATGTATGGCGCCCCCGCGAACTCCATTGTTGCATTCCCTCCGGTAAACGCGCTGAACAGCTGCGTGAAGATCGCCGGCCCGACGATCGTCGTCAGGCTGGTGAGGCTCGTCATCGCGCCCTGCAGCTCCCCCTGGGCCGACGGCGGCACCTTCGCCGAGGCGATGCTGCGAAGTGCCGGGTCGGCGACGTTCTCGATCGTCGTGACAAGGATGACGGCATAGACGACCCACCCCTGCCACGCGAAGGCATAACCGGTAAGGCCGAGGCAGGAGAAACAAAGCCCGAGCACCGCGGTCCTCCACTCGCCGAGCACCGGCACCAGTTTCGGCAGGATGAACCCCATGACAAATGCGGCGCAGATGCCGAACAGTCCGAGCGAAAGGCCGATCTGCCCTTCGCTCCAACCGTAGCGATAGGCCGACACGAAGGACCAGACCGACGGATAGACCGCATGCGCCAGCCAGTAGAGGAACATCACCAGCATGACCCAGCCGACACCCGGATAGTGGCGCATCTGACGCAACGCCCCGAGCGGGTTGGCGCGCTTCAGCTCGAACTTGCGGCGGTTCGCCTTGTCGAGCGTTTCCGGCAACAGGAACCAGGAGGCTGCGAAATTGGCGAGCGACAGCAACCCGGCTCCCAGGAACGGCACGCGCGGCCCGAGCTCGCCGAGCAGCCCGCCGATCACGGGCCCGACCGTGAAACCGACGCCGAAGGCGATGCCGATCAGGCCAAAGTTCTTGGCGCGGTTATTGTCATTGCTGATGTCGGCAATGTAAGCCGAGCAGGTGGCGAAACTACCGCCGGAAATGCCGGCGAGCACCCGACCGACGAACAGCATCCAGAAGCTGGTGGCGGCCGCGCAGATCAGGTTGTCGAGCGCGAAGGTAAGGACTGAAGCCAGCAGGATCGGCCGCCGGCCGAAACGGTCGCTGAGATTGCCGAGCAACGGCGCAAACAGGAATTGCATGGCGGAATAGATGAGCAGCAACCAGCCACCATCGACCGCCGCCGCACTCAGGTCGTCGCCGGTCAGTTCACGCAGGAAGGCCGGCAGCACCGGCATGATGATCGCGATCCCGATGATATCGAGGAACAGGATCATGAAGACGAGGAAAAGGCCGCGGCGCACAAATTTCGGGTCGAGCATTAAAAATGTCTCTCTAGCAATGGTGTTTTCTGGAAAGACGATCAACTCGCCGGGTGCTTACATAACGGCAAAAGAAAACCGAAACAATCCGTGAACATTTCAAAATTTTTGATGAAAGGCACAACCGTTACACATCGGCCAGCCGGCTCCACGCCAGTTGGCTTCGAGAAAATCAACGAATGCACGCAATGGCGCCGGCGATGAAAAGCTCTGCCGCCTGCCCTTCCGCCATTTTTGCGCGATCTCCGTTGACAGCCGCAAGCAAACACATAGGCTGGCGTCCGGTTGTTTCGGTCATGATCGATTGGGGGATTATCATGCGCGGGTTGATTGCGATCGCATTCCTCTTGGCATCGGGTACCGCCGCGATGGCGGACATGAAGGTCTCCTTCGACTGGGGGCCGACGAAGAAATGTTTCGATTCGAAATCGCCGCCGATCTCGCTCTCGGGCGTACCCGCCGGCACCAAGACGCTCGATATCCGTATGAAGGATATGGACGTGCCGGATTATAACCACGGCGGCGGCAAGGTAGATTTTTCCGGCCAGAAATCGCTCGCCTACGGTGCCTTCAGCTATACCGGCCCTTGCCCACCGTCCGGCAAGCACAAATACCGCTTCACGGTGAAGGCACTCGATGCCGGCGGCAAGACGCTGGCGAGCGCCACCGCCGACAAGATGTTTCCTTAAGTCCGGAAGATCTCGACAGCCCGAACCGGAGCCCTTAGAGACTGGGTGACCTCCCTCTCTCCGGCAGACCTCACCCATGATCGAACTTCTCTTGCGCGGCATTCTCATCGGCCTCGGCGCGACCATCCTGATGGATCTCTGGGCGATCGTCCTGAACAAGGTCTTCGCCCAGCCCAAGGCAAACTGGGCGCCCGCCGGTCGCTGGTTCTGGCACCTGCGCCGCGCAAAGGTCTTTCACGACAGCATCGCGGCGGCTGAACCCTACGAACATGAGTTGGCGCTCGGCTGGGCCGGCCATTATGCCATTGGCCTTCTCTACGGGGTGATCCTCGCCCTGATCATGGGGCCGAACTGGTTCGCCGTCCCGACCTTCATTCCCGCCTGGATCTTCGGCATCGTCACCATCGGCGCCGGCTGGTTTCTGATGCAGCCGGGCCTCGGTCTTGGCTGGGCCGCTTCGAAAACGCCGAAGCCGAACAAGGTGCGTCTCCTCAACTTCGCCGCCCACACCGTTTTCGCGCTCGGGCTTTACGGCACCGCGCTGCTGATCCGCTAGTCTTCCAGATCCCGCCTCATCCGGTCGAGCATGTCGACCGCCCGCGCCGCATAGGCGCCGATCCAGCGGTCATGGATAGCCTTGATCGGCAGCGGATTGAGGTGGTTCCAACGCTCCCTGCCCTCACGCTTCACCAGCACGAGGTCGGCGCTTTCCAGAACCTTCAGATGCTGCATGACCGTGCAGCGGTCGAGGTTCGGAAAACGGGCGCAGAGATCGCCCGTCGTCTGCGGCCGATCCTTCAGTTCGTCCAGAATCTCCCTGCGAACCGGAGCCGCCAGGGCCTTGAAAATAAGGTCGTTTTTTTCGCCGCTTGACATGTTATATTTTTATAACATGATAGGGGGAGAAACAAGGGAGAAAGATCATGGAACTGAAATTCAAGGTATCCGGCCGAATTTCAAAACCGGTCGAGGAAGTGTTCGAGGCCGTCGCCGACCCGAAGAAACTGTCGGGTTATTTCACCACAGGCGGCGCCAAGGGACGGCTCGAACCCGGCGCGACGGTCACCTGGGATTTCCACGACTTTCCGGGCGCCTTCCCGGTCGACGTGGTCGAGGTGGAAAAGAACAGGAAGATCGTGCTGCGCTGGGATGCGACGGAGGGCAATGCCGCCGAACAAGGGCCGGAAAACGTCGTCCTCGCCGATTACAAGACGACGGTCACCATGACCTTCGAGCCGCTTGACGGAAACCGCACACTGGTGACGATCGCTGAGGAAGGTTGGCGGGAAACGAAGGGCGGGCTCGAAGCCTCCTATGGCAACTGCCAGGGTTGGTCGCAGATGCTCTGCGCCATGAAGGCCTATGTGGAATACGGCATCAACCTGCGCGAGGGGATGTATAAATAGGCCCTGGGGACCGCTCATCGTTGCTCGGGAGTTACGCTACTCCCGAAACCGGTAAACATCGAGGGGACGGAGCCAGATCGCCCCCTCTGCCCTGCCGGGCGGAGGGGGCATCCCGGCGATGCCCCCTCCATTGTCTCTCTAAAGGACAGCAAACGCCGAAGCCGGCCCCTTACACATTCCCCGAAAACGTATCGCAGGCCTTCATGTCGCCCGTGTCGAACCCGCGCTTGAACCAGCGCGCGCGCTGCGCCGACGTTCCGTGGTTGAAGCTTTCAGGCACGACATAACCCTTGCTGCGCTTCTGCAGCGTATCGTCGCCGATCTGCTGGGCGGCGTTCAGCGCCTCTTCGAGATCGCCGGTGTTGAGAATGCCCTTCTGCTGGGTGAACTTGCCCCAGACGCCGGCAAAGCAGTCGGCCTGCAGCTCGACGCGCACCGACATGCGGTTGGCGTCCGCCTCGCTCATCCGCTGGCGGGCCTGGTTGAACTTCGGCAGGATGCCGAGCAGGTTCTGCACGTGATGGCCGACCTCGTGGGCAATCACATAGGCCTCGGCAAAATCGCCGGCCGCGTCAAACCGCTGTTCGAGTTCCTTGAAGAAGTTGGTGTCGAGATAAAGCTTGTGATCACCGGGGCAATAGAACGGCCCGGTCGCGGAAGACGCAAATCCGCAGGCGGAGTTCACCTGGCCGGAAAACAGCACCAGCACCGGCTCCTGGTATTGCTGGCCGTTGGCCTGGAATATGCCGTTCCAGGTATCTTCCGTCTCGGCAAGCACGGTGCGCACGAACGCCGTCGTCTCATCGTTGGCGGGCGTGCCCTGGGTCGTCTGCTGCTGCTCGAAGCCCGAACCGTCCATGCCGAGCTCGCCGGAGAGCAGCGAAAGCGGGTTGATGCCGGTGATCCAGCAGATGATCAGGATAACGATGATGCCGCCGATGCCGAGCCCGCCCCCGCGTCGGCCACCACCGCCGACCGGAATGCGGAACCCGCCTCGGCCCATCGGGCTGCCGCCCATGGAAGCGCCACGCTGGTCCTCGACATTGTCGGATTGCCGCCGCCCTTTCCATTCCATGCCGTGCCCTCCTGTTCGACCGTACCTTCGGCCGATATAACGCTCACGGACGCAAAAGCGATCCGTCCCGCATCACATAGCCGAAGATTCCTCCTCAGGCGACCCGCAGAGCCTTTTTCCCCGGCAGGAAAACCGTCAGCAGCCCGAGCACTGGCAAGAAGGCGCAGACGTTGTAGACGAAGCCAATGCCGTACTTGTCGGCGAAGACGCCGAGTACCGCCGCCGCGATGCCGCCGATGCCAAAGGCGATCCCGAAGAAAATGCCGGCGATCATGCCGACCCGGCCCGGCACCAGTTCCTGCGCCATCACCACGATTGCCGGGAAAGAGGAAGCCATGATGAAGCCGATGATGCCCGAAAGCGCGATCGTCATCGGCAGGTTGGCAAACGGCATGGCGAGCGTGAAGGGCAGCACGCCGAGAATCGAGAACCAGATCACCACCTTGGAGCCATACCTGTCGCCGACCAGCCCGCCGATCACCGTGCCGAGCGCCACGGCGCCGAGGAAGATGAACAGCATGACCTGCGACTGCTGCACCGTCACCTGGAAGCGCTCGATGACGAAGAAGGTATAATAACTGCTGATCGAGGCCATGTAGGCATTCTTGGAGAATGTCAGGATGGTCAGCACGATGAGCGCGATGGCGACCGTGCGCCTTGAAAGGTCATGGGCCTTCAGCACGCGCTTGCGACCCTGGTTGGCAAGCATGTGCGCCTTGTACCAGCGCGCCACGCCCGCGAGCATGACGATGCCGACAAGCGCGCCGACCGAGACCCAGGCAACGCTGCCCTGCCCGTTCGGCACGATGATGAAGGCTGCAAGCAGCGGGCCGATCGACTGGCCGAAATTGCCGCCGACCTGGAAGACCGACTGCGCCATCCCGTAGCGTCCACCCGATGCCAGCCGCGCGACACGCGATGATTCCGGATGGAAGACGGCCGAACCGATGCCGATCAGCGACGCGGAAATGACCAGCACCACATACGAATGCGCGTTCGCCAGCATGAACAGGCCGATGAAGGTCGAGCCCATGCCGACCGGCAGCGAATAGGGGAAAGGCTTCTTGTCGGTGATGATGCCGATCACCGGCTGCAGCAGCGAGGCCGTGCACTGGAAGGCGAGCGTCAGGATGCCGATCTGCCAGAAGTCCAACGCATAATCCGTCTTCAGCATCGGATAGATCGCCGAAATCATCGACTGCATAATGTCGTTGATCATGTGGCAGAAGCTGACCGCCAGGATGATCGGCAGGATCGTCACTTCGGCTGAAGTTACGGAAACGGGCTTGGACGTTGCATCGGCCATGGAATTTCCTCCGCGCAAGCGGTCGTCATCGCGGATGGCCGTTGCTGCAAGTTTCTTGAGCGCAGCTCTAGCCCCGTAAGCCGGGCCTGTCCATGACAGCATGGCGCCGAACGGTACGCTTTTGAGGAAATTCTTGATGTAATGATCAAGGCTGGCGCCTCGCCAGCCGGCGCTGCAGAAACAGCGTTCCGGCAATGCCGAGCAGCGTCACGATCAGGATCCAGCTCGGGCCGCCGGAGAAGACGACCGCGTTCATGATCCGCCCCGGGATCACCGTGAACAGGCCGGCGATCCCGATACCGCCGAAATACATGCCGATGACGGCCGCCTTGTGTGCCCGGATATTATGGGCGCGGGCAGCACTGATTGCCCGCCACACCGCGACGAGCACGAAAACCGACAGGAGATGGATCGGGCTGAAACCGTAGACGAGGTTGAGCTCGTGGATGAAGAAGCTGGAGAGCGAGCTGATCACCATCAGCGCCATCCAGATCTTGCCGAGCAGGCGATGTACCGGAGTTCCCTTGCGATTGAGCAGAATATAGGCACCGAGCACGGAGGCCGGCAGGACGGCCGCGACATGGATCTGGACGGCAAGCGGGGCATCGAGGAGCGGCTGAAGGTTCATGAGAAATACCTGTCGAAAGCATCGAGAAACCGTGAGGCGATTGAATTAGCCGCCTGTTTCCGCCATGACTCGTCCATCCTCCACCGGAATGGCGCAGACGACGGATAAATTTCGTGAATCACCCGTTTTTGAGCTCCACGCTTCGTGAATTGCAGCTCTTCACCCGCTCCTGGCGCTTCTGGACGACGTTTACGCTCGTCGTTCTGATCTTCGTCGTCACCGGCCCCTACGGCACGTTCGAGCGCATGACCCTCGGCGTCCGGTTCGGCTACTGGCTGACCGTCCATGCCGTCACCTGGACGATCGCCATCTGTTTCGCGCTGATGGCCGAAATCCTGCTGCGCCCGCATCTCAACCACACGCTCGCCCGCATGATGATCGGTTCGCTGGCCGCGGCCCTGCCGATCGGCTTCGCCCTCGGCGTCATCGATTTCGCGTTCTTCGGCCACTGGACCAACGTGGGCAACGGTTTTCACCGGGCGCTGTTCGCGCTGCCGCTTTGCGCCCTCTTCTGTCTTCTGACCTACACGGCCATGCACCGTCAGATCGCCGAGGTTTCCGCCCCGCCCGCGCTTGTACCGGCGCCGACAGCCTCGCCCTCATCCGAACCCGAAATCCTAGCCCGCCTGAAACCCCAAAACCGCGGCGCACTCCTGCGGCTTTCGGTCGAGGATCATTATACCGACGTGGTCACCAGCCGCGGCCACGAACTGGTCCTTCTGCGTTTCGCCGACGCCCTGAAGGAACTTGGGGCCACGCCCGGCCTGCAGGTGCACCGCTCCCACTGGGTGGCCGATACCCATGTCGACAGGTTGAAACGCGACGGCGGCAGGCTTGTGCTGATCATGAAGGACGGCACGGAAATCCCGGTGAGCCGGACCTATGCCGATGCGGTGCGCGCGCGTTTCGACGAGCTTCCAGCTAGGGCATGATCGGTACGACGGACAGTACCGCGGGAACGCCAGCGGTGAACTCGTCGAAAAGCCGGCTTCGTTGGCAAGCCACGCCGAACGCTTTTCCTGTCGATTTGGCGATTTATGGGGTTCCGTTCCCCAGAACATTTGCCTATAAGCCGCGTCTAGCCTGAAAAGACATGCGCGCGCGACCCGACCGGTGGTATTCCACGCCGTGCCGGTTTTCTGCGCAGGAAAAAAGCGGAAAGATACCCATGCCCAAGCGCCAAGATTTGAAATCGATCCTCATAATCGGCGCGGGTCCGATCGTCATCGGCCAGGCATGCGAGTTCGATTATTCCGGCACCCAGGCCTGCAAGGCGCTGAAGGAAGAAGGCTACCGGGTCATCCTGGTCAATTCCAACCCGGCGACGATCATGACCGACCCGGGCCTTGCCGACGCCACTTACGTCGAGCCGATCACCCCCGAAGTCGTCGCCAAGATCATCGCCAAGGAACGCCCGGACGCGCTGCTGCCGACCATGGGCGGCCAGACGGCGCTAAATACCGCTCTCTCCCTGAAGCGCATGGGCGTGCTCGACCGCTATAATGTCGAGATGATCGGCGCCAAGCCGGCCGCCATCGACATGGCCGAAGACCGCGCCCTCTTCCGCGAGGCGATGTCCCGCATCGGGCTCGAAACCCCGAAGTCGATGCTGGCCAATGCCACCGACATCAAGGATGCCGACCGAAAGACCCATGAGATCGAGCGCAACCGGGTCAAGGAAAGCCTGACGGGTGCCGAACTCGACAGGGCACTCGATGCGCTCGAAAACCAGTGGAACCTCGGCGAGACCGACCGCAAGCAGCGCTACATCAGCCACGCCATGGCGATCGCCGCCCAGGCGATCGACGTGGTCGGCCTGCCCGCCATCATTCGCCCGTCCTTCACCATGGGCGGCACCGGCGGCGGCATTGCCTACAACCGCTCGGAATTCTTCGAGATCGTCGGTGGCGGCCTTGATGCCTCGCCGACCACCGAAGTGCTGATCGAGGAGTCGGTGCTCGGCTGGAAGGAATACGAGATGGAGGTGATCCGCGACAAGGCGGACAACTGCATCATCATCTGCTCGATCGAGAACATCGATCCGATGGGTGTCCACACCGGCGATTCGATCACCGTCGCGCCGGCGCTGACGCTGACCGACAAGGAATACCAGATGATGCGCAACGCCTCGATCGCGGTGCTGCGCGAGATCGGTGTCGAGACCGGCGGTTCGAACGTGCAGTTCGCCGTCAACCCGAAGGACGGCCGCCTCGTCGTCATCGAAATGAACCCGCGCGTCTCGCGCTCGTCGGCGCTCGCATCGAAGGCCACCGGCTTCCCGATCGCCAAGGTCGCCGCCAAGCTCGCCATCGGCTACACGCTCGACGAACTCGACAATGACATCACCGGCGGCGCGACGCCCGCCTCGTTCGAACCGTCGATCGACTACGTCGTGACGAAAATCCCGCGTTTCGCCTTCGAAAAATTCCCGGGCGCCTCGCCGGTGCTGACGACCGCGATGAAGTCGGTCGGCGAAGTGATGGCGATCGGCCGCACCTTCGCGGAATCGCTGCAGAAGGCGCTGCGCGGCCTCGAAACCGGTTTGACCGGCCTCGATGAGATCGAGATCCCCGGCTTCGAGGACGGCGAGAATTCCAGAAACGCCATCCGCGCCGCGATCGGCACGCCGACTCCGGACCGCCTGCGCATGGTTGCCCAGGCGCTGCGCCTCGGCCTCACCGAAGGCGAGGTTCACGAGGCCTGCAAGATCGACCCCTGGTTCATCGCGCAATTGAAGGCCATTACTGACATGGAAGCCCGCATTCGCGAGCACGGCCTGCCGGAAGACGCCGAGAACCTGCGCATGCTGAAAGCCATGGGCTTTTCCGATGCCCGCCTTGCCAGCCTGACCTCCAAGCGCCCCAAGGAAGTGGCCGAGCTCCGTAACAGCCTCAATGTCCGCCCGGTCTTCAAGCGCATCGATACCTGCGCTGCCGAATTCGCCTCGCCGACCGCCTACATGTACTCGACCTACGAGACGCCTTTCGTCGGCAGCCTCCGTTCGGAAGCCGAAGTCTCGGCTGCCAAGAAGGTCGTCATCCTCGGCGGCGGTCCGAACCGCATCGGCCAGGGCATCGAGTTCGACTATTGCTGCTGCCATGCCGCCTTCGCGCTGAAGGATGCCGGCTATGAAGCGATCATGATCAACTGCAACCCGGAAACCGTCTCCACCGACTACGACACGTCGGACCGGCTCTATTTCGAGCCGCTGACGGCCGAAGACGTGATCGAGATCCTGCGCGCCGAGCAGGAGAAGGGCGAAGTGGTCGGCGTCATCGTCCAGTTCGGCGGCCAGACGCCGCTGAAGCTTGCCGAAGCGCTCGAAAAGAATGGCATCCCGATTCTCGGCACCGCGCCCGACATGATCGACCTTGCCGAAGACCGCGACCGCTTCCAGAAGCTTCTGATGAAGCTCGACCTCAACCAACCGAACAACGGCATCGCCTATTCGGTCGAGCAGGCCCGCCTGGTCGCCGCCGAAATCGGCTTCCCGCTGGTCGTTCGCCCGTCCTACGTGCTCGGCGGCCGCGCCATGCAGATCATCCACTCGGAATCGATGCTGCAGACCTACCTGCTCGACACCGTGCCGGGCCTCGTGCCGGAAGATATCAAGCAGCGTTACCCGAACGACAAGACCGGCCAGATCAACACCCTGCTCGGCAAGAACCCGCTGCTGTTCGACAGCTACCTGAGCAATGCGATCGAAGTCGATGTCGATTGCGTCTGCGACGGCACCGACGTCTATGTCGCCGGCATCATGGAACATATCGAGGAAGCCGGCATCCATTCGGGCGATAGCGCCTGCTCGCTGCCGCCGCGCACCCTCTCGCCGGAAATGATCGACGAACTGGAACGCCAGGCCAAGGCGATGGCCAAGGCCCTGCATGTCGTTGGCCTGATGAATGTGCAGTTCGCCATCAAGGACGGCACCGTCTACGTGCTCGAAGTCAACCCGCGCGCCTCGCGCACCGTGCCCTTCGTCGCAAAGACCATCGGCGCGCCGATCGCCAAGATCGCCGCCCGTGTCATGGCCGGCGAAAAGCTCGACGCGACGTTTGCCGCCTACGGCACCAAGCCCGATCCGCGCAACCTGAAGCATATCGCCGTCAAGGAAGCCGTCTTCCCGTTCGCCCGCTTCCCCGGCGTCGACATCCTGCTCGGCCCGGAAATGCGCTCGACCGGTGAAGTCATCGGCCTCGACACGGATTTCGCGCTCGCCTTCGCCAAGTCGCAGCTCGGTGCCAGTGTCGAACTGCCGCGCGACGGCACGGTGTTCGTCTCCGTGCGCGACGAGGACAAGGCCCGCGTGCTCCCGGCGATCCGCATCCTGACCGATATCGGCTTCAAGGTTCTGGCGACCAGCGGCACTGCCCGCTTCCTCGCCGAACAGGGCATTGTCTCGACCCGCATCAACAAGGTGCTGGAAGGCCGCCCGCATATCGAGGATGCGATCCGCAACCGCCAGGTCCAGCTCGTCATCAACACCACGGACGGCAACAAGGCGATCTCGGACTCCAAATCGCTCCGCCGCGCCACGCTGATGCAGAAAGTGCCTTATTACACCACCATGGCCGGCGCCGAAGCCGCTGCCATGGCGATCAAGGCATTGAAAGCCGGCAATCTCGAAGTCCGCCCGCTGCAGAGCTACTTCGCCTGAAACTGACGGCGCGGCCGAAGAAACGCCTTCGGCCGCCGCGCTTCGCGTCCACGTCTT
Organism: Neorhizobium tunisiense; assembly: GCF_039631515.1. Lineage (NCBI taxonomy): Bacteria > Pseudomonadati > Pseudomonadota > Alphaproteobacteria > Hyphomicrobiales > Rhizobiaceae > Neorhizobium > Neorhizobium tunisiense. Next base: position 892,857 of record NZ_JBDIUU010000002.1, on the reverse strand, counting down.
TAAGCATCGCGCCCATTTATGGTGACGATGACCGGTGCATGGTCGGAGGCAATCCCCTTCGGCGTCCCGTCCCGGAAATGATCGTCGAAGACCTCCACCTTGGTCACCGCGCCGCGCCGGCGCGGATTGTTCGGATTGAGCCCGTTGGAAACGATCGCATAGTCGAGGATCGAGCCATGGCCCGAACTGCTATGGGTGATCGGCCGGCCCTGGAGTTGGGTCGGCACGAGGGGCCAGGTGTCGTAGAGCTTGTAGACATGTTTGAGGAATGCGAATTCCGGCGGAATGCCGTTGCCCGGAATGCTGCCCCAGGAAAACACCCGTTCGCCCTGGGTCAGAATGCCGATCGTGTGCGAATCCGGCCCCTCGTTGAGGTCGCCGAGCAGCAGGACCGGCGCATCGTTGTCGCGGTCGATGGCGCGGCGGAAGAGCCGGTAGACGACACCGGCTTCCGCTGCCCGCTTGGCGACCTGGTCCACGCCGGCGGCGTTGCGGAGCAAATAGTAGGTCTTGATCTTCTCTGCCCAGTCTTCGATCGGATCGACATCGCGCGGATCGACGAAAGCGCCCTGTGATTTCAGGTGGCAGACATAGATGTCCAACCCGCCGATCCCGGCCAGGTCGATGCGCGCCGCGACCGGCGTACGCGAGAACCTGAAACCGGGATCGACGACCGTATCGACGTCGATATCGGCAACACCGATCAGGTCGCCGACCTCCGCGAAAGGATGACGCGAGGCGATCGCCACCGTGGCGTTCACGTAGATCGCACTGTCCTCAGCGTCGAAAATCGGCGCGCCGGCATTGTAGAAATGCGGATAGCCGGCAGCGGCAACCAGGTCTTTCAGCGCCTCGAATGAAACCACTTCCTGGAAGCCGATCACATCTGCATTCATCTGCGCCAGCATGTCCGAAATCCAGGCCTGTTTGGCCTGCCACTGCTCGGGCGTGTAAGTCGATTTCGGATCCCGCTCATGCCAGAAAATGCCTGGTGCGGCGAAGTGATAGAGATTGAAAGTCGCGAATCTGAAATCGGCCATGCCTGCCTCCCGCAAAATGGTAAGTACCGAGATTGATGCACCTACTTAAAATTGTAAACATGACACGGTGATGATAGTCTGAGGGCTGGATCATCCGGGGGGAAGCCATGTCAAAGAATATCGTCATTCTGTTCGACGGCACATCGAATGAAATATCCGCCGACCGCACGAATGTCCTGCGGCTGTTCGGCTGCCTGAAGCGGTCGGACGAGCAGATCGTCTATTACGACCCCGGTGTCGGCACCTTCGGTGCTGCAAACTCCTGGTCGCGATTCTATCGCAAGGCCTTCGAAGTCTGGGGGCTGGCCACCGGCTGGGGTTTGGACGAGAACGTCAAGGAAGCCTATCGTTTCCTGGTCGAAAACTATGAGCGCGGCCCCAAGAACGTCGAGGGCCGGCATGCGGATCGGGACCGCATCTATATATTCGGCTTCAGCCGCGGCGCCTATTCGGCGCGTGTCCTTGCCGGCTTCATCCACGCCTTCGGGCTGACCACCAAATATCACCTGAACCTGCTGGACTACGCCTACAAGACCTACAAGGGTATTCCCGAGCAGGAACAGCGCAGCGAAGATGCGATCGAGGATGAAGACGCATCCTCGGCATTCGCCAGCATGCGCCTCTACGAGCGAATGCTGCGCAACGACCGTCCGCCGATCGCGCTCCTCGGCCTTTTCGATACGGTGGCGTCGGTCATCGAATCGGGCAAATGGCGCCCGCAATTGAAGACCCACCCGTTCACCCGCAAGAATCCGAGCGTCGAATGCGTGCGCCATGCCGTGGCGATCGACGAGCGTCGCACCATGTTCCGGCCGGAACTCTGGACGCCGGATCAGGATTATTGGGGCGGCCCGTTCAAGCCGAAAACCGTCGCGAAACAGGACTTCAAGGAAGTGTGGTTTTCCGGCGTGCATGGCGATATCGGCGGAGGTTACCCGGAGGCGGAAAGCGGCCAGATCAAGCTCCCGCTCGACTGGATGATCCGCGAGACCGGGTCGACCGGCCTCATCTACGTCACGCGCACCATCAACAATATCGTGCTCGGCAAGAACGCCAACAAATACGTCCCGCCGGATCCCAAAGCCCAGCTGCACGACTCGATGACGAAGGGCTGGAAAATCCTCGAATACATTCCGCGACGGGTCCCGGAGAGCTCATGGCGCAAACGGGGCGATCGCACGGGCCTGTATTTTCCGCTCGAAGACCGGCGCCTCATTCCGGACGGGGCGAAGCTTCACGACTCGGTCAAGACCCGGCTGGATGCCGGCACCTACAACCCGCCCAACCTGCCGAAAGAGCCGACTTTCGTCCCTTGAGCCGCCTTAATCATTCTCTCCGCTCACGCCGCCAAGCGCTTGATCCAGCGCGCCATGCCCGGCCGCACCCTCCGCCAGCGGGGCAGTTCCTTGACGCGCACGAAGGCAGATGCCCGAACCTTCCGTCGAGTCGAGCCCGCCCGTCGCGGACAAGTCCCGCTTCATGGTCCCGCTGGAGGCACAGGACGCATCGTGTTTGGCGGCGTCCGAAAGGATCGCCAAGCGTTCTTTCAGCGATTTCTTCATTAGCATGTTCTCTATATGTTCTCTTTCTGCCTGTCAAGTCATTGACAAACGGTGCCGCTTACAATCTCATGTGGAAGGAGGGGCACACCGACAAGGTTTCGAAATTCCTAGCGCTCGCTGTCGAAATTCTGTTATAGTGACCTACATTCTGATTTTACGATGGTTCCGAAGTTTTGCTCCGGAACCTGTTTCTTTTTGTGTCCGCGGCATCCGCGGGCATGCGCCTGAAGGACAAGGAAATGGTTGAAAAGGTACCGATGACGCAGAGCGGTTTTTCCAAACTGCAGGAAGAGCTGCGCTGGCGCCAGCAGGAGGAGCGTCCCCGTATCATCGAGGCAATCGCGGAAGCGCGCGCCCATGGCGACCTTTCGGAAAACGCCGAGTACCATGCTGCCAAGGAGGCCCAGAGCCACAACGAAGGCCGTATCACGGAACTCGAAGACCTGACCGCGCGCGCCGAAGTCATCGATCTGTCCAAGATGTCCGGCGCCAAGATCAAGTTCGGCGCGACCGTGAAACTCATCGACGAGGATACGGAGGAAGAAAAGGTCTACCAGATCGTCGGCGACCAGGAAGCCGATGTGAAGGCTGGCCGTATCTCAATCTCTTCGCCGATCGCGCGTGCGATGATCGGCAAGGAAAAGGGCGACTCGATCGAAGTTGTCGCCCCCGGCGGCTCCAAGGCCTACGAAATCCTCGCCATTTCCTGGGGCTGATAAGCCCGTGGGCAAAAACGGCGATTCCGCCATCATCGATATCCGTGACGTCGAAGTGATCGCGCCGAATTTCAAGCGGCGCCTCTCCGGCGTCACGTCGACGATCATCCAGCTCGTGCCCGTCCAGAGATCGCTCGGCCAGAAGGTTGCAGCGCTTGGGCCCGGCCTGCCCGCCGATCTGCCGCATATCCGTTACCGCGACCTCTTCCGCCTGTGGACCCCGCCGCGCGGCAAACGGTGCCGGATCTGGCACGCGCGCCGCAATATCGAGATGCTGCCGGCAATTTTCATGCGCGACGTGCTGCGCATGCCACTGAAGATCGTCTTCACGTCCGCCTCACAAAGGCACCATACCGGCTGGACGAAATGGCTGGTCTCGAAGATGGACAGCGTGATCGCCACCAGCGGCAAGACGGCTGACTACCTGACGGTCAGGAACACCGTCGTGCTGCACGGCATCGACACCAACCGCTTCTCGCCGCCATCGGACAAAGGGGAGGCCAAGCGCGCTCGCGGCCTCGACCCCGCACAGAAGATCGTCGGCTGCTTCGGCCGCGTGCGGCGCCAGAAGGGCACCGATCTCTTTGTGGATTCAATGATCCGGGTGCTTGCCGATCGCAAGGACTGGTCGGCGATCGTCGCCGGCCGCGCCACCGGTCCGCATGTGGATTTTGAAGACGGACTGAAGAAGAAGGTCGCCGCCGCCGGTCTCGCCGACCGCATCCTGTTCGTCGGCGAGCACACCGATATCAACGAATGGTATCGCGCCCTCGACCTCTTCATCGCGCCGCAGCGCTGGGAAGGTTTCGGCCTCACCCCGTTGGAAGCCATGGCGACCGCGGTCCCGGTGATCGCCACCGATGTCGGCGCCTTCCCGGAACTCCTGGTGACGGGCGAAGAGGAAACCGGCCTGATCATCGCCCGCGACAGCGTCGATGCCATGGCAGAGGCCGCAGCCGCCTTCATGGACAACGAGGCCCGCCGCAAGGCCGCCTCGGGCCACTCCCGCGCCCACGCGCTCGAAAATTTCAGCATCGACGGCGAGGCCAAATTGCTCGGCAATATCTACCGGATCACGGCTTCCGCTTGAAAAGCTCGATATAGGCGTTCGCCACCGCCTCTTCCGAAAACTGCCCGACCAGCGTCGCCCTGCCCTTTTCGCCAAGGCTCGCAGCCAGCTGAGGGTCTGCGATCAACTGGTTGATGGCGCGCGAATAGCCCGGAACGTCGTCGATATCGACGAGCAGGCCGTTCTCACCGTCCTGTACGAACCATGACGGGCCTTCCGAGCGCGAGGAAATCACCGGCTTGCTCTGAGCCCAGGCTTCGAAGATGACGTTGCCGAGCGGCTCGTGGCTGGACGGCATGATGAAGATGTCGGCGGCGGCAAGATAGGGCCGCGTATCCTTGTGCCATCCGAGGAACCGGACCCGGTTCTCCATCTTGTGCTGGCGCATGACAGCCTCCAGCGCTTCCCGCTCCTCGCCGTCGCCGGCGATCCACAGATAAGCGTCCGGCACCGCGACCATCGCCTCAATCAGCAGGTGGAACCGCTTGCGCTTGACGAAACGGCCCATCGTCATGATCAGCGGCACGCCTTCCGGCGTGTTGGCAACCGAGCGCGAGACGGGCGCCACGACCGACGTATCGGTGAAGTTCGAGATGACCTCGACGCCGCGGGTCCAGCCGAGATTGTTGCGCACATGGTCGGCAATGCCCGGCGTGTTGCAGACGAGAATGTCGGAGTTCTTGAAATAACCGAGGTGGGTCGGATAGTCGCCGAGACGGGAGAGTTTGATACCCCCCTTATAGTCCGGCATCAGGCGAGCACCGCGGGTGGACCAGGAAATGATCGCGTCGGCCTTGTCCCGCTTTGCCATGGAGAGCACCTTCATCGGCAGAAGGATGCGATCGATCGACAGGTTGCGGAAATTGCTCTCGATCACCTTGGCATGAGCCTCGACATCCGGCTTCCAGCGGCGGTTCCAGCGCATCACGGCCGTCTGCTCAACGCCGCGTCGTGCAAGCGCGCCGACCAGATGCACGAAGAACTTCTCCGCCCCGCCGTCCTTGCCGAAAATATACTGGTGAACCCGCATCGATGTCGCCTCGTCTGTCTGTTTCCGCCGCTTTATACCGGAAACCAGCATCTATAGGCAGCGCCGCCTATATGTTACGGTTGAAAAACCTGCGCAAGGGGTATGGGAATGGTTGCCGCTGAAATGTTGGGGCTGGGCAGGATGCCGCTGCGGTGATCCTTCCGCACCGGTTCGGACGATGTTATCGGGGAAAGCCCCGCCTGTTCCCAAAAAGGCCCGGCCACGATATAGCAAAACGCAAACAGCTTCGACCACGTCGATGCACCATCACAAGTCTACCGGCGACGGAAGCGGCCGTGGCGGACCAAAAGTCGCTGCGCCTCCTCGCCGAAAAAGGGTAAAATGCAATCGCTCGAGACCTATGTCATCAATCTGGATGGCAGCAATGACCGCCTGCAGACCATCAGCGACCGTCTTTCAGCCTTCGGCATCGCCTTCGAGCGGATCTCCGCCGTCGACGGCCGCAAATTCGATCTCGCGACGATCCCGGACTACGACGCCGAGCGCGCCCAGAACTATATGGGGCGCACCCTGGTTGGCGGCGAAATCGGCTGCTATCGCAGCCACCTGAAAGTCGCCGAGCATTTCCTGAAGTCCGATGCCCGTTATGCGCTGGTGCTCGAAGACGACGCGCTGCCGCTCTGCAACCCCGTTGAGCTGCTGCAAGCCGCCCTCCCCGATCTCGAAAAGGCCGATCCCGACTGGCGGCTGATCAATATCGGTAACAACAAGCTCAAGATCGCCACCCCTCTTTCCCGCTACGGCATCGGCGGCCACGACTGCGAACTGGTAGCAGCCCATTACTTTCCGATGACGACCAGCGCCATCGTCTGGTCTCGCGAAGGTGCCCGGCTGTTCCTCGCGGAGCACCGCAAGATGTTCGCCCCGGTTGACAATTATTTCCGCCACTGGCTGACCCGCACCGGCCACGGCTACTCCTTCTGGCCCTCGCCCGTCACCACGACGGACGCGGCAAGCGAAATCCTGGCGAGCACCGGCCGGGCCAGAAAGACCAACAAGCGGAAGTGGTTCTACGCGCTCGCCAAGCAGCGGCGCCTGATGGAAGACAAGCTGATCGCCTTCATCCACAAAAAGCGGTTTCGTCCTGCCGGGAGCAAGTGAAGATACGCCTGCCGGCAACGGTCCGCTTCAGATTTCCACCAGCCCTAGATGCTTGACTTGGCGGATGGTCAGCATGGTACGCACGGTATCGACATGCTGGTCGGCAGTCAGCACCTCGATGACGAAGTCCTGGAAGACGGTGAGGTTCTGGGCAGCGCAGCGCAGCAGGAAATCGCTGTCGCCGTTGACCATCCAGGCTTCCCGCACCATCGGCCATTGCTGAACCTTCGCCCCGAAGGCCTTGAGGTCCGCATCCGACTGGCGCTTCAGCCCGACCATGCAGAAGGCGACGAGATCGACGCCCAGCTTCGGGGCGTTGAGCAGCGCATGATAACCTTCGATGATGCCGGCTTCTTCCAGCTTGCGCACGCGGCGCAGGCAGGGCGGCGCCGAAATGCCGACGCGTTCTGCGAGCTCGACATTGGTCATGCGCCCGTCGCGCTGCAATTCCCGCAGGATTTTTAGATCGATGGCATCAAGATCGGCGCGAAGCACGGAGGTCCCCTTCATTCTGCAGTGCTTTTATCGCAAGAGGAATTTTAAGCAAGAATATGTCTTGAGGCGCTTGGCTTCCGGTTTCCATGCCAACTGATCTGTTGTTAGTGCAAGGCTGCCCTTGCATTGCTGCATGGATCGATCTTACATGGCGCTTCTAAAGCGGCAGACCGGACATCGACCACCTATATGAGGGGCAACAAAACGTCGACCGGTCTTTGAAAGGAAATTACTCCATGTCCTCCCGTCATACCGAGGTCCTGATCATCGGCTCCGGCCCGGCCGGTTATACGGCCGCCATCTACGCTGCGCGCGCCATGCTGAAACCGGTCCTGATCGCCGGCATGGAACAGGGTGGCCAGTTGATGATCACCACGGATGTCGAAAACTATCCGGGCTTCGGTGATCCGATCCAGGGTCCCTGGCTGATGGAGCAGATGCTGAAACAGGCGACCCATGTAGGCGCCGAAATCGTCAACGACCTCGTCACCGAAGTCGAGCTCAACCATCGCCCCTTTACCGTGCGCACCGATTCTGGCGCCGTCTGGACCGCCGAGACGATCATCATCTCGACCGGCGCCAAGGCAAAATGGCTCGGCATCGAAACCGAACAGCAGTTCCAGGGCTTTGGCGTGTCCGCCTGCGCCACCTGCGACGGCTTCTTCTATCGCAACAAGGACGTGATCGTGGTCGGCGGCGGCAATTCCGCGGTCGAGGAAGCGCTCTACCTGTCGAACATCGCCAAGTCGGTGACGGTCGTGCATCGCCGTGATTCGTTCCGCTCGGAAAAGATCCTGCAGGAACGCCTTTTCCAGCGTCCCAATGTCAATGTGCTGTGGAACACCGAGATCGCCGAGATCACCGGCAAGCCGGCCAAGGCGCCGATGCCGCCGTCCGTCGAGGGCGTCAAGCTGCGCAACACCCAGACGGGTACGGTCACCGATTTCCCGATCCATGGCGTCTTCGTGGCGATCGGCCATGCGCCGGCGACAGAACTCTTCAAGGGCAAATTGAAGATGAAGCCGAACGGATATCTCTGGACGGCTCCCGATTCGACCGCCACCGACGTGCCCGGCGTGTTTGCCGCCGGCGACGTCACCGACGACACTTTCCGCCAGGCGATCACCGCCGCCGGCATGGGCTGCATGGCAGCGCTCGAAGCCGAACGTTACCTCTCCGGCATCCAGCCGGTTGCCATAGCCGCGGAGTGACGTTGAACGATGGGTGTGCCGCTCGACTGGGATAAACTGCGCATTTTCCACGCGGCGGCGGAGGCAGGGTCCTTCACCCATGCGGCCGACAAGCTGCATCTTTCCCAGTCGGCGATCAGCCGCCAGGTCAGCGCGCTCGAACAGGATGTCGGGGTAAAACTCTTCCATCGCCACGCGCGCGGCCTGATCCTCACCGAACAGGGCGAACTGCTCTACCGCACCGCCCACGACGTGCTGCTGAAGCTCGAGACGGTGAAGATGCAACTCACCGAGACGACGGAAAAACCGTCCGGCAAGCTACGCGTGACGACGACCGTCGGCCTCGGCCAGGGCTGGCTCACCGACAAGGTGCAGGAATTCCTGCAACTCTATCCGGAAATGTCGATCCAGCTGATCCTCGACAACGAGGAGGTGGACGTCAACATGCGCCATGCGGACTGCGCCATCCGCCTGCGCCAGCCGGTACAGTCCGACCTCATCCAGCGCAAGCTCTTTACCGTGCACATGCACGTCTATGCGGCCCCCTCCTACATCAACCGTTACGGCGAGCCGCAATCCGTCGAGGATCTCGACCACCATCGCATCATCACCTTCGGGGAGCCGGCGCCGAACTACCTGCTCGACGTCAACTGGCTGGAATACGCGGGCCGGTCGTCGGACAATACCCGTACGCCGCATCTGCAGATCAACAGCCAGACCTCGATCAAGCGCGCCTGCCTGCTGGGGATAGGCATCGCTTGCCTGCCGGATTACATCGTCGGCCGCGATCCGGGGCTGATTCAGCTGGCCATCAATGCCGACATCCCGTCCTTCGATACCTATTTCTGCTACCCGGATGAAATGAAGAACGCGGCGAAGCTGAAAGTCTTCCGCGATTTCGTGGTCGGCAAGGCCCGCAACTGGAATTTCTGACGGCGTGCTCCCTAGGCTGGAGCCGCCCGAAAAAACCCGGAAATCCCGGGCATTTCGCGGGTTCTGCGGCCGCCTGATATGTAACCACCGAGCGCATTAAATTAAAGCATTGCGACCTGCGCATGGCTGGCCTGCACAAAAGGCTATTGTTCACTGCACAAAAAACCACCATATCGCACACAGCTGATGCACATGGCGGCTTTTCCTCCCAGTTCCGCCGCAGCAGCTGTTCCCCTCTGGAGGTTTTTTTTGACCTTCACAATTATAGGGCCCTGGAGCGATCCAGTGGCCCTCTTTTTTTGCCCTGAATCCAGCCGTGGCTCATTCACCGGTTTTCGCCGTCGCAAGCCGCGTCAAAACTTCTGTTCAATATCCCAGCCATACCCTTGTCGAGCGAAACTTGCCTCCCCATATTCAGTTAAGCTGGCGCGCTTCGGCGACGTCCCTGTCGTCTGTGCCGGCTGTTCCCCTCTGGAGGTTTTGACCTTCACAATTATTGGGCCTCGGAGCGATCCGGCGGCCCATTTTTTTTACAATCTCCCGTTTCTCGCAAATCGCTCCCTTTAAATCGTCTTTGGCCGATCTATATATCGGGAAACTCCGATATTGGATCCTGACGATGGACAAGACGGAAATTCTAAAAGTGCTGGCGCATCCGATCCGGGTCGAGTTCCTGGAATGGATGAAGGAGCCGGAACGTCATTTTTGCGATCAGGCGCATCCGCTCGAAATGGGTATCTGCGCCAGCCAGTTCGAAAAACGCTGCGGCCTCTCCCAATCCACGGTCTCGGCGCATCTTTCGACGCTCGAAAAGGCCGGCCTGGTGAAAATCGACCGCGTCGGCCAATGGGCATTCTACCACCGCGACGAGAAAACCATCGCGGCCTTCCTCGACGATCTCAGATCGACCCTCTGACCCCTCCGCCTCTCCTCCCAACAGCATAAGGAATTTTCCCATGGCCAGCATTTTTGATCCGACCAAGTTCGGCGATATCGAACTTTCGAACCGCGTCGTCATGGCTCCCCTGACGCGCAATCGCTCGCCGAAAGCGGTCCCCAACGACCTCAACGTCACCTATTACGAACAGCGCGCCGGCGCCGGGTTGATTATCACCGAGGGCACGCCGGTCAGTCAGCAGGGCCAGGGATATGCGGACGTACCTGGCCTCTATCTGCCGCAGGCGATCGAAGGCTGGAAGAAGGTGACTGATGCCGTTCACCGCAAGGGCGGCAAGATCGTCACCCAGATCTGGCATGTCGGCCGCGTCTCGCACGTCTCGCTGCAGCCGAACGGCGGCGCTCCGGTTGCTCCCTCGGCCATTCCTGCCGGCGGCAAGACTTACATCATCAACGCGGATGGCAGCGGCGCCTTCGCCGATACGTCCGATCCCCGCGCGCTCGAACATTCGGAAATCGCCGGCATCGTCGCCGACTTCGCCAAGGGCGCCCGCGCCGCGATCGACGCCGGCTTTGATGGTGTCGAACTGCACGGCGCCAACGGCTACCTGATCGACCAGTTCCTGAAATCCGGCGCCAACCAGCGCACCGACGAATACGGCGGCTCGATCGAAAACCGCGCCCGTTTCGTGCTGGAAGTCGTCGATGCCGTCACCAGGGAAATCGGCGCCGGCCGCGTCGGCATCCGCCTGTCGCCGGTGACGCCCGCCAACGGCGTCAGCGATCCGGACCCGCAGGCCGTCTTCAACTATGTGGTCGAACAACTCGGGCCCCGCGGCCTCTCTTTCATCCACATCGTCGAGGGTGCGACCGGCGGCGACCGCGCCTTCTTCCAGGGCGACAAGCCCTTCGACTACCAGGAGCTCAAGAATATCTACCGTAAGGCCGGCGGCAAGGGCGGTTGGCTCGTCAACAACGGCTACGATCGCGAAAGCGCCTCCAAGGCCGTCGAAAGCGGTTATGCGGATGCTGTTGCCTTCGGCAAGCTCTTCATCGCCAACCCGGATCTCGTGCAGCGCTTCAAGGATGGTGGGCCGCTCAACGAACTTGACAAGGCGACCCTCTATGGCGGCGGCGCCAAGGGCTATACCGACTACCCGGCGCTCGAAGCAGTCGCCTGATGAGCTTCGGAAGGGGCCGCCCAAAAGCGGCCCCTTCCTCTTGAGAATATTGCTCAGGCCAGAAGCGCCGCCGGCTTTGCGGCCCCGGTTGGTTTCGGTTCCATGCAGCCGAGATCGACAAGCGTCGTCCGAACTGCGTCATCGATCGGCGTCGAAGGCTCCTCACCGAGGAAGGCGAGCAGCTTGTCATTGCCCATCCGCACCGGCACCTTCCAGAGGTAGCGCATCTCGCCGAGCTCGCTGAAGATCGGTACGAAGGGCGAGCCGAGCTTCAGCAGCCACCACGGAAATGCCTTCACCTTGACCCCGTGCCCGACAACCCTGCCGATTGCCGCGATCATCTCGCTGCCGTCCCGGTCCCAGAAACCGCGCATCTGGAAGCGGGCGAAACGCGGCAGTTCACCCGCGCGGTCGATCAGCCGCAACATGGTCTCGGCCACGTCCGGCAGATAGGCCCATTGGTGGCCGATGCCCCTGGCATTCGGCCGGCTGACTGACGTCACCGGCTTGCCGGGCTCGACCAGCCCTTGAGCGAACCAGCTATTGGCCGATCCCGGACCGAAATAGTCACCTGCCCGCACGATCAGCACCGGCACCCCCTCGCTCGACGCAACCTCGAGCCGCCGCTCCAGTTCGACCCGGATCGCGCCCTTGCGCGTCACCGGGTTCTGCGGGCTTTCCTCGGTGATCTCGGGAAAGGCATCCGGCCCGTAATTGTAGACCGTGCCGGGCAGTAGGACGCGGGCGCCAATGGCGCGGGCCGCGGCGATCGTATTGTCCAGCATTGGCAGAACCAGCTTTTCCCAATCCTTGTAACCGGGCGGGTTGACCGCATGGACGATCAGATTCGCATCCTGGGCGGCGCGGCGGACGTCGGCGGCATTCATCGCGTCGCCCTGGAGCCAGTGGAAGCGCGGCTCGCGTTCGGCCGCTGCCCCGGCCTTGCGATTGAGCGTCCGGACGGTCCAGCCGCGGGCGACGAGACCGCGCGCCACATGGCCGCCGATCCCACCTGTTGCACCGAGAACGAGGGCAACAGGCTTTGACGTGGAGTGCTTAGACATTGCGGATAGTTCCTTCTGGTTTCGTTGACTGGACTATCACGCCTTTCGCTCCTATACGGAATTGACAGAATATTTTTGGCATCCATACAAAAATGAATGATATCAGCTGGGACTTTTACCGAACCTTCCTCGCCGTCCTGCAGCTCGGCTCACTGTCTGCCGCCGCGCGCGAACTCGGCTTGACCCAGCCGACTGTCGGCCGCCATATCGACGCGCTTGAGGAGGCCGTGGGCTACCAGCTCTTCACCCGCTCGCAGCAAGGCCTGCTGCCGACCGAACCGGCGCTGGCGATGCAACCCTATGCGGAAAACCTCGCCATCACGACCGCCGCAATGCAGCGTCTGGCCTCGGGCGAGATCGGCGCGGTCAAGGGAACGGTGAGGATCAGCGCAAGCGAGGTGATCGGCGTCGAGATTCTCCCAACCATCCTCGCGGCTCTCCAGGACGAGCATCCCGGGCTGGAACTGGAACTGTCGCTCTCGGATTCACTGGAGGACCTTTTAAGACGCGAGTCGGATATCGCCGTGCGCATGACAAGTCCGGCCCAGGATGCGCTCGTCACCCGCCATATCGGCGGGATTCCGCTCGGGCTGTTCGCCCATCGCCGCTATCTGGATCGGTATGGCTATCCGCAGAAACCTGGTGACCTGGCAACCCACCGGCTGATCGGCTTCGACCGCCGCACCGCCTTCGTTCGCGCCGCTGCGGAGCGTATCCGCATGGCGTCTCCGGCCTTTCCCGATATCGAAAATATCCGCTGGAGCTACCGGGCCGACAACAATCTCGCGCAACTGGCGGCGATCCGCGGCGGCGTCGGCATCGGCATCTGCCAGGTCGGCCTCGCCCGGCGCGACCCGGATCTGGTCCGGGTACTCCCTGGCGTCTTCGAGCTGCCGCTCGACACCTGGGTTGCCATGCACGAAAACCTGAAATCGTCTCCCCGCTGGCGCGTCACCTTCGACGCACTCGTCAAAGGCCTGCTGGACTATGTCCGCGGTTGACGCTTTTAGTGGGTGGTCGACCCCTCCTCGCCATCCATGACCTCGGCCTCGGGCCGGTCGCCACCCTCGCTGTATTCGGTGTGCCAGATGCCCTTTTCATCCTGCCAGCTGATCTCCTCCGGGTCTCCGCCCACCTGCTGCTCGGCCGCAACGATGCGCGCCGCCTGCAAGGCGTCGGAATGGCTGGGAAAAGTTTCCGAATAGACGTCGCCCTGGCGATAGGCCCAACCGCCGTCATGCGGCACGACTTTATAGGTAACCTTGGTCATACTCCCTCCTGTCTTTCACGGCTGCCTCGATCCATTCGGATCTTGTCCTGTCGCGGCACCGGGGTGAGAAATTGAAAAAGGTACCGCGAAGTTCCAAGCCACATCGCAAATCACGTCATAAATTATGGCATCAAAGGCCTCCGACCGCAAATCCTCGACGCAAGAACGGAACCTTGCTTGATGCCGCAGATTGCCGCGTTAGATTGTCATCGGCCAAGGTCAGGAGTGGAATGTGGGTTTGTTGTCCCTGCTGAAGCAGGAAAGATTTCTCATCGTCGCGCTGGCCGCAGGCGTCGTCGCTTATTCCATCGAACATTCCGTGCTCGAGGCCGGCCAGACGGCTTCGCTGATCGCTGCCGTCGTCCTGATCGGCATCATCATTCTCGCCTCGACCCGTGTCGCCCACCATGCCGAAGTGCTCGCACGCAAGGTCGGCGACCCCTACGGCACGATGATCCTGACGCTGTCGGCGGTGGCGGTCGAAGTGCTGATACTCGCCATCATGATGGGCAATGCCAGCTCTCCCACCCTGGTGCGCGACACGATCTACGCGGCGGTCATGCTGGACATCAACGGCATCCTCGGCCTCGCTGCCCTGCTCGGCGGCCTACGCCACGGCGAGCAGCCCTATAACGACGATTCCAGCCGCACCTACAGCGTGATGATCCTGACCGCCATGGGCATTTCCATGATCGTCCCGGAATTCATCCCCGGCGACCGCTGGCACTATTATTCCGCCTTCACGATATGCGCGATGATCGCGCTCTACGCGGTCTTCCTGAAGATGCAGGTCGGCCCGCACAGCTATTTCTTCAGCTATACCTATCCACGCGCCGAGACGGCAACCGGCGGCCAGACACCGCAACACGAAGCCGAGCACGAATCCGCGGCGATCTCCATCGGCGTCATTCTTGTCGGCGTCCTGATCATCGGCTTCCTCGCCGAATTCATGTCCATCTTGATGAATGCCGGCCTGGAAGGCAGCGGCGCACCGGTGACCTTGATGGCGGTCGTGGTCGCGGCGATTTCCGCGGCACCGGAAATCCTGACCGCACTGCGCGCGGCACTCCGCAACCGCATGCAGTCCGTCGTCAACATCGCCATGGGCGCCTCGCTCTCGACCGTCATCCTCACCGTGCCGGTGATGGAAGGCATCGCGCTCTACAGTGGCCAGCCCTTCGTCATGGCGATGACGCCGGTGCAGACGGTGATGGTCGCCATCACCCTCGTCGCCGCCGCCATCAACCTCAACGACGGCCAGACCAACGCCATCGAAGGCATGACCCATTTCGTCCTTTTCGCCACTTTCGTGATGCTGACGGCACTGGGCCTCTAAGCGAAAAAGATTCCGCATCAAAGGCTTGCACGGGGGAACGGAATCGGATCGGGAAGAGGTTGAATCAATGTCTGAAATATGGTCGTGTCCGCCGCAGCGAAGGCCGGCTTGCCAGCCGGTCGTCCAGCAATGGGCGCGACCACCGTGTTGCGCATGAAGGAGATTTCAAATGTCCACACCTCCCTACAGAGCCGACCACGTCGGTTCGCTGCTGCGTCCCGCTTCCGTCAAGGAAGCCCGCAAGAAGTTCTATGAAGACAAGAGCATTTCCGCAGACGAGTTGAAGGCCGTCGAAGACGAAGGCATCAGGGAACTCGTCAAGCTGCAGGAAAGCGTCGGCCTGAAGGTCGTGACCGATGGCGAAGCCCGTCGCCACTTCTGGCATTACGATTTCCTCGGCCTGCTCGACGGCATGGAATTCGTCACCCGCGAGGCCCACAAGGGCGTCACCTTCCACGGCGTCAAGCTGCCGCCGACCTTCCCGACCATCAACGGCAAGCTCGACTTCCCGGACGATCACCCGCATCTGGAACACTTCAAGTTCCTCGCCGCCAACACCAAGGTGACGCCGAAAATCTCCATCCCCGGCCCGAGCGTCGCCCATTACCGCACCGCCCGCGCCGACGTAACCTATCCGGAATATCAGGATCAGGAAGCGCTTTTCGCCGCTCTCGCCCGCACCTATGCCAAGGCCGTGCAGAAGTTCTACGAAGCCGGCTGCCGCTACCTGCAGATGGACGACATCTATTTCGCCTATCTCGGCGATGAGAAGCAGCGCGCCATGAAGCGCGAGGAAGGCTACGATCCGGACTGGCTGATCCAGAAGTATGCCGAGACCATGCATGAAGCGATCAAGGATCGTCCGAAGGACATGCTGATCGGCATGCATATGTGCCGTGGCAACTTCCGCTCCACCTGGGCTGCCGAAGGCGGCTACGATGCGGCGGCCGACGCGATCTTCAACAAGACCGGCGTCGACATGTTCTTCATGGAATACGACACCGAGCGCTCCGGCGGCCTGCAGCCGCTCTCCCTGCTCCAGAAGGGTTCCAAGCAGCGCGTCTATCCCGGCTTCATCACCACCAAGACCGGTGAACTGGAAACCCTCGATTCGCTGCGTCGTCACTTCGACGAAGCGTCCAAGTTCGTCGATATCGACCAGCTCGGCATCGCGCCGCAATGCGGTTTCGCCTCGACCGAGGAAGGCAACTCGATCACCGAGGACGACCAGAAGCGCAAGCTCGAACTCGTCGTCAAGACCGCCGAAGCCATCTGGGGCACGGCCTGATCCAATGTCCGGCCGCAGGTACGCAATTTACCTGCGGCCGGCCTCTTGAGAATTTTCAAGCCCGCCCGACGTTCTCCTGACAGATAACTTAAGGGAGACGTTTAAAATGGGTATATTCGACAAGATCAAGAATGCGATTTGGGGCGCGGATGAAGCAACACCGGCCGCCGAACCCTTGAAGCCGGCCGCGCCGGTTTCCGCGTCCGCGGCCCCGGCGGGCAATCCGACGCCCATCCCTTCGGCAACGGCGTCCACCTCTGCTATGTCCGGCCCCGTCGACATCACTCCGATACTCGACGCCGCCGTCAAGAAGAGCGGCCAGAAACTTGACTGGCGCAAGTCGATCGTCGACCTGATGAAGGCGCTCGATCTCGATTCCAGCCTCACGGCCCGCAAAGAGCTTGCCGCCGAACTGCATTACACCGGCGACACCAACGACTCCGCGACGATGAACGTCTGGCTCCACAAGGCGCTGATGAAGAAGCTCGCCGAAAACGGCGGCAAGGTCCCGGCCGATCTCGCCGACTGATCAGCGGCATCGTCCGAACGCACGAAGCCCGCTTTCACCGGCGGGCTTTTGTTCGCGACCGCTCAATAAAATAATCTTGAACGAACTGTGTACGGCGCTTGCCTATGAACGCCCTAGATGAAGGCCATTGCCAGATACTCCTTCGCCGCGTGCGAGAAGTGTCGTTGCAGGTCTCGGCGGTAATTCCGCCCTACTAAAGGGAGTCCATGATGAAACGCCTCAGTCTTCTCGCGACCGGTTCGGCCCTCTCGCTCGCCTTGCTGGCCGGCCCCGTTCCTGCTCAGAACGCCGGCCAACCCGCGGAAACCAAAGCGCCGAACGCCCGCGACCAGAAACCCGCCTTCGCCAACCAGACGCGCGCTCCGCAGCCGGCCCGGATGCCGAAGATCGCGCAGGAGGTAGTCGCCGATGGCCTGCCGCATCTCTGGGCCATGGAGTTCCTGCCCGACGGCCGGATGCTGGTGACCGCCAAACAGGGTGCCATGCACATCGTCTCGGAAGAAGGCGAGGCTGGCCCGAAAATCGAGGGCGTGCCGAAAGTGCTCTCCGGAGGCCAGGGCGGTTTGCTCGACGTGGCGCTCGCTCCGGACTTCGCCACCTCCAGCACGATCTTCTTTTCCTTCTCCGAACAGCGTGACGACGGCAACGGTACATCGGTCGCCTCGGCCAAACTCGTCCCCGACGACCGCGGCGGCGGCAGACTGGAAAACCTCAAAGTCATCTTCCGCCAGATGCCGAGCTATGACGGCAACAAACATTTCGGCTCGCGCCTCGTCTTCGGCCCCGCCAACGAACTCTACGTGACGGTCGGCGAGCGGTCCGACCCGCAGCCGCGCGTCCAGGCCCAGGATCTCTCAAGCGGCCTCGGGAAAATCTTCCGCATCGACGTGAACGGCAAGGCCCTGCCCGACAATCCGTTCGTCGACCGCCAGGGCGCCCGGCCGGAAATCTGGTCCTTCGGCCACCGCAATCTGCAATCCGCCACCCTCGACGGACAGGGCCGCCTCTGGACCGTAGAACACGGCCCGCGTGGCGGCGACGAGCTGAACCGCCCGGAAGCCGGCAAGAACTACGGCTGGCCGGAAGTCACCTACGGCATCGATTATAGCGGCCGGCCGATCGGCAAGGGCATCACCGCCATGAAGGAGACCGAGCAGCCGGTCTATTTCTGGGACCCGGTCATCGCCCCGTCCGGCATGGCCTATTATGACGGTGATGCCATTCCCGAATGGAAGAACTCTTTCCTAATCGGCGGCCTCGTCGCCCAGGGCATCGTGGTCATCCACATGGATGGCGACAAGGTCGCCTACGAAGAACGCGTGCCGCTCGGCGCCCGCATCCGCGACGTCAAAGTCGGCCCCGACGGTGCCGTCTATGCGGTGACCGAACAGCGCGGCGGCGGGGAATCGACGATCCTGAAGTTGACCAAGAGCTGATGGATAGGTCGGACAAAGCGACGCTTACCTAGAATTTGAACGCCAGCCGATGCCCTACAAGCGCCCGATCGATCGTCACGAGTTGCAACCCTTCGACTTGGCATTGTGCCAAAAGCAGCCGATCGAAAGGATCGCGCGTATCGGGCTCAGGTTCTGCGGCGGTGATGACGTGCGGGATGTCGATCGGGAGGATGGTGAGGACCGAAAACCGGAGAAAATCCGGTATCTGCTCGACGGGGATATCGGTCGCCAGTTTCCCCAACCGGGATTTGATGGCGATTTCCCAGATACTTGCTACGCTCACGAACCCAGTTGCAATGTTCTCGATCAGCAAGCGTCTGACGGTCGGGAATTGATCCTCGAAACTTCCATTCACCATGGCGAGTGCAATGTGAGTATCGAGCAAAAGCCGCATATCAGGGGAGTGGCCTTAAGAGAAAATCCTCAGGCAGAGGATCATCGAAGTCATCCGCAATGAAGCCCTTCTTACGCACGATACCTTTAGAGCGCAGATAGGCCTCCCCGGCTTCCGGATCATAACCACCCCGCTCCGTATGCGGCACCAGATCAAACACCGGCTTGCCGTCCCGTGTCACGGTCACGGTCTCGCCCTGCTCCACATCCTGGGCAAGTTCGTCGAGGCGATCCTGGGCTTCGCGGAGAGAAACGGTTTTCATAAAGGAAATGTATGTCCGGCCGCTCCCGTGGTCAACGGCGACCAGAACGCAAGAGAGCCCGCCGTCGCCGGCGGGCTCTCTTGTCAAGATCGAGGCAAGCTTACTTGCAGTTGGCGCAGAAGCGCTGGATCCGCTTGCAGGCCTCTTCGAGCTGTTCTTCCGAAGCCGCATAGGAGATGCGGAAGTTCGGGCCGAGGCCGAAGGCCGAACCGTGGACGACGGCGACGCCTTCGGTTTCCAAAAGCTCGGTGACGAAATCCTCGTCCGTCTCCATGACCTTGCCCGACGGCGCGGTCTTGCCGATCAGGCCGGCGCAGGACGGGTAGACGTAGAAGGCGCCTTCCGGAGACGGGCAGACGATCCCCTTCGCCTGGTTCAGCATCGAGACCACCAGATCGCGGCGGGCTTCGAAGATCTTCTTGTTCTGGGGAATGAAGTCCTGCGGGCCGTTGAGTGCCTCGACCGACGCCCATTGGGCGATCGTGCAGGCGCCGGACGTCTGCTGGCCCTGGATCATGTCCATCGCCTTGATCAG
Organism: Neorhizobium tunisiense; assembly: GCF_039631515.1. Taxonomy (NCBI): domain Bacteria; kingdom Pseudomonadati; phylum Pseudomonadota; class Alphaproteobacteria; order Hyphomicrobiales; family Rhizobiaceae; genus Neorhizobium; species Neorhizobium tunisiense. Next base: position 873,487 of record NZ_JBDIUU010000002.1, on the reverse strand, counting down.
TTCGAGCGGGCCGGCCGCATAACCGATACGCCAGCCTGTCATCGCATAGGCCTTGGACACGCCGTTCATCGTCAGCGTCCGGTTGTAGAGTTTTGGCTCCACTTCGGCCGGCGAGACGAACTTGAAGTCGCCATAGGTCAGGTGCTCGTACATGTCGTCGGTCAGAACCCAGACATGCTCGTGCTTGACGAGCACGTCGGTCAGCGCCTTCAACTCGTCATGGGTATAGGCGGCGCCCGACGGGTTGGACGGCGAGTTGAACAGGAACCACTTGGTCTTCGGCGTGATCGCCTTTTCGAGATCGGCGGCCGTCACCTTGAAATTGTTTTCCTGGCTCGCCTTGATGAAGACGGACGTGCCGCCGCAGATGGCGACCATTTCCGGATAGGACACCCAGTAGGGCGCCGTGATGATCACTTCATCGCCCGGGTTCAAGGTTGCCATGAAGGCGTTGAAAAGAATCTGCTTTCCACCCGTGCCGACGATCGTCTGGGCCGGCGTGTAGTCGAGATTGTTCTCGCGCTTGAATTTCTTGGCGATCGCCTCGCGAAGCTGCGGGATGCCGGAAACCGGCGGATATTTGGTCTCGCCGCGATTGATCGCGTCGATGGCGGCTTTCTTGATGTTTTCCGGCGTATCGAAATCCGGCTCGCCTGCGCCGAGCCCGATCACGTCGCGGCCCTTTGCTTTCAGGTCGCGGGCTTTCTGGGAAACGGCGATGGTGGCAGAGGGCTTTACGCGGGAAAGTGCGTCGGCAAGAAAGGCCATAATCTTCGTCCTGAAGAGCTGTTGAACACGGCGGCATCGCGCGCCGAAAACCGCCCGTACGCTCTATGTCTAAACTATGACGCCGTTTCAAGCACAAAGCTTGAATGTGAGCCATGAAAGAAGCTGATTAAAACCTTCGAAACCTTGTTTACAACCGCGTAACCCTTGGCTGCTACAACCAGGAGGGATGGATAACGGAAATCGACGGGCACGGGCATGACGCCGAGAAGCATCTTCGCCAATCTGGTTCGCAGCGACAATGGGTCGTTCTCCACCGTCTACGGTCCTTTCCTGCTGCAATCCGCGCTGCAGCCGATCTTTCGCTCAGGCCCGGAAACCGGCCTTGAAATCGAAGCTTTCGAGGGCCTGCTGCGCGCCTCCCGCGACAACGAACCGGTCTCGCCGGCCGAGTTTTTTCCGCTCGTTTCGCCGGTCGACATGGCTGATGTCGACAGTATCCTGCGCACGATCCACATCCTCAACACCGGCCGGCTGAACCGGTCCCGCGCCGGGATTTTCGTCAAGTTCCATCCGGGCCTCTTCCGCACGCCCCAGGAAATGCGCCAGGAAGTGGATCGGATCAAGGTCGCCAGCCACGAGGCCGGCCTGGCGCCCGATCGGATCGTCTGCGAAATCTCCGAAAGATCCGGCACGGCCGACGACATCGTCGTCGCCTTCACCGAGCACATGCAGGCGATCGGCTTCCGCATCGCGATCGACGACTATGGCGCCCGCGATTCCGATCTCGACCGTCTGAAACGCATCAAGCCGGACTACGTGAAATTCGAGGCCGCGTGGGTGCGCGACTTCCTCGACAACTCCGCCGGTTACGCGCTGCTGCGCGTCATCGTCCGGCAAATACTCGACGATGGTATCGAACCGATCTTCGAAGGGCTTGAAGAGCTTTGGCAGGTGGATCTCTGCGAAGAACTCGGCGTGCCGCTGATGCAGGGTTATGCACTTGCGAGGCCTGAACTCGCCCCGACGACATTCAATGAGAGCTTTCCGGAAAGCCTGGCCGACTTCGCGCCGCTTCAGGCAGCTGGCAACGACATCACGCTTGGCGTCAGCCGGGTTGCCGCAGCCCTACCTCCTCCGGCCTTGGCCAAACCGGTATTCGCAAGGCCTGCCCGCGCTTTCGGCCGCCGGCAATCCAGCGGGGAATAATACAAGGGAACTGCAGTTTTAGCGCTTGGGATGCATGCCGCCGTCACCCGCAATACCGGCCTGAAACGTACTCCGACGTTCATTCGCAGATATAAGCGGCAAAAAATTTTCTTTTCGCGCCATTTGCCTCAAAACGGGACAGAAGAAGGTTAGGAAAGCAATGCCAGCGATGGAATCGCGTTCCCGCAATATCAGGAAAGGCGCAAAGCCCGCATTTTCAGGGGTTCCCGCGATTTGCAATTTGACTTTGTGGCGACAATTCAAAAAACTTTTTCTTGCCAATTTTCGATAAACACAGCACTCTGTGCAAGTTCGGGCAATTTACGAGCATGGGAAGACCTATAATGACGCGCTCCGAAGGCGCTAAGACTTCGGGCGGTAGGCCGGGGGCGGAGATTTCAAAGCAATTCCTGCCGGTCATCGCGGTAAAGACAGGGACCCTTTCTTAAAGCTGCCTGCCGCCGCCCTTCGGGGCTACACTGTGATGCTGTCCGCCGCTGAACACGGACAGAGAGAAAAGGACCTGCTGCATGGCCGAGACTGGCACTGTAAAATTCTTCAATACCGACAAGGGCTTCGGCTTTATCAAGCCTGACAATGGTGGCGCCGATATCTTTGTTCATATCTCTGCCGTACAGGCTTCCGGCCTGTCCGGGTTGTCTGAAAACCAGAAAGTAAGCTTCGACACGGAACCGGATCGTCGCGGCAAAGGCCCCAAGGCCGTCAATCTGCAGATCGCCGGTTAAGCCTTTCGAGGCTTACTGTTTCGAGTTGAAGCCCGGCAGACATGCCGGGTTTTTTTGATCATACGCTGTCGCGGTTTCAACCTCAGAGGCCGCGGAGGAATGGATTGGTGCGCCGTTCGTCGCCGATCCGGCTGCCCGGCCCGTGGCCGCAGATGAACCCGACCTCGTCCCCGAGCGGCAGAACCTTGTCGCGGATCGAAGCGAGCAGCGTATCGTGATCTCCGCCCGGCAGATCCGTGCGCCCGATCGAGCCGTTGAACAGCACGTCGCCGAGATGCGCGAAACCCTGGGCACGGTTGTAGTAGATCACGTGTCCGGGCGCATGTCCGGGGCAATGGAAAATCTCGAAGACATGCTCGCCGAACGACACCGTGTCTCCTTCGTTGAGCCAGCGGTCCGGCAAGACGTTGCGCACCTCCATCTTGACCCCGAATTTTTCCGCCTGCGTTTCCAGGCGCTGCAGCAGTGGCAAGTCCGCTTCATGCGGCCCCACCACCGGGATGCCGAGAGCCTCGCGCAATTCGTCGGCGCCGCCGGCATGGTCGATATGCCCGTGCGTCAGCCAGATTTCCGTGGCCGTGATGCCGTTTTCCTTGATGATCTGGAGGATCGTCGGCACGTCGCCGCCCGGATCGACGACCACGCCTTGCTTGGTCTCCTCGTCGAAAAGGATCGTGCAGTTCTGCTGGAATGGCGTAACCGGAATGATACCGGCCTGTAACTTGCCCATGATGCCTCGGTCTGAACGATGATGCTTGCCGGGATATACCGATAAACGGAGGGCATTTCAGCCGAAAAGATCAGTTCGAGGCCAGGGTCGTGTAATGCGCGTTGGTGGAAACCGGCGGTGCGAGCGATACGGTGGCAATCAGGAAAGCTGCAATCGTAATCTTCAGCACGAAAACGGTCACCAGAACACTTCTGAGCGGATTGGCTGCGTTGGACGTTTCCATCCTGATCGGCGGCAGTGCGGTGAAGGTCTGGGCGGTCGCGGTCGGGTTCGTCATGGGTCTCTCCGGTGCTTATGGCGGGGTCAATGGGTTGGCGGCACAAAGGTTCCGTACCCCATTCTACCTGTGGCACCCCCGCCACAGCTTGCAGAATCCACCCGCATTCGGCGGAACCACCGGGACATGCGGGTGTTACCCTGCCAGTCAACATGAGGAGAGAAACCATGACGACTTGGTTGAAATGCCCGGAATTGAAGTGGCTTGGCCTCGGCGCCGTCCTTTCGGCGCTTGCCCTGCCCGTCCAGGCGCAGATGACGACCACCACCGCTTCGGACATCATCGTCCGCTCCGGTCCCGGCCAGAACTATCCAGAGATCGGGATGGCCACCCGCGGCAGCCCGGCGATGATGGACGGTTGCCTCCAGGGTAGCAAATGGTGCCGCATCGACGTCAACGGCATGCGCGGCTGGGTTTATGCGGAATACCTGACCATCCGCCACAACGGCTCGGCGGTTGCTGTCGAGGAATACCGCACCCAGTATGAAGTACCGTCCGTCACCTATGAGACGACCGCAAGCGTCACCCCGCCGGCTCCCGTTCCGGGTCCGGGCGATATCCTGCTCGGCCCGGTCGGTGCGGTCGAGGCCGTCGAACCGCCGGAAACCGTCATCAGCTACATCGAAGAGCACCCGGTCCGGCCGGTCTATGTCCGCAATGAAGTGGCGATCGGCGCGACGCTGCCGCCCGAGGTCGTGGTCCAGCAAGTGCCGGACTACGAGTACGATTACGTCGTCGTCAACGACCGCCCGGTTCTTGTCGATCCCGGCACCCGCCGTATCGTCCATATCTACGATTGAGCTCCACCGCAAAGGGCGCTGTTCGGCAGCGCCCTTCTCTGTGGCTCGCGTCCCTCCGCCCTCCCCAACAAATGCTGTTGATTGTTCAGCCTGATCGCGCTTTATGACGTGCGGCAGGTTACAGTACGAGATCGGTAATAAAGAGCTTCGGCCCCCAAGATCTTCGGACCCTGGGGCAAGCAGCCGCAAAGGGAAAGGAAACGCGAGTGTCGCGCGCATCGACGGGAAAAGCCGTCAAGAAGGTCATGCCGGCAATGCCGGCAGTCGACGAAGCCCAGATCGACTTCGAGACCATCGAACTGCTTTTCTTCGCCTACCGCGATTTCGTGTCCGATCCGGATGCGATCCTCGCCAAGATCGGCATGGGCCGCGCCCACCACCGCGTCGTCTATTTTGTCTGCCGCCAGCCGGGCATGATGGTCACCGATCTTCTCGACACGCTGCAGATCACCAAGCAGAGCCTTGCGCGCGTCCTCAAGCAATTGATCGAATCGGGTTATATTCGCCAGATGGCCGGCGCCAAGGATCGTCGCCAGCGCAGGCTCTATCCGACCCTTGCAGGCCGCGAGCTGGCTCTCGCCCTTTCCGAGCCGCAATCGCGCCGTATCGCTCGCGCCATGGAGGAATTGACCCCCGACACGCGGGCTTCGGTCAAGGAATTCCTGCGCCGCATGCGCGGCCGCGACGAAAGCCTTGAGCCTATCGACAGCGACCTGGACTAAGTGGGACCTTTGAGATGACGACACCGCCCCCTTCCGATGATGCACCTCATCTTCTCGTGGTCGATGACGACACGCGCATCCGCGACCTTCTGAACCGCTACCTGATGGAGCAGGGGTTTCGCATCACCGTCGCGGGCGACGCCGCCGAAGCCCGCCGCAAGCTCGAAGGCCTGCATTTCGATCTGATCATTCTCGACGTGATGATGCCCGGCGAATCCGGCATTTCGCTCACCCAGTCGCTCTACCAGAACAAGACGGTCCCGGTGATCCTGCTGACGGCCCGCGCCGAGTCGGAATCGCGCATCGCCGGCCTCGAAGCCGGCGCCGACGACTATCTGTCGAAACCGTTCGATCCGCGCGAACTGGTGCTGCGCATCAACAATATCCTGCGCCGCAGCACCTCGCCCGATACGCCTAAGATCGAGCAGATCATGTTCGGCCCGTTCACCTTCTCCATCCCTCGCAAGGAATTGCGCAAGGCAGCCGAGACCATCCGGCTGACCGACCGCGAACAGGAGATCATGCTGCTTTTCGCGCTGCGGGCCGGCGATACCATTCCCCGCCACGAACTGATCGGCGACGATGCGGAGGTCGGCGAGCGCACGATCGACGTGCAGATCAATCGTTTGCGGCGTAAGATCGAGGAGGATCCGGCCAACCCCGTCTATCTCCAGACGGTGCGCGGCATCGGATACAGGCTGAGTATCGATTAGCCGGGAAGAGACCGGCACAGGCTGAAGGCAGGATGGCACTTTTCGACCCTCTGAAGCGCGACATGGACCGGCTCACCTTGCCGGGCTGGCGCCCGATGACCCGCTGGCTGCGCCGCCGCCTGCCGACCGGCCTCTACACCCGTTCGCTTCTGATCGTCATCCTGCCGATGCTGCTGCTGCAGGGCATCGTTGCCTCCGTCTTCATGGAACGACACTGGCGAATGGTGACCGAACGCCTTTCGGAAAGTACGGTTCGCGATATCGCCGGCATCATCGAGGTGATCCAGGCCTATCCCCAGGACAGCAATTATGACGCCATCAGCCGCATCGCCAGCGACGCACTGAACCTCACCATCGCAGTCGAGGAAAACGGCCAGCTGCCGCCGCCCCGTTCGCGCCCCTTCTTCGAGATCCTCGACGATATCCTCGCCGACCAGATCACCCGCCAGATCCAGATGCCCTTCTGGATCGACACGATCGGAGACAGCCGGCTCGTCGAGATCCGCATCAAGTTCGACACAAGGGTGCTGCGCGTCTTTGTCCGGCGCGGCTCCACGTATGCCTCCAACACCCATATCTTCCTCGTCTGGATGATCGGGGCGGCATTCGTTCTGGTGATCATCTCCATCCTTTTCCTGCGCGGCCAGATCCGGCCGATCCTGACGCTCGCGCGCGCCGCCGAAAGCTTCGGCAAGGGGCAGAAGACCGACGGTTTCGCCCCCCGCGGCGCTGACGAAATCCGCCGCGCCGGCCTTGCCTTCATCCAGATGCGCGAGCGCATCGAGCGCCAGATGGAACAGCGCACCGCCATGCTCGCCGGCATCAGCCACGACTTGAGGACCATCCTCACCCGCTTCAAGCTGCAGCTGGCGCTCGCCGGCAACAAGCCGGAACTGGCGGGCATGAGCCAGGATGTCGACGACATGCAATCGATGCTGGAAGGTTATCTCGCCTTCGCCAAAGGCGAAGCGGAAGAAGATTTCGGCGAACTGCGGTTGAGTGAATTGCTTGAAAAGCTCCGGTCGGAATTTGCGCTGCACGGCAAGACCATGACCTACGAGATCGACGGCGAGGACGAGATCGCGGTGCGGCCGAATGCCTTCGCTCGGCTTGTCGGCAACCTCGTCTCTAACAGCGAGCGTTACGCCAGGACGCTCCATGTGGATGCACGCCATAGCGCCAAGTGGCTGACACTGACGCTTGACGACGACGGCCCGGGGATTCCGCCGCAGTCTCGCGAGGACGTCTTCAAGCCGTTCTACCGCCTGGACGAGGCCCGCAACCTCAACGCGTCCGGAACCGGCCTCGGCCTCGCGATCGCCCGCGACATCGCCCGCGCCCATGGCGGCAACGTCACGCTCGCCGACAGCCCCCGCGGCGGCCTGCGCGCCGTCGTGCGCGTTCCCGCCTGATCATTCTTTCGAGGAACCGATGCCGATCGACCTTTCCCAAATGACCTGGCTGAACCCGCCGCCGGAAAGTCGTGAGGAAGATGGCAGACTGATCGCCCGCTCCGGCCTTGAGACCGATTTCTGGCAGGGCACCTATTACGGCTTTCACCGCGACAGCGGCCACTTCCTCCATCGGACGCGAAATGGCGATTTCACCGCCGAAACCACCTTCGTCGGCCGCTACGAGGCACTCTACGACCAGGCCGGCCTGATGATCCGCCATAACGAAAAACACTGGATGAAATGCGGCGTCGAATTCACCGACGGCGCCCGCCATTTCAGCGTGGTGGTGACCAACGGCCACTCCGACTGGTCCGCCTTCCGCCTCACCGACGATTTCGAGGAAATCTCAGTCCGCGTCACCCGCATGGGCGACGCCCTCTTCGTCCAGTACCGAACCGATACCCAGCCGGACTGGCGAATGGCGCGGCTCGCTTATTTCCCGCCGGAACTCAGCGATCTCTCCGTCGGCATGACCTTCTGCTCGCCGCAACGCGAAGGCTTCGAGGTCGAATTCCGGTCGTTCAGGTTAACTGAGGTCGACAGCCGCGATATCCACTGACGATCAACCCTGCCCATCAGGCGGGATGAAGCGCGCCGCCGCTCGGGCTAATTCAGCTTCCTGCCGTTCGGCACCGGCTGTTCGACGGCGGCAAGCACGATTGCGCCACTCTCGTCCTCGAAACCGAGGGTCAGCACTTCCGAGCGGAACGGCCCGATCTGCCGCGGCGGGAAATTGACGACGCCCAGCACCTGCCGTCCGACAAGCGTTTCCGGCGTATAATGCACGGTGATCTGCGCCGAGGATTTCTTGATGCCGATCTCCGGGCCGAAATCGATCTTCAGCTTGAACGCCGGCTTTCGGGCTTCCGGAAAAGCCTCGACCTCGACGATCGTGCCGACGCGGATGTCGACACGCTCGAAGTCGGAATAGGTAATCTCTTCAGCCATTCGAACTCACTCAGGCGCCGAGTTCTTCGGCTCTGTTGCGGGCGGCCGCGATCGCCTTGTCGAACAGCGGCTGCATGCCGTCGTCCGCCATCAGCACGGCGAGTGCCGCAGCGGTCGTGCCATTCGGAGACGTGACGTTCTGACGAAGCCTGGACGCGTCATCGGGGGACTGGTGAAGGAGTTCGCCAGCCCCCGAGACAGTTTCCCGCGCGAGCCGCATGGCGAGGTCCGCCGGCAGGCCTGCTTTCCGGCCCGCTTCCGCCATGCACTCCACGAGATAGAACACATAGGCCGGGCCGCTACCCGAAACGGCCGTCACCGCATCGATATCCGCTTCACTTGAAACCCACTCCACAGGTCCGCTGACCTTGAGCAGCGATTGCACCGCCTCGCGCTGCGCGTCGGTGACCTTGGGATTGGCATAGGCGCCGGTCACGCCGCGGCCGATCATGGCAGGCGTGTTCGGCATGGCTCGCACCATGGCGGCTTCGCCGAGATGCTTTTCGAGATAGGCGAGCGTCTTGCCCGCCGCGACCGACACGACCACGGTATTCGAACCGACAACCGGCTTCAGGGGTGGCAGGACGGCATCCATGAGCTGCGGCTTCACCGCAAGGAACAGGATATCCGCGGATGCACCGTCGGGCAACGCGGTAAGGTGATGCGCACCAGCCTCGGAGATCATCGTTTTCATGGCATCGGAAGGCGACGGGTCGATGACCGTCACGGACGCGCCGGGCACGCCCTTCTTCAGCCAGCCGGACAGCATGGCGCCGCCCATATTGCCGGCGCCGATCAGAATGATGGATCCCAAATGACCCAAGGCCATCAGCATTCGCCCACGGTTTCGAACAGAACGGCTTCCATGGCGGCTTTCGCCTCCATGCCCGACCATACGACAAACTGGAACGCCTGATAATAGGATTCGCAGGCTTCGAGCGCGCTCGAAAGCAGCACTTCGACCTGCTGGTTGTTGGGTTCGGCGCCGCCGGCCAAAAGCAGCGACTGCCGGAAGATGACGACGTCTTCCTGGCGCCATACGTCGAAATGTCCCATCAGCACCTGGCCGTTGACGTGGCTCAGCAGGCGGATGACCTCGTTGACGCGGGCGTCGGGAATCTTGATGTCGAAAGCGCAGGCGAGATGCAGCGCTTCGAACTCCTCCATCCAGGAGAAGGAAACATGGTAGTCCGTCCAACGGCCTTCCACGGTCATGGCGATCTCGTCTTCACCCGACCGTTCGAACGTCCAATCGTTCGAGGCAGCAACGAATTCGATCATATCGACCGGATTCGACTGGCGTTCGATTTCCATTTCCATAAGCGTCATGCGGCACCTTCTTGACCGGGATGAATGCGAATTCGTGCGGTAAAACGCCAAAACACGCGAACAATTGACCGGGAACAACATTGTCGATGATCGTCCGACGCTTCCAGAATAACGCAGTCACCCTGTCTGGAGCTTACCAAGCCGTTTCGAATCATCCTTTAAAATCAGTGTACCTAGACGGAGTCCGGCTGCCAGCCCCTCCCTCGGTTTTTACATGGGCAAATCGTTAAACTTGTTCGCAACGGAGATCAGAACGGAGTCATAAGCGACTCTGGACACTGGCTTTTTTGAATGTGTCCACAGGGCGTCATTTTTTTGGTTTCAACACCTGCGCCCGCGCCGAAAATCTGTTCGGCACGGTATGATCGGAGAGCCCACACGAATGCGGAACCTCGATAGATTTTTTAAAGGTGGCTCCGCATTCGCGTGGCCTTCGGCGTCTTTTCGGGGTGTCCTGCCCCTACAGGTGATCACCTCGCCTCGCTGCGTGGCTTTATTCGCGGCTTCCTTTCGGGAAACCTTGCCACTTGCACGGCTCAACCGAACCCGGCCCGGCGGCCAGGGGGAGGCTTGATAGGGTTCGGGTTGCCCCTGACCCATGGCTTTCACCTCTTCCACCATCCCCGCACGTTACGGTTCCGGTGAAAGCGCCGGCCCCCGCCTGCCCGCGAACGTCTCGCGAAACACTCCGGCGACGGAAGCAGGCAGATTGTAGGCATGAGTCAAAAGGGCGGGGAAGATATTCCGGTACGAAACCGCCACCTCCCCTTGGGGGAGGAAGGAAAACAGCATCTTAGCTAACAAGCCGAGTGCTATATCCCGGGTAAGAGAGAAAGCTCGTCCCCGAAAACGCGGATTACTGCCCCGAAAGCTTGGCTTCCAGCGCTTCGATCCGTGCCTTCAGCGCTTCGTTTTCGTCGCGGGCGCGGGCGGCCATTTCGCGGACCGCCTCGAATTCCTCGCGCTTGACGATATCCATATTGTTGAGAAACCGCTCGGCCTGGGCGTGGAATGCGGTTTCGACCTCCTTGCGCACCCCTTGGGCAGCGCCGGCCGCATCGGTCATCAGCCGCGCGAAATCGTCGAGAATGCGGTTCGTGCCGGTTGCCATGTCCTGAACTCCCATATCGTCTGGCCGGCAATCCGGGCCGGCGAATGTCCATAGGGATCAAGTAGGGCCTGTGCGGGCCGCTTGCAAGCATCATCCGATGTACCTGCCACCGCGCCTCGGACAAATCGTACGCTTGCTGCGCAGCCGACTCATCCTTGACATGCAATAATTTCATTGCATATTCGATGCCATGAACGATGACGATCTCGATCACATATTCAAAGCGCTTGGCGATCCCACTCGTCGCAAGATCATCGACCGCCTGCGCGAACGCCCGGGCCAGTCATTGTTCGAAATCTGCGCTCTCTTTTTCGCGGAGAACGGCATGGCGCTTTCGCGTCAGGCGGTCACCCAGCACATCGACATGCTGCAGAAAGCCGGACTGGTTCGTGTCGAATGGTCAGGCCGGACCAGGATCCATTCTCTCGATCCCGGTCCGTTGCGAGAAGCCGTCGACCTGTGGCTCCGCAACCATCTCTAGAAAGGATCTTTCCATGAGAATCTACGTCACGAGCGTCCTTGTGGACGACCAGTCGAAAGCCCTGGACTTCTACACACGTGTGCTGGGGTTCAAGGTGAAGCACGATATCCCCATGGGGGAACACCGCTGGCTGACCGTCGTCTCCCCCGAAAATCCCGAGGGGACCGAACTGCTTCTCGAACCGAGCGAACACCCCGCCGCCAAGCCCTTCAAGACGGCGCTCGTCGAGGACGGCATCCCCGCAACCTCGTTCCAGGTCGACGACATCGATTCCGAATATGAAAGGCTTGTCTCGCTCGGCGTCTCCTTCACCCAGAAACCGATGGATGCCGGTCCTGTCCGTATGGTGGTGCTCGACGATACCTGCGGAAACCTTATTCAGTTGATACAGATGAAGAGTAGCTGAGGGTTCTGGGCAATCGCGGAACTTCACTGGGGTTAAAAGGGCAATCCCGGAGATTCGCCTTGACCGGCGATGAGCGCAACGCCATGTTCCGCGACAATACGGTTTGTATGAGAACCTTGTAATTTGTACGAAGCGCTTCATCTTTTCGCTCTGATGCCGTTCCCGAACATCGATCCGGTGGCCTTTTCCATCGGCCCGCTGGCCATCCATTGGTATGGGCTCGCCTATGTCGCCGGCATCATGCTCGGCTGGTTTTATGCGCGCCGGCTGGCGGCGAACGGCTCGCTGTGGAGAGACGGCCAGTCGCCGATCACGGCCCCCCAGCTCGACGACTTCCTCGTCTGGGTCGCAGCCGGCATCGTACTTGGCGGCCGTATCGGCTATATCCTGTTCTACGACCTGGCGTCCGTGGTACAGAACCCCATCCGGGCGATCGAGATCTGGAACGGCGGCATGTCCTTCCACGGCGGCTTCATCGGCGCAACGATCGCGATGATCATCTTCGCCCGCCGCAATGCCATTCCGGTCTGGAGCATGTTCGACACGGTCGCCGCCGTCGTGCCCTTCGGCCTGTTCTTCGGCCGCATCGCCAATTTCATCAACGGCGAACTCTGGGGGCGCCTCAGCAACGCGCCCTGGGCGGTCGTCTTCCCGACCGGCGGGCCGTTCTCGCGCCATCCGAGCCAGCTCTACGAAGCTGGCCTCGAAGGCATCGTGCTGGTGCTGGTCCTCGCCCTGATGATCTTCCGGTTCAAGGCGCTGAAGGTCCCCGGCACCATCGCCGGCACCTTCGTCATCGGCTACGCGCTCTGCCGCATCTTCGTGGAGTTTTTTCGCGAGCCGGATGCGCAGCTCGGTTATCTGCTCGGCACCAACTGGCTGACCATGGGCATGATCCTGTCGCTGCCGATGATCGCGGCAGGTGTCTGGGCCATTCTCCGTGCCCGCGCCGCGGTAACGTCCGCGGCGAAGGCCTGAGGGGAGGCACGCCCGTTGAGCACCCCCCTCACCGAAAAGATCAAGACCCTGATCCGCACCAACGGCCCGATCAGCGTGACCGACTATTTCGCGCTGTGCCTAGCCGATCCGGAATACGGTTATTATCGCACCCGCGAGCCTTTCGGCCGCCATGGTGATTTCATCACCGCGCCGGAGATCAGCCAGCTGTTCGGCGAGATGGTCGGCGTCTTCATGGTGCATGCCTGGCAGCAGCACGGCACGCCGACGGGCGTCCGGCTGGTGGAGATCGGCCCTGGCCGCGGCACGATGATGGCCGACATGCTGCGGGTGATCAAGCGCATCGCGCCCCGGTTCTTCGAAGACCTGCACGTGCATCTGGTCGAGACCAGCGAGCGCCTGCGCGGCGTCCAGCGCATCACGCTCGAGGCCTTCTCCACCAAGATCTCCTGGCACGACAGCTTCGAGGACATTCCCGAAGGTTTTACGCTGATCGCCGCCAACGAGCTGTTCGATGCGATCCCGATCCGCCAGTTCGTCAAGACGCCGACCGGTTTTCGCGAACGCCTCGTCGGCTTGACCGCCGAGGACGAACTCGGTTTTGCTGTCGGCATCGCCACGCTCGATCCGCAGCTGCTGCCCTCGCCCGTCGCCGGCATTCCCGACGGCACCATCTTCGAACTGTCACCGGCCCGGCAGGCCGTCATGCTGACGCTGTGCGAACGCCTGCGGACCTTCGGCGGCACGGCTTTGATCATCGACTACGGCCATCTGGTCACCGGTTTCGGCGATACGTTGCAGGCGATCCGTTACCATGACTACGATCCGCCGCTCGAACATCCCGGCGAAGCGGATCTGACCAGCCATGTGGACTTCGAGGACCTGGCGCGCATTGCGGTCTCCGTGGGCGTGCACCTGAACGGCGCCCTGCATCAAGGCGACTTCCTGTTCGGCCTTGGTCTTGCGGAACGCGCCACCGCGCTCGCCAAGGACAAGGAGCCTCCCGAGCAACGCCTGATCGCCGCCGCCGTCGACCGGCTGGCCGGCGAAGGTGCCGGCAAAATGGGCCAACTCTTCAAAGTTATCGCGGTATCGAGCCCGGCCTTGAACCTGATGCCGTTCCGGGCGGTGGAGTGAGAGGGACACTTGGGCGCCACTCCCACCACCTCACTTGCAATTTCCAACACCTAGCCAAAGCTAAGGTGTTGAAACTACTACCTCTCCCGCCAGGAGAGAGCTAAAGATGCCGAGCCTCCGCGAGTCTACCTCCCTCTCTTGGCGGGAGAGGTTACAAAATCAGGATCTTAGCCGACGGCTAAGTCTTGGATTTTGTTGGTGAGGGGGTGGGCCGCTCCCATTGCCACGCCTTCTTCCAACTGTCCCCGATTGACATCCGCCCTTTTTTTGCGCCACTCTCGCCCTAGATCGAAGCAGCAGGCGTATTTCGAAAGCTTGCACAAAACCCCTTCAAATCAACAGGATAGAAACCGCCGATGCAGGACAGACCCTTGCCGGAGCCGATCGAGAGCCCCCTGTTGAACGACAGGGCCGGCGCCCGTATCCGCCACGGTTTCTTCACCCGCAAGGGCGGCGTTTCTAAAGGCCTCTATGCCGGCCTCAATGTCGGTATCGGCTCGGACGACGACCGCGAGAGGGTGACCGAGAATCGTACCCGCGTTGCTGCCTGGTTCGGCCTGCCGCTCGAAAAGCTCGCGACCGTGCACCAGGTCCATTCACCCGATGTTTTCATCGTCGACGAGACCTATTCCGGCGAGCGGCCTAAAGTCGACGCGATGGTGACGAGCGCGCCGGGCGTGGCGCTCGGCGTGCTTGCCGCGGACTGTGGCCCGATCCTGTTTGCCGACGGCGAGAACGGCGTGATCGGGGCTGCCCATGCCGGCTGGAAGGGTGCGCTGACCGGCGTGATCGAGAACACGATCGAGGCGATGCTCTCGCTGGGCGCGGTGCGCGAAAACATCACCGCTGTGCTCGGCCCTTCGATCGGTCCGGCGAGCTACGAGGTCGGCCCGGAATTCGTCGAACGGTTCCTGAGCTACGATCCCTCCTACGAGGCTTTCTTCACACCGTCATCGAACGCGGGGCATTCTATGTTCGATCTGCCGTCGCTGACCATCAACCGATTGAGGGCATCAGGCGTGCGGGCCGAAAGCCTCGGTCTCGATACCTATCCGGATGCGGAACGGTTCTATTCCTACCGCCGCACCACCCATGCCAAAGAGCCGGATTACGGCCGTCAGATTTCAGCAATCGCACTTCGGGAGAATTGATATGGCACTGCATTTCGAGAGGAGCGAATACGCCGACCGGCTGGCGCGGCTGACGGAGAAGATGCGCGCCGACAAGCTGGATGCGCTTTTGATCTTCGCCCAGGAAAGCATGTACTGGCTGACCGGCTACGACACGTTCGGCTACTGCTTTTTCCAGACCCTGATCGTCAAGGCGGACGGGGCGATGACGCTGCTCACCCGTTCCGCCGACCTGCGCCAGGCCCGCCACACCTCGATCGTCGAGAACATCGTCGTCTGGGTGGACCGGGTGAATGCCGACCCGACCCTCGACCTCAAGAACCTGTTGAGCGACATGGACCTGCTCGGCGCCAGGATCGGCGTCGAATACGATACCCACGGCATGACCGGGCGCGTCGCCCGCCTCATCGACAACCAGCTCGCCACCTTCGGCCAGATCAGCGATGCCTCCTACCTGGTCAGCACGCTGCGTCTCGTCAAAAGCCCGGCCGAAATCGCCTTTGCCAGGCGTGCCGCCGAACTTGCCGACGACGCGCTCGATGCGGCGCTGCCGCTGATCAAGGCCGGCGGCGACGAGGCGGAAATCCTCGCCGCCATGCAGGGCGCCGTCTTTCTCGGCGGCGGCGATTACCCCGCCAACGAATTCATCATCGGCTCCGGCACCGACGCGCTGCTCTGCCGCTACAAGGCCGGGCGCCGCAAGCTCGACTCGACCGACCAGCTGACGCTCGAATGGGCGGGCGCGGCCGCGCATTACCACGCGGCGATGATGCGCACGGTCATCGTCGGCGAACCGTCGCCTCGCCACCGCGAGCTTCACAAGGCATGCCTCGAAACCATCACCGCGATCGAGGAGGTTCTGCGCCCCGGCCAGACTTTCGGCGACGTCTTCGACACCCATGCTCGCATTCTCGACGAGCGCGGCCTGTCGCGCCACCGCCTCAACGCCTGCGGTTATTCGCTCGGGGCGCGGTTCTCGCCGTCCTGGATGGAGCACCAGATGTTCCATTTCGGCAATCCGCAGGAAATCCTGCCGGACATGACGCTGTTCGTGCACATGATCATCATGGATTCCGACAGCGGCGCCGCCATGACCCTCGGCCACACCTACCTGACGACCGAAGGCGATCCGCAGCCACTTTCCCGCCACACCCTGGAGCTCATTCAGCGCTGAACGCCGCGAAAATCAGGCGATTGACAGGTTGGGAACGCCAACCCTAAGCTCCCGCCGAGGAATCTGAGGCAGGAGACGGGGCATGCGGCTTTTCGGAACACTGCTGTCCGCTGCCCTGCTGGCGGTCGTGCTTGCCTCCTGCAACACGACGGAAGCGTTGACCCCGCAGGCGAATGTCGGCGGTGGCGCGAGGGCCTCCTCGCCGGTGACCCAGGCCGAAACCGACCGCATGGCCAGCTCGTCGCAGCCGGAAACCTATAGCGGCGGCTATCGCTCCGGCCCCCAGAACACGCTCGAAGCCCAGGCGCGGGCGCTGGAATCCGGCAGCGCCGTCTCGCCCTCCTCCTCCGGCGCCCCGCCGCAATGGGAGGGACAGGGGAGCCAGGGCCAGCAGCAGACCATGCAGCAACCTCAGGCGCAGCAGCCAGCGGCCGCGCCCCAGCCGCAGCAATCCCGCCAGCAGCAGGGCGCCTCGCTGCCGCCCGCATCCGGCCCGACGGTCCGTTTCCTGCCGATCATCGGCGCTCCGGTGCAGGCGGTGACGCCGCTCTCCCGCCAGCTCGGTGCCCAGGCCCGCGCCAACGGGCTGACGATCCGGCCGTCGAGCGACAACAGCACCGAGCACATCCTGAAAGGTTACTTCTCCGCCTTCACCGACAACGGCAAGGTCACCATCGTCTATGTCTGGGATATCCTCGACGGTTCCGGCGCCCGGCTGCACCGCATGCAGGGCCAGGAAAGCGTGCCCGGCAGCGGCCAGGACCCCTGGGCTTCGGTTCCCGCTTCGACCATGGAGACCATCGCCGCCAAGACGATCCAGGACTATGTCGCCTGGCGCCAATCCCAAGGCTGAGAGGCCCGGCCGGGCCGATCCCGGACTGAACCTCAAAAGCCACGGGTCACAGTTTCTTCATAAAAAAGAGTGAGCGGGTAAGAAACGCACTTGCATTCGAAGGCCGCGGCGGTAAAAGGCCCGCATCCAGCTTCAAAACAGGCGGACCGCAATGAAGGTTTTCGCAGGCAATTCGAACCGGCACCTTGCCGACGCGATCTGCAGCTATCTAAATGTTCCAGTCGGAAAAGCCAGTGTAAGGCGATTTGCAGACCAGGAAATCTTCGTTGAAATTCAGGAAAACGTGCGCGGCGAAGATGTCTTCATCATCCAGTCCACGTCATTCCCGACCAACGACCACCTGATGGAACTGCTGATCATGATCGACGCCTTCCGTCGGTCGTCGGCCAAGCGCATCACCGCCGTGCTCCCCTATTTCGGTTACGCCCGCCAGGACCGCAAGGCCGGCCCGCGCACGCCGATCTCGGCAAAGCTGGTCGCCAACCTGATCACCGAGGCCGGTGCCGACCGCGTGCTGACGCTCGACCTGCATGCCGGTCAGATCCAGGGCTTTTTCGATATCCCCACCGACAATCTCTTTGCGGTGCCGGTTCTCGCCCGTGACGTCAAGGAACACTACGACCTCAACAACGTCATGGTCGTCTCGCCCGACGTCGGCGGCGTGGTCCGCGCCCGTGCGCTTGCCAAGCGCATCGACTGTCAGCTGGCGATCGTCGACAAGCGCCGCGAACGCGCCGGCGAGTCCGAGGTGATGAACGTCATCGGCGAGGTCGATGGCAAGGACTGCCTGCTGATCGACGACATCGTCGATTCCGGCGGCACTCTCTGTAATGCGGCCGAGGCGCTTCTGAACCACGGCGCCACCAGCGTCACCGCCTATATCACTCATGGCGTGCTCTCGGGCGGCGCGGTCGCCCGCATCGCCGCTTCCAAGCTCAAGGAACTGGTGATCACCGACTCGATCCAGCCGACCACGGCGGTCCAGTCGGCGCACAACATCCGGGTCATCACCACCGCCAACCTGCTCGGCGAAGCGATCAACCGCACGGCGATGGAATCCTCGGTCTCCAGCCTGTTCGACTGACCTTCTTCTGTCACAAGTATTTGGATAGACTCGGTCCCGAACTCAAACCGAGGGTGAGTCGCAATGTCTTCCTTGATTGGCCTGTCGAAGAAACTGGCCATTTTCCTTCTGATACCGCTGCTGTCGGCCTGCGTCGATAGCAGCAGCCGGCCTGGCGGCTATTACCCGCCGGAACGGCCTCGGCCGGACTGGGACCGTCCCCAGAGGCCTGATCGCCCCGGCAGGCCAGACCGTCCCGACTGGGATCGCCCGCAGAGACCCGACCGCCCGGACTGGAACCAGCCGGGCCGTCCCGGAAGGCCAGAGCAACCCCGCTTCTGCACGCGAGAATACCGTCCCGTCTGCGGCCAGCAGGGTGGACGTACCCAGACGTTCCCGAATGCCTGCGAGGCGGCGAACGCCGGCTTCGGCGTCGTCGCGTCCGGCGAGTGCCGCCGCTAGACGGCCGGCTTGAAGCAACGGTAAATCCTCGATGGAAAACGCCGGAACCTGGTTCCGGCGTTTTGCTTTGTGCCGGAGCTTCGGCTAGAAGGCCCCCCGAAGAAGGAGACAAGCATGGCCGCACGCGACCGCTATTCCCGAAAGCTCGAATGTTCCCAGTGCGGCAATGTCGGTTTTGCCGAGGTTTCCGAGACCGACGACAGACGGCAGGGCAATCGCGATTTTCGCATCGATGAGCTGCCGAAAGGCTTCCTGACGGAATTCGCCTCGACCGATCCGCGCAAATACATGATCCGCTGCAGCCAGTGCGGCCACAAGTTCCGCTTCGAGCAGAAGACGGTCTATGCGCCGGGGGGCGAACCCCGGCGCTGACGCGCGAGTTCAGGCGACCTTGGCAGCCGGCAGGATGATCTCGTCCTCGGTCTCGCCATTGACGATGTGCTCGATCCCCGCCCGCGGACCGGGCTTGCCGAAAAGGTAGCCCTGGACCTGCATGCAGCCTTCCCTGCGCAGGAAGGCGATATGCGCATCCGTCTCCACCCCTTCCGCAAGCACCGGGATGTGCAGGCTCGAGGCAAGGATTAGCGTCGAGCGCACGATCGCCGCCGACTGTTCGTTGCTGGAAAGCCCATCGACGAAGGTACGGTCGATCTTGATCTTGTCGAACGGGAAGGACATCAGCGTCGAAAGCGACGAATAGCCGGTACCATAGTCGTCCATGGCGATCTTGACGCCGAGGCTCTTCAGGTGGCGAACGGTCTGAAGCGCCCGCTGATGGTCGGCGATGATGCCGGATTCGGTGATCTCCAGCTCGAGCCGGCCGGCGCTGAGCCCTGTCTCCCCGAGGATATCACGAACCCTGGTCGGGAATTTCGGATCGGCAAGCTGCTGGGAGGCGACGTTGACGGCGATGCCGAACGGCTTTTTCCATGTCGCCGCCTCGGCGCAGGCGTTCCGGAGCACCCAGTCGCCAAGCTCGACGATGAAGCCGGTGCGCTCCGCGATCGGAATGAACTCGCCGGGTGAGACCAGACCCCGCACCGGATGGTTCCAGCGCAACAGGACCTCGAAACCGACCACCTCTCCCGAAAACGTATCGTTCTGCAGCTGGTAATAAAGTTCGAACTGCCCTGCCACGAGCCCCGAGCGCATGTCCATGGCAAGCGCGTTGCGTTCGCGGGCCGCCTGGTCCATCGAGGAGTCGTAAAAGCAGATCACGTTGTCGCCGGACTGCTTGGCGCGGTACATGGCGACATCCGCATGCGCCAGCAGATCGTCGACCGTCTTTGCTTCGCCGGGATAGAGCGCGATACCGACACTCGAGCCGACCGTCAGCGTATTCCCGTTCCATTCGATCGGCTTGCAGATTTCGGCAAGCAGCCGATTGGCAAGTGCCATCGCGTCGGAGCGTTTGTAGTACATGTGCTTCAGCGCGACAAACTCGTCACCGCCGACACGGGCGATGAACTCGCCCTCGCCGGCCGCCTCGGCAAGCCGGCCGCCGATCGCCCGCAACACCTCGTCGCCGGCCGCATGGCCATGCACGTCGTTGATCTCCTTGAAGCGGTTGAGATCGAAGGATAACACCGCGATGCGAGCGGCAAGGTCCACCGGACGCGCCGCGATATCGGCGAGCTGCTCGTTGAAGGCGGCGCGATTGGCAAGACCGGTCAGCGCGTCATGCAGGGAAAGGTGGCGATACTGCTCGACGGCGGCCTGGGTCGTGCGGGCATCGATCAGGTAGGTGGCCGCCGTCAGTGCCAGCAGGATCAGCATCTGCGACAGCACGCCGAAGCCGAGCACGACCGGCGAAACGACCTCGTTCTGCAGCACGGCGCGGGGGTCGAGAATGACATCCATCGCACCCATGGCGGTGAAATGGGTCGTGGCAATCGCCAGGATCATCGCCAGCACGGAACTATATTGGCAGAAGCGCGTCACCGGGCGCAGGGCGCGATTGGTCGTCAAACCGCCGAACAGGGCCGCAAAGATCAGCGAGGCGATCACGTAGGAGCGATCCCAGCCGATGACGCCCGGCACCTCGTAGGCGGCCATGCCGGTATAATGCATCGCAGCGATACCGAGCCCCATGATCATGCCGCCGGCCTCGGCGAGCACGGAACGGCCGCCATAAATCGCAATGCCGAGACCGACCGTGGCGGTCACCACCGCGATCACGAAAGACAGGAGCGTCTGAGCCGGTTCATATCCCGCCTGCCCGCCTGAGAGATAACCGAGCATGGCCAGAAAATGCGTCGTCCAGGTGGTCGATCCGCCCATGAAGCCAGCAAGGAAAAGCCAGATGACCTTCTCGATCCCGCTCCCTCTCCGAGCACGGGAAAAAAGCCGGATGGTCAGGAAGGATCCTGTCACGCAGATCAGCACTGCGCAGGCGATATAGCGAAGGTCGTGCTCGACGAAGATGCAGGAGAAGACGCGGAACATGAAAGCCTGTTACTTTTCAACTGGATTGGTTGAGAAGTTTTAACATCGAAACGTGTTTGAAATGTTCATTTGGATGGTAAATGGCCGCTGACCTGCAAAAGCGAAGCCAGCGCAAAAAGGCATAGGCGCATCGTCAGATCATTGGATCGGCTGCCCGTTGACGCTGAAGCTCTTGCCGTCCTCGAACTTGATGTCCCAGCGCAGGCGGCCGTCCGGTTCCGTCTTGGCCATGCCCTTCGCCATCATCATCGCAAATGAAACCTGGTTGAATTCGGGGTCGCTCTTGGCGGCGGCCTGGAAATACTGGATCAGCTTGTCGATGTCGCGGGCAAGGATCGAGGTTTCGAGCGTATAGCGATCCTTCTCGTCCGGATAACCCTTGACCTTGCCGGAGGCTTCGACGTCGTAAAGCGCGGATTTCGCGGCAATCCGCGGGAAATCGACGGTCAACTGCCCATCGTTGAGAAAGGTCTTACCGAGGCGCTCGCCCTCCGCGTCCGGCAGCGGAGCGGGATTGGAAAGGTCGATCTCCATCAAGGTGTCTACGAAGCGCTGGAAGTTGAGATCGGCGACCCCGATCTCCATTTCCGCCATGTCGGGCACCAGCTGAGCATAGAGCGGGGGGATGATGCCGGCGGGCGTGGAGATAGTCTCGACGCGCGCACCGAAGCCGATCCGGGTCGCCGCGGCGGGCTCGCTCATCGTGAACGTGTAGTCGAACTTGTGGACGCCGAAATCGCCGATCGGGCTTGCCACGGTGAACTGGTTGAAGGTGAATTTTTCCGAAAGCGCCGTGAAGAACGGCATCGCGCCGCGGATGAGATCCTTAAGCTTGGCGATCTCGGCCTGCGACGGCTTTTCATCGTTGACGAGTTCCAACACGAAAGCAATGAGATTGCGGAGCTTTTCGGCCATCACGCCTTGGACACCGACGTCGAAATCGAGGCTTTCGGCGCGGATTTGCACCGGCGGTGTTTCCGGCGTCGCAACCCGTTCATAGAAGCGCGAGAACGAGCCCTTGCCGGTGAAATCCATGCTCCCGGCAGCGGCGCTCGGCGAGGACGCGAGCGAATAGTTCATGCCGGCGAAACTCGCCTCGACCTCTTCCTTGCCGCTCTTCGAGACCATGCGGATCGGTCCTGACGTGACCTCGCCCGAGCGGAAGTAACTGATCGCCGGATCGAAAATGCCGGAAAACACCATGTCGGTAACGGAATAGTTGAGGTTCGTCGGCTTGCCGTCGGGCATCTTGCCCTTGACGGTGAAATTCATGTCGCTGTCGCCGTTGAACTTCCACTGGCCGTTGTCGAGCGGTGCGGCGAAGACCGAATACGGCTTCAGGCCGGAAACAGTGAAGTCCTTCTTGTTGATGGACTTGAGGAGTTTGGTGAAATCGTAGCTGATCTCGTAGCGCTCGCCAGCCGGCTTGACGGTGAGGAAGCCCGTGGACCTGACCGTATCCGGCAGGAAGTAGGTGAGGCTTTCCCTGAGGGTGCGGGCACCCTTGTCGTTGATCTCAGCCGCTGCAACCGGATATACGCAGGACGCAGCCATAACACTGGCCGCGATCAAAGTCCGTTTCATGAATCAAGCCCTTCCCTCGTTCAACGGGCACCAAATTGGAAGACGGGCCGCCGAAGTCAAGCGCAAGTCCTTTGTTTTCAGGCCGAAAAGCTTGCACATCCTCGATCGTTGTATTATAGCCCGCCCGTCCGCGTAGACACCCTTGGAGGCAACGCGGATGAAGCGCATCGGATGGTGCCCTTCAGTTTGACGCGGTGAGCTTCACTGCCGAAAACTCTCCAAACAACCTCGAAAGGATATGCCATGAGCCACGCATCTTACGAGCTCAAGGCCGAGGCGCGCGAACGGGTAGGTAAGGGGTCCTCCCGTGAACTTCGCCGCAACGGTTTCATTCCTGCTGTCATCTATGGTGACAAGCAGTCCCCCCTCGCGATCGCTCTGTCGACCAACGAAGTGACAAAGCGCATCCATGCCGGCGGTTTCATGACCACGGTTGCCACGATCGAAGTCAACGGCGAGAAGATCCAGGTCCTTCCGAAGGACTATCAGCTCGATCCGGTCCGCGATTTCACCATGCACGTGGATTTCCTGCGCGTCTCGGGCAACACGGAAGTTTCCGTTGAAGTTCCGGTTCACTTCGTCAACGAAGAGAAGTCCCCGGGCATCAAGGTCGGCGGCGTTCTCAACATCGTCCGTCACGAAGTCGAGCTGCTTTGCCCGGCCAACGACATTCCGGAATTCCTGACCGTCGACCTGACGGGCGCGAAGATCGGCGACAGCCTCCACATCTCCGCCGTCAAGCTGCCGGCTGGCGTTCGTCCGGTCATCTCCGACCGCGACTTCACCATCGCGACGATCGTCGCCCCGGCTGCAGGCGTTGCCCAGGAAGAACCGGCTTCTGCTGAATAACCAAGACCGAAATTCTTGAAATGGGACCCGCTTTCTTGCGAAAGCGGGTTTTTTATTGTCGGCTGAATACAATTTCGTAACCCTGCCTGCGTATTTCGTTCGAATCTTGGCACCGTCGTTTCAGTGAAGTTTAATGAATAGGTGAAACGATGCGCGCTACTTCGGCATGACGGGGAAAGTCCGGCGGCAGCCAGACGATGAATGCGGGGAAGACGGATGACTCATTCCGTTGAGAGTCGTTTTATTGCGATCATTTCGGGCGCCCTTCTGGTCGTCGTCGCTCCGCTGTTCACGCTGTTTCTGGCGCTTTCCTCGCAGCAGGCCGCCAAGAACCTCAGCGAACATGTCAACGTCGTGCTGGTGACCAATTCCCAGGCACTGGGCAAGCCGCTCTGGGATCTCGACACCGACAGCATCCACCAGGTCGCCTCGATGCTGATCGCCGATCCCGCCATCAACGGCGTGCAGATCACCGACAATACGGGCAAGCTCAATATCTCCGAAGTCGATGTCAATCCGGCCGATTTCCGCAGCCTGCAAGCGATC
Organism: Neorhizobium tunisiense; assembly: GCF_039631515.1. Taxonomy (NCBI): domain Bacteria; kingdom Pseudomonadati; phylum Pseudomonadota; class Alphaproteobacteria; order Hyphomicrobiales; family Rhizobiaceae; genus Neorhizobium; species Neorhizobium tunisiense. The sequence continues at coordinate 849,635 of NZ_JBDIUU010000002.1, read as the reverse complement.
TCCGAGCCGGTCTTCTACAAGTCGCAGCAGGGCACCCGCAATGTCGGCACCATCACCGTCTACGTGCCGAAGCTCGGCTGGTTCTCCGCCCTGCACCAGATGGAAATGGCCTTCATCTCCATCTTCATCATCACCATACTGACGGTCTTCGGCGCAGCGATCCTCGGCAATCGCGTCATGGTCATCAAGCCGCTGATGCGCCTGACCGCCGCCATCGAGGCAACCCGCAGGCTCGGTTCGCGCCACCATGTCGACTGGCGCTCGAACGACGAAATGGGGCGGCTGGCAAAAAGCTTCAACGAGATGCAGACGCTGCTGGAGCGCGAGGAACGCGAACTGAAGCGCGCCCATCAGCAGACCACGGAAATCTACAACCTGACGCCGGCCATGCTGTTTTCGCTGACTGCAGGCGACCAGATCGCCGCCGTCAGCGATTACTGGCTGCTCGCGACCGGCTATCGCCGTGACGACGTCATCGGCCATCCCTTTTTCGAGCTTGTCGCACCTGCGGACCGCCAGATCTATGCAAAGCGCAAGCAGCAGGCAAAGTCGGGCCCGGCGATCGAAGTCACGGTCCGGTTCCTGTGCACCGACGGCCGCCTGATGGACGTACTGATCGTCGAGACCGAGCTTGGCACGGCCGGCGGCAGCATTCCCGGCTCGCTGAGCGTCATGACCGACGTCACGGAACTCAGGCAATCGGAGCTCCGCAACCGCCAGCAGGCCATTTCCGACCATCTGACCGGGCTCCTGAACCGTCAGGGTTTCGAGGCGGCTCTCGACCAGAAGATCGCCGAGGCCGACAGGGCGCGCACCGAGGTCGCCTGCCTGTTCGTCGATCTCGACCGCTTCAAGGCGATCAACGACAATCTCGGCCATGCCGCCGGCGACGCCGTGCTCTGCCAGTTCGTCGAACGGACGAAGCCGATGCTGGGGGACGGCGATACCGCCTCGCGCCTGGGCGGCGACGAATTCGCCATCCTGATCACCGGGGACGGTGCCGAACGCCGCGCCACCGAACTCAGCCAGAAGATCGTCGACATGTTCGAGGTTCCCTTCCGGATCGAGGGCACCGGCGTGCGGTTGAGCGCCAGTATCGGGCTTGCCTTCTATCCAAGCCATGCGGCCAGCGCCGCCGAGCTGCTGCAGAAATCCGACATGGCCATGTATGCCCGCAAACGCGATGGCAAGAACGGCGCACAGGTCTACGATCCCGCCATTCTCGACCAGACGCGGGAACGGGCCGAGATCGAGAGCGACATCGAAGTCGCGATCGCCGCCAGCTGGTTCGAGGCGCATTTCCAGCCGATCGTCGATATAGAGACCGGCAACCCGTTCGGCTTCGAGGCCCTGATGCGCATGCGTCACCCGAGGAAGGGCCTGATGTCGCCGGCCGGCATCATCAGCGTTGCCGAGGAGACCGGCTCGATCGGCCAGATCGGCAACCTCATCCTGGAAGACGCGATGGCGAACCTCGCCCGTGTCTCCCGCCTGCCCGGCATGGGCGAGACCTATGTCGCGGTCAACTTCTCGCCGCTGCAATTCGAGCCAGGCCTGCCGGCCCGCCTTGCCGGCCTGCTCGGACGCTACGGCATCGATCCGTCGCGACTGGTGGTGGAAATCACCGAAGCCGTGCTGATGCACGACAATCCCGAGATCCGCACCATCCTCAACGAGATCCACCGCTTCGGCTGCCGCATCGCGCTCGACGACTTCGGCACCGGTTATTCGTCGCTGAGCTATATGAGCCGTTTCCCGGTCGATATCGTCAAGATCGACCAGTCCTTCATCCGTTCGCTCACCGAACAGACCGGAGACATAGGCAGTAAGAACAGGATGCTTGTCGAAGGCATCAGTGCTATTTCTCACAAGATGAATTGCAAGGTCGTCGCCGAAGGCGTCGAGACGGAAGAACAGCGCTCGTTGCTGCGGCAAATGGGCATTGACTATGCCCAGGGCTATCTCTTCTCGAAGCCCCGCGAAATTTCCGAATTGCTCTCGGCCCTATCCACCCGGCAGGCCGAAATCGAGTCCATGGCGAGCTGACAAGTTCTCACCTCCGGACCAGATGCTGGGTCAGAAATGACAACATGTGCGTTTGGAAGGGGGACAGATGAAAATCGCAGCGCCGCTTCTTGCCAGCCTCAGCCTCGCGGCAGGTGCCCATGCCCAGCAACCCGTCGCCTTTTCTACGGAGTCCTACCCGCCCTTCAGCTATCAGGAGCCGGGCGGCAACTACCGCGGCGTCGGTATCGACCAGGTCGAGATCATCATGCGTGACGCGGGCACGCCTTATACGCTGGAGATCATGCCCTGGGCACGCGCCATCGCCATGGCCGAGACGCAACCCATGCACTGCGTCTTCGCCGCAGCCCGCACGCCGGATCGCGAGCCGCGTTTCAAATGGGTCGTGCCGCTGTTCATCGACCGCAACATCCTCGTCCGCCATGCGGGTTCCAAGGTCGCGGCGACCACCCTGGAAGAGGCCAAGCAATATACGGTCGGCACCCACCGTGCCGATTATACCGAGGGGCTTCTGAAAAGCTTCGGTTTCCCGAAGATCGACCTCAGTGCCGACGTCGACACGACGCTCAGAAAACTGCTGCAGGACCGTATCGACATGATGCCCATGTCGGAAGGCGTCTATCAAAAGCTGAAGGCGGACGGAACGCCGATCGAAAAGGTCATCCTGTTCTCCGAGCAGCATCTCGGCATTGCCTGCCACCTGGATGTGCCCGACGAACTGATCGCCGGAATGCAGGCAGGCCTTGACCGCCTCATCAGGGACGGCGTCCAGAAGGCAATTCTCAAGCGCTACGGCATCGAGGAGCCCCAATAGAGGCTCAAGCATCGAAACCGGTTGACTTTGGCGGCGTTTCGCGGTGGTGAAAAGCCAGCAGTCAAGGATGGATGTCTCCATGCTCATCATCGCCGGCCTCGGCAATCCCGGTTCCCAGTATGCGGGCAACCGCCACAATATCGGCTTCATGGCGGTGGACGCGATCCAGCGCCGGCCCGGCTTTTCGCCGTGGTCGAAGAAGTTCAAGGCGCTGATCTCGGAAGGCGAGCTTGCCGGCGAAAAGGTGCTGCTGATCAAGCCGCAGACCTTCATGAACCTCTCCGGCGAAGCGGTCGGCGAGGCCATGCGCTTTTACAAGCTCGGCCCGGAGAACGTCATCGCCATCTACGACGAACTCGATCTGCCGGCCGCCAAGGCCCGGATCAAGACCGGCGGCGGCAACGGCGGCCACAACGGCGTCAAATCGCTCGACGCCCATTGCGGCCGGGAATACCGCAGGCTTCGCCTCGGCATCGGCCATCCGGGCGCCAAGGAACTGGTGCACAACCACGTGCTCGGCGATTTCGCCAAGGTCGACCAGACCTGGCTCTCGCCTCTGCTCGACGCAATCGCCGACAATGCCGAGATGCTGGTGAAGGGGGAGGATTCGCAGCTGATGAACAAGCTGGCGCTCGCCGTCGGCGGCAAGCCGGACGAGGAAAAGCCGAAACCTGAAAAGAAACCTGTCGCCAAGCCGGCCGGGCAATCGCATATCCATCAGGCTCGCAGCGGCGGCAAGCCGAACCTTCCGACATCAGGCCCGATGGCCGAGATGCTGAAGAAGATGTTCGGCGGCAAGGGTGAATGACGGGCGAGACACCCGCAGAACTGAAACACCGGAATCAGAAGCGCGACATGACCAAAACCTCGAACATCGATGACATCACCGGCGAACTCGTCACCCTTCGCGACTACTGGCGTTACGCCATTTCCAGCTTCAACGCCGCAAACCTCAGCTACGGCCACGGCACGACGACGGCAAGCGACGACGCCGCCTTCCTGATCCTCGACAGCCTCGACCTGCCGATCGATGCGCTCGATCCGTTTCTCGACGCACGCCTGCTGCCGGCCGAACGGCGCCTGCTGGCCGAGCGGATCGACGCCCGCGTCACGACCCGCAAGCCGACGTCCTACCTGACCGGCCACGCCTATATCCAGGGCGTCCGTTTCCTCGTCGACGAGCGCGTCATCGTGCCCCGCTCCCATATCGGCGAGATCCTGTTCAGCGAATATCTCGGCGAAAACGGCTCCACCTTCCTGCCCGATCCGCTGAGCGTCGAAAGCGCCGTCGACATCTGCACCGGCTCCGGCTGCCTGGCGATCCTTGCCGCGAAATTCTTCCCGAACGCTGCAGTCGACGCGGTGGACCTCTCCCCTGACGCGCTGGAAGTGGCCAAACTCAACGTGGCGGAACACGCCGTCGAAGATCAGCTCACGCTGTTCAACGGCGATCTCTTCGCGCCGCTCGCCGGAAAGAAGTACGACCTGATCATCACCAATCCACCCTACGTGGACCACGAGGCGATGGAGAGTTTCCCGGAGGAATTTCGCTCGGAGCCGGCCATGGCCTTCGATGGCGGCGTGGACGGGCTCGACCTCGTCCGCCGGCTGCTGGCGGAAGCACCGGCGCATCTTAACGCGGACGGTGGAATGATCTGTGAAATCGGTTCGGGCCGAGAAATCCTGGAGGAGGAATTCCCCGACCTCGACTTCCTCTGGCTGGAAACAGCAGAATCACAGGATGCCGTCTTCTGGATCAGCGCCGAGGCGCTGGGTGTCAAAGCCGGCAAAAAGGGGAAATGAGCCCTATTCCTCGGGCTCGGTGATGAACATCAGCGGAAAACCCGCCTCCTTGGCGAGATCGATGGCTTCCTTCGCCTTGGTCTCGGCAATGTCCCTTGTACAGACGACGACCACCGCCAGGCCCATCCGGTGCGCGGTCAGCATCACCCGGTAGCCGGTTTCCTCGCTCATCCGGAACACGGCCTTCAGCACCATGGTGACGAATTCACGTGGCGTATAGTCGTCGTTGACGAGCAGGACCTTGTAGAGCTTCGGTCGCTCCAGCTTGGTCTTGGTTTTCGTCTTCGGTTTTACGGTGGTATCTTCGGCCATCGGCCTCTCCTGACGATGCAATCCTATCGGGAGAACATGTCGGCTATATCGCACCGCAACCGGAATTTTTCAAGCAACCACCTAGCAAATGGCGGGGTCATTCGGCATCGAGCAATACACAATCGCGGCCCTGTGCACGGATGATCGCTACCGCACGCTTGTCGAAACTCACAAACGTATCCCCACCCAGTCTCCGGCCTTCGAACTCGATCACGCCATCAGCGAAATCCCCGCCGGCATCGAGAAAGGAGAGGCCTGTCTCGACCGCCTCGCGATCGATGACGATCTGGTTGTCCGCAATCAGCAGGCGGATGGCTTGCGCGATCTCCATGCGCTTCTGCCGATAGACTCGCCGTGCGACCCAGACGAATTCGCAGAGTGCGACATTCGAAACGAAAACCTTTTCGGCTGTCGCAAACTGCGAGCGCGCCTCCAGCGATTGCAGCTCATGATCGTCAGCCCATGCCCGAACGAGCACGTTCGTATCAACGATCATCGTCGAACCGTACTTCCCCGGCCCAACCGGCCTCCATGGCTTCCTGGATTTCTTCCAGCGTGGCGTGAATGTTGTGTTCGTTCTTCAAACTGCCGAAGAACTTCTCCAAACCGCCGGTCTCCTGACCCGCCGCCGCAACGACTTCCTTCACCGGCGACAATTCGAGCCGTCCGCCCGGTCGCTCGACGACGGCGATCCGGTCTCCCGGATGAATGCCGAGACCTTTCAGCACATCGCTGGTCAGCGTTACCTCACCCTCTTTCGTCACGGTGAAAACGGTCATGGCCGGAACTCCTTCTCCACTAAAATAAGGCCAAACGGCCCTGCCCGCAAGGCAATGGCTCCGGCCCTCTCGCCTTGCAATATCCCGACCAAGCCTTGACCGCCCCGGCACTTTCCCCCATAGCCACACCAACGAAATTTCTTCAGATACAGGGTCCGGACCCATGGGTTTCAAATGCGGTATCGTGGGCCTGCCGAATGTCGGCAAGTCCACTCTCTTCAATGCGCTCACAAAGACGGCAGCGGCCCAGGCGGCCAACTATCCGTTCTGCACGATCGAGCCGAACACCGGCGAAGTCGCGGTCCCCGATCCGCGCATGCAGAAACTGGCGGCGGTCGCCGGCTCCAAGGAAATCATCCCGACCCGCATCTCCTTCGTGGATATCGCCGGCCTGGTGCGCGGCGCCTCGAAGGGTGAAGGCCTCGGCAACAAGTTCCTCGCCAATATCCGCGAAGTCGATGCGGTCGTGCACGTTCTGCGCTGCTTCGAGGACGACGACATCACCCATGTCGAGGGACGCATCAACCCGGTCGGCGACGCCGACACGATCGAGACCGAGCTGATGCTCGCCGACCTCGAAAGCCTGGAGCGCCGCGTCGAACAGACCCGCAAGCGCGCCACCGGCAAGGACAAGGATTCCATGGCGCAGCTGCCGGTCATGGATGCGGTGATCAAGCTGCTGAACGACGGCAAGCCGGCGCGCCTGCTTCTGAAGTCGCTCGCGCCCGAAGAGATCGAGATCCTGAAGGGTCTCAACCTTCTGACCTCGCACCCGGTCCTCTACGTCTGCAACGTCGCGGAAGCCGATGCCTCGACCGGCAATGAACACACTGAGGCCGTCGCCGCCATGGCCAAGGAACAGGGCGCCGAATGCGTGATCATCTCGGCCGCGATCGAATCCGAAGTGGCCCAGCTTCCGGAAGACGAAGCCAAGGAATTCCTGTCGGCCCTCGGGCTTGAGGAAGCCGGCCTCGACCGGCTGATCCGCGCCGGTTACCACCTGCTCGACCTGATCACCTATTTCACGGTCGGCCCGAAGGAAACCCGCGCCTGGACGATCGTGCGCGGCACCAAGGCACCGGCTGCCGCCGGCGTCATCCATACCGATTTCGAGCGGGGCTTCATCCGCGCCTTCACGATCTCCTATGACGACTACATCGCCTACAAGGGCGAAGTCGGCGCCAAGGAAGCTGGCAAGGGCCGGGACGAAGGCAAGGAATACGTCGTCCAGGACGGCGACGTCATCCACTTCCGTTTCAACACCTGAGACCGTGGGCGGGAGGGCCACATGACGGGAGCCGCGTATTATTTCGAGGACTTTTCGACAGGGCGGGTTTTTCAGCTCGCCGAAAAGCAGGTGACGGCAGACGAGATGGTCGAATTCGCCGCCGAGTTCGATCCGCAGCCAATGCATCTCGACGAGGCGGCCGGCAAGGCGAGCATCCTCGGCGGCCTGTCGGCGTCGGGCTGGCATACAGCCAGCATGTTCATGCGCATGATGTTCGACGGCTGGCTGTCCAGCAGCTCGTCGGAGGGATCGCCGGGCATCGAGTTCATGGAATGGAAAAGGCCGGTTTTGGCCGGCGATACGCTGTCCGGCCGCTCGACCGTGATCGAATCCCGCACGCTGCGCTCCCGCCCGGGCATCGGCATCGTCAAATTCCTGCACGAGGTGGAGAACCAGCGCGGCGAGATCGTCATGCGCGGTGAGAACCCGATCATGATGCGGTTGCGCGACGCCCGGGAGGACGCCGCATGAGGCTGATCGAGCTTTCTCCGCCCGGCCAAAAAGTCATCACCGGCACGCTTCTCTTCACCGCCGAGGACATCGTCCGCTACGCGAAGAAATTCGATCCGCAGCCCTTCCATGTGGATGCCGAAGCGGCGAAGAACTACGTTTTCGGCGCTCTCTGCGCCTCCGGCTGGCACACCTGTGCCGGCTGGATGAAGACCTATATCGCCTACTGGAAAACCGAGGTGGCGCGCCTCGAAAGCGAGGGCATCACTGCCCCGAAGCTCGGCCCTTCGGCCGGCTTCAAGAAGCTGCAATGGCTGAAACCGGTCTATGCCGGCGACAGCATCACCTATTCCGTCGCACTGACCGAAAGCCGACCGCTCACTTCCCGCGCCGGCACGTTCATCAACTTGACCATCTGCGACGGCATCAACCAGCATGGCGACGTGGTGATGCGCTACGAAGGCACCGTACTGGAATTCGCGTAGGAGTATCGGCAGGCGCCCTCGCCTGCCACCTGTCGCTCTGCCCGAAACTTCAGTGACCTGAAAATTCGACGAGCGTCCTGACTTCCACGCCGAGCGCTTCGAGCTTCCGGCGGCCGCCGAGATCCGGCAGGTCGATGACAAAGCAGGCGGAGACGATCTCGACGCCCAGCTGCCGCAACAGCTTTACGGCACCTTCCGCGGTGCCGCCGGTGGCGATCAGATCGTCGGTGAGGATCACTTTCTCGCCGGCCTTCACCGCATCCACATGGATCTCCATTTCGTCGGTGCCGTATTCGAGGCTGTAGGCCATCCGCACGGTCTGGTGCGGCAGCTTGCCCTTCTTGCGGATCGGCACGAACCCGGCCTTCAACTGGTGCGCCAGCGCCCCGCCGAGGATGAAACCGCGCGCCTCGATGCCGGCGATCTTGTCGACCCCGAGGCCTGCATAGGGCGCCACCAGCTCATCCACCGCCTGCCCGAAAGCAACGGCGTCGCCGAGCAGCGTGGTGATGTCGCGGAAGATGATGCCCGGTTTCGGATAGTCCGGGATGGAACGGATGGCGGCGAAGAGAGCGTTTTTGGAAGACATGTGACCCACATATTTGGCGGCAGGAACAGGGAACGAGCCTATCAACTGAAGCTCGTCCTCCCAACAAAAAAGGCGACCCGGAGGCCGCCTTTTTCAGATCACGAGGTGGAAACCTCAATGTTCCTTGCTGGCATAAACCGACTTCTTGGTCAGGTAGATCAGGCCGGTGAAGATCAGGAGGAAGATCATCACCATGAAGCCTGTGCGCTTGCGATCTTCGAGATGCGGCTCGGCAGCCCACATCAGGAAGGCCGAGATATCCTTGGCATACTGATCGACCGTCTGCGGCGTGCCGTCGTCATAGGTCACCTGGTCGGCGCTGAGCGGCGGAGCCATGGCGAGCGCGGCGGCGCCGGCGAAATACGGATTGTAATGGGTGCCCGGAGCAACCTCGACACCGGCCGGCGGCTGCTCGTAGCCGGTCAGCAGCGAATGGATGTAATCCGGTCCGCCTTCCTGGTACTGGGTGAATATGTCGATGACGAACTGCGGGAAGCCGCGGGTCACGCCGCGAGCCTTGGCGATCAGCGACATGTCCGGCGGTGCTGCGCCGTTGTTGGCGGCAGCGGCAGCCTGGGTGTTCGGGAAGGGCGACGGGAAGTGGTCGGACGGAACGGCGGTGCGTTCGAACATTTCGCCTTCGTCGTTCGGGCCGTCCTGAACCTTGTAGTTGGCGGCAAAGGCCTTCACCTGGCCTTCCGAATAACCGAGGTCCTCCAGGGTGCGGAAAGAGACCAGACGCATCGAGTGGCAGGCGGAACAGACTTCCGTATAGACCTTCAGGCCGCGCTGGAGCTGGCCCTTGTCATAATGGCCGAACGGACCCGCGAAGCTCCAGTCGGTTTCCTTGGGATGGTGGATCGGAAAATGCGGCGTTTCCGCATGTTCCGCGGCCGGGGCCGCAGCATGGTTTTCCTGCGCCACGGCCGAGGCAACGCCCATTCCCGCCAGGAAGGCCAGCGAGACGAGGCTTGTAACAAGCTTGTTCATAATTCTAATCCCTCTCGGTCGCAGGCGTCAGGCGCGGGCTTCGGCGGATTTGCCGTTCTTTTTCTCAAGAACCGCTTCCGTGATGGAGTTCGGAATGCGCCTCGGCGTTTCGAACAAGCCGAGAAGCGGCATGATCACCAGGAAGAAGCCGAAGTAGTAGAGCGTGCCGATCTGCGACAGCGTGGTGAAGATGCCTTCCGCAGGCTGGGAACCGAGCCAGCCGAGCATGATGGCATTGGCGACGAACAGCCAGAAGAACAGCTTGTACCAGGGACGGTAGACGGCGGAGCGGACCTTCGACGTGTCGAGCCAGGGCAGGAAGAACAGGATGATGATCGAACCGAACATCACCAGAACGCCGCCAAGCTTGGAGTCGATGAAGAGGACGTTGAACGTGATCGCGCGCAGCATGGCGTAGAACGGCAGGTAGTACCACTCCGGGACGATGTGAGCGGGGGTCTTCAAGGCGTCGGCCGGGATGTAGTTGTCCGGGTGGCCGAGGTAGTTCGGCATGTAGAAGATGAACCAGGCATAGACGATCAGGAAGACGGAGACGCCGAGCGCATCCTTCATCGTCGCATAGGGCGTGAAGGCGACGGTGTCGGTCTTGGTCTTCACCTCGACGCCGGTCGGGTTGGTCTGGCCGGTGACGTGCAGGGCCCAGATGTGCAGGACGACGACGCCGGCGATCATGAAGGGCAGCAGGTAGTGCAGCGAGAAGAAGCGGTTCAGCGTCGGTTGGTCGACGGCAAAGCCGCCGAGCAGGAACTGCTGGATCCATTCGCCGACCAGCGGGAAGGCCGAGAAGAAGCCGGTGATGACGGTCGCGCCCCAGAAGGACATCTGACCCCAGGGCAGAACGTAGCCCATGAAGCCGGTCGCCATCATCAGCAGGTAGATCACCACGCCGAGGATCCAGAGGATTTCGCGGGGCGCCTTGTAGGAGCCGTAATAGAGGCCACGGGCGATATGCAGGTAGACGGCGACGAAGAAGAACGAGGCGCCGTTGGCATGCATGTAGCGCAGTAGCCAGCCATGGTTCACGTCGCGCATGATCTTTTCGACCGAGTCGAAGGCGATGCCTGTCGAAGCGGTGTAATGCATGGCGAGCACCACGCCGGTGAGGATCTGCACGATCAGCATGACCGACAGCATGGCGCCGAACGTGTAGGCATAGTTCAGATTGCGGGGAACGGGGTAGGAAATGAAGCTGTCATGGATCATGCGCGGCAGCGGAAGCCGCGAATCGATCCACTTTTCGATGCCGGTCGATGGCTGGTATGTGGAATGACCGCTCATAAATATTATCCCCTCACCCGATCCTGATCACTGTGTCGGACGCAAATGCAAAAGTCGGAATGGCGAGGTTCTGCGGCGCCGGGCCCTTACGGATACGGCCCGCCGTATCATAGTGAGAGCCGTGGCACGGACAGAACCATCCGCCGAAATCGCCGGACTGGCCGAGCGGAACGCAGCCGAGATGGGTGCAGGAACCGATCATCACGATCCAGTTCTCCTTGCCCTGGCCGGCGGAACGATCGATATCGCTTGCCTGCGCGTCAGCCGGCAGATTGGCGTTGCGGGCGACGGGATCCTTGAGATCCGCCAGCGCCACGGCATTCGCCTCTTCTACTTCCTTGGGCGTGCGGTTGCGAATGAAGACAGGCTTGCCGCGCCACTTGACGGTCAGCGACATGCCCGGCTGGAGAGCTCCGACATTTACCTCGATGGACGCGAGCGCCAGCGTCGAGGCGTCCGGGCGCATCTGATCGATGAAAGGCCACGCAACCGATACAGCGCCGACAGCGCCGGCCATGCCGGTGGTCAGATAAAGGAAATCACGGCGAGTAGGCTCGCCCAGTGTTTCGCTATGTGTGTCGTGCTCGCTCACGGCTCAATCATCCTTCTCACGCAATTCGCGGAAACCGCTCTGCCCCCGTCCCGGCGAATCTCAGTTGAACACAATTCGACCATAGATTCCCCAGCAATCCGGCGCGTTCTATGCTTGATCGCAAAATATGTCCAGCCTTGGCAAGGGGTGCCGACCAGTTTGTCGCCGGAAAACCCGGAGGGTTCCGGAGCAGCGTGACAGGCAGAGCACAAGCCTGCGAAACCTGGCCTGCAATGGCCTCTCCGACCGGGGAAAACCAGGCGTTTTTCAAAGGAAATGGCGGGGATGGCGCACTTCCCGTTAACTGCCCCGCCGGGCACCGCATTGCAACAAATCGGGCCTCATGTTAGGCCAAGCCCACGACAGAAGGCGGCCGTCCCGGACAGACCTGAATGAGACAAACACTATCGGTTGCCATCTGCGTCATCGTGTCGCTTGTGCTGATGGCGATCGGGACGCGTTACATACACCCCCACTGGATTCTGGGAACGCTTTACAGCCTGCAACTGCATGCGGCTGTCGGCTGCGTGGCGGCCATGGTCGCAGCACTTGTCGTCAAGCGCCACTTCCTGGTCTGGCTGCTGTTCGCCGCTACGCTCCTCTTTGTCGGCCACGCGGTGCTGATGAGCCGCGACTTCGCCGCGCCGATGACACCTTCGGAGGTCAACGCACCGACCATCAAGCTGATGTCATTCAACATCCTCAACGACAATTTCGCCAATGCCGAAGAGATCGTCGAAACGATCCGGTCGTCCGGCGCCGACCTGGTCAACATCATGGAGGCAGCCCCGCTTCGGGTCTATATGGACGAGCTGGCGAAAACCTATCCTTACCGGGTGGGCTGCGGCCTGCTGATCGCCGATTGCGACCAGCTCATGCTGTCGAAGGTGCCGATCGAAGCGCCGACGGTACAATCGCTCAGCGAGATCTTTCCGGATCGCTTTATCCTCGCCAAGGTGACCATCCGCGGCCAAACGATCCATTTCGTCGGCATGCATACGACCAAGCCGTATTTCGACAATTTCCACTCCGTGGAACTGACCCGCGCTGCTCTCGCGATCAGCGAGACGAGCGGCCCCCTGCTGCTGTCGGGCGATTTCAACGCGTCGAGCCTGGCGCCGAACATGCGCCGGTTCCTCCGCAATGCGGACCTGGCGACCGCCGGCTTCGAGCCCGCCACCTGGCCGATCCGGGCGGGCGCGTTCGGCGTGCCGATCGACCATGTCTACGCGCGGGCACCGCTCAAGATAAAGTCGCTGACCCGCATTCCCCAGGCGCACGGCTCGAACCACTTCGGGCTGATCGCCGAGATCGCCGTTACCGGTCAGTGAGCCGGCGACGCTATTGGGCGGCGTCCGCGGCGAGGAAGCCGCCGGACTGCCTTGCCCAGAGCTCCGAATAGAGCCCTCCCCGCGCAATCAGTTCGTTGTGTGTGCCGTCCTCGATGATCCGGCCCTCGTCCATGACGATCAGGCGGTCGAGGGCTGCGATGGTCGAAAGCCGGTGCGCGATGGCGAGCACGGTCTTGCCCTGCATCAGCCGCTCCAGGTTGGACTGGATCGCCGCTTCCACCTCCGAATCGAGCGCCGAAGTCGCCTCGTCGAGCACCAGGATCGGCGCGTCCTTGATCATCACCCGGGCGATCGCGACGCGCTGGCGCTGGCCACCGGAAAGCTTCACGCCGCGTTCGCCCACATGTGCGTCAAACCCCTTGCGGCCGCGCTGGTCTTCGAGGGCCGCAATGAACATATCGGCCTCCGCCTTGCGCGCCGCCTGGATGAGCTGCGCCTCCGTCGCATCCGGCCGGCCGAACAGGATATTGTCGCGGATCGACCGGTGCAGCAGCGAGGTATCCTGCGTCACCATGCCGATCTGGGCGCGCAGCGATTCCTGCGTCACTTTCGCGATATCCTGTCCGTCGATCAGGATGCGTCCGCCTTCGAGATCGTAGAAGCGCAGCAGCAGGTTGACGAGCGTCGATTTGCCGGCACCCGAACGACCGACGATGCCGAGCTTCTCGCCCGGCCGGATGGTGAGCGACAGGTTGTCGATGACGCCCTTCGCCTTGCCGTAGTGAAAGCTGACGTTCTCGAAGCGGATTTCCGGGCGTTTTACCACCAACTGCGTCGCATTCGGCGCATCCAAAAGCCCGATCGGCTGCGAGATCAGTTCGGCCGAGTTCTGGATCGTGCCGATATTGCGCATGATGCCGTTGAGCTGCGTCATCAGCCGGCCGAGCAGGAAGTTCAGCCGCAGCATCAGAGCCATGGTAAAGGCGACGGCACCGGACGAGATCAGGCCGGAGAGCCACAGATGCACGCTCATCGCCGCCATGGTGACGATCATCGTGCCGGAGAGGAAGGCCATGGAGGCGCGCACGCTGGTCAGCAGCCGGGTGAACGCGATAATCGTGTCCTGAAAGCTCTCGAAGCCGGAGAGCATGTAGCGGTCGTTGGCCTCGTCGCGGCCGAACAGCCGAAGCGTCTGGATATTCGAATAGGCGTCGACCATGCGGCCGCTGATCATCGACCCGGCTTCGGCCGAGGCCTTGGAGTGCTCGCGAATACGCGGCACGTAATATCTGGCGAGCACCGCAAAAATCGAAAGCCATGCGATGACGACCACCGCCAACCGCCAGTCGAGCCCGGCGACCAGCGCGATGGTCGAAACGGAATAGATGCCGACGAACCAGACGCTTTCCATGAAGGAGGTGAGCACGTCGCCGGTCGCCTGGCCGGCCGACCAGACTTTCGTGACAATGCGGCCGGAAAAATCGTTCTGGAAGAAGGAGAGCGACTGGCGCGATACGTGGATGTAGGATTGCCAGCGCACCAGGTTGTAGAAACCGGGTGTGATGATCTGCTGGTCGACCAGCGCCGTCATCAGCCCGATCAGGAAGCGGCCGACGCCGACCACCAGCGCCATGACCACCAGTTCGGTCCCGTGATTGGCGAGCAGCCCCGACCACCCGTCGGCGGGTTTGGTCGTGTCGAGGATATCGACCAGCCGGCCGACATACCAGAACATCGCCGCCTCGACGCCGGCCGCAAGCCCGCCGAGCACCAGCATGGCGAAGAAGGGAAGCTTTGCCTGGCTGACATAGAACCAGATGAAACCGACAAGACCAGTCGGCGGCTTCAGGTCGTCCCGCCTCGCAAACGGCTTGATAAAGCTTTCGAAGATGCGGAAGACAGGTTTCAACATGCCCCGGATATAGGCGGATTCTGATCGGCGGCAAAGCAAAAGCGGCCGGGCGGCGGCTTACATTTTCTTAATGGAGAACCCCGGCCGGGCGGTCGCCGGGCGAGTTGGACATAATCACAGTCAATCGTTATGATTGGTCTCCAAAGGAGCTTGCCATGGAAACCCGTGTTCTGACTGCGCATGTGCCGGTCCAGCTGGCCGAGAAAGTGGACGAACTGGCCAACCGCCTGGAACGCTCAAGGGGCTGGGTTGTCAAGCAGGCACTCGCCAACTGGATCGAGCTGGAAGAAGAGCGGCGGCGTCTGACATTGGAAGCGATGGTGGACGTCGATGAGGGAAACGTGGTCGATCAGGAGGAGGTCGAAAAATGGGTTTCCAGCCTGGGAACTGACAGACCTCTGCCACGTCCCCTCTGATGGAATTGAAGTGGTCGGCAAAGGCGGTATCCGATCTCGGCCGCCTTCATGATTTCCTGGCTGCGGTGAACGCATCCGCGGCGGCGCGCACTGCTCAAAACCTGGCTGCGGCACCCAGGAAACTCATCCAGCATCCGCGGCTTGGCGAAAGGCTCGATGAGTTCGCACCGCGTGAAATCCGCCGCCTTTTGATCGGTGACTACGAGTTGCGATACGAAATACAGGGCGAGATGATTTTTCTTCTCCGTATCTGGCACACCCGCGAAAACCGAATCTGAATTCGGCGGAAGAATACCCACATCAGAGCGATAAAGGGATGACGGCGGAGCTTACTCCGCCGCCTCTTCCTCGATCACGTCGTCATGGCCGATGAAGCCGCCGGACTGGCGGTTCCAGAGGTCGGCATAGATGCCGCCGTTCGCGACCAGCTCGCGATGTGTGCCGGCCTCGATGATCCGGCCGCGATCGAGCACGATCAGCCGGTCCATTTCGGTCAGCGTCGACAGCCGGTGGGCGATCGCGATCACCGTCTTTCCTTCCATCAGCGCGAACAGGTTCTCCTGGATCGCTGCTTCGACTTCCGAGTCGAGCGCGGAAGTCGCCTCGTCCAGCACCAGGATCGGCGCGTCCTTCAGGAAGACGCGGGCGATCGCGATGCGCTGCCGCTGGCCGCCGGACAGTTTCACGCCGCGTTCGCCCACATGCGCATCGAGACCCTTGCGTCCCTGCATGTCGGCGAGCCCGTCGATGAACTCCCAGGCATTCGCCCGCCTGGCCGCCTCGATGATATCCGCGTCGGTCGCGTCCGGCTTGCCGTAGGCGATGTTGTCGCGGATCGACCGGTGCAGCAGCGAGGTATCCTGGGTGACGACGCCGATCAGCGAACGCAGGCTGTCCTGTGTGACGCCGGCAATGTCCTGCCCGTCGATGGTGATGCGGCCGCCTTCCAGATCGTAGAAGCGCAGCAGCAGGTTCATCAGCGTCGTTTTGCCGGCTCCCGAACGGCCGACCAGACCGACCTTCTGGCCGGCCGGGATATCGAGCGTCAGGCCCTCGATGACGCCCTTGCCCTTGCCGTAGTGGAAGTGGACGTTGTCGTAGCGGATATGGCCCCTTTTCGCGGTCAGCGTCGAAGCGCCCTTCTGGTCGACCACGTCATGCGCCTTGGTCATCATCGACATGCCGTCATAGACGGTGCCGATGTTTTCGAACAGCGCCGAGACTTCCCACATCACCCATTGCGACATGCCGTTGATGCGCATCGCAAGGCCGATGGCGATGGCGATCGCCCCGATCGAGATGGCGCCGTCCAGCCAGAACCAGATCGACAACGCGCCGACGGTAAAGAGCGCAGCGCAGTTGTAGAAGTAGACCAGCGCCTGAAAACCCGTCACCTTGCGCATCTGGGCATGCACGGTCTTCAGGAATACGTCCATCGCATCTTGCGCATAGGCCTCTTCCCTTCCCGCATGCGAGAAGAGCTTGACGGTCGCGATATTCGTATAGCTGTCCACGACCCGACCGGTCATCATCGAGCGCGCATCCGCCTGTTCCGCCGAGATCTTCCGCAGACGCGGCACGTAATAGGCGACGGTGACCGAGTAGAAGACGATCCACAGCACCAGCGGCACCGCAAGGCGCAGGTCGGCGGCCGCGACGATCGCAATCATCGAGATGAAGTAGGTGAAGACGTAGACGAATACGTCCAGCACCTTCATCACCGTTTCGCGGATGGCGAGCGAGGTCTGCATCACCTTGGTCGAAACGCGGCCGGCAAACTCGTTGGCGAAGAACGTCATCGAGTGCCTGAGCAGGAAGCGGTGCATCTGCCAGCGGGCGATCATCGGGAAATTGCCCATCAGGATCTGGTGCATGATCAGCGAGTTGAGCGTCGCCACCAGCGGCAGGCCGATCAGCACCACGAAGGCCATGAAGACCAGTTTCGGCCCTTCCCGGTCGAGGAAGGTCGTCCGATCGGCATTGGTCAGCCAGTCGACGATATCGCCGAGGAACTGGAACAGCGCCACTTCGCCGATCGCGATCAGCATCGTACAGGTCGACATGATGACGACCCACGGCCAGACCGGCTTAGTATAGTGCCACAGGAAGGCCGCAAGGCCGGAGGGCGGTAGTGCGGGCGCTTCGTCCGGATAGGGATCAACGCGCCGTTCGAACCACGAGAACATGAAAATAGCTCCGTAAATCGGACTGCCGCGCCGGCTCGGCACGCAAGGCGACCGGAATCGGGCGACGAAAACTTGAGGTATCGAGGCCGCATGTCGGCCGCGTAACGGATCAGGAAAGGAAAAGTTTGCGAGAAACCGCGGAACGCCTAGGCCAGAAAGACAATAATCTGGCTGCGGAGGCGCGAAAGCACGGTCATATCCATGTAGGCCTCCTTGAGTGGGCGTTGAGTTACGCAAGCCTTCTAACCTTTCGGGCGCAAATTGGAAAGAGCAAATCGGCGCGGGCGACCACTCGGGGGCTTTTCTGTTGCCCGATCGTCACAGCCCTGCCGTGCATCGAAAGGGCTTGAGATCGGACACCGGTTTCCCGTAAGGACGGCATATGAGCGACATTTCCTCTGGCCTGCACATCGCCCTCTACCAGCCGGATATTGCCGGCAATACCGGCACGATCCTGAGGCTCGCCGCCTGCCTCGGCCTTTCGGTCGACATTATCGAGCCCGCGGGCTTCGACATTTCCGACCGGAACCTGAAGCGCTCCGGCATGGACTATCTGGAGAGCGTCACGCTCGCCCGCCACGTCAACTGGCAGCGCTTCGATGACTGGCGCAAAGGGAATGGCCGGCGCGTCGTGCTTGCCTCCACCAAGGCCGCCCTGCCCTATACAAGCTTCGCCTTCCGGCCGGACGACATTCTCCTTTTCGGCCGCGAAAGCGCCGGCGTGCCGGACCACGTGCATGAGACCGCCGACGGCCGCATCCTGATTCCGATGGTCCAGGGCCAACGCTCCATCAACGTCGCCATGTCGGCAGCGATGATTGCTGGCGAGGCGCTGCGGCAGACGGGCTTCGCCTGAGGTTCTCTTCCTCATGTCGCGGCATCCCGCGGCCGCGGGCTGAGCCTGACGACAAGCGAACCGAAAGCGAAGACCAGCAGCATGAGGCCGGCCATGCCGTAGGTCGCGGCGTAGCCTTTTGCGGCGATCAGGGGCTGCGAGAGGAGCGGCGACAGGAACTGGCCGGTGAAGACGCTCGCCACCAGCAAGCCGGAAACGCGTCCCCTGAGGGTCGGCGATGCAAGCAGCATCGCAGCACCGGCGAAATTCGGCATGATCGTTCCCATGCCGATGCCGGATACCGCCATCGCAAACAGGATGCCCGGATAGGTCCCGGCAACAGAGAGCAGCACGAAGGCTGACCCCATCGATCCGAAGGCCAGCGCGAAGACGCCCATGACCCCGAGCATCTGCCGGAAACGGGCAAAGACCAGCGAGCTGGCGATGCCGACCAGCTGGCCGAGGCCGATGGCCATGCCGGCAAGGCTCGGCGCCTCAAGGCCGAGCGACCTCAGGTAGAAGGGAAGCTGTGTCGGAATCATGTAAAAGGCGACCATGTTGAGGACCGCCCCGATGAGCAGGACTGCAAGAAGCAGCGTACCATGCGTGCCGAGGCCGTCCGGCGCCGTCCTCGTCTGCATCGCCGCCGGGCGTATCGGCTCGCGGATGAACGTCAGCGCGGCCGGCAGGAGCAGGAAGGCGAGCGCATAAATAAGGAAAGGCGCCCGCCAGTGGAGTTCCGCCATGAAACCGCCACCGGTCAGGAAGATCGTCCCGCCGATGCCGACGAAGGCCTGCTGCAGCCCCATGTAGCGGTCTCGCTCCGTGCCGGCAAAGAAATCGCCGACCAGTGCAGTCGCGGTGGTCATGATGCCGCCCACGGCGATGCCGAGCACCGCGCGTCCGGCAAGCAGGCCGAAAAGACTGTCGGCGAATAGGCCGGAGCACCCGGCCACCGCGAAAAGCGGGAGCATGACGATGAGGAGCGGCTTGCGGCCATAGCGATCGATGACCCAACCGGCCACCGGCGAGAACACAGCAATGAACAGGGCCGGCAGCGTCAAGACCAGCCGACTGAGGAGTTCGACATTCGGCAGATCGGCAAAACGCGCGGCAATGCCGGGCAGTGAGGCCGAGATCGTCGCACCCGACATGATGGTCAGCGTGCTGACCGACAGCAGTGTGACGTTGCGGAAAAAATGCGACGGGGGAGATGGGTTGCCGGCCCGAACGAGCGATACGCTGCGGGGGAGCGGCGGCAGGGCGTTTTTCGTCTCCATGGAACTGGGCTCCGGTTTTCTTTCAGGGAGCCTCTGCTATAAAACCTCAAGCAATATTGAGGTCAATGGCGAATGAAAAAAGATTCCGAGGGACGTATACCGCTGGAATTGACGGTCGGCGAAGTGGCGCAACGCAGCGGCCTCGCGGTCTCGACCCTGCATTTCTACGAGACCAAGGGGCTGATCCAGAGCCGCCGCAACCGCGGCAACCAGCGCCGTTATCCGCGCGTCGTGCTGCGCCGGGTCGCGGTCATCAAGGTCGCCCAGAAGACCGGCATACCGCTTGCCGACATCGCCGAGGCGCTTTCCGTCCTGCCGCACGACCGGCCGCTGACGGCGAAGGACTGGCAACGCCTTTCGGAAACCTGGAAACGCCAGCTCGATGCGCGGATCGCCAGCCTCACGGCGCTCCGCGACCACCTGACCGGCTGCATCGGCTGCGGCTGCCTGTCGATGGAGGACTGCCCGCTCAGGAACCCGCTCGACATGCTCGGCGAAAAGGGAGCGGGACCGATCTTGCTGGAAGCGGATGAAGAGGTGAATGTCAGTTGATTGCACGGATAGGTTTAGTTTAAGTTGATCATCATACCCGGCTGAACAACGCTCCCGGAAATGGAAGGACATTTGGATACCGAAGAGGGCATCGAAGAGTTCATGAAGGCAGCATTCGAAGAGGGCGACCCCGCCTTCATCGCGAGATGTCTCGGCACCGTCGCGCGGGCACGGGGCATGACCAAACTCGCCCGCGATGTCGGGGTGAACCGAAAGGCGCTCTTCGCTACGGTCCTGAAGGTGATGAAAAGCTCCCGGTCTCGAACTCACGCCGGTTCTCGCCAAGACGGGGGATGCCGCCTGAGCGTGATCGGCATCTGGCGGATCACCCGTCTCCCGCCCGTTTAGCATCTTTTGAGAAAACACATGTCAGACCGGTCGAAGCCCATGGGCCAAACATCGGGGATCGCATATGTTTCCGCAATCGCCTCGTACTTCCCAGCCCCAAACCCCCAAGGACCAAGATGCGCAATCTGCTTTGCTATCCCATGACTGTTGCCGCTCTTGCCCTCACGGCTTCATCCGGCCACGCCCAGGAGGCCGAGCACTACGCCGCGGTCAGCAAGACGGCGATGAGCGTCACCGGCGACGTCTGGCTCGACGATTTCAGCATCACCTTCGAGAACGAGGAATCCCTCGAGTTCTCCGACCTCGTCGCCGACAATTTTCGCGTCGATGGCAGGCGGGTACCGGCATCGGTCTACCGTGTCGCGGAACCGGCCGATCCGGAACTCGAAAACGGCAACCAGCTCTGCGGATCGGGCGACGTGACCTATGTCGCCAATTGGGCGTCGGCCAAGGGAATGTCGGCGATCGCCGTGTTTACGGGGAGAAATCCTCCAAAGAACAGCGACGAGATGTGCGCGCTCTACACCTATGAGGACCCGAAGTGACGGATCGGATCAATCCGCCGTCGGCAACCTGCGCATGGTGAATTCGATCTGGTCGCCTTCGAGCTGGCGCCAGCTTTCCACTTCGGTCCAGTAGGCTGCCTTCGGAAATTCATGAAACCATTCGCGCGCCTTTTCGCGCGCTTCTTCACGCGAGAGCTGGAAGGTCTGCCGTACGAACATGCCCTGGCGCTCGCCGGCCTTTTCCTGCCGGTGGCGGTCGATCCTGCGTTTCAGCCCGTCGAGCGGCGGGGGTGTGAACTTTGCCATGAAAGCCTCTGATCAGCACCTGTTTATGCGGTAAAGATAGTGCCCAGCGACACGCTTTGCGAGTCTCATTTTCCACCTGCGACAACCGATGGAATGGCTCGCGAAAGCCAGAAATGCTAATCCCCGATCGGAAAAATGCGAATCGCGCCAAGGGGATGGCGAGAGGATAAAGACATGGAACGGCCGGTACTGCCCAAGGGGCTGCCCGAGGACATCGAAGACAAGAAGGCCGCGGCGCGCGCCTGGTTCGAGAGCCTGCGCGACACGATCTGCGCCTCGCTCGAAAGCCTCGAGGACGAGCTGACCGGCACCCTCTCCGACCAGGAGCCCGGCCGCTTCAAGCCCAAGGACTGGCTGCGCGACGGCGGGGCCGGCGGCGGCGGCAGAATGTCGATGATGGAGGGCCGTGTCTTCGAGAAGGTCGGCGTCCACACCTCGACCGTCCATGGCGAGTTTTCCGCCGATTTCCGCAACCAGATGCCGGGTGCGGAGGAAGACCCACGCTTCTGGGCGTCGGGCATCTCGCTGATCGCCCATCCGGTCAATCCCAACGTGCCCACCGTCCACATGAACACCCGCATGGTGGTGACGTCGAGCCAGTGGTTTGGAGGTGGCGCGGATCTCACCCCCGTCCTCGACCGGCGCCGCACCCAGACGGACCCCGATAGCACCCTCTTCCACCGGGTCATGGAAATCACCTGCAAGCGCCACGAGGCGGTCGCCGACTACGATCGTTACAAGGCCTGGTGCGACGAATATTTCTTCCTGAAGCACCGCAACGAACCGCGCGGCGTCGGCGGCATTTTCTTCGATTGGCTGCATCCGGTCGAGGAAAAAGGCGGCTGGGATGCGGATTTCGCCTTCGTGCAGGACGTCGGCCGGGCCTTCAACCTCGTCTATCCGAAGATCGTCCGTGCCAATTTCAACAAACCCTGGACGGAGTATGATCGCGACGAGCAGCTGATCCGCCGCGGCCGCTATGTCGAGTTCAACCTGCTCTACGACCGTGGCACGATTTTCGGGTTGAAGACCGGTGGCAACGTCGAGTCCATCCTCTCGTCACTGCCTCCGGTTGTAAGGTGGCCTTAGATCAAAGATCACAAAATTAACGATTTCGGGTAAAAACAGGCGCCAATATCTCATCCTTAACAAATGCGATATCGGAATCGCTGCGATGGTGGTAGCGTCCCCTTGGTTGTAGCGGAGGAGGATCGCCATGATGGCACCGAATAGCATGCCTATGCCGGAAGCGTCTGAGGACAAGGACGCCCGTTCCCTTGATACTGCTGACATGATCGACCGCCTCGCGACGGAAATGCGCGCGAGAACCGGCGGAGAGCTCCCCCATGCCTTTTATGTGGACCAGGTAAGGCGCCAGCTTGCCGGCAAGTCGGTCGCCATGTCGGCCGCCAATGACGAGACGGCGCGGGAAAAGCGACAGGAACAGGCTTCCGTCTTCCACGCCTGGGCGTTTTCCGAATAAGCGTCGGGAACGGTCCTTGTAGTTTCCGAGTTATCGAGGTTGGCGCCGGCGGATATGGGAGATATCCGCCGCCTCCAGTCCAACGTTAACAGGAGGAAATGTCATGCGACTGTTCGAATGCGGGACCCTCGTGCCCGGTTGCCAGTGGCATACCCGTGCCGACGAGGACGCCGAAGTGGTCCGCCGCGCCGTGGAGCATCTGCGCACGGTGCACGGGGAAGAGATAATCCGCGAAAACATGGTCGAGAACATCAAGGCGCGCATTCGCGACGAAAACGGCGCGGCCGCGGCCTGACGCCCAATCGTATCGAGGCGGCCGGCCGCCCGCGTGGGAGTGCTCGCGCCCGGCTTCACAGCGGCAGGCCGCCTGATGTCAAAGCGAGCTGCGGATCATATCCTCCAGCCGGGCGGTCAGCGCCGCCCGGTCCGGGGCAAAATTGCGCTCCACCCAGAAGCCTTCCAGCTCCTTCAAAATTTCTCCGACCCGCTTGCCGGCCGGCACGCCGGCTGCCACGATATCGCCACCACCGAGTGGAAAGACCGGTTTCTCGTAGTTCTCAGCCCTCTTCAGCAGCACCGACAGCCGCGCGGACTTGCGCATCGCCGCGGGATCGCCCTCGGCCGCAGTTCGCGCAGAGGCCAGCGCCAATCTCAGCCGCATGACCAGCCCCTCCACCCCATGGCGGTAAAGCAGCCGGTCGAAGCCGACATCCGTCACCTCGTCCGGCAGCACCGGCGCATTTGCCCAGGCGGCAAGCTTGGCAGCCTCCGCGTTCGACATCTTGAGCCGCTTCGCGAGTGCATCCAGCCGCTCCGCATCCGGCGGCACGATCGCCGCCAGCCTCAGAAGCGGGTCGGGCGCCCAGCCGAGCGACTTTTCAGCCGCCACGAGGCCGTGGATGCCGTCGATACCCCACTTTTCCGTCTCGGGCAGGACTTCGGTGAGCACCCCCGCCTGCCGCATCCAGAGCAGCGCTCGGGAGGGATCGACGGCGGACAGCAGCTTCTTGGTTTCGGCCCAGACGCGCTCGGCCGACAGCGTCGAAAGCTTGTCCTTGGCTCGGGCGCAGGCCCTCAGGCCATCCGCATCCGGCCGGCCGGACCCGTAATGGGCGAAGAAGCGGAAGAAGCGGAGGACGCGCAGGTAGTCCTCGGCGATGCGCTCGGCCGCCTCACCAATGAAGCGGACAGTGCGCGTCTCGATATCCGCAAGCCCGTTCACGAGGTCGATCACCTCGCCGTGGGCGTCCGCATAAAGCGCGTTGATCGTCAGGTCCCGCCGTTCGGCATCCACCTGCCAGTCAGTGCCGAAGGCGACCTTGGCGCGTCGGCCGTCGGTCTCCATGTCGCGACGCAACGTAGTGACTTCGAAAGCATGGCCGTCGATGACCAGCGTCACCGTGCCGTGCTCTATGCCGGTTGGCACAGCCCTGATACCGGCCGTCACCGCCCGCTCGATCACCTTTTCCGGACGAAGCGTGGTGGCGACATCGACATCGGCGACGGGAAGCCCCATCAGCGCATTACGCACCGCACCGCCCGCAACCCGCGCCTCGCCGCCGTCGGCATTCAGCAGGGTCAGGATGCGCTGCAGCGCCGGGTCTTGGAACCAGGCCTCCTCGGCTACGGTCGTCATGCATAAAGCCTTTCATAGAGCGTACGCAGAATGCCCGCGGTAATGCCCCAGATGTTTCGTTCCTCGTAAGGCATGACGTAGAAATGCCGCTCCTTGCCGTCCCATTCGCGGCTGCCGCGCTGGTGGTTCGCCTCGTTCATCAGGAAGGACAGCGGCACCTCGAAGACGTCGTCGACCTCGGCCGGATTGGGCGTGATCTCGAAGCCGCGCCTGACGACTGACAGCACTGGCGTGATGCGGAAACCGGTCGCGGCATAATAGGTCGGCAGCCGCGCCAGCGTTTCGACGAAGGAGCGGTCGAGGCCGATCTCTTCTTCCGTCTCGCGTAGCGCCGCCTGTTCCGGCGAACGGTCCTCCGGATCGATCCCGCCGCCCGGAAAGGCGATCTGACCGGAATGCTTGCGCATCGTCGATGTCCGCTGCGTCAGGATCACCTTCGCGTCGTCGCCGTCGTCGACGACCGGCACCAGCACCGCTGCATCCTTCAGCTTCAGCCCGGCCGCGAAATCCACCAGCGTCGGATTGAGCAGATGGTCGCCGTGGTGGCGCCAGGCATGGTCGATCGGTCCGCCGTTCTGGTTCAGAGCCCGGCGGCGGAAATCGCCGGCCGAAAAAAGGGGAAAATCACTCATTGCGATAAGGCGTCCAATTCGGCCTCGGGCATCACGGGAAAAACCTCCGTTCCGGAGCGGACGGAGAACATCGGCACCCCGTCTATCACGATCCCCTCGCCCAGTTCCACGAGATCGTACATGACCGCGCGGGAAACGAGCGCCTCCAGCCGGCCGCGCACCAGGAGATAGGGTTTCAGCTCGCGGTTTTCGCCTGATATTTCGAAGCGCAGGGGGTGTTCCGACCCAGCCTCGACCACATCACCGACATTTGTCCTGAACGTGAGCACCTGCCGGCCTTCACGCAGCGTCACCTGCATCTCGACCGCGAGGAAGGGTGCGTCCACGACGCGGATACCGACTTTTTCCACAGGTGTTACGAGGTAGGTCCGGCCGTCTTCATCCCTGCGCAGCACCGTCGAAAACAGCCGCACAAGCGGTGCGCGGCCGATCGGCGTGCCCATGTAGAACCATGTGCCGTCCGGCCGGATTTCCATGTCGATATCGCCGCAAAAGGGCGGATTCCAGTTCTCCACGGGCGGCAAACCCCGTTTTCCCTCCCCCGTCTGCTCGGAAGCGCGGGAAATCAGGGCCGCAAGCCCTGCGGCATCGGGTGCCGAATTTATCGTTTGCGCTGCCATCTTTCAGTCCCGGTTCGTCCGTAAGCATTGGCGAAGGCAATTGTTCCTCACGAGATAGTCATTCGATACGTGCTTGTCAGCCATATTTCGGGGAATAAGTTTGATCAGATAAGCCGGATGCTGCGTCGCAGCGATTCGCTGCCGGGATATGAATGAGCCCGGCCCTGGAAAGCCAGCCGGTTCTGGATGATGGAGAGCGACATGGGCCTGATGAATTCAACCGATACCGTCCTCGATGAGAAAGCCATCATCGCCTCCGCCGAAATGGCCCTTTCCGACATCGCCGCCATCCGCACCGAAATCGCCAAGGTGATCTTTGGCCAGGAGAAGGTAGTCGAGAACACGCTGCTCGCGGTTCTCTCCGGTGGCCATGCGCTGCTCGTGGGCGTCCCCGGCCTTGCCAAGACCAAGCTCGTCACCACGCTTGGCACCGTGCTCGGCCTTGGCGCCAACCGCATCCAGTTCACCCCCGACCTGATGCCATCCGACATTCTCGGCTCGGAAGTGATGGATACGGACGATGCCGGCCGCCGCTCCTTCCGCTTCATCAAAGGCCCGGTCTTCGCCCAGCTCCTGATGGCCGACGAAATCAACCGCGCCTCGCCGCGCACCCAGTCGGCGTTGCTGCAGTCCATGCAGGAATACCATATCACGGTCGCCGGCCAGCGTTACGACCTGCCCGCCCCCTTCCACGTGCTCGCGACCCAGAACCCGCTGGAGCAGGAAGGCACCTACCCGCTGCCGGAAGCGCAGCTCGACCGCTTCCTGCTGCAGGTCGACGTGCTTTATCCGGAACTCGCCGCCGAGCGGCAGATCCTGCTCGAAACCACCGGCCTTTCGGAATCCAAGGCGCGCGGCGTCATCGACGCTGCCCGCCTTCAGGAAATCCAGGTGCTGATCCGCCAGATGCCGGTCAGCGACAGGGTGGTCGATGCGATCCTCTCGCTGGTGCGCTCCGCCCGTCCCGGCCATGGCAATGCCCATACCGACAAGCACGTCGCCTGGGGTCCCGGCCCGCGCGCCGGCCAGTCGCTGATGCTGACGGCCCGTGCGCGCGCCCTCTACGAAGGCCGCCTGGCCCCATCGCTCGACGACGTCTATGCGCTCGCCGAGCCGGTGCTGGAACACCGCATGGCGCTGACGTTTGCGGCGCGCGCCGAAGGCATGTCGGTCCGCGACGTCATCGCCGGTCTGGTGAAGCAGGCCCGCGGCTAAGTCCGCCGGCTAGAAAGGATAATGCGTGGCATCCACCATTGGCCAGATCGTAGAGCAGACACCGAGTAGCGAACTCCTCTCCCGAGCCCAGGCCCGCGCGACGCTTGTGCCGGACTGCATGGTGGAAGCCAAGCGCATCGCCAACACGGTGATCGCCGGATGGCATGGCCGACGCAAGCGCGGCATCGGCGAAAATTTCTGGCAGTTCCGGCCTTATGCCGAAGGTGAAAGCCTGTCTCGCATCGACTGGCGTCGCTCTGCCCGCGACGACCATACCTATGTCCGGGAACGCGAATGGGAAGCCGCCCACACCGTCTGGCTCTGGGCCGACATGTCGCCGTCGATGATGTACAAGTCGACGCTCGCGATCGCCTCCAAGGAAAGCCGCGCGCTGGTGCTGATGCTGGCGCTGGCCGAGATCCTCGCCCGCTCCGGCGAGCGGATCGGCTGCCCCGGCATCATGGAACCGGTATCGGCCCGCAACGCTGCCGAGCGGCTGGCTGCCGCGATCATGCACGCGCCGCTGACCACCGGCCTGCCGGATACCGCGATGATCCGCGGCCATAGCGACATCGTGCTGATCGGCGATTTCCTCGACGATGCCGACCGGGTGATGGAGCGCATCGCCCCGCTCGGCCGCCGCGGCCTGCGCGGCCATGTGGTCGAGATCGCCGATCCGGCCGAAGAGACCTTCCCCTATACCGGCCGCACCGAATTCACCGATCCCGAAACCGGCGAAAAGCTCGTCTCCGGCCGCGCCGAGATGATCCGCGAGGATTACCAGCGTGCCTATTTCGCCCGCCGCGATGCGCTGGGTGAATCGCTGCGCCGCCTCGGCTGGAGTTTTGTCTTCCACCGCACCGATCATCTGGCCTCCGAGGCGTTGGTCGCCGTGCATGGCTACCTGTCCGGCATGCCGGCTCGAAAGCCGGCCGGAGACAGGTCATGAGCGCGCTGATTTTCGCCAATCCCGCCATTCTCTTCGGCCTGATCGCGCTGCCGGTGATCTGGTGGCTGCTGCGGCTCACCCCGCCGCGCCCGAAGGCGGAAATTTTTCCGCCGCTCCGCATCCTCGCAACGGTCCTCAAGCGCGAGGAAACCCCGTCGAAAAGCCCCTGGTGGCTGACGCTGCTGCGCATGCTTCTCGCCGCTGCCGTGATCCTCGCGATCGCCGACCCGGTGATGAATCCGCGCGTCAATTCGCTGAATGCCAACGGCCCGTTGGTTGTCGTCGTCGACAATGGCTGGGCGACCGCCGCCGATTGGGAACGCCGCGTCCAGACCGCCAACCTCCTGATCGGCGATGCCGAAAGCGCCGACGTGCCGGTCTCGATCACCTTCACCGCCGATGCCAGCCACGAGGCCGTGCCCGGCACCGCTGCCGCTGCCCGCGACAAGCTGACGGCCGCCAACCCCAAGCCGCTGGTTCCGGATCGCGCCCGCGCCGCCCAGGCGATCAGGGAGGCCATGAACGGCACCCGCCCCGGCACGCTCGCCATCCTCTCCGACGGCATGGCGGCCGCCAGCGACAACGAGGCCATGTCGGCACTCGCGGCCCTCTCCCCCGCCGAGATGCGGCTGATCGAGGGCGATGGCCATAGCGCCGTCGCGCTGACGGACGCGGTGAACAACGCCGCCGCCATGTCGGTGACGGCGACCCGTCTTTCGACTGCATCGGCGCAGCAATTGAACGTCAATGCGCTCGACGCACAGGGCCGTGCGCTTGCCTCCGGCACGCTGCGCTTCGATGCGGGTGCCGCGACCGCCACCGCCGAGATCACCTCGCCCTTCGAGCTGCGCAACGATTTCGCGCGGTTGAGCATCGACGGGCTGGCCACCGCCGGTGCGGCGCATCTGCTCGACGATGGCTTCAAGCGCCGCCGCATTGCGCTTCTGGCCGGCGAGAGCGGCAGCGACTTCCAGCCGCTCCTGCAGCCGCTCTATTACATCAGCCGGGCGCTGTTGCCTTATGCGGACGTCATCCAGCCGAACACCGCCGATCTTGCAGTCGCCATCCCGCAGATCCTGCAGGGCAATCCGTCCGCCATCATCCTCGCCGATGTCGGCCGCCTACCCTCCGAAACCTATGCACCGCTGCAGCGATGGATCGCTCAAGGCGGCACGCTGATCCGCTTTGCCGGCCCGCGCCTTGCCGCCGCCCCCGCCGACGATCCGCTGGTGCCGGTCATCCTGCGCCAGGGCGAACGGGCGCTCGGCGGCGCCATGTCTTGGTCCGAGCCGCAGTCGCTTGCCGATTTCCCGAGCTTCGGACCCTTCGCCGGCATGCCGCGCGCCGCCGATATCACCGTCACCCGCCAGGTTCTCGCTGAACCGACCCCGGATCTTGCCGAACGCACCTGGGCAAGCCTTGCCGACGGAACGCCCCTCGTCACCGAAAAAGAGGTCGAGGCCGGCCGCATCGTGCTCTTCCACACCAGCGCCGAGGCGACCTGGTCGAACCTGCCGCTATCGGGCAATTTCGTCGAGATGCTCCGCCGCCTCGTCCAGCTCGCTCGCGCCGGCGGTGCCGCATCGTCCGGAGGGGCAGCGGAGGGAGCCGCTGCGACGCTTGCTCCCTATCGCCTTCTAACCGCCGACGGCGTCCTCACCACCGAAACCGGAACTGCCCGTCCGATCGCGATTGCCGCCAACCAGGTGCCGGTCGCGAGCTTCGACCACCCGCCGGGCCTCTACGGCACCGAGGACGGGTTCACCGCCGTCAACCTGCTCGCGCCGAAGACAGTCATCGCCCGGTTCGACCCGACCACGGCAGGCAGGCCGCTGGTACGCGAAGGCTTGGCTGGCGGGCAAGCCGTGTCGCTGCGCCCCGCCCTGTTCGCCGCCGCCTTTGCGATGCTGATCCTCGACAGCCTTGTGGTGCTGTTCATGAACGGCGCCTTCTCCCGCGGTCCCGGCGGACGCCGCAGGCCGAGCGGTGCTGCCGCAGCGGCGATCACCGCCCTCGCCTTTGGCCTCTTCGTCTTCATGCCGGGCCAGTCGCAGGCACAGGAAATGGCGCCCGGTGCCGGCGCCAAGCCCGGCGACGAGCAGATCCTGGAACGGCTCGATACCACCCACCTCGCCTATGTCGCGACCGGCGAACGGGATGTCGATCGGATTTCCGAACAAGGCCTCGAAGGTTTAAGCCAGTTCCTCACCTATCGCACGACACTGGAACCCGGCGCGCCGGTCGGCCTCGACATTACCAAGGACGAGCTCTCCTTCTACCCGATCATCTATTGGCCGATCTCCGCGACCGCACCTATGCCGTCACCGGCGGCGATCTCCCGCATCGACGCCTATATGCGCAACGGCGGCACGGTGCTCTTCGATACTCGCGACCAGTATTCGTCGCTCGACGGCGGCGGCACGACGCCGAACGGCGAGCGGCTGCAGGCGATCCTTGCCAATATCGACATTCCACCGCTGGAACCGACCCCCAACGACCATGTGCTGACCCGTTCCTTCTACCTGCTCACCAATTTCCCGGGCCGCTATACGGGCAGCCCGCTCTGGGTCGAGGCACGGCAGGAAGCCAAGAATACCGGTGCCCACCTTTCCTCCAGCGGCGACGGCGTCACCCCGCTCCTGATCACCGGCAACGACTTCGCCGGTGCCTGGGCGGTGGATAGCCAGGGCGGCCCCGTGCTGCCGACCGTCCCCCCGGACGAAATGCAGCGCGAATACGCCTACCGCTCCGGCGTCAATATCATGATGTATATGCTGACCGGCAATTACAAAGCCGACCAGGTGCATGTCCCGGCGCTGCTTGAGCGGCTTGGGCAGTGAGGGAAACGTCGCATATGGTCAATCGCCCCTCATCCGCCATCGCCCTTCGATCGTTTCTGCCGGCAACCCCCATTCCGATGGCGCTTGTGTGCGAAGACGGTGCCCCACGCCGATCTCCCCCCTTGAGGGGGAGATGCCCGGCAGGGCAGAGGGGGGTGCCGCAGCACACCCTTCGGCAGTTGAGTTCGCGGCGCTACTCCCCTCTGTCACCTCCGGTGACATCTCCCCCACAAGGGGGGAGATCAGTGGGAGCTCGCGGCTCGGTCCAGCTAAACGTAGTTTCCCTCTCGGATGAAGGGAAAACCTCATGACCATCGAATTCGCACCCTTTTTCTCCTGGCCGATCCTCGCCGCGCTTGGCGTCTTCGCCCTCATCCTCGCCGGCCTCGCCTTCTGGCGCGGCATCCGCGGCGCCACTTTGCGCACGCTGGCGCTCGCCGCCCTTCTACTTGCGCTCGCCAACCCGACGCTGCTGCAGGAGGATCGCGACCAGCTTTCGACCGTGGTGCCGATCATAGTCGACCGTTCCCAGAGCCAGGAGACCGCCCAGCGCAAGGAACAGACCGACGAGGCGCTTGCCAGACTCCAAGACCGTTTCTCCCGCTACCCGCGCATCGAGACGCGCGTCGTCGAGGTCGATGACGACGGCGATTCCGATACGCCCTCGACGAAACTCTTCACCGCCCTGCGCTCGGCGATCTCCGATATCCCGCCGGCCCGCATCGGCGGCGCGGTCTTCCTCACCGACGGCCAGATCCACGACCTGCCGGGTATCAACCAGGACCTCGGCTTCAACGCCCCCGTCCACGGCCTGATCACCGGCAAACCCGACGAGTTCGACCGCCGTGTCGAGGTGGTCCGCGCACCCCGTTTCGGCATTGTCGGCGAGGAACAGGAACTGACGCTACGGGTCTTCGACGACGGCCGCACCGGCGGCGGACCGGCGCAGGTCACCGTGCGCATGAACGGCCAGCAGACCGCGACGCTGCGCGCCACGCCGGGCCAGGAGACACCCTTCTCCTTCACGGTTCCGCGCGGCGGCAACAATGTCATGGAATTTTCCGTCGCCGAGCTTCCGGGCGAAGTGACGACCGCCAACAACCGCGCCGTCCACGTCATCGACGGCATCCGCCAGAATCTCCGCGTGCTGCTCGTCTCCGGCGAACCGCATGCCGGCGAGCGCGCCTGGCGCAACCTGTTGAAGTCCGATGCCTCGGTGGATCTCGTGCACTTCACCATCCTACGGCCGCCGGAAAAGCAGGACGGTACGCCGATCAACGAACTGTCGCTGATCGCCTTCCCAACCCGCGAACTGTTCGTCGAGAAGATCAAGGATTTCGACTTGATCATCTTCGACCGCTACAAGCACCGCGGCGTGCTGCCGATCCTCTATTACGACTACATCGCCCAGTACGTGAACAATGGCGGCGCGCTGCTGATCGCCGCCGGCCCCGAACATGCCGGCGAGGATTCGATCGCCTCGACGCCGCTCGAACAGGTCCTGCCGGCTGCGCCGACCGGCGAAGTGCACAGCGCCGCCTTCTATCCGCATCTGTCGCCGGAGGGCGAAAAGCACCCCGTGACCCGTGGGCTCGACGGCTCCAACGCCAATCCGCCCGCCTGGGGCCGCTGGTTCCGCACCATCGACGTCGACACGCCGCAGGGCCAGACGGTGATGGAAGGCGACGGCGACCGTCCCCTCCTCGTGCTCAACCGCCAGGGCGAAGGCCGGGTCGCCATGCTGCTCTCCGACCAGGGCTGGCTCTGGGCCCGTGGTTTCGAAGGCGGCGGCCCGCATGTGTCGCTCTATCGCCGCATCGCCCACTGGTTGATGAAGGAGCCGGAACTCGAGGAAGAAGCGCTGACCGCCCGCGCCGTCGGCCGCACGCTCGAAGCCACCCGCCAGACGATCGGCGATGATCCCGGTCCTGCGACGATCAAATACCCGTCCGGCCGCACCGAGACCGTGCCGATGACATCGGCCGGCCCCGGCCAGTACCGGCTGGAACGCCGCATGGAAGAGACCGGCCTGTTCGAGGTCACCAACGGCCAGTTTTCGACGCTCGTGCATGTCGGCACGGTCGATGCGCCGGAATTCAAGGCGATGATCTCGACCGAGGCGACGCTGAAGCCTTATGCCGACAAGACCCGCGGTCTCGTCACCCGTGTCGCATCGGGAGACAGCGTCTCGCTGCCCGACATCCTCCCGGTGCGCGGCGAAGTGCGCGTCAACGATCCCGACCGCATGGTCATCCGCATGACCGACGAGACGGTGCTGCGCGGCATCAACACACTGCCGCTGTTTGCCGGTTTCGCCGGCCTCTCCGCCCTGCTCTTCGCGGTCGCGGCGATGTGGTGGCGTGAGGGTCGCTGAGGCATGACGGATATCGAAGTGACCGCCTCGCCTCTGCCCGGGGAACTGGCTGCCATCAGTGAGGGGCTGACCAATTTCAACGACGCCGATGTCGGCCCGTCGGAACGTGAAGCCCTCGCCGTCCTGATCCGCGATATGGATGGAAAGGTAATCGGCGGGCTTTCCGGCTATACTGCCTGGGGCTGGCTCTTCACCCAATGGCTGTTCATCCCGGAAACATTGCGGGGTGAAGGCATGGCCGGCAAGCTGCTCAGCCGGGCCGAGGAGGAAGCCCGCGCTCGCGGCTGCCACGGCGCCTGGATCGACACGTTCAGCCCGGTCGCCTGCAAGGCCTATATGCGCCAGGGCTACGAGATCTTTGGCGAACTGCCGGAATTTCCGAAGGGCCGCACCCGCACCTTCCTCAGGAAAGCTCTGTAAGCTATCCGTTCGCTCCGAAGATGGGACGAAGAAGCGCCGCATGGATATCGACCTGAAAATCACCGAAGGCATGACGGCCGACGAGGAGGATTTTATCCTCGAACGGTTGATGACTCACAATGCCGTAACTTTCGGCCCCGGCAACCGCCGCGAACTGGCGGTGCCGCTGCATGACGAGGCCGGTAATCTGATCGGCGGGCTGACCGGCTATACCGGCCGAGGCTGGCTCTATGTGTCGATGCTGTACATCCCCGACGAGCTGCGCGGCCGCGGCCTTGCCGCCCGCATGCTCGACATGGCCGAGGCCGAAGCCAAAGCCCGCGGAGCGATCGGTGCCTATATCGACACCATGAACCCGGCGGCACTGAAGCTTTATCTCAAGCAGGGTTATATCGAGATCGGTACGCTGAAAGGCCTCGAAGGAGGCCATTCGGTGACGTGGCTGGAGAAGCGGTTCTGACCGGCGCTTAAGCCAGGGAGACCTGGCGCGTTTCCGCATTGATCATCGTGGCGGCAATCGCCGCGACCACCAGCAGGCCGGCAAAGATGCCGATTGTCAGGCCGAGCCCCTGCACCACGACGTAACCGACCAGCGATGGCGCAAGCAGGCCGCCGAGGCGCGCCATGGCGCCGGCAGCTCCCATGCCGGTCGCCCGCGACGCGGTCGGGTAGAGTTCCGGCGTATAGGCATAAAGAGCACCCCAGGTGCCGAGCAGCGCAAAGCTCATGATCAGCAGCGCTGCCCCGACCAGGAGGGCACTCGGTGCAACGACAAACATCAGGCAGCCGAGCGCCGAAAGCAGGCAGAATCCGATCAGCGTCGGTTTGCGACCCCATTTTTCCACACCATAGGCGGCAAGCGCATAACCTGGAAGCTGGGCAAGCGCGACCAGAACCAGGAAACCGTAACCGCGTACGAAACCGAAGCCCTCGCCAGCGAGTCTCGCCGGCATCCAGGTGAAGACTCCGTAATAGGAAACCGAGACGAGGAACCAGATCGCCAGGATCATGATGCTGCGCTGGCGCAGATCGCTCGAAAAGATGCCGGTCGTCTTGACCGGTGGCGGCGAAACAAGGTTGGTGCCGGCCCCCAGCGGCATGTGGCCGTTGACGGCGAGCATCCGCTCGACGATCGCCTTGGCCTCCTCGTTGCGGCCGGAGCGCAGCAGGTAGAGCGGCGATTCCGGCACCAGGAAACGCAGGCCGATGCCGGCGATGGCCGGAATGGCGGTGACCGCGAAGATATAACGCCAGGCATCCGCGACGCCGGCAAGGCTTGCGGCCCAAGCAGCAAGCGCCACGATCAGCGTTCCGATCGCCCAAAAACCTTCGAGCAGGACCAGCCAGCGGCCGCGGTTCCTGGCGGGCAGGAATTCCGCCATCATCGCATAGTCGACCGGCAGCGTGCCGCCGACGGCAGCCCCGGTGAGAAAGCGCAGCACAAGCAGGATGGTGAAATCCGGTGCAAAGATGGAGAGCGTCCCGAACAGCGCGTCGCAGGCAACCGTGACGATCAGTACCCGCCGCCGGCCGATCCGGTCGGCGAGCCTGCCGAAACCGAGCGCGCCAAGCAGCATTCCGAGGAAGAATGCGGTGCCGGTCTGCAGCGCCTGCGGCACGGTCAGCCCGAAACTTGCCGCAATCGAGGCGGCGGTGAAACCGACCGCCAGAACCTGCATCGCGTCGGCCGTCCAGACCAGGCCGAACACACCCATCAGCCGTCGCTGATAGGTCCCCGCTCCGGCGCGGTCGAGCGCCTCGTCCATGGTGATTGCTGCCATCGGCCTGTCCCTCGCGCGTTCCGAATCGTACGGCCGGCATGGCCGACCGATCCTCGAAAGGCTTAAAGGAATTGGCCTATCCGCGCCAGCCGATGACGCCTTTCAGCCGCGGATGGACATCCTCGCCGAGCGGCACGACCAGAACCCGGCCGGGATCGACAGGGCCTGGGAATTCCAGCGCGCCATAGGCGACCTTCTCGAACCCGAGCGGGCCGTAATAAGGCGGGTCGCCGACCAGGATCACCGCTTCCGAACCCTGGCGCCTCGCCGCTTCGATGGCGATCCGCACCAGTTCCCGGCCAATGCCCTGGTTCTTGTGCGACGGCCGCACCGCAAGCGGTCCGAGCAGGTGGCCCTTCACCGAGCCGGCATAAACCGGCGTCATCCGCACGGAAGCGATCGTTTCGCCATCATCGGCGCAGACGAAGGAGAGTGTGCGGTCATGCGGCCCCTGCTCGCGGATGCGGGCAGCGGCGCGGGTATGCCGGCCGGGGCCGAAGGCTTCCGCATTGATGAGTTCGATGACCTCGTCATGGGACGAGTCTTCCGTGAGATAAACGAGGTCGTGCTTATAGAGAACGTTGTGCTGAGACATAGGGGACCGAAGCCGTAGGATAGAGAGCGGACAGGACAAGGGATCTCGATGACGCCATGTCGGCGTCTTGGTCGAAAATCAGCGTCGTCGCAGTGCCCGTACTTCAGTCATGACCCATACTTCGGTAGTGGAGGAGTTTTCCTCAAAATCCGGAAAGCGCATTAGCAGGAAAAATTTCTCGCGTCCAACGCAAAAACACAGCGTTCATAAAATCTTGCCTCGTATTCGGCGGACAGTGCCGTATCTATGGCCTCAAGGAAACTCCAAGGAGATCGCCATGGGCAGGCTCGTCGAAGGAAAATGGCAGGACGTCTGGTACGACACCCAGGAAAACAAGGGCCATTTCAAACGGGCCGAATCGCAATTCCGCAACTGGGTGACTGCGGACGGTTCCGCCGGCCCCTCGGGCAAAGGCGGCTTCAAGGCTGAGGCCGGGCGCTACCATCTCTATGTCTCCTATGCCTGTCCCTGGGCGCACCGCACCCTGATCTTCCGCAAGCTGAAGAAGCTCGAGGACCTGATCTCCGTCTCGGTCGTCGACTACCTGATGCTGGAGAATGGCTGGGAGTTCAAAAAACGTGACGGCGCCACCGGCGACGACCTGTTCGGCTCGGACTATCTCTACCAGGTCTACCTGAAGGCGGACCCGAACTATTCCGGCCGCGTCACCGTGCCGGTCCTGTGGGACAAGCTTGAGAACACGATCGTCTCCAACGAGAGTTCGGAAATCATTCGTATGTTCAACAGCGCCTTCGACGGCCTGACCGGCTCGGCGGCGGATTTTTACCCGCAGGCGCTGCGTGGCGAGATCGACGAGCTGAACGCCATCGTCTATGACACCGTCAACAACGGCGTCTACAAGGCCGGTTTCGCGACCGCCCAGGAAGCCTATGAGAACGCCGTCACCCGCCTGTTCGAAACGCTCGACATGCTGGAAAAGCGCCTTTCATCCAGCCGTTACCTCTTCGGCGACACCACGACGGAAGCAGACTGGCGCCTGTTCACCACGCTCTTGCGCTTCGATCCGGTCTATGTCGGCCACTTCAAGTGCAACATCCGCCGCATCGCGGACTACCCGAACCTGTCCGGCTATCTCGCTGATCTCTATCAGCAACCGGGCATCGCCGAGACCTGCAACCTCTTCCACATCAAGCACCACTATTATGGGAGCCACAAGACCATCAACCCGACCGGCATCGTCCCTGTTGGCCCGATCGTGGATCTTGATGCGCCGCATGGGCGGGAGAAGGTGAAGCGGGCGGCTTGATTTTTTGAAGTGTCGGCCCCACGCCTACGCTCCCACCCTCACCAGTAATCCGCCCGCTCTACCTCGCCGCTCAACTCCTTCAACCGCCGCAGCGTCGCTGCGGTCGTATTCTCCGGCAGCGCATCCAGCGCAAAGAACCCGCTCTCGGCAATCTCCCGGTCCGGCGCACGCGGCTTCGTCTGCTCCACCGTCACCCGATAGAACAGCACATGGTCGCGCTTGCTGGCATTGCGATTGTAGTAGGCGTGGAAAAGCGAAATCTCCCCGCGGATTTCCAGATTACCCTCCTCGCGCAATTCCTTGCGGAGCGCGTCAAGTGCCGTCTCCCCGCGCTCGACGCCGCCGCCCGGCATGTACCAGCCGGGCACATAGGTATGACGCACGAGGAAGACGCGGCCTTGTGCGTCGAAGCAGGCGGCGCGCACGCCGAGCGTCATGCCGCGCGTCAGCATGAAGACCCGGTGCAGCAGCCAGACGACGATCCGGGTGCGCCCGTTGCGGATTTCCGGCACCCCTTCCCGGCTCATTCATAACTCCGGGAGCGCCCAGAAAATCGATAACGATTTCTGCGCTCATGCGTTATGTGTGCGCCATGTTCAAATTCGCGCATATCTCCGACATCCATCTGGGGCCGCTTCCAAAACTCACGCTTCGCGAGCTGTTCTCGAAGCGGATCACCGGGTTTGTGAACTGGCACCGCAATCGGCGCAAGCACCTTTTCGTCAATACGCTCGACCTGCTTTTAAGCGATTTGAAGACGCGCGAACCGGACCAGCTCGTCATCACCGGCGATCTCGTCAACCTGGCGACCAGGATCGAGACGCGGCTTGCCGGCGAGTGGCTGCGCACCATCGGCGACCCCTATGATACGACGGTCGTGCCCGGCAATCACGACGCCTATGTGCCCGGCGCGCACGACAAGTCGGTCAACGAATGGTACCCGTTCATCAAGAGCGACGACGATCCGGCCGAATGGCCCGAGGACGACCATATCTTCCCGACCCTGCGCCGGCGCGGTCCACTCGCCATCATCGGCTGCTCGACCTCCAATGCCACCTTGCCCTTTTCGGCGTCGGGTTATTACGGCTCGCGACAGGCCCGCGAGACGGTCAACCTGTTGAAGAGAGCGGGAGACGAAGGCCTCTTCCGGGTGGTGCTGATCCACCATCCGCCAATCCGCGGTGCGGCCTCCTCGCACAAGCGCATGCTCGGCATCCGTCGTTTCGCAGCCGCGATCTCCACCGGCGGCGCGGAACTGGTGCTGCACGGGCATACACATCTCAATACGCTCTACTGGCTGCGAAGCCATACCGGCAACGTGCCGGTGGTCGGCATCGCATCAGCGTCCCAGGGGCCGGGCGGACACAAGCCGCGCGCCGCCTACAACCTCTTCACGCTTTCTGGTGAGCCCGGCGCCTGGAACCTTCTCTGCGACCGTTATGGCCTCACCGAACGGGCCGACGGCGTTGCGCTCGACAACAGCCGGCTTCTCTACGGTGAAGAGCCTGCGACGATGTCGATTCCGCAAGTCGCGAGAATGTTGTAGAATCAAAGGCGCGATTGTTGCGGAATCGCCACAATCCCGTCATAGCTATGAGTTCGTTCCGCTTGTTACAGTAGATCACAGGTAAGCCGCTCCTATACATGACCCAACCGAGCCCATCGACCGACATCCGGCGCGATCTTGTAGCGCTCCTGCCGCGCCTGCGCCGTTTCGCGCTGACGCTGGCCGGAAGCGCTGCCGAGGCCGATGAGCTGGTGCGCGAAGCGGCCGGCAGGGCGATCCAGAAAAGCCATCACTGGAAGGGCGAAGGCCGACTGGAAAGCTGGATTTTCAGCATGATCCGCAGCACCTCCGTGGACGAAGCCAAGAAGCGCCGTCGCGCTGAAGGCAATGCCGCCGACGACGCTTCGGCGGCCGGAAGTTCCCGCCCGTCGAAGAAGGACGCCCTCGCCTGTCTGCCGGACGGGCTGGCGAGCGTTTTCCTGCTCGCCGATGTGGAAGGTTTCGCCCATGCGGAGGCGGCAGCCATCCTCGGCATCCAGCCGGATCTCTTTGCTGTCCGCCTTTGCACCGCACGTCTCAGCCTGGCGGCGGCCGCCGCCGAAACGAGCGAACGGAGAGCGTGAGGATGAACACCCCCCGGCCCTCGCCGCTCGAACTGCGGCTTTCCGCCTATATCGATGGGCGAACCAGCGACGATGACAGGCATGACGTCGAGGAACTGCTGGTCAACGACCCGCAGACCCGATCCCTGCACGACGCGCTGAAGCGCGGCGCCGATCTCGGAAGGCGCGCGTTTGACGACATGCTGAAGGAACCGGTGCCGCTCGATCTGGTGCGCACCATCAAGAATGCGCCGCTGCCGCGCCGGGCCATACGCCTGCCGCAGGGGCCCCGCCCAACCCTTTCCTTCAAGCCGTCCGGCCTGCAGGCGGTCGCGGCCTGCGCCCTGTTTTTCGTGCTCGGCGGCGGCATCGGCTATATGATCGGCGGCAACCCCGCGGTGCCGCAGTTTTCGATGATTTCCATGCCCGGCGCCAGCAGCCGCGACTGGCTGGACGATATCATCGCCCATTACCGCCTCTATTCGCGCCAGACGAACCACCTCGCCGAAATCCCCGCCGAAAGGCCAGCCGATATCCTCGAATGGCTGACCACCAATACCGGCGTCGGTTTTCGGATCCCCGATCTCAGCGACAGCGGCCTGACCTTCCAGGGCGCCCGGCTGTTTGCCGCCGGCGGCGGGCCGGTCGGCCAGCTTCTCTACCGCCGCACCGATGGCGAAGGAGACGGCGACGTGATCGCCATTTCCTTCACCAAGACCCGGCCCGAGGGCAACCGCTCGATCGAGGAAATCCGCAACGACACCGGCCTCGTCTCCTGGGTCACGCCGCTTGCCACCTACATGGTCGTCGGCCCCTCGTCGGCAGCGGATCTCGACGATATCGCGGCGAAGGCTGCGGGGCTGATCTAGGCGAAGGCGGTGCAGTTGATCTAGCTCAACCTCGGACCCATGGCCTCGGCATAACCTCCGTTCAAACCAATGGAGGTCAATCATGCCAATCGAAACCATAGTTGTCGTCAGTTTCATCGTGGGTGCATTTGCCGTCTTTGCAGCCGCTCTTGCGTTCGCCAGCGCGACGTCGAGCAAGTAATCCCGCCCTGCGAATGAAAAAAGCCGCCCGAAAAATCAGGCGGCTTCTCTCCTATAGCCATGCGGTAACGAGGTTCATCGCTTCCCTTCCAGCACCCTATTCGCCGCCGAGACGATCGCCTCGAGCGAGGCTGCGACGATGTTCTTGTTGATGCCTGCGCCGAACAGTTTTCCGTTCGGGTGCTCCATCTCCACATAGGCGATGGCGGACGCGTTCGAGCCGTGTTGCAGCGAATGTTCGGAATAGTCGGCGACCGAGAGTTCGATGCCGAGATAGGTCGAGAGCGCGTTGATGAAGCCGTCGATCGGCCCCGTGCCCTTGCCTTCGATCCGCTTCGTCTCGCCGCCGTCGGTGATCTCCGCTGCGACGACGCGGACGCCCTTGTGGTCGACCCCGGCCGGAAAGGTGTGGTGATCGACAAATTTCAGCCGTCCGCCGGGTTGTTCCACATAACGCTCGATGAAGCTGTCATAGATGCGCTTGGCGGGAAGCTCCACGCCCTCTTCGTCGGTAATCCGCTGGATCTCCTCGCGGAACTCGACTTGCAGGTTGCGCGGCAGGTTCAAGCCGTAATCCTCGGCCAGGATATAGGCGATGCCGCCCTTGCCCGACTGCGAATTGATGCGGATGATCGCCTCGTAGGAACGGCCGACATCGCGCGGGTCGATCGGCAGGTAGGGCACTTCCCAGACCGGATGATTGGCAACCTTGATCGCCTTCATGCCCTTGTTGATCGCATCCTGGTGCGAACCGGAAAAGGCGGTATAGACCAGTTCGCCGACGTAAGGATGGCGCTCGGGGATGACCATCTGGTTGGAATATTCGTAGACCGCCTTGATCCGCTCGATATCGGAGCAATCCAGCTCCGGATCGATCCCTTGCGTGTACATGTTGAGCGCCAGCGTCACCACATCGACATTGCCGGTGCGCTCGCCATTGCCGAACAGCGTGCCCTCGACACGGTCCGCACCCGCCATCAGGCCGAGTTCCGTGGCAGCGATGCCGGTGCCGCGGTCGTTATGGGGATGCAGCGAGATGATGATGTTCTCGCGGTTGTCGAGATTGCGGCACATCCATTCGATCTGGTCGGCATAGATGTTCGGGGTCGCCATCTCCACCGTCGAAGGCAGGTTGAGGATCAGCTTGTCCTCGGCGGTCGGCCTGATCACTTCGGTGACCGCGTTGCAGATTTCCAGCGCCACTTCCAGTTCGGTGCCGGTAAAGCTCTCCGGCGAATACTGGAAGCGAAACCCGCCGCCCGCCTTCGCCGCCATGTCGGTGATCATCTTCGCCGCATCGACGGCAATCTGCTTGATGCCGGCGACGTCCTTGGCGAACACCACGCGTCGCTGCAGCTCGGAGGTCGAATTGTAGAAATGGATGATCGGCTTGTGGGCGCCTTGCAGCGATTCGAAGGTGCGGGTGATCAGCTCCGGCCGGCACTGCACCAGGACTTGCATGGACACGTCTTCCGGCACGCCGCCCTCTTCCACGCACCAGCGGGCAAAGTCGAAATCGGTCTGCGAGGCCGACGGGAAACCGATCTCGATTTCCTTGAAGCCCATGTCGAGCAGCATGCGGAACATGCGGGCCTTGCGGTCGTGGCCCATCGGGTTGACCAGGGACTGGTTGCCGTCGCGCAGGTCGACGGAACACCAGATCGGCGCCTTGGTGATGGTTTTGGAGGGCCAGGTGCGGTCGGGAATGTTGATGGTCGGGTAAGCGCGGTATTTCACGGCCGCGTCGGGCATGCCGGATTTATGGCCGGATTTCGGGGAATGGGTCTTGGCGTCCATGGTCGTCGTCTCTTCTCGCTTCACGCGTCGCTCGGCATCCGTCAGGGGAACTGCCGTTAGGCGATGCGGACCTCTAGCGGTCTTTTGTGGCCTGGTCTTGAATGTTCGTGAGAGGAGCTCTTATGCCGGGCGGGCTTTCGGCCGCCGGGCGCTCCTCAACGGACCCGGCAACCGCGCGTAAGGTCGAGGCTAAGAAGCGAGGAAAGCGCAAATACCATCGTCCCGGCCGCGGTGCGGCGGGTAGACGAACGGTCGGACATGATTGCGCCTGTCATGGTCATGAGGCGCTTATAGCCGCTGGATCCGGCGACGGCAAGCCCACCCTCACCGACTACGGAAAATCCGCGCATCACACCAAATGGGCGAATTTGGATCAGGAATTCCCCTTGACAGGCGACCGGCCAAGATTAAGGTTAATCAACCTATGGGGGAATATTCCATGGCTGACCTCTCTTTTGTCGCGACCATTGCGCTGGTCGCGCTGCTGGCGGCTTTCGCCTTTGTCACACTTATAAAACTGTTGGATGGCAGTATCAGCATGGGTGGAATGCTGGCAAATGGCAAGGACCAACCGAACGATCCGGAGCGTGTCCTCATGCTGATCGGCACGATCACCGGCGCCCTTGCCTATTTCTCCTATGGGTTGAAAACGGGCGTTGTCGACGGAACGCTTCCGCCTGTCCCGCAGGAAGCGGTGATGGCGCTCGGGGGCAGCAATTTTCTCTACATTTTCGGCAAGATATTTCGGCCAGGGAAGTGATCCATGTCCATATTCGATCCGCAATTCATTTCGCGCCTCGTCGCCATCGTCGTCAGCATCATCATCCTGGCGCTGGCTGCAGCCGTCATCAGGGCGATCTGGAAAAACGACATCAACCTCAATCACCTCCTCAGCGAATCGCCGCAGGCCGGCGCCCCGCCGGACGAGGTGCCGAAGGCGAGCCTCAGCCGGTTCCAGATGCTTGTCTTCACATTCGTCATCGCGGGGCTCTATCTCGTACTGTCCCTGGAAACGGGGACGCTCATCGACATACCTGAGGGTGCTCTTGCGCTGATCGGCATCAGCAGCGGGACCTATGTGCTTGGAAAGGTGATCAGCGGCCAGAAGCCGCCGCCCGCCGACGACAAATAAGATACCGCGGACAAACGAGACCGACGGGTGGAGCGACAGGAGGACCCGATGCGCAGGGTATTTGGCATTTCCGGCGGAATGATAGCCGCGATACAGCTTGCCACCTCAGCAGGCATGCTTGCAGTCTCGGCCGGCAAGGCGGATGCGGGCGACGCGCTGCCGGCGGATCTTCAGGCCTGTGCTTCGATATTCGACCCCGTGGGGATGCCGTCCGGCACGGATGGGGCCGACGGGCACGAATACACGTTCCAGAACCGCAGCCTGCCGCCGGCCCCCAATCCGCCATTCCTTTATCGCTGTCATCTCGGCGGCTTCGCATTGCGGTTCAATGGCGTCACCAAAGTGCCGGATTGGGTTGCCGAGGATATCGTCCCCGAGGAGGTCGGCAGCGGCGCAGAACGCAGCGATGACTTCTTCGTCGACAAGACCCTGCCCGAAGGGTATTCCGCATTGCTTTCCCATTACAAACACAGCGGCTACGATCGCGGCCATCAGGCACCGGCGGGAGATTTTTCGGCAAGGCAGGATCTGATGGACGAGACCTTCGTCCTCTCCAACATGGGGCCGCAGGTCGGCGCCTGCTTCAACCAGGGTATCTGGCGCGAGTTGGAAACGGCGATCCGCAACCTGTTGCCGACCCGCCCCCGTCTTATCGTGTTCACGGGCCCGATCTTCTCAGGCCCGTTGAAGACCGTAGACGACGTCAAGGCCGAACGTCAGGCCAAAGCGGCGAAAGTGGCCAACCCGCCGCCGACGACACCCGCAGCCATCACCCCTCAATCTCCGGCCACCGGACAGCCGGCCCCTCCGGCATCTTCTGCCACCGAAGTGAAACCCGCCGACGCATCCGCTGTCGCGACGGGCTCGGTCGCGATCCCGACGGCATTCTTCAAGATCGTCTATGCGGTGGAGGAACAACGGGCCATGGCTTTCCGCTTCAAGAACGAGGCACGGTGCAAG
Organism: Neorhizobium tunisiense; assembly: GCF_039631515.1. Classification (NCBI taxonomy): domain Bacteria; kingdom Pseudomonadati; phylum Pseudomonadota; class Alphaproteobacteria; order Hyphomicrobiales; family Rhizobiaceae; genus Neorhizobium; species Neorhizobium tunisiense. Next base: position 805,717 of record NZ_JBDIUU010000002.1, on the reverse strand, counting down.
ACCTCCTATGCGGCAGAGGAATTCCGCACGACGATCGACGCGATCGAGGAAGACACCGGGTTCGATTTCCTGGCCGCCCTCTCCGCCCGCCGGCAAACCATTCTCGAAAGGCAGATATCGCCCTTCTGGACGTGGTGAACTCGCCCGCCCCACCCCTCGTTCAAGCCCGGCGTTTGACAGCCCGCTGCAACCCCATCATCACTCCGCCAGCCACCAGCCCCCAGAACGGCCCGGAAATCCCCGCAAAGGAGAGGCCTGACGCCGTCACCAGGAAGGTGATCGCCGCGGCTTCCCGCGTTTCCGGGTCGCGATAGGCGGCAAAGGCCGCGTTGGCAAAGGCGCCGATCAGGCCAAGGCCCGCAACCGCCTGCAGAAGGATCGGCGGCGCCAGCGACACGAAGGCGATGATGCCGCCGGCGATCAGGCCGAACACGATATAACCGAAGCCGGCGACGATCGCCGCCCAGTAGCGTTTGGCAGGATCGGGATTGGCATCCTCGCTGGCGCACATCGCCGCCGTGATCGCCGCCATGTTGACCGGCACGCCGCCGACGAGCCCGCCGAGGATCGAGAAGATGCCGGTGCCGGCAAACATCACGGCCGGCGGCGGCTCGTAGTGGTGCACCTTGAGGATCGCCATGCCGGGAATGTTCTGCGAGGCCATGGTGACGATGAAGAGAGGCAGCGCGACGGAGACCGCTCCGTGCAGGGTAAAGACCGGCGTGATGAAGGTGAGCTCCGGATGGATCGCCGCGCCGATCTGCGTCATCGCATCCGGAGCAAGATCGACACCAAAAATCAGCACCAGGATCAGCGCGCCGAGCGAAGCCGGCACCGCCCACAGGCGCCACCTGGAAACGACAACCATCCATGTCAGTACGATCGGCAGGCCGAGCGCAGCATTGAAGGCGACGGCCTTCACCGGCGCGAGGCAGAGGCTCAGGAGGATGCCGGCGAGCATGGCATTGGCAAGCGGCGCGGGTATCAGCCGGATTGCCCGGCTGAGCGGCCGGAACAGGCCGGAGAGAACGATCAGCACGCCGCAGACCACGAAGGCGCCGACCACGGCCGGAAACCCGCCCTCGATCACGCTGATGCCGGACAGCAGCGCCGCACCCGGCGTCGACCAGGCGATGCTGATCGGCATCCTGTACCAGCTCGAAAATACGATCGCCAGCAAGCCCATGGAGATCGATTGCGCCAAGAGCGCCGAGGCGATCTCCGGCGCGGTCGCGCCCATCGCCTGCAGCCCCTGCATGATCACCGCAAACGAGCTGACGAACCCGACAAAAGCGGTGAGCAGCCCCATCATCAGGGCCGAAACGGTAAAATCCTTGAACATACGGGCGGGGACTCGTGAATTTCAAAGTCCGCAATCGAACATAGGCCCGCCGGCAAAGGCAAGGTGCGTTTGCGGCAAAAGGGTACGGCCGGGTGGGAAAGCCATGGCAGCAGTCGACCAATTGCCTTTGCCGGCTGCCGGCCCCGCCCTTTTGTTCGTGCCTGCGCATATTCGCATCTGTTGATAATTTGGAAGGAGTTTGGCGGTAGTCTTTGAACCGTGCGCCCGTTGCTTCCGGTCGGTCCCGGCCATGCAGCCCGGATTGCATCAACGCCCGGGAAACGCAATGACGGCAGCTTACCTTGCGCCAGAGATAGAGATCGGACGGGAGACCGCCTTTTCCCGCGATCAGCTTTATTTCATTCTGTCGGCACTCCCGGACCCCTGCTTTGTCCTCACCCGCAGCGGCCGCTATGCCGCGCTCTTCGGCGGCAAGGATACCCGCTATTATCATGACGGCAGCAATCTCGTCGGCAAGAGCCTCTATGACGTCCTCGTCTTCGAGAAGGCGCACCGCTTCATGCGGGAAATCGAAAAGGCGCTCGCCTCGCGTTCCCTGCATATCGTCGAATACAGCCTCTCCGGCAGCGACGTGAAGGGGTTGGAGAATGACGGCCCCGACCATCCGATCTGGTTCGAGGGGCGCTTGCAGGCCCTTGATTTCGAGGTCGACGGCGAGGATGCGATCGTTTGGGTCGCCAGCAACATCACCGAAAAGAATGCCGTCGAGAACCAGTTGCGCCACCAGAGCGAGACCGATGCGCTGACCGGCTTCTTCAACCGCCGCAAGCTGATGGACGTGCTCGCCCTGAAATTTGAGCTTTTTCGCGACGAGCATATCCCGACATCGGTGTTCATGTTCGACATTGACCACTTCAAGACCGTCAACGACGAGCTTGGACATGCGGTGGGCGATGCGGTTCTGAAAGCGATCGCCGACGTGTGTCGCCGGGAGTTGCGCAAGACCGACTTCCTGGCTCGCCTCGGCGGCGACGAGTTCGTCGTAGTGATGCCCGCCACCCGGCAGGAACACGGCACCGTCATTGCCGATCGGCTGCGCCAGCGTGTCGCCTCCGAGGTCAGGGAGACGCTTGGCCATCACGCCACGATCAGCGGCGGCTTGAGCGAATTCCTGCCGGCGGATGCCTCCTGCGAGGATATTCTGAAACGCGCCGACGACGGCCTCTACCGTTCCAAGCGTGCCGGCAGGAACCGGATCAGCCCCGTATAGGCACGGGCGTGGTTCCATTTCCGTACAAACGGGATTTTGTGCCTCTTCGGCGCGTGATTGCGTAACTGACACGCAGGTAAATTAGACAATCTTAAATTTTGTCGGCGACAGTAAGGGATACCATCGGAAATCTCCATGACCTGGCTGCCCTTCATCTTGAAATCGAAATCGTCTGGCCTTCAGTTTTTCGGCCTCGGATATTTTTTCCCGGCCATCCTTGCCGTTGCCGGCCTGTTGGTCGGGGTGGTTCGCGCCGATATCGAGAAACGCGAGCAGTATCATATGGCGGAGCAGGTCAAGGCAGCCGAGCAGCTGGCCAAGGTGGCGGCGAGCCTCGAGACCAATATCCACGGCAACGTCAACCTGATCTACGGGCTGGTCGCCGCCATTGCCGCCAACCCGAACATCAACCAACCGCAATTCACGGCGCTTTCGGAACGGATTTTCAGCGTTCCTTCGCAGATGCGCAATATCGCCGGCGCCAAGGATCTGGTGATCGGCCTGGTCTATCCAGAGGAGCCGAACAAGAAGAGCCTCGGCCTCGACTACCGCACCAACGAACTGCAGAGGGATGCCGTGATGAGAGCCGTCGAGCGGCGGACGCTCGTCATCACCGGCCCGGTCAACCTGGTGCAGGGCGGCCAGGGGCTGATCGCGCGCTATCCGGTGTTCTCGCTTGCCAACGGCCGGTTCTGGGGTGTCGTTTCGGCTGTCATCGATCTCGATCGGCTTTATGCGGACAGCAACGTCAATACTCAGCGCCAGACACTCGACATCGCGATTTCGCAACGGCCCATTCCCGCCGCGCCCGATATCTTCCTCGGCAACCTGGCCATATTCTCTCAAGATCCCGTCAAGTCGAGGATCGAGCTCGGTTACGACACCTGGTACCTCGCCGCTGTCCCGAAAGGCGGATGGCAGGGCTCGCCGCCGGACATGTTCAGCTTCCGGATCACCGCACTCCTGATCGCCTTCTGCATTGCCGCCCCGCTGATCTGGGCAGGGCTGCTGATGAAACAGCGCCACGGCAATATCCTTACCCTGCAGCAACGCGAGGAACAGCTGGAAACGCTGTCCCAGCGCCTCGAACTGGCGCTCCAGGCCTCAGGCGTCGGCGTCTGGGAATATGAACCTTCGACCAATACGCTGATCTGGGACCGGCGCATGCGCGAACTCTACAGTGTGTCGCCGGACCGGGTCGCCCTGGAATATGCGGACTGGCGCAATGCGCTGCATCCCGACGACCTGCAAGCTGCCGAGACGTATTTCCGCAAGACACTCAAGGAAGAGACGAGCTACCGCACCGAGTTCCGGGTCGTGTCGGGTAGCGGCGAAATCCGCCATATCCGCGCGCACGGCGCCACCTACCGGACCGCGAGCGGCGTCAAGCGCGTGGTCGGCGCCAATTGGGACGTCACGAGGGACGTCACGCTGCATTCAGAACTGCAGCTGGCGCAGACGCAGGCCGAGTTGCAGAACGACGAATTGCGTGCCGCGAGGCGCACGCTCGAACACCAATCGCTGCACGACGCCTTGACGGGCTTGCCGAACCGACGCTTCCTCGACCAGTTCATGACCACCGGAAAGAGCCAGGCTGCCGATCACCGGCTGGCATTCATCCACATCGATCTCGACCGCTTCAAGGAAGTCAACGACACGCTCGGTCACGCTGCCGGCGATGCCGTCCTGAAGGCCGCCACGTCCCGCCTGCTCGATCTGATCGACCACGACGAGTTCGCCTCGCGCATCGGCGGTGACGAATTCGTCGTCGTGACCGGGGGTGCGGAACCGCAGCGTCGGGCCGAATATCTAGCCCAGTCGATCGTCAACACCCTTGCCCGCCCCATCGATATCGGCGGACACGAATGTCGCATCGGCTGCAGCGCCGGCATCGCCTGCCAGAGCGATACCGGCGAGGAATTGAGCCAATTGCTGATCAACGCCGACATCGCGCTCTATGAGGCCAAGAAACGCGGCCGCAACCGCGTCGAGGTGTTCTCCAGGGAGCTTCGCTCCGCAGCCGTGCTGCGCAAGCGCATGTCCGACGAGTTCCTGAGCGCGCTCGAAAGCGACCAGATCATCCCGTTTTTCCAGCCCCAGTTCGATGCGCATTCGCTCGCCATCGTCGGTGTCGAGGCGCTGGCGCGCTGGCAGCATCCCCAACGCGGCCTGCTGGCGCCGGACAGTTTCCTGGCGATCGCCGAGAGCCTGCACCGGGCGGCCGATATCGATGCCATCATTCTCGAAAAGGCGCTCTTCCAGTCGGTGAGATGGAGCGCGCTCGGGCTCGATATCCCGCATCTTTCCGTCAACATCTCGGCGCAGCGCCTGAAGGACGAAAGGCTGTTCAAACGGCTGGCCGAACTGCCGATCACCCCCGGGACCCTGTCGTTCGAACTTCTCGAATCGATCTCCTTCGAGGATCAGGACAAGGAGCAGAGATCCGCAATTCTCGACCTGAAGGCACTCGGAATCGATATCGAGATCGATGACTTCGGCACTGGCCACGCCTCGATCGTCAGTCTTCTCGAACTTGGGCCCAAGCGGCTGAAGATCGACCGCAAGCTGATCGCACCGCTCGAAGCCGCCGGCTCGCAGCGCCGTCTGGTCGCCTCGATCATTGAGATCGGCCGCTCCCAGGGCATCGAAATCGTCGCCGAAGGCGTGGAGACCACCGCGCATGTGGACATCCTGCGCAGCCTCGGCTGTCAGACGCTGCAGGGTTACGTCTTCGCAAAGCCGATGCCTGCCAACGACTTCATCGCCTTCGCAACGGACTGGCAGGCCGGCAACCGTTCGCCGTTGGAACCATCGGCGGCGCTGGCCGACTGAGTGGGCCATCTCCCGAAAAAAACACGAACCTCGCAAAACACCTGTTGACCCGACCCCTGGGGCTGCCCCGATAGGAAGAGCGGTCAACAACCGACGAGGTGATTCCTTGAGTTCTTCCGCACACTATCTGAACCCGTCCGATGCCGCCGAACGGCTCGGCATATCTCCCAAGGCGCTGCGTCTTTACGAACAGCGCGGCTTGATCGCTCCCGTCCGAACTGCAGCCGGATGGCGGACCTACGGCCCCGCGGAGATGGCCCGCGCCGGCGAGATCGCCGCATTGCGAGCCCTCGGCCTCAGCCTCGCGCAGGTGGCGCGCGTGCTGAAGGGCGATGCGCAGGAGCTCGCTCCCGCGCTTGCCGCCCATCAGGCGCGGCTTGAAACGGAGGCCCGCCGGATCGCCGAGACGGTCGAAAAAGTCCGCGCTCTGCGCACGGGCCTTGCCGGCGGAGAGCCGCTCGGAATGCACGAGCTGACGCGACTGACGCGTCCGGTGGCCGAGGTCGTCGCAGCGTTCGACCTTCCCTGGCCCTGGGGCGGCGAGCGCTTCGAACTCAGGGATGTCAGACCGCTCAACTACATCATCGGCCCGCTCGGCAGCGGCAAGACCCGGTTCGCGAAGGCCATTGCCGAACACCTTCCGGACGGGGTCTTCGTGGGTCTCGAACGGGCCGTCAACGACGACGCCAGGGCACGGATGGGAACCGATCCGGCTCTGAAGGCTCGCGTCGAACAGGCGCTTTCCTGGCTTCTCGACGAAGGTGCGGCGGAAACGCCTGCCCTCACCGCCCTCCTCGTCGCGCTGGAGGCCGACGGAACCGATATCCCGGTCGTCGACATGATCGAACAGGGCCTCGACCAGGCATCGCAGGAGGCGCTCGCCGCCTATCTGCGCAATCGCCGACCAGGCGCCCGTCCGCTCTTCATCATGACCCGATCCTCGGCGATCCTCGATCTCGGCGCCGTCGGACCGGACGAGGCGATCATCCTCTGCCCCGCCAACCACAGCTCGCCGAGCCGCGTCGCGCCAATTCCGGGTGCACCCGGCTACGAAGCCGTCGCCACCTGCCTTGCCGCGCCCGACGTCCGCGCCCGCACCGAAGGCGTCATCGCCTGGCGTCCGCAGGTCGCCTGAACCGCAGCGGCCCGCCGACCGGCAGGCGCCTCTCCGCGGCAGTGCGAGCCGGCACGCAACAAAAAGCCCCGCCAACATTCGCCGGCGGGGTTTTTTCAATTCAAATGGCGCAAGCGATCAGACTTCGCTCTGCGACGTCACGATCCGCGAAACCAGGCCATAGGTCTTGGCCTCTTCGGCGGACAGCCAGTAGTCGCGATCCGTGTCGGCAGCGATCTTTTCGACCGACTGGCCGGTGGCTTCGGCCATGATCCTGTTGAGCCGCTCGTTCATCTTGATGATCTCGCGGGCTTGGATCTCGATATCGGATGCCATGCCGCGGGTACCGCCGGACGGTTGATGAAGCAGGAAGCGGGTATTCGGCAAGCAGATGCGGCGTTCCTTGGGAACGGACACGTAGATCAGTGCGCCGGCCGATGCGACCCAGCCCGTACCGATCATCCAGACCTTCGGCTTGATGAACTTGATCATGTCATGGATCGAATCGCCCGATTCCACGTGGCCGCCGGGCGAGCTCACATAGATGCGGATGTCGTCGTCGCTGGCGGCCGAAAGCGCCACGAGCTGGGTGCAGACCTTCTGCGCCAGTTCCTGGGTGATCGTTCCGTAGATGAAGATCGAACGCGACTTGAAAAGATTCGCTTCCGTTTCCTTGCCGAGCGGCAGTTCCTTGGTCTTGTCGTCCTTGTCGTCTTCGTCGTCGAGCACGCTGAATGTCTCCTGCATCAGATTCATATACCGGACATAATGTGTTCGCCGCCGTAAAACAATGGAGCGCAGAGTCTAAGACGGCACCTTCCACGGACTAAGGTGAATGACGTAGTACAGAGCCTTCTGCCGCGACAATTGCCGATGGACAGCCAACAGGCGCTTGCCTATCCTCCGATGCCATTCCGCATCCGCATAATTTCAGGGGACCCAAATGCTGAAACGCCTTTCGCTTGCCGCCGCCATTCTTGCTGCCGCCGCCGCACCCGCCTTCGCACATCTCGATCCGGCAGAACACGGCTCGTTCCTGGCAGGTTTCTCCCATCCGCTGTTCGGTGCGGACCATATCCTGGTCATGGTCGCCGTCGGCTTGTGGGCCGTGCAGATCGCGAGCGACAGCCGCCGCAATGCACTATGGACAATCCCCCTGGCCTTCGTCGGCACCATGGCCTTCGGCTTCCTGCTCGCACTCGGCGGCGTCACCCTCCCCTTCGTCGAACCGGCGATCCTCGCCTCGGTGATCGGGCTTGGCCTGCTCGTCGCAACGGCGGTGAAACTGCCGGTTTCGGCGGCAGCGACCATCGTCGGCGTCTTCGCATTGTTCCACGGCCACGCCCATGGCGGCGAACTCGGCCCGGCAGGTGCCTTGGAGTTCGGCATCGGCTTCATGATCGCCACCGCCTTGCTGCATGCAGCCGGCATAGTGCTCGGCCTCGGCATTGCCCGCTTCAGCCCTTACACCGCCCGTATCCTCGGCGCAGGAACAGCACTTCTCGGCCTGTCGCTGGCTTTCGCCTGAGCCAGAAGATTACCGAAATGTAAGGGATACCGGCTTTGAAATGCCGGAATCCCTGCCTACCTTCTTGGTGACGGCAAACGCCTGCAAGGAGGCAAACATGTCACCGGAAGAACGCCAGCTTCTGACCGCCCTTTTCGACCGCATCCGCACCGCCGCCGCCACGCCGCGCGACCGGGATGCCGAGACCTTGATAGACCAGGCAACCCGCGAGCAGCCCTACGCCACCTACTATCTGGCCCAGGCCGTCATCGTGCAGGAAAAGGGCCTGGAAGCTGCCGCCAACCGTATCCGGGAACTGGAAGACCGTATCCACCAGCTCGAAGCGGAGACAAGCGAACATCACCGCGCCGAACAGAGCGGCGGGTTCCTGAGCTCGATCTTCGGCAGCGGCCAGCCTCAGCAATCAGCGCCGGCTCCCCGTCCGGGAATTCAAACCGGTCCCCAATCCGGCCCATGGGGCGCCGCCCCACGTCAAAGCTATCGCACCGGCAGCGATTATGACGATGGTTACCGCGCGCCCCCGCCCTCCGCCGCCCCCTGGAGTGGCCAGCCATCAGTTCCGTCAGCCGGCGGCAGCTTCTTGCGCGGCGCTTTGGGAACCGCAGCCGGCGTCGCGGGCGGCATGCTGCTCGCCAATTCGCTCTCCGGCATCTTCGGCAGCCACATGAACTCGCTCGGCTGGGGCTCGCCGCTCGCCGGCAGCAACCCGTTCGGCAGCGGCAACGCCCCGGCCGAGGAAACAATCATCAACAACAACTATTTCGGCGACGACGCCATCCGCCAAGCCTCGGATGACAAAAACACCGCCGCCAACACCAATGACGCAGCCGACAATCCCGGCTCGAATGCCGGCTGGCAGCAGGCCGATTACGGCAACGACGACTTTTCCGACGATCAGGCGGATTTCGACAACAGCGATATCGGCAGCGACGATTCGATGGACGTGTGAGTGACAACGACACCTACGAAAGACCCCTCCCCCTTGAAAGAAGGGGTTAGGGAGGTGTCTTCCCTTCACCCACGCCCGCGATACGTCGCCACCCCCTGCTCCGGCAGCCAAACGCCGGCCGGGGCCTCGCCCGTCTGCCAGAACACGTCGATCGGAATGCCGCCGCGCGGATACCAGTAGGCGCCGATCCTGAGCCACTTCGGGGCGAGCAGATCGACGATCCGCTTGGCGATGTAGATCGAGCAGTCCTCGTGGAACGCGCCGTGGTTCCGGAACGAATGCAGGAACAGCTTCAGCGACTTCGACTCCACCAGGAACCCGTCCGGAATATAGTCGATCACGATATGGGCGAAGTCCGGCTGGCCGGTCATCGGGCAGAGCGAGGTGAATTCCGGCGCCGTGAAGCGCACCACGTAATCGGTGCCCTGGTTGCCGTTCGGCACCTTTTCGAGAACCGCGGTTTCCGGGCTCTGCGGGGCTTCCACGTGAGATCCGAGCTGCGAGAGCCCGCTGATATCCGTCATCGTCATTTGACTGTTCCTTCAACGTCTACGTTCTGTCCATGGGCGCGCTCGCCTTCGGGCTCCACATGGATTGCCAATGTGGCGCCGGCAATACTCGCTTTGATCGCATCTTCCAAGCGGTCGCAGATTGCATGCGCCTCTTCGACACTCATGGCGGCCGGTACGACCAGATGAAAATCGATGAAGGCCGCAGCCCCTGCGCGGCGCGACTTGAGATCATGGACGCCGAGCGCGCCGACGGAATGGGTGGCGATCACCTCGCGCACCGCCGCCTCCTCGTCCGGCTCCAGCGCCCGGTCCATCAGCCCGCCGATGGAATGCGCGATCACCTTGTAGCCCTGCCAGAGGATGTTGACCGCCACCAGAATGGCGAGCACCGGGTCGAGGATCGCATAACCCGTCGCGAAGACGAGGATGAGGCCGACGAGCACGCCGGCCGAGGTTACCACGTCGGACATGATGTGCTGGCCATCGGCCGCCATGGCCGGCGAATAATGCGCCGTGCCGATCCGGATCAGCGTCGTTGCCCAGAGACCGTTGATGACGGCGGCAAGCGCATTGATCGCAAGGCCGAGCACCGGCGCATCGGGAAGTTTCGGCGCGAACAGCCCGTCCCAGGCCTCGCTGATGATCAGGAATGCCGCAACGATGATTAGTCCGCCTTCGACCACCGCCGACATATATTCCGCCTTGTGATGGCCGAACTGGTGGTCGTGGTCGGCCGGCCGCTGGGCGTAACGGATCACGAAATAGGCGATGAAGGCGGCAGCGACATTGACGAAGGATTCCAGCCCGTCCGACAGCAGCGCGACGGAGCCCGTCACCCACCAGGCCAGCATCTTCAAGGACATGACGCCGAGCGACAGCGGCATGCCCCAGAAGGCGAGCCGCTCGACGATTTTGACTTCCCTCGGCACGGTGTCTTCCTTTTTGCGCGTGCGAATGATTTGCAGGACCGAAGGCCCAAAACGGCGAAACCGCCGCAGCGAGATCGTCTCGCTGCGGCGGTTCCGGATGGCCTGCATATGGCTCAGATAAGCCGGTTTGTCAAAGGGCCGGCTGGCGTAATCGGGTTTCGTCGGATCGCGTCACGGCAGCAGCGGCCAGTTCCGCCTCCTCCGCGATATCCTCCGCCGTCTCACCTCCCCGCCCGAGGAAGAGGAACACAACGACCGCCGTCAGTGCCGTGATCGCGGTCAGCAGCCACAGGAGCGAGGAGAACCCCTGGCTATAGCCCTGCAGCAAGGCCGCCTGCCCCATCGACGGCAGCAGTCCCGCCGCATCCCGCAGGTCCCCGGTCACCAGCCGCTGCGCAATGGCACCCGCCTGGTCGCCGGCGCTGGCGCCGAGGTTCGCGCTGGTGAACGCTGAAAGTACCGCCGTCACCACCGCAAGCGCAACACCTTCGCCGGCGACGCGGGTGGTGCTGAAGATGCCGGTCGCCATGCCGGCCCTTTCCTTCGGCACGACGCTGACGGCCAGACCGTCCATCAGCCCCCAAGGCAGGCTGATGCCGACCCCGATGGTCAAGAGCGGCGCAATCAGCGCCATCGGCTGGGAACCGACCGGGAACTGGCTGAGCCAGAACAGGCCGCCCGCCGAGATCGCCAGGCCCGCACCGCAGATCGTCGCCGGCGCGAACCAGCGGGTCAGCAGCCCGGCCGCGATCGGCAGGATGAGCAGCGGCCCGGACAGCGCGATCATCATCCGCCCGCCGGCAATCTCGTCCATGCCCTCGATGCCGATGAACCGCACCGGCAGGAGGATGAGCAGCACCACGAACGCATAGGCCGGAGCGGCCGCCAACAGTTGCACGCCGACGAAGCGCGGATAGCGGAACAGCGTGAGGTCGAGCATCGGCCGCGCGACAGCCCGCTCGATCAGCCCGAAGGCTGCAAACAACAAGACCGAGGCCACAAGCATGACGATGACGAGCGGATCGTTCCAGCCGCTTTCCGGCGCCTGAAGCACGCCGAAGGTCAGCGCGGTCAGTGCAGCCGTAAAGCTGAGCGCTCCCCTCCAGTCGAGGCCGGAGGCATCCGGATCGCGCGATTCCCGCATGAAGGTCGCGCCGAGAACAAAGGCAATCACCGCAAGCGCAACCACCAGCACGAAGATCGCCGGCCACCCGAACATCGCGATCATCCATCCCGACGCGATCGGCCCGAAGGCGAGCCCGATGCCGAAACTGGCGCCGACGATGCTGAAAGCCCTGAGCCGCGCCGCGCCGTCGAATTCCTGGGCAAGCGAGGCCATGCCGCCGGAAAAGGCGGCCGCCGCGCCGATGCCCTGCAGCGCCCGCAGGACATCGAACCAGACGATATCGCCTGCAAAGGCGAGACCGACCGAAAAGAGTGCGAAGATGAAAAGGCCGCCCAGGAAAATCCGCTTGCGCCCATAACTGTCGGCAAGCGCGCCGGCAGCCATCAGCGTGCTGCCGAAGGAAAGCATGAAGGCATTGGTGGCCCAGTTGAGGGCGATCGGGCTGCCGCCGAGCGCCCGGCTGATGGCGGGAAGGCCGACGGCCGTGCCGGTGAAGGTCAGCGGCATGGCGACCGCCGCGCAGCAAACCGCGATCAGAACGAACAGCCGCGCGGCTGCCGTTACAGCATATGTGTTGTCTCTCATATCGGAGATTCCGCTGTGTTGGAGCAAAGAGGAGGGCGGGCGGCCTTTGGGAGAAGCCACCGCCTTGAACCCACCCGGCCGGAGGGTCTTGTTTCACCAACACAAGATAAATCCGATGCAATGCTTGGAAAATCCCGCGTCTGTTCCTTATATGGCGGAAGAAAACGCTCGAATGGGAGACGGCAATGGATCGCCTGGGTGGACTGACGGCCTTCGTTCGCACCGCCGATCTCGGCAGCTTCGTCGCCGCCGGCCGCGTGCTCGGCCTGTCGGCTTCGGCCGTCGGCAAGGCCGTCACCAATCTCGAAAAAGAACTCGGAGTCCGGCTTTTCCAACGCTCGACCCGCAGCCTGAGGCTCACCGAAGAAGGACGGCTTTTCCACGAACGGTGCCGCCGGGTGCTCGACGACCTGAACGATGCCGAAGCCTCGCTTGCCAGCGCCATCGCCGTACCGCGCGGAAAACTCCGGGTCAGCGCTCCGATCGTCACCTATCACCTGTTGCTGCCGATCCTGCCGGAATTCGTCGAGCGCTACCCGGAGATCGAACTCGATCTCGACTTCAACGACCGGATCGTCGATCTGATCGACGAGGAGGTCGACGTGGCGATCCGCAGCGGCAACCTGCCGGATTCGCGGCTGATGTCACGGACGCTCAGGCCGTTCCGGATGCTCCTATGTGCCGCCCCGACCTATCTCGACCGCCACGGCATTCCCGAATGCCCGCGAGAACTCGACGGCCATCTGGCGATCCTTTTCCGCTATCCGAACAGCCGCAAGCTGCAGGACTGGCCGATCACCCTGCCACCCGAAGGCGCCGAGCCGCACCTGCGCACCGCGCTCGCCTGCAACAACATGGAGGCGCTGCGCAGCACCGTCATCGCCGGCCTCGGCATCGGCTGCATGCCGGACTTCCTGGCAAGGGAACCGGTCGCCGACGGCCGGCTGCGGACCATCCTCGACGAACACCTGGACGCCCCCGGCCAGTTCCACCTCCTCTGGCCTTCCAGCCGGCACCTGTCGCCGAAGGTGCGGGTGCTGGTCGATTTCCTGAGTGAGAAGCTGTTTGCGGAAACGTGCGAGAGGTTGCCGGCGGCGATCAAAGCAGTGCCCACAGGCGATGCGATCGCGGCGGAATGAGTGGCGGGCTATTCAACTCGACTTGACCTGCCGACACGAAAGCAATCACGCCGCCGCTTCGTAGACCGGAATATGTTCAAGCGCGTCCTTGAGATTCTCCGCCTCGATCTTAAGATCGAAACTGTTCTGGAGGTTCATCCAGAATTCCGGAGAGGTCTTGAAGAATTTGGCGAGCCGCAAAGCGGTATCTGAGGTGATCCCGGTCTTCTGCGCGACGATCCGCTCGATGCGGGTGCGTGGAACATTGAGCTTCTTGGCAAGCGCGCAAGGTGTCATCTCCAGCGGCTCAAGATAGAGATCGCGCAGGATTTCGCCGGGATGGATGGGCGGAAGCTTGCTGACACTCAAATCGATCCCCTGTGTGCCACGATTGGCCTAGTGATAGTCGGTAATCTCTACCTCGTCCGGCCCGGCGTCTGTCCATACGAAGCAGATCCGCCATTGCTTGTTGATGCGGACGGAATGCTGCCCTTCCCGATCGCCCGAAAGTTTTTCCAGCCGATTGCCCGGAGGAGAGCGAAGGTCTTCAAGTATCAGCCACTGATACTAGCATTGACCAGTACCCTATCCGAAAACCACCGCCATCCCGATGCTATCGACATACCGCCCGTCGATCCTCACCGCATCCCGCGCCACGCCTTCCCGCACGAAACCGACCTTTTCATAAAGCGCGATGGCGCGTGGGTTGTCGGCATGCACATGCAGTTCGACGCGGTGGAAGCCGCGGTCTCGGGCCTGCCCGACTGCGGCGCGGATCAACCGCGTCCCCAGCCCCTTGTCACGGTAGCCGGGGATGATGCCCATGCCGAGCGTGCCGCAATGGGCAGCGGTCGGGCGCGGATGCCGGCGGATGTCGCACCAGCCGACCACCTCGCCGCCGACAACGGCAACGACCTGCGGATGTCCGTTCTCGATGTTGTCGAGCACGAAGGGCCGCACGTCTTCAAGCGGCGGCGCCTCCAGGAAGCTCAGGTATTTTCGCTCGCGCGAGACCATGTCGAGCGCCTTGTGGAAGCTCTCGATATGGTCCTCGCGGATGGATTCGATCGGGATGACTTCCGGCAACATCTCACGCCGCCTGGGTCTTCGCGCGCCGCGACAGATGCGCCACGACGTTCTCGATCATCCGCATGCCGGCATCGCCGCCGAGCGTCATGATCGATTCCGGGTGGAACTGCACCGCCGCCACCGGCTCCTTGACGTGCTCGATGCCCATGATCGTGCCGTCCTCGCTTTCGGCGGTGATCATGAAATCCGGATGCAGCGTCTTCGGATCGGCGAAGATCGAATGATAGCGCCCGACGGTCACTTCCTTCGCGAGCCCCGAGAAGACGATGCCCGGCTCCAGCACCCGGATGCGCGATGGCTTGCCGTGCATCGGCACCGCCAGGTGACGGAGTTCGCCGCCATAGGCTTCGGCAAGCGCCTGCAGGCCGAGGCAAACGCCGAAGATCGGCAGGCCTTTTGACCGCGCCAGCTTGATCGTCGCCTTGCAGTCGAAATCCTTCGGATTGCCGGGACCGGGCGACAACACGACAAGGTCGGGATCGAAACGGTCGAAGACTTCTTCCGGCACCGGCGTGCGAACCGTCGAAACCGTAGCCCCCGTCTGGCGGAAATAGTTGGCGAGCGTGTGGACAAAGCTGTCCTCGTGGTCGACGAGCAGGATCTTGACGCCCTGCCCGACCCGCGCCACGTCGCGGCCGGCCTTCGCCGCATTGCCGGCCTTTGCATCACGGATCGCTGTCAGCATGGCGGACGCCTTCAATTCTGTTTCAGCCTCTTCCTCGTTCGGATCGCTGTCATTGAGCAGCGTCGCCCCGGCCCGCACTTCTGCAATACCGTCCTTGATGCGGATCGTTCGTAGCGTCAGCCCGGTATTCATGTCGCCGTTGAACCCGACCATGCCGATCGCCCCGCCATACCAGGCACGCGGGCTCTTTTCGTGGTTTTCGATGAACCGCATCGCCCACAGTTTTGGCGCGCCGGTGACGGTGACGGCCCAGGCGTGACTGAGGAAGCCGTCGAACGCATCCATGTCCGGCCTGAGCCGCCCTTCGATATGGTCGACCGTGTGGATGAGCCGCGAATACATCTCGATCTGCCGGCGGCCGATCACCTTCACCGAACCCGGCTCGCAGACGCGGGATTTGTCGTTGCGATCGACATCCGAGCACATGGTGAGCTCGGACTCGTCCTTCTTGGAATTCAGGAGCTTCAGGATCTGCTCCGAGTCGGCGATCGGGTCTTCGCCGCGCTTGATGGTGCCGGAAATCGGGCAGGTCTCGATGCGCCGGCCCGATACGCGTACGAACATTTCCGGCGAGGCGCCGACCAGATATTCCTGGTGGCCGAGATTGATGAAGAAGGAATAGGGCGACGGGTTGATCGCCTTCAGCCGGTTGGAGATTTCCGAAGGTTTGCTGTCGCAGCGCTCCATGAACTTCTGGCCCGGCACCACTTCGAACAGGTCGCCGCGCCGAAAACTCTCCTTCGCCTTGGTGACGAGGTTCGCATATTCGCCCGGCCGGTGGTCTCCCTTCGGCGGAATGGTGTCGGTGCGCTGGAATGGATCGGGCGCGATCTCCTGGTCCTTGCCTTCCGTCGTCACCCCGTCCTTGGAAAAGTCGTAGCGGTCGATCCAGGCCTTGGCGGCATGATGGTCGACGACGAGGATTTCATCCGGCAGGAACAGAACCATGTCCCGCTGGTCTTCCGGCCGCTGCATCGAAAGCTTGATCGCATCGAACTGGAAGGCGAGGTCGTAACCGAAGGCGCCGAACAGGCCAATCGCCGAATCCGCTTCCGAATGGAACAGGTCGACGATCGCCCGCAGCACGGAAAACACCGTCGGCATCTTCGAGCGCTCTTCCTCGGTAAAGACACGGGTCGGTTCGTTGACGGTGAGGTCGAGGCGCCGGGCCGTCCGCTCCCCGAGCGTCAGGTCGGCCACCGTCTTCAGCTTGTCCGTAACGAAACCGAGCAGCACCTCGCCGCGACCGTTGAAGGCCTCGATCCACACTTTACGGCCATTCGAGGAGATCCCGAGCGGCGGATCGGCGATCGCCGTGTCCCAGCGGGTATAACGGCCCGGATATTCGTAATTGGAGGAGAACACCGCGCCGCGCCGTTCGTCGAGCCTGTCGACATAGGAGGAGATCGCATCCGCATAAGGGGCTGCTCGCCGCTCGCGGCTCACCGCAATCCCGCCCCTCGTCTCGTAAACTTCCGAACCATCATCCCGAATGATCGTTACCATTGTCCTGCCTCTCCAATGTCTCTGCCCGGGTCCCTGCGGCGGATAACAAAAAAGCCGCCTCGGGTTCCGGGCGGCTTGTGGTCTTGTCGATGGACATGACTGGTCAAGGCCGCGTTGAGCGAGCCGGCCACCAGTTAGCGATGTTCATCGAGTTCATCATGGGCCGAATTGTTAGCTGGGGTTTTTAAACCGTGCAAGCGAATTTCCATGACCGGCAAACAGAATTCTGGCGCTCCGATGCGACCAAAACCGGCGAGCGGCGTTTATCGTCCCTCAAGGGTCGAAGAAGCCCAGCCGAGAAGGATACGGCATGCAGCATTCATGGATCGCAATTCTGGCCGGCCTGCCACTAGTCATCGGAGCCGGATTGCCGCCCGAAAGACCGATACCGCAGGCGCAACATTCCGGCGTCGCGGCGGGCGTCATGGAGGTGAACTTCCTGGCCCGCATTCTGCAGGATGGCGGATCGCGTGAGCGCGCGCCCCGCCGCCGTGAATCCCCACGATCGCAGGCACGTGGCGCCGTGCCCCAACCGCCGGCCCTGGCAGATGTTCCCGTGCCGATCCCGAAGCCCGTCGGAGACGTGGAGAAGCCCGCTGAGGTGCCGCAGCAGGCGGACCGCGCCACCAGCAGGCCCGTCGTTCAGGCCCCCCCGCTGCCTGAGGCCCTGCCACCTGCAGCCTCGCCGCCGGTGGCACAGGCTCGGCCGAGCGAAAGCCCGCAAAGCCCGCCCCAAAGCCCAGCCCCCAGCCCGCCGGTTGTCGAGCAGCCCGGGACCGCGTCGGAACCGGCCCATGAGGCCGAAGTTCCAAAACCGCTCCCGAAGCCGGATAATGCCGCTGCCGCCGCGGAGCCGACGGACAAGCCCGACCAGGCGGCGGCCCCAAAACAGGATGCGGCAAAGCCGGAAGAGACCAGACAGGACGCAAGCAAGCCGGATGGCAAGGAAGACGGCAAGCAACCCGCCGAGCAGCAGGCCGAGGCACCGCCCCCGCCGCCTCCGCCGCCGCTCGTCGAGGAAAACCCCGATGAGCTGAAGGCCTGCCTTGCCGAACTCACCTCGCTCGGCGCGAAATTCGAACCGACCGATCCGATCGACGAGGGCGGCGGCTGCGGCATCGAAAGCCCGATCGACGTTGCCGAAGTCCTGCCCGGCGTTTCGCTCGGCGGCGCGACGATGCGCTGCAAGACCGCGGTCTCGATGGCCCATTGGCTGAAGGATACGGTGCAGCCCGCGCTGAATATTGCCATGCCGGGCCGCAGGATCACCGGTCTCGTGCCCGGCTCCACCTATGCCTGCCGCCTGCGCAACAGCGCCTCGACGGGCAAGATTTCCGAACACGCCCGCGGCAACGCCTTCGACGTCGCCGCCTTCAAGCTCGACAACGGCGAGAAGATAACCATGAAGCCGCGCGACGAAGACTCCACCATGGAAGGCGCCTTCCAGCGCACGGCCACAGCCGGCGCCTGCCTGCACTTCACCACCGTCCTGTCACCGGGCAGCGACGCCGCCCACCAGAACCATCTGCACCTGGATGTGTTGGAGCGGAAGGATGGGTATCGGTATTGTCGTTGAATGCCCCAACGGCCTGAGCTAGGTCATCCGAATTCCCGGTTAACAGCCGTCGCCTGCGACCAGACGGCGACCCAGCGGTCGTCCTGATACTCATAGCTGTCAGTGTGCCAGTAGCCGCTGAGAGGTAGATGATGCCCACCGAAGATGACCTCGAGCTGCGAGCGATAGCGGATGACGGCCGCAGAACCATAAGCGCGTACTGCGATCTCCTCCGGCTCCCAGGCAAGGTATTTAAGTTGCCCTGCCGCAATCGCGCCGAGATATTGTTCTCGCGACAGGGCAACGCCGATCGGCGTGATCAACTGGAAATTCGGCGCGTGATGGCGCTGCGCGGTAACGATATCGGCACTCACCAGGGCGCGCAGTCTGGCGCGCTCGGCTTCACGAATACGCTCTTCTTCGTTCATGTCGGCTCCTGGGAAATTTACATCAATTGGACATATGGACAAAATATGTCCAATTGACTTTTGACGGAAAAGACAAAAAATGTCAATCTGTCTAAATGTACGAAATCGACTCCAAATCGGCCCAGATCCTGGATGCGGCACTTCCCGTGTTCATCCGTTTCGGTTTTCGAAAGACGACGATGGCCGATATTGCCCGTGCGGCCGGAATATCGCGCGCCTCGCTCTATCTTTGCTTCAACAGCAAGGAAGAGCTATTCCGCGCCGGGTCGCTACGTGCCCATTCCCAGTCCATAAATGACGTCGCGAAAACGCTTGGTCGGTCAGGATCCATTTTCGACCGCATTTCGGCCGCCGTACTCGCCTTTCAGGATGGATTGATCGCTCCGTTCGGCGGGAGCGACAATGCTGAAGAACTGTTTGCGGCCAACATGGAACTGGCTCGCGACATCACGGCTGACACACGAACGAGGCTGCTGGACTTGTTGACGAAAGCATTGGCCGAAGCGGACAAGAATCGAGAAATTGACCTGACCGCTGTGGGAAGCCAGCCCGCAGCTCTGGCGGCCCTGATCGCCGCCGCGATGGACGGAATCAAGCACACACATGGCGTCGGACCGGAATTCGAGCGCGGCACTCATCTGTTCATGGCGCTTCTGAAGCGGGCAACGACCCCATCCCAACTGCGCGCATAAAACTCTCTGCAATGGAAAGCCCGCCCGGACAGCCCGGGCAGGCGATACCTTCATTCTCGCCAGCCCACCTCGACCAGCACCCGGCCGGGCGCCAGGCAATAGAACAGGTAGCCGCCGCGCATCTCGCGTGGCTCCCCAACCAACTCAGCATCGCCCGCCTTGAGTTCCCGATAAAGCCTGTCGACCTCGGTTCTCTCCGGCTGGATGAAGCCGAGATGGTAGGTGACGACCCCGAGTGCCTGCTGCTCGGCCCCGCCGAATTTTTCGACCGGGTGGCTGACGACGATTTCCAGGCCCGCATCGTCTGCCAGGATGGCCAGACCGTTTACGCCGCGCATCTCACGCAGAGTCAGGCCGAAATAGCGGATGAGGAAGGCGCTGGTTGCCGCAACGTCAGGCACGTGAATATCGATATGGTTCATACGCATCGTTTTTCTCGCAAGGTTACCCCGGCGGAGCGCGACGCGGAAAAGGCCACGGGAATCCGCCGAGAGCGGCACGGGATGTGCCGTTTCTCGTCGCGGGTTCTCAACGGTGGACCGAAGGATCAGAGCTTCCTTGCGGAAGAGGCCGTGCTTACCATATCCGGCCCTGCCTTTTTCGACGGAAGAGCTTTAACACAAGGCGGTTCGGGCGCTCAAGCCCTCAGAACAGGCCCTCCACGAACCCGTCCTCGTTTAGAAAGATCCGCTCGGCAGACGGCAAGCGCGGCAGGCCGGGCATGGTCATGATCTCGCCGGTGATGGCGACGACGAAACCGGCACCGGCGGAAAGCCGCACTTCGCGCACATGCACGATGTGGCCCTCCGGCGCACCACGCAGGGCTGGGTCTGTCGAGAAGGAATATTGCGTCTTGGCGATGCAGATCGGCAGGTCGCCGTAACCCTGTTCCTCCCAGGCCTTCAGCTGGTCGCGCACGCCCCGGTCGGTGGTGACTTCGCCGGCGTGATAGATTTTAGAGGCGATGATCTCGATCTTTTCGAGAAGCGGCAGGTGATTGGGATAAAGCGGCTGGAATTTCGCCTGGCCGCCCTCGGCAAGCTCGACCACCTTGAGGGCAAGCTCCTCGATGCCGACGGAACCTTCCGCCCAATGCCGGCAGACGATGCCGTCCGCGCCGTGCCGCGCCGCATAGTCCTTGACGGCGGCGATCTCGTCTTCCGTATCCGAGGTGAAATGGTTGATGGCGACAACGACCGGCACGCCGAATTTCCGCACATTGGCGATATGGCGGCCGAGATTGGAGGCACCGCGCTTCAGCGCCTCGACATTCTCGCGGCCCAGATCTTCTTTTTTCACCCCGCCGTTCATCTTCAGCGCCCTGACGGTGGCGACGATGACGGCCGCATCCGGCTTAAGCCCCGCCTTGCGGCACTTGATGTCGAAGAATTTTTCGGCGCCGAGATCGGCCCCGAAACCCGCTTCCGTCACCACATAGTCGCCGAGCTTCAGTGCCGTGCGGGTGGCGATCACCGAATTGCAGCCATGCGCGATATTGGCGAACGGCCCGCCATGCACGAAGGCCGGGTTGTTTTCGAGCGTCTGCACCAGGTTCGGCTGCATGGCGTCCTTCAGCAGCACCGTCATCGCCTTGTCGGCCTTGAGGTCGCGGGCAAAGACGGGCGAGCGGTCGAACCGGTAACCGACGACGATATCGCCGAGGCGCCGCTCGAGGTCCCCGAGGTCGGCCGCAAGGCACAGGATCGCCATCACTTCCGAAGCGACGGTGATATCGAAGCCGCTCTCGCGCGGAAAACCGTTGGCGACGCCGCCGAGCGAGACGACCGTCTCGCGTAGCGCCCGGTCGTTCATGTCCATCACCCGCCGCCAGCTGATCCGCCGCGTATCGATATTCTCGGCATTGCCCCAGTAGATATGGTTGTCGATCATCGACGACAGCAGATTGTGCGCCGAGGTGATGGCGTGAAAATCGCCGGTGAAATGCAGGTTGATGTCTTCCATCGGAATGACCTGCGCATACCCGCCGCCGGCCGCCCCGCCCTTGACCCCGAAACAGGGACCGAGCGAAGGTTCGCGCACGCAGATGATGGCCTTCTTGCCGATGCGGTTCAACCCGTCGCCGAGGCCGACGGTGGTCGTGGTCTTGCCCTCGCCCGCCGGCGTCGGGTTGATGGCGGTGACGAGGATCAGCTTGCCGTCCTTCCTTCCGGAAAGGGAAGAGATGAAATCGGCCCCGACCTTTGCCTTGTCGTGGCCATAGGGAGCAAGCGCCTCGACGGGGATCCCGAGCTTCGCGCCGATCTCCGTGATCGGCTTCTTCTTCGCGGCACGGGCGATTTCGATGTCGGATCTGACCTCTGCCATAACTTCGCTCCCCCAAGTGCTTTCGGATCAAACATGTCCTTGCGGTTATGGTTAGCGAAGGAAAGGCTATGTGAATAGCCGCAACCGGATAGCTACCGGGAGCGTGCACAAGGAAAAGGGC
Organism: Neorhizobium tunisiense; assembly: GCF_039631515.1. Classification (NCBI taxonomy): domain Bacteria; kingdom Pseudomonadati; phylum Pseudomonadota; class Alphaproteobacteria; order Hyphomicrobiales; family Rhizobiaceae; genus Neorhizobium; species Neorhizobium tunisiense. Next base: position 784,050 of record NZ_JBDIUU010000002.1, on the reverse strand, counting down.
GGCGCGATCTTTCGCACCGCCCTTCTCAGGCATCCCCGCCGTTGTATTGGTTCAGAACCGCTGAGTCAGAGAAAGTTTGAACGACCGGCCAGGTTCGGAATAGAAGGCGACCGGCTGATTGGTACTGCTGACGGTGTTGGGATTGATGCCGCGAACGCCGACCGCGTTGTAGTACCTCGTATCGAAGATGTTGTAGACTCCGGCCTGAACGCGAAGCCCCTTGGCCTGCTCCGGCTCCCACCATCCCGTCAGATTGGCAATACCGTAGCCGGGCGCCTCGAAAGTGTTGTCCTGACCATCGGGACGCATGCCGGTGGAGAAGATTCCAGTCAACTCAGTGCCCCACGTTTCCTGGTTATAACCGACGCCGAGGATGGCTTTGAACGGCGCAACCGTCCGGATGTACTCGTTGGTATCGGTATCCCTGCCAAAGGCATAAGCAAGCGAAGCATGCGTGAAGAAGCCATTGGCAAATTCTTTGCGGATCTTGGCCTCAACACCGGAAATTTCGACATTGGCGCGGTTCCGATAGGTGAAGATAGATCCCGGGCCACCGGTACTCGGGTTGGTCCAGAGTGTCGTGGTATCAGTGACCTGATCGATGAAGTTTTTGTATCTATTGTGGAATACCGTCAGCTTACCGGTCAGGTCAGCATCCGTATAGGCCGCGCCGATTTCGAAGCCGTTACTGGTCTCCGCCTTGAGGGTGGGATTGCCTACCACCGCATAGCCTCCCGTGGAGATGTTGGGGAACATCAGGTAGAGTTCGTTCATGGTCGGGGCGCGATAGGCCGTGGACCATTGCGCGAAGAGCTGCACGTCCGGCGTCAGGTTATATGTCGCAAGCAGCTTCGGTGAGAAGCGCGAGCCGTTGGTACTGGCGGGATAGCCGAGCGGGCCATAGCCGGTATTGGCCGCCAAGGACGCATCCGGATCATAACTATAGGCGTCGAACCGGATTCCCGGCGTCAGCGTAAAGCCGCTGTCGCCGAAAGCCATCTGGTCTTCAAGATATATCCCTAGCGACTTGCCAGTGACATCCGGGATGTCTGATTCGGAGGCTGTGGTCGCACCGGCCGTGTTGGCATAAAGATATTCGCTAAAATACTGCAGCGAAGCACTGCCACCGAAGCGAATGGTGTGGTCGACGCCATCTCTTGAGAAGTCGGATTCCAGTCCGCCGGTGATGCCGTAGGCATTGTTCTGCATACTATCGTTGCGGATATAAGTAGTGCCATTGTTTCGCAGGCTGCCGGAACCGGATTCCTGTGCAAGGCGCTGCCAATAGAGCGAGAAATTGGCACGGCTGATCGGCGAACCGGCTTCCGGCGCCTCGTATTCGTAATCGAGGGATACACGGTCCCGTTCTCTATCTTCGCTCCCGCTGTATTGGCCCGTTAGGAAGGAGGTGGGCGCTGTGCCGCCCCATAGCGTCCTTAGATCGGTATCGCTTTTCGATAGGAACCGTTCCGCGGTGATGCCGATGCGGTGGCCGCCCTCGATGTCGTGGCGAACCTTGAACAGCAGGTTGCTCTGATCCGTATCGGAGGGATTGGGGACCGTCCGGCTGGATCCGTCTATATCCCTGACACCGCGATTATCATGTTCATGTCCACGCTTGTAGGCACCCTGGAAAAGGATGGAGGTATTCTCAATCTTCTTGGCCACCGCGACCGATCCGCCAACACTTCGGTCTTCGCTGTCGGCAGTTGCCTTCGCCACGCCGCCCCAGTCCTTGTCCGGACCGATCAGGTCTTCCGGCTCCAGCGTACGCAGGACGAGCGCGCCCCCGAGCGCGCCGGAACCGATACGGCTCGAATCGGCGCCGCGCACCACGTCCACCGTGGAGAGCGAGGAGAAGTCGAAGGTGGAGTTCGTGCTGCTCAGGCTGGTCGTCGCCTGACCTTCACGGGCAAAGTTCTCGAAATACTGGATCGGAATACCATCGACGAGGGTGACGACACGAGCGCCGCCGAGACCGCGGATGAAGAGGCCGCCGGGCTTTCCGGGCTTGGTATCGACATAATCCACGCCGGGTTCCGTGGTCCTGCCGAGATCTTGCAGGCTGCCGATATCCTTCTTGGCAATCTCTTCCGCCGTCGTCGTGCTCGCAAGCGGCGTGTTCGCGGCCGGATCCCCTGCCTTCAGCCGTTTCCCCTTGAGCACGATTGGCTTCAGCGTCGTGTCCGTCTGCGGCTGGGTAGCCTGCTGGGCGGCCGCGCCGCAGGCGAGGGAAAACACCGCGAGCGCGGTGCAGGTGGCGAGAGTGGATCGCAGACGTCGGGTGACCATGACTGTCCTTTCAAACAGGGCACACGAAACCGTCGGCGCGCGCGAACGCACCGGAAAGGCGGCGGCCCTTTTCAATTCTGGCAAGAATGTGGCGGGAGGCAGAAAATGCCTTATTCATGCCATTAGAAAACATGAGTGTTATTGTCAATTATTAAAACATGACTCTAATGATCATATTTATGCGAGGCTAGTCCGATGGCAAAAATACAACAGGACCGAATGCAAAAAGGCCCGGATCGCTCCGGGCCTTCTGATTGCGCTGCTACGTTTGACGGCTAAGCCGTCGCGCCTTCCGGCGCTTCGCTAAGGCTCAGCGCGTTCGGCGCTCAAAACGCTCCACTGGAGCATTTTGCCGGCAAGTCTCACCCCTCCCCGATGGCGATCAGGCTGGCGTTGCCGCCGGCGGCAGCCGTGTTGACCGAGATCACCTGCTCTTCGGCAAACCGCATCAAGTAGGCGGGGCCGCCCGCCTTGAAGCCGGTGCCGGAAAGGCCGGAGCCGCCGAAAGGCTGTGTGCCAACGACCGCGCCGATCATGTTGCGGTTGACATAGACATTGCCCGTGTCGAGCGCCTCCGTCACCTTGCGGATCGTCGCCTCGATGCGGCTGTGGATGCCGAGCGTCAGGCCATAGCCGGTGGCATCGATCGCGGAAAGTACCTTGTCGAACTCCTTCGCCTTGAAGCGCACCACATGCAGAACCGGGCCGAACACTTCCTTGGTCAGCGCGGCTGCGCTGTCGAGCTCGATGATGTGAGGCGCGAAGAAATTGCCGGTCTGCGGCACACCCCCGGCGTAACGTATCTTCTGCTTTTTCGCCCGCATGTCCGCGACGTGATCGGCCAGCATTTGTCTCTGGTTCTCGTCGATGATCGGCCCGACATCGGTATTCTGCCTGGCGGGGTCGGCGAGATTGAGCTCGGCTGCCGCCCCCTCGATCATCTTCAGCATGCCGTCGGCGACATCCTCCTGCAGGAAGAGGATGCGAAGCGCCGAGCAGCGCTGGCCGGCCGAACGGAAGGCAGAAACGACCACATCGTCCGCCACCTGTTCCGAAAGTGCCGTCGCATCGACGATCATCGCATTGATGCCGCCGGTCTCGGCGATAAAGGGCACGATCGGCCCGTCTTTGGCGGCCAGCGCCCGGTTGATCGCATGCGCCGTCTTCGTCGAACCGGTGAAGGCGATGCCGGCGAGCTTCGGATGCGCGGTGATCGCCGCGCCGACATCCGGACCGCCCGGTACCAGCGCCAACACCTCGGCCGGAACCCCTGCCTGGTGGAACAGCCTGATCGCCTCATAGGCGATCAGCGGCGTCTGCGGCGCCGGCTTTGCGACCACGGTATTGCCGGCCACCAGCGCCGCCGAGATCTGCCCGAGGAAAATCGCCAGCGGGAAATTCCACGGCGAAATGCACCCGAACACGCCGCGGCCGCGCCAAAAATGGCGATTGTCCTCGCCGGTCGGTCCCGGCATCAGGCTCGGCATGGCGAACAGTTCCCGGCCCTTGTCGGCATAATAGCGGCAGAAATCCACCGCCTCGCGGATTTCGGCAATCCCGTCGTCCAGCGTCTTGCCGGCCTCGGCGGCGAGCAGCGCCAGCAGCCGGTCGCGGTTTTCCTCCATCAGGCCGGCAGCCCTTTCCAGGCACGCGGCGCGGATTTCCACCGGCTCGCGCGACCAGGCCCGGAAGGCCTTGGCTGCAGCAGCAAAAGCGGCATCCACATCGGCCGGCGTCGCATCGCGCACGGTGCCGACGATCTTCGAGCGGTCCGAAGGAGAGCGCACCGGCTTCTCCTCGGCCTTGGAGGTAACGCCCGCCACCAGCGGCCCAGCCTTCACCTCGCCCCACGGCTTGGAAACGCTCGCCATCAGCCGTTCGAGCTCGACCCGGTGGCCGAATTCGAAACCGGTGCTGTTCTTGCGGCGGCCGTAGATGTCGGAGGGAAGCGGGATCTGCTTGTGCCGGGCGCTGATCCCGTCATCGAGGCCGAGCCTTGCGGCTGGTCGTTCGAGCAGCTTTTCGACCGGAACTTGGCGGTCGCCGGCAACCGCCACGAAGGAGGAGTTGGCACCGTTTTCGAGAAGCCGGCGGACGAGATAGGCGAGCAGGTCGCGATACCCGCCGACCGGCGCATAGATGCGGCAGGCGATCCGGTCGTTGCTGTCGAGCAGATCGTCGTAGAGCGCCTCGCCCATTCCATGCAGCCGCTGGAATTCGAAGCCGGTGCGGTCGGGGCCGGCGAGCTCCAGGATGGTCGAGACGGTCAGCGCATTGTGGGTGGCAAACTGCGGGAAGATCCGGGCCCGCTTGGCAAGAAGCTGCTGGGCGCAGGCGAGATAGGCAAGGTCGGTCGCCGGCTTGCGGGTCCAGACCGGATAATCCTCGATCCCCCGCTCCTGCGCCCGCTTCACCTCGGTGTCCCAATAGGCGCCCTTGACGAGCCGCACCATCATCCGCCGGCCATGCGTCGTGCAGAGCTGGTCGATGTAATCGATGACTGCCGGAGCCCGCTTCTGATAGGCCTGGATCGCCAAGCCAAACCCGTCCCAGCCGGCCAGCGACGGATCGGAGAATACGGCGGCGATCACGTCGAGCGACAGTTCCAGCCTGTCGGCCTCTTCCGCATCGACGGTGAAATTGAGCTGGTGTTCCTTTGCCATCCGGGCAAGGTCGAGCAGACCCGGAACCAGTTCCGCCATCACCCGGTCGCGATGGGTGGCAAGATAGCGCGGATGCAGCGCCGAGAGCTTGACCGAAATCCCCATCCGGTCGGGAAGCTGCCGGCCCTTGCCGTGCTTCTTCATATGCGCGCCGATCGACTGGATCGCGTCGGCATAGGAACGGAAATAACGCTTGGCGTCTTCAGCGGTGCGGGCACCCTCGCCGAGCATGTCGAAGGAATGGCGATAGCCCCTCTCCTCGCTCTTGGCGGCACGCACCAGCGCGTCCTTCATCGTCTCGCCGAGCACGAAATGGTGGCCGAGGAAACGCATCGCCTGCTTGGTGGCGGTGCGCACGGTCGGCAGGCCGACGCGCTTGACGAGACCGCGCAGGATTCCCTCCGGCGTTTCGCCGGGGCCGATGACGCGCGCCGAAACGGCAAGCGCCCAGGCCGATGCCGACACGAACCAGCTGTCGCCGGAGGCCTCATGGGTGCTCCAGCCGCCCTCGCGCAGCTTGTCCTCGATCAGCCGGTCCTGGGTCAGCGCGTCAGGCACGCGCAACAGCGCTTCGGCGAGCACCATCAGCGCCAGCCCTTCCCGGGTCGAAAGCCCGTATTCGCGCAAAAAGTCCTCGACGCCGCCGACCTTGCCGGAGCCGTCGCGGATGGCGTTGATCATCCGCCGCGCCCGCTGGTCGATCGCCGCGTCCTGCGCAGACGTGAAGCTGGTGCGGGCGGCGAACTGCCGGATCAGCCGGTCGTCGTCGCCAGCATAGGGCGCACTGAAGGGAATGAAGGTCTCGGTCAGAATCTGGCTCATACGCATCTCCGTTTCATTCTCTCCATAGCGGGAATTCCCTGGTGATTTCGGCGGATTTTTATGGCATTTATGGTGTATATAACTGTAATTTCTGGAAAATTAAGAGAAACATGAAAGACATCGACCGTCTCGACCGAAAAATCCTCCGCGCGCTCCAGAAAGAGGGGCGCCTGAGCAATCTCGAACTCGCCGATCGCGTCTCGCTTTCACCCACGGCGACCGCCGAACGCGTCAAGCGGCTGACCCGCGAAGGATACATCACCGGTTATAGCGCTTTGTTGTCGCCGGAAAAGCTCGGGCGCAATCTGCTCGTCTTCGTGCAGGTCAAGCTCGACCGCACCACGCCCGATGTTTTCGACGCCTTCGCCGCCGCGGTGAAGCGCAGCGACGACGTGATGGAATGCCACATGGTGGCAGGCGGGTTCGACTATCTGGTGAAGGCGCGGGTCGCCGGAATGGAGGCCTACCGACAGTTCCTTTCGGAGGTGATTCTTCCGCTTCCGGGGGTGAGGGAGACCCACACCTATGCCGTCATGGAGGAAGTTAAGGGAACCGGATATATCCCCGTATAAATCTTGACCCCGTAACTCCATGAATTCATGGGAATAAAGTGAGCTTGTATCGGAAAATGCACCGATTTCTGCTGCAGCGCACGAAATTTCGCTGGCTATTCAAATCGATTTGTATATTTCTTAACGATCACATAAACCATCCGTCAGCTCGCCCGCATGATCACTTTGGAACGGCAATCGATTCTGAACAGCGAGATTTCCGCCGCGGATTCGCGGCTGGAAATATTTGCTGCTCTGAAGCGCGTTGCCCATGAGTTCGGGTTTCGCCACATCACGCTTTTCGCAGCGACCAGAGCGGATGAGACGCTTTTGTCGAGGATGATCGTCGAGACGACGCTGCCCGTAAGCTATATCCAGGAATTTGACCGCCGCCGCCTTTTGAAGCTTTGTCCGGTTGCGTCGATCATCTCGAAATCGGCTCTTCCCTACTGTTGGTCGATCGACGATCCGGAAAGCGTGCGCGGTTTCCCGATTCCGGTCGAGATGGACGAATTGCAGCGCCGCTACGACATCATCACGAGCGTCGCGATGGCGGTGCATTCGATCGATGGCGGCCGCTTCATGCTGCGCTTCGACGGCGTCCGGCATCGGCTGAGCCAGGTGGAACTCAACGAGATCGGCATGATCGCGCTGCATGCCTTCGATGTCTTCGACAAGATCCGCCGCAGTGCCAAGACCGGTACCGCAGGCCCCCTCACCACCCGCGAACTGGAGGTCGTCCGCTGGACGGCGCAGGGCAAGACATCCTCGGAAATCGGACGGATTCTCTCGCTCTCGGATCACACCGTTAACGCATATATGACCAACGCCATAAAGAAACTGGATTGCGTCAACCGCACCCAGTTGGTAGCTAAGGCTCTGAGATTGAGACTCATAGTGTGAGGTTGGGGCGTTATCTCCCGGCCTATGGGAGAAAAAGATTGACGTTTTGGGTCGAACACACCGAAAAACGCGTCAATACTCAATACAAGGAAGTGGGGCTCTCGGCCGACGAGGTGGTGGAACTTGCTTCGGCCTTCCGTTTCTACGGTTACTGGCGGATCGACCTGGACACCGGCCATTTCTTCGCGACGGAGGATGTCTGTCGCATCCTGGGGCTGGAGCCGAAGGACGGTCCCATGAACATGGTCGCCATCACCGAGCGGATCCACCCCGACGACATGCCGCAGCTGATGGAAACCTTCGAACGCGCCAGCGGCGAACGCCTGACCTATCACAATATCTACCGGGTCAAGGAGGATGCGGAACACTACAAATACGTCCGCAGTGTCGGCAAATTCCGCGACAAGCCGGGCACGAGCGGCGAGGTCGTCGGCATGACCTACGAGTTTTTTGCCGAGCGTCCCGGCGTGACGTATTTCCTCGACGAACCGGATCTCCAGAAGGACTGACCGGCCCCGGCCGGCTTACCGGTCGAGCACCGAGCGCACCTCCACAAGGTTCGAACGGACCCGGAGGGTATAGAAGCCCATCACCGCCAGATGGCTCGGCATGATCCAGCCGTCCTCGCGGCCGTTGGAGATGATCGCCGGCTGGATGCGTAGCGCCGACTTGAACTGCGACAGCGTATCGGCCCAGAGCGGCCCGATATTGCGCTCGCGGATCACCTGGGAGAAATCCGCCCCGGCGGCGGTCAGCACGGCGTAATACCCGTAGATCTGACCGTATGCGAACCAGAAGCGGTCGTCGGCGCGCGTATCGAACCAGCCGGCATTGTAGTTCTCCGAGCGCTCGCGCAGGATCGCCGAGGTGCCGCCTAGATCGTTGGCGATCCGGTCGATGAACTGGATCAGGTTGTCGGCGCGGCTGTCGAAGGTCGCGTTGCAGGCGGTCAGATCGGTATTGAAGGCCCTCAGCTTGCCGATCGCCGCGCGATAATAGCTTGGGGTCGGGGTCTTCGGTCCGAAGGGGCTGAGCCCGAAATACCAGGAATATTCGTCGAACTGCAGGTTGCCGCGGGCATCCTGGAGATTGTTGTTGATGCTTGAGGTGCCGCGCACGCGCCCGAGCGAATCGACGAGTTCCGTCGAGGTGCGCCGCACTGCCTGATTGACGCCGCGCTGGAACGAGGCCTTGTTGTCGAGGAATGGGGTATGATCCCAGTCGATGCCGAAGAACCCCAGCCGGTAGAGCAGCATCGAGGAAATCCAGGCATTCTGATTGACGTTCATGTCGGTGAGATCGGCGGCCGCATCGACGATCGCCGACGACTGGCATTGTCTCGCCCCGGTCGCCGGAGCTGTCGCATTGGCGCTTGCAGGAGCCGTTGCAGGTAATTCCTGGCCGGCCGGCACGGTGCGCTCCGACCAGCGGTAGCTATCGACGAAATTCGGATTGAAATTGGTCCAGACCTGCGTCTGCCAGAAGAAATAGCCGTAGAGCCCGAACATCAGCACCAGAAAGGCGAGGATAGGCCCCTTCACCATCCAGTGGCGCTGGCGGTACCACCCATGTGCGGCCATGAACGGCCAGACGAACCAGGCGATCAACAGCCCTATGCCTCGCCCCACGGCCTGGCCGATCCCTTGAAAGAAGGCGGTAATCCGGTCGAGCATCGCTGTCTCCTTGTGAGGCGGGGTGCACCCGATTTGGCTTGGCTCACACATATGTGCTCGGCGTCACAAGCACAACGGGGGCGCAACGTTTCGCCGCAACCGCCGAAAACGGCCGCGTAGCCGATCCTCGGCAGCGCCCTATCGGGACCGGATGAGCTTGAAGCCGAAAATAGTCGGCAGTCGAAAGCCGCCCGCTCCGCCACCGGCGTCGGCCGTCTCCCTCGCGGGAAATCGTTCGGCAAACGCCTGATCGGCGCGATACCGCCGGCGATCGAGGCCGTGCAATGTCAGCATGCCGTTCGAGAAGCGCTCGATTTCGGGGGCCAGATGCGGAAAAAGTTCGGGCTTCAGGCCGGCATCGCCCTGCCGGCTGGCATCCGCAACCATCCGGTAGAGGATAAGAAGGTTTTCCGTATCGGTGATCAGCTTGTGCAGAAGGATGTTGCAGGTTCCCACCCGGGCGTTGAGGCCGGCGACGAAATCCTGGAAGACCTTGATCGCGGGTTCGGTGCGGCCGATTATGTCCAGGCCGGTCATCGCGGTACCGTCATCGCCGCGCAGCTTGTCGATGATTTCCGGCCGGTGGTCGATGAGCGTCACCAGATCGCCCTCGCTGTCCCTGCGCTGTCCAATCAGGAAGTTCCGCTCCGACTTGACCAGACCCGCTAGCCGATCGGCACGCCGCAGGAGTTCCGCCAGCCGGTTGAGCGGCGCGGGGCTGCGCCAGCGGGCCTGCTGTCGGCGGTATTTGGCGGCCCGGGACATATAGCCGATCAGCGTTTCGAGCCGCGTCGGCAGGTCGCGATTGTCGAACTCCCGAGCAGAAACGTCGATCTCGGTGGCCAGGTCAGCGACAAGCCGGGCCATTGCCGCCTCGATCGCCTGCCGTTCCGGCATCTCGGCGGCGAGCCGTTCGGCCTCTGCGGCCAGGTCCTCTTCATCCGGCAGGATGAGACCTCTCGCCGTCTCGGCAAGCAGGATGCAGGCTGGACCCAGCGCGTCGCGCATCGCAGCCAGCACGCCGCCGATCCGCTCGATCTCGCTGTCGAAATTCTTAAGTACCGCCACGCGCATTCTCCCGCCGTCGCGGCAGAAGATAACGCCGTCGCAGAATTATGCCACGCCGTCCCGGCCCTATTGCCAGGAAAAACCGGAAATCGGGAAATGTCGGTTGCGGTTATCGAAATCTGGAAAGGATTCCGGTGCGACTGAACTGAAGTCTTCTGATCGGTCGCCTAGCCCGAATGCAGCATTGACCGGCTGCCGCCTCAGCGTAGAATCACCGCGGGTCGATCTATCGGGCGGGCTGGCGCATCTAGGGAGGATGCTATGCAGGAAGCTGATATGCAGAAAGTCGATGCACTTGTCGGTCGCCTCGTGGGCGATCTCGGGGCCGGGGTGTCCGGCGTTCTCGTCGTACTGGGCGACCACCTCGGTCTGTTTCGGGCGATGATGGACGGACGACCCCGATCGTCGATGGAGATTGCGGAAACGACAGGGCTCAGCGAACGCAATGTACGCGAATGGCTCGCCGCCATGGCAGCCGCCGACTATGTCACGTTCGATGAAAAGACGAACAAGTTCGGCATGACGCCCGAGCAGGCGCTCGTTTTTTCCGTCGAGGACAGTCCGGCTTTTTTCGCTGGCGCCTTCGAAATCGTGCAATCAATGTGGATGGATGAGCCGAAGGTGGAAGAGGCCTTTCGCACGGGCCGCGGGCTCGGGTGGCATGAACACAGCAACTGCCTCTTCCGCGGCACGGAGCGCTTCTTCCGGCCCGGCTACAACAGTCATCTGGTCGATGAGTGGATTCCCGCCCTCCAGGGCGTGCGGGAAAAGCTGGAACGCGGGGCGGAAGTTGCCGACGTCGGCTGCGGGCATGGCGCCTCGACGATCCTTATGGCCAAGGCCTTTCCGAAATCGCATTTCCACGGGTTCGACTATCACGCCCCCTCCATCGAGCGTGCACAGCGTGCGGCGCAGGAGGCCGGTGTCAGCGACCGGGTGACGTTCCGCCAGGCTTCGGCGAAGGAGTTCCCCGCCGGCGGATACGATCTCGTCGCGATGTTCGACTGCCTGCACGATATGGGCGATCCCATCGGCGCCGGCCGCCATATCCGCGAGACGATGGCAAAGGATGGCACCTGGATGATCGTCGAACCCTTCGCGCATGACAGCCTGAAGGACAATCTCAATCCCGTCGGGCGCGTTTACTACGGCGCCTCGGCCATGATCTGCACTCCCGCCTCCATGGCTCAGGAGGTGGGCCTCGGCCTGGGGGCGCAGGCCGGGGAGATGAAGCTTCGCAAGGTGGCGCTCGACGCTGGCTATTCGCACTTCCGTCGGGCGAGCGAAACGCCCTTCAACATGATCTTCGAAGTGCGTGTCTGATCTGAATTGGATATTCGCGGTTCCGCATACATGTGTCGCAGACAGGCCCTGGCATCACGACCGCCGGTGATGCCAGGGCTGTTCGTGCCGGTGAAACCGATACTTAGGCCGGGGTGGTCGGTGGTATAATTCCACACATGCCGCAGCGCCGCGGGGCGCTTTCGGCCGCAGGCGGCATTGCGGAACACCGGAAAGGTCAGAGCCCGAGCTTGGCGATCTCGGCGTCGAGGCGGTCCTTCGCCTTTTTCGGCATCTTGGCACCCTTCACCGCTGCGAGATTGGCCGGCGCGTCGCCGACGACGACCACCGCCACCATGCCCATGCCGAAATGCGGCGTGCACTTGAAGACGTAGACGCCCGGCTTGTCGGGCGTGAAGGAAACCTCCTGGCTGATCTTGCCCTTGATTTCGGCAACCCCTTCAGGCACCAGGCCGGGCATCGAAACCACGTCATGCCCCTTGTCGACCGGCACGAACCTGATCGTATCGCCCGGCTGCGCCTTCACCGCCGCCGGTTCGAACACCATGGCCTCGCCGTCACTGCCCTTGTTCAGCATCTTCACCTCGATCTCGGAACTGAACGCCGGCAGGGCGAACAGGGCGAGGCTGGTGGCCAGGGTAAAGGTTTTCGTGGTCTTGCGCATGCGAGAATGCTCCTGCTGGGAACCACCGCCCCGCCGGTCCGGGACGTTTCGGATGTGACACTTAGATATGTTCCCGCCCGCACACTTTGACCAGCATCAATTTTCGCCTCCTGGCCGTGGCTTTCCATCCCACACGGTGAACGGAGCTTTAAAATCCGAGGATCACTCGCAGCGCATCTGGTCTTCCCAGTGCCGCCGGCACAGCGAAACATATTTCTCGTTGCCGCCGACATCGACCTGGGCGCCTTCGCGCACCAGCTTGCCGTCGTCGTCGAGCCTCACCACCATGGTCGCCTTGCGGCCGCAATGGCAGATGGTGCGCACTTCGCGCAGCTCGTCGGCAATCGCCAGCAGTTCCAGCGAGCCGGGAAACAGCTTGCCCTGGAAATCGGTCCGCAACCCATAGGCCATGACGGGGATGCCGACCCGGTCGGAGATCCGCGCCAGCTGCCAGACCTGTTCGGGGCGCAGAAACTGCGCTTCATCGACGAACACGCAGGTAATCGGCTCTTCCCGATGCATCGCCTCTATCGCCGCATAGAGGTCGTCCGACGGGTTGAAGGGAATGGCCTCGGAGGAGAGCCCGATGCGCGAGGCAACGCGTCCCTGGCCGGCCCGGTCGTCGAGGGCGGCGGTGAAGATCGCCGTGCGCATGCCGCGCTCGCGGTAATTATAGGACGCCTGCAGAAGCATGGTCGACTTGCCGGCGTTCATGGTGGCGTAGTGGAAATAGAGCTTGGCCATATCTGCCTTCTGATCCCGATCGGGATCCAAGAAAAGCGGGCTTTGCCGAAAACCACAGGAAACTGTAGACTGGGCAACGCTGCGCGAGAAATTCGCAAATGTCGCAAATGCACCCCATTCTCCGCCGCGAATGCGCGCGCTTGCCTCATCTCAGCATATATTGATAATGGCGGGAACCAAAAAAACGGGAGCAGCCCATGCGCATGACTACCTCACTGAAGACCACTCTCGTCGCTGCCGTATCGATCTTTGCGATCGTCGGCACCGCAGCCGCCGCCGAGCCGGAAGCCTGCAAAACCGTCCGGATTTCGGACGTGGGCTGGACGGACCTGGCCTCGACCAACGCATCCTTCATCCTCGTCCTCGAGGCTCTCGGCTACAAGGCCGACGTCAAGACACTCGGCGTCCCGGTCACCTATTCTTCCATGAAGAACAAGGATATCGACCTCTTCCTCGGCAACTGGATGCCGGCACAGAAAGAAGCGATCCAGCCCTATCTCGACGACAAGTCGATCGAGAGCATCGCCGTCAACCTCGAAGGCGCCAAGTACACGCTCGGCACCAATGCCGCGGGCGCCAAGCTCGGCATCAAGGACTTCAAGGATATCGCCACCCACAAGAAGGAACTCGACGGCAAGATCTACGGCATCGAGCCGGGTAACGAAGGCAACGGCATGATCGTTTCCCTGATCGATGCCAACGCCTTCAACCTCAAGGGCTTCCAGGTCGTCGAATCCTCCGAACAGGGCATGCTGACCCAGGTCACCCGCGCCGACAAGGACGGCAAGCCGGTCGTCTTCCTCGCCTGGGCGCCGCATCCGATGAACGTCGCCCACGAGATTACCTATCTCGCCGGCGGCGACGAAACCATCTTCGGGCCGAACTACGGCGGCGCGACGGTCTATACCGTGGCGCGCGGCGGTTTTGTCGCCCAATGCCCGAACCTCGGCAAGCTCCTCAAGAACGTGAAGTTCTCGCTCGACATGGAAAACACCATCATGGGCAAGATCCTCAACGACGGCGAGGATGCCGACCGGGCGGCCAAGACCTGGCTTAAGGCCAATCCGAAGGTCGTCGAGCCCTGGGTTGCCGGCGTCACCACCTATGACGGCAAGGACGGCCTTGCCGCCGTCAAGAAGGCGCTCGGTCTCTAACAGTCCCGAAAATGTTTCCGGGGCGGCGGATCACCTGCCCCGGAGCCCGCCCTTTCTCTCCCTATGGACGGCAGTTTTCTCGTGGATTGGATCGCAGACCATCGAATACCTATAGGTTCCTGGGCGAAGGCGGTCGTTGACTGGTTGACGGCGAATGCCGACTGGTTCTTCGACTGGCTTTCGTCCGTTCTCCTCGCCGTCATCAACGGCCTTTTGTGGTGTCTTGCGACGCCGCATCCGCTGGTCGTCATGGCCGCCATGACCGGGCTTTCCTTCTGGCTGCGCCGGTCCCTGGTGCTGGCAGCCTTCACCTTCCTCGGCCTGCTGCTGATCTTCAACCAGGGCTACTGGAAGGAGACGACCGAAACGCTGGCGCTGGTGCTGGCATCGACCGCTGTCAGCATGGTGGTCGGCGTGCCGCTCGGCATCGCCGCCGCCCGCCGCCAATGGTTCTACGAAGCCATGCGGCCGGTCCTCGACCTGATGCAGACGCTGCCGAGCTTCGTTTACCTCATCCCGGCGCTGATCCTCTTCGGCCTCGGCATGGTTCCGGGCCTGATCGCCACCGTCATCTTCGCGATCCCGGCACCGATCCGGCTTACCCGCCTCGGCATCGTCTCGACACCGAGCTCGCTTCGGGAAGCGGCCGTCGCCTTCGGCGCCACCCCGTCGCAGATCTTGCGCAAGGTGGAACTGCCCTATGCCATGCCGCAGATCATGGCCGGCCTCACCCAGACGATCATGCTGTCGCTGTCCATGGTCGTCATCGCCGCGCTGGTCGGTGCCAACGGCCTCGGCGTGCCGGTGCTCAGGGCGCTGAATACCGTGAACGTCGCCCGCGGCTTCGATTCGGGCCTGTGCATCGTCATCCTGGCGATCATCCTCGACCGCATGTTCCGCACATCGACGGGAGACGGCCAATGACCGCCCAAACAACCGATTGCGTCGTTTTCGACAATGTCGACATCGTCTTCGGCGACAAGCCGGAACGGGCTCTGGCCATGGTCGACCAGGGCAAGACCCGCGACGAGATCAGTGCCGCGACCGGCCTCGTCATGGGCGTCGCCAATGCGTCGCTCACCATCCGCGAGGGCGAGATCCTGGTGCTGATGGGCCTGTCCGGCTCGGGCAAGTCGACGCTGCTGCGCGCCGTCAACGGGCTCGCCCCCGTCGTGCGCGGCAATGTCAGCGTCGCAACCCCCTCAGGTCCGGTCGATCCCTACAAGTCGAACCCGAAAGTGCTGCGCGACCTGCGCATGCACACCGTCTCGATGGTCTTCCAGCAGTTCGGCCTTCTCCCCTGGCGCACGGTCTCGGAAAATGTCGGCTTCGGCCTGGAGCTCGCCGGCGTTCCGGACGCGGAGCGGGCCAAGCGGGTCGACGAGCAGCTCGAACTGGTCAACCTGACGAAATGGGCGGGCCGCAAGGTCGGCGAACTGTCCGGCGGCATGCAGCAGCGCGTCGGCCTCGCCCGCGCCTTTGCGACCGGCGCGCCGATCCTCTTGATGGACGAACCCTTCTCGGCCCTCGATCCGTTGATCAGAACCCGGCTGCAGGACGAACTTCTCGAATTCCAGCGGCGGCTGAAGAAGACCATCCTCTTCGTCAGCCACGATCTCGACGAAGCCTTCCGGATCGGCAACCGCATCGCCATCATGGAGGGTGGGCACATCATCCAGTGCGGCACGCCCCAGGAAATCGTTCGCGACCCGGCCGACCAGTATGTCGCCGATTTCGTGCAGCACCTCAACCCGATCAGCATGCTGACCGCCGGCGACGTGATGCGCATCGGGGTAGGCCCTGCGGCAGGCGCCACGGCCGTCTCCGCCACCGCACTGCCGACGACGCCGCTCGTTGATATCCTCGATGCGCTGTCGCGTCAGCCAGGCGCCATCGGGGTGGTCGATAACGGAACGATCATCGGCAGCATCTCGCCCGATGACGTGATTGCCGGCCTCACCCGCCATCGGCGGCGCGACGACTGATAAGCTGAGGCATCAGATCACCTTTCGTTTAGCGCCGCCGGATGGTATGCCGACGGCCGGGCCCGGTCGTTTTGCCGGCAGGCGGATGGGAGATGGACGCGTTGGTGGACGAACAGAAGACCGACAAGCCGCAGGTGCTGCGCGATACCGATGACGAGGCGCGCCGGCTTGCCCGCACGCTGGTGCGCGGCGCGCGTTACATGGCGTTGGCGGTCCTCGATCCGGAGACCGGTTTCCCCTCCGCCAGCCGCGCGCTCACCGCCACCGATGTTGACGGCGTACCGGTCATCCTCGTCTCGGGCCTCTCCGGCCATACGAAAGGCCTGGTCGCCGATCCGCGCTGCTCGCTTCTGGCCGGCGAGCCCGGCAAGGGCGATCCGCTCGCCCACCCACGGATCACCGTCCAGTGCCTTGCCGAGGGCGTCGCCCGCGATACGCCCGAACATGCGCGCATACGCCAGCGTTTTCTGGATCGCCATCCCAAAGCCGAATTGTATGCAGATTTTGGTGATTTCCGCTTTTTCCGAATCACTCCGCAGACAGCCTCCTTGAACGGAGGATTCGGCCGTGCATACATGCTGACCGGATCGGACTTGGTGATTCCGGAGCCGGGGATGACAGCGGAATGGCTGGACCTGCAAGAAAAATTAAAAAATATGTCGGAGCAGGCTCAAAAAATTGCCGCTCGTCTCGGCACGGAAAACGGGAAAAACTGGCGCTTTGGAGGTGTGGACCGGGCCGGAATCGACCTTATCGCGGGAGATTTTCAACTCAGGCACGAATTCGAGGTACTTGCGGCGTCTCCTCAAGCCGTTCTTGATTATGTTTTTGAGATCACTAAAATACGATAACGGGGTTACCTGAAATTTAGGGATATACAATCCCTTTTGCTCCTTGCTAATTTTCACCCATAGGACGATGGGCCGAATTTTGGAGCGGGGGGACCGCTTTGGAATACGAGGGGAATTTAAAACGTATGGATACGATGGCACTCTCTGAGCACTCCAACGCAGCTGCAGGCCTGCTGTCTGCTATGGCCAACCCGAAACGGTTGATGATCCTGTGCTGCCTGGTGAAAGGCGAAGTGGCCGTGGGTGCGCTTGCGTCGCAAGTGGGCCTCAGCCAATCAGCACTGTCCCAGCACCTTTCCAAGCTGCGGGCCCAGAAGCTGGTAAAGACCCGCCGCGACGCGCAGACCATCTATTACTCCAGCTCGTCGGAATCGGTCATCAAGGTCCTCGATACCTTGGAAGAGATCTACTGCACTCCGGCGCAGAAGAAATCAGCAGCCGCGTGAGAATGACAGCGCTGACATGACGTCACGCTGCCCTGCCCCAGCCCCCGCCATGATGGTCGGGAGCTGGGGCATTTCCATGCGGAACCGGCCGACCGGATATTGAGCCTGCAGGCGCTGGATACGTTCAGTGCATCGCCATACGATGCAGTGTGGCGGTCACTTTCCGCCAGTCGTATGGTTTTGAAAAGAACACGCTGCGGTCGGGCAGATCGACATCGCTGAGGCGGACGTGTCCCGAAACGATGATGATGTCGATCGGCGGCCAGCGGTCGCGCACCGCAGCTGCCAGCTTCATCCCGTTCATGCTGCCGGGCATGTCGATATCGGTAAACACGATCCGGATATCGGTCCGCCCTTCAAGGATCCTCACCGCCTCATCGGCATCGGCCGCCTCGATCGCCTCGAAGCCTGCGTCCTCCACGAGATCCATTGCCATCAGGCGCAGGAGCGGCTCGTCCTCGACGACGAGGACTGCCTGTTTTTTTAGCGATGCGGATTGTTCCATCCGGTCAGTCTGCCTGTGCTAGCTGAAGGAGCACGGCTGTCATCTCAGCGCTGAACCCCGGATGATCATAACTAACGAGAACACCGCCGGTTCCGACCAATCCCATGCGAATAAGCTTGGAGCCGAAACCCTTGCGCTCCGGCTCACACGGAGGCGGCCCGCCGGTTTCCCGCCAGGAGAGATGGAAGATCGCGCCGTCTCCCGTGCCATCGATGCGCCAATCGATCGCCACCCGCCCCGTATCGTTGGAGAGCGCCCCATATTTCACCGCATTCGTCGTCAACTCGTGCAGGAGCAGGGAGAGCGAAAGCGAGCCTTTCGGCCCGAACCGCACATCTGGGCCTTGTGCATCGATCCGGTCGCGAACGCCGATCCCATTCATCGTCCGGTCCACGACCGCATAGACCGAGGCGCTCGTCCAGTTCTGCTCGAACAGGATATCGTGGGCGGTACTCAGCGCATGCAGGCGCTTTTCGAACGCCTCCACAAGGCCCCGCTCCGCAACCGGCCGGAGCGTCTGGGTCGCGATCGCCTGCACCATCGACAGCGTGTTCTTGAGACGATGGCTCATCTCCCTGTTGAGCATCTGCTGCTCCAGCTCGGCCTGAACCCGCGACATCGCGATCTGGATGCGGTTGCCGAAACTGCGGACGAAGGAAATTTCCTCCTCGAGCCAGGGGTAAGGCTGGTCGTGGTGAATGAAAGCGACGAGCCCGAAACGCCCGAGCTCGAAGATAGGCACGTTGACGAGCACGCGGATGCCAAGCGCCAGAAGCGCCGGCGCGTGGTCGCGGGTGCGCGGATCGGTGGCGACGTCGGCGACAACAACGGCTTCGCCGCGCTTCAGGTCGTCGATGAACGAGCCGTAGTCCCGGAAATGGTGCAGTCCGGCAAGGCTCCTGACGCCGGGCGCGCACCATTCGGGTGGCACCATCACCGTCTCGTCGGCCGCGTTGACGATGCCGAAACCGGCGCGTGTCGCATCGAGTGCCTTGGCCATCAGGTCGCCGGCCGCGATCGCCATCGATTCCATGTCGCTGAGGTCGCGCAGCCGGTCGCCGACATCGAGCAGGGCCTGCACCCGGGCGGCTTCCCGCTTGGCAGCAGTCACGTCCCTGACGGTGCCGATCATCTTGACCGGCCGACCCGCCTCGTCATGGCGGAAGCTGGCATTGCGGGCGATCCAGCGCAGCCCGTATCCCGGCACGCGAATGCGATATTCGACGTCGAGCGGCGCACTCCCCTCCCGTCTGGTGGCATCGCTGGACTGCAGGCCCTGGTCCTGCGGCAGCACCATGTCTTCGACCACTCGAGTGGGATAGGTCTCGGCGATGGGCAAGTGGAAGATGCGGCAGAATTCCCGCGAGACCCGCATCGTCGAGGAGGCGATGTCGATTTCGAACGTGCCTATCCTGCCTGCCTCTTGGGCCGCCAGGCTCGCATTGACGCTGGACCGGATATTGGCGCTGATCGACTTCTGGCGCCGGAAGAGGTCGTCCTTGCGCTGCAGGATCCGCCGCATTTCGAGAAGCGCGATGACCTGCCGGGCAAGCGCCTGAAGCGCGGCCTTCTGCCCCTCCTCCAGACC
Source organism: Neorhizobium tunisiense (assembly GCF_039631515.1). Classification (NCBI taxonomy): domain Bacteria; kingdom Pseudomonadati; phylum Pseudomonadota; class Alphaproteobacteria; order Hyphomicrobiales; family Rhizobiaceae; genus Neorhizobium; species Neorhizobium tunisiense. Next base: position 764,839 of record NZ_JBDIUU010000002.1, on the reverse strand, counting down.
CTGCGGCCGCGGTTCGACATCGATGACGCAGAGCGTGCCGATGACCACCTCGTCGGGCGTGATCAGCGGCGCGCCGGCGTAGAAGCGGATATGCGGTTCGCCGGTGACGAGCGTATTGGCCCGGGTGCGCGGGTCGAACTGCAGGTCGGGGATGACAAGCACGTCGGAATTGCCGAGCGCATGGGCGCAAACCGACTGTTCGATCGGCGTTTCGCATGCCTCGAAACCGACGCGCGCCTTGAACCACTGCCGGTCCCTCTCGACCAGGCTGACGAGCGCCACCGGCGTGCCGCAGAGCGTGGAAGCGACAAGCACGATATCGTCGAACTCCGGCTCCGGCTCGGTGTCCATGATGTTGTAGGCATCGAGCGCTTCCAGTCGCTCGATATGCATGTCTTCGCTGAGATCGGGATCGGCCAATGAGGGTCTCGAAATTGAAGTTTAACGCGATATTGGCAGCTTTCTCCAAAAGACCAGAGAGACGCAATCAAATTTCACAACCGGCGGAAACCGCGTTGAAATCCTGAGTCTTTGTTGGAAACCCGTACGACCGGACCGCCCGTCCAGACGCAATCGCGTCAACCGGCAAGGCCGCCCCGGACCGTTTTCGCCAGGACGCGAGATTCGAGGCCGCCTTCGCTCCGAAGGCGGTTGACGCCCCTGATCCCGCTGATAATTTGACCATGCAGTCAAAACTTGGTGCAATGACGCCGACCGGGAAATGGCCACCCGAAGAAACCGAATGGCCATGGAGAATGTCATGTCCAACCGCCTGAATACCACGCCCAACGACCTGCGGGCGTTCTGGATGCCGTTTACCGCAAACCGCCAGTTCAAGCAGGAACCCCGCCTTTTCGTTGCCGCCAAGGATATGCATTACACGACCCATGACGGCCGACAGGTGCTCGATGCCACCGCCGGCCTCTGGTGCGTCAATGCCGGCCACTGCCGTCCGAAGATCACCGAGGCGATCCGCGAACAGGCCGGCGAGCTGGATTATGCGCCTGCCTTCCAGCTCGGCCACCCCAAGGCGTTCGAACTCGCCAACCGCCTGGTCGATATCGCGCCTGAGGGCATGAACCACGTCCTCTACACCAATTCCGGCTCGGAATCGGTCGAGACGGCGCTGAAGGTGGCGCTTGCCTATCACCGCGTGAAGGGCAACGGCTCGCGCTTCCGCCTGATCGGCCGCGAGCGCGGCTATCATGGCGTCAATTTCGGCGGCATCTCGGTCGGCGGCATCGTCTCCAACCGAAAGATGTTCGGCACGCTTTTGACCGGCGTCGACCACCTGCCCCACACCCACCTGCCGGCCAAGAACGCCTTCACCAAGGGCGAGCCGGAGCACGGCGGCGACCTTGCGACCGAACTTGAGCGCATCGTCACCCTGCATGACGCCTCGACCGTCGCCGCCGTCATCGTCGAGCCGGTCGCCGGCTCCACCGGCGTGCTCATCCCGCCGAAGGGCTACCTGCAGAAACTGCGCGAGATCTGCACCAAGCACGGCATCCTTCTGATCTTCGACGAAGTCATCACCGGTTTCGGCCGCCTCGGCGCCCCGTTCGCGGCCCAGTATTTCGACGTCAAGCCGGACATCATCACCACAGCCAAGGGCCTCACCAACGGCGTGATCCCGATGGGCGCGGTGTTCGTCACCTCCGAGATCCACGACGCCTTCATGACCGGCCCGGAACACATGATCGAGTTCATGCACGGCTACACCTATTCCGGCAACCCGATCGCCTCGGCTGCCGGCCTTGCGACGCTTGAAACCTACAAGGAAGAAGGCCTGTTCGACCGCGCCCGCGACATCGCCCCCTATTGGGAAGCGGGCCTGCATTCGCTCAAGGACCTGCCTAATGTCATCGACATCAGAAACCTCGGCCTGATCGGCGCGATCGAACTCGACCCGATCGCCGGCGAACCCACCAAACGCGCCTTCACGGCGTTCCTGAAGGCCTACGAGGACGGCCTGCTGATCCGCACCACCGGCGACACGATCGCCATGTCCCCGCCGTTGATCGTCGAAAAGCACCATATCGACGAGATTTTTGGGAAACTGCGCGAGATCCTGACGAGCAATATCTGAGGCAGGCTATCGCATACGGAATGACGGAAAAGGCGGCTCTCGGGCCGTTGCCAAGCCCACCGCACCCTCATCCCTGTGCTTGTCACAGGGATGAGGGAAGAGAATAGGCCGCCCGCCGGAAGCCCGACGGACAGCCATCCAATAAAGCCTAAATCTCAGCCCTTAAAGAAGGCCAGCAGATCCGCGTTGATCACGTCCGCATTTGTGGTCGCCATGCCGTGCGGAAAACCTTCATAGACCTTCAGCGTGCCCTTCTTGAGCAGCTTGACCGCAAGCAGGGCCGAGTCGGCGATCGGGACGATCTGGTCGTCGTCGCCATGCATGACCAGAACCGGCACGTCGATCGCCTTCAGGTCTTCGGTGAAGTCGGTTTCCGAAAACGCCTTGATGCAATCGTAGTGGGCCTTGGTGCCGCCCATCATGCCCTGCCGCCACCAATTGGCGATGACGCCTTCGGAGACGGTCGCGCCTTCCCGGTTGAAGCCGTAGAACGGGCCGGCCGGCACGTCGCGGAAGAACTGGGCGCGGTTGGCCGCGAGCGCTGCGCGAAAACCGTCGAAGACCTCGATCGGCAGGCCGCCCGGATTGTTTTCCGTCTTCAGCATGATCGGCGGCACGGCGCCCATCAGCACGGCCTTGGCCACCCGGCCGCCGCCGCCATACTGGGCAACGTAGCGGGCCACTTCGCCGCCGCCGGTCGAATGGCCGACATGGATGGCGTTTTTCAGATCGAGATGGGCCGCGAGTTCGGCAACGTCGGCGGCATACGTATCCATTTCGTTGCCGGTTTCGGTCTGGCTCGAACGGCCGTGGCCGCGGCGGTCATGGGCGATGACGCGAAAACCCTGGTGCAGGAAAAACAGCATCTGGGCGTCCCAGTCGTCGGCCGAGAGCGGCCAACCGTGATGGAAGACGACCGGCTGGGCATCCTTCGATCCCCAGTCCTTGTAAAATATCTGCGTACCGTCCTTGGTGGTGATGAAATTGCTGGCCATGGTTCTCGTGTCCTTTCGAAACTGATTTTTCAATGACTGCGACATGAATGGCGGGCGCGGCAGCAAAATGGGCCGGCCAGACATTCATAGTACCGTTGCGTGTCGTTCCTTTGAACCACACCCTTCGGATTATCGCGATCTCCATATCTCGATATTTGTTATCGCGATAAACATCATGATAACGACGTCCTCCGCTCTTGTCTACAAAAATATTTATCGCGATAACAAAATCATGCTATACATGCCTACGAACCTGGAACAGCACCGGAGCAACCATGCCCGCCTCCCCCCTGCCGCCGCTCGACGAGCAGCTCTGTTTTTCGCTCTATACGGCCAGTATCGCCATCAATCGCGCCTATAAGCCGATGCTCGACGACATGGGCATCACTTATCCGCAATACCTCGTGCTAAGCGTGCTCGGCGAACAGGACGGCTCGACGATCGGCATGATCGCCGACAGGCTGGGCCTGGAATCGAGCACCATCACCCCGCCCGTGAAGCGGCTCGAGCAGGCAGGCCTTCTGGAGCGCCGCCGCAGCAAGACCGACGAGCGCCAGGTGCATGTCTGGCTGACCGATGCCGGCCGCGCCCTGATCGCGAAGAGCAAATGCCTCGGCGACACGCTGATCGAACGATCTGGCATGACGCCCAAGGAATTCCAGGCCTTCAACCGCCAGATCCGCGCCTTTGTCGGCGACTTGGAGCGCAAGGCCTAGTTTCGTCAGGATCGCGAAATCTGGGCGACTTCCGGCATTTCTCGCGCAAGTCTTGGCGAAAATCACAAAATCCACAGCCGTTTTGTTATCTTCTTGCGGAAACCCGGTGGAATTCCTACAGAATTGGTTGCCGATCGCCGAAAGCCAAAAATGGCTCGGCACGGTATCGACCGCACCACCTTCCCGTCCTTGGCACGACCGCGCCCGGCGCGGCATCGAAGACGGAAAGGCAGGGGATGCGGCGTTCACCGCGGGGCCGAAAGCCCCCACCCAAGGAGAGCAAAATGAATCTCAAGACGCTTTTGGGGGCAACCGCCCTCGCCTCGCTCGTTTTCGCGCCGCTCGCCCATGCCGAGATCGCCATCGGCCTGATCGCCCCGCTTACCGGCCCTGTCGCGGCCTATGGCGACCAGGTCAAGAACGGTGCCGAGACCGCCATCGCCGAAATCAACAAGAAGGGCGGCATTCTCGGTGAAAAGGTCGTGCTCAAGACCGCCGACGATGCCGCCGAACCCAAGCAGGGCGTTTCCGCCGCCAACCAGCTGGTCGGCGAAGGCATCCGCTTCGTAGTCGGCCCGGTGACGTCAGGCGTCGCCATGCCGGCTTCCGATGCGCTTGCCGAAAACGGCGTGCTGATGGTCACCCCGACCGCCACCACGCCGGCCCTCACCACCCGCGGCCTCACCAACGTGTTCCGCACCTGCGGCCGCGACGACCAGCAGGCCGTGGTCGCCGCCGACTACGTCCTGAAAAAGTTCAAGGACAAGAAAGTCGCGATCATCAACGACAAGGGCGCCTATGGCAAAGGCCTCGCCGACGCCTTCAAGGCTGCGCTGAACGCCGGCGGCGTCAAGGAAGTTCTCGACGACGCAGTCACGCCCGGCGACAAGGATTTCAGCGCGCTGACGACCCGCCTGAAGTCGCAGAATGTGGATGTGATCTATTTCGGCGGTTACCACCCGGAAGGCGGCCTGCTCGCCCGCCAGCTCGCCGATCTCGGCGTCAAGGCGACGATCATCGGCGGCGACGGCCTGTCGAACAGCGAGTTCTGGAACATCGGCACCAAGGCCGCGGCTGGCACGGTCTTCACCAACGCGTCGGACGCGACCAAGAACCCCGACTCCAAGGCTGCCGCCGAAGCGCTCGCCGCCCGCAAGATCCCCGCCGAAGCCTTCACGCTGAATGCCTATGCCGCCGTCGAAGTCATCAAGGCCGGCATCGAAAAGGCAAAGAGCGCCGAGGATACGGAAGCGGTCGCCGCGGCGCTGAAGTCCGGCGAACCGATAGCCACGGCCATCGGCAAGCTCACCTATGGCAAGACCGGCGATCTCACCTCGCAGAGTTTTTCCCTGTTCAAATGGGAAGACGGCAAGATCGTCTCCGCCGAGTGACATCCTTCAAATCGCATGATCCGCGGGCGCCTACGGGCGCCCGCTTGTTTTGAGCCAACATCCGCAGACGCAAGCTGCCTCATTCGATATGCACCGCCAGCGTCCGCTTCAACGTCTTCAGCACGACGCTCGTCGTGAATTTGCGGATATTCGGGTTCATCTCCATCATCCGGTCCGCCAGCACGTCGAAATGCTCGACGGACTGGACGAGGATGACCAGCGTGAAATCGCCCCGGCCGGACGTGCCCCAGGCCTCCTGCACCTCCGGCGTATCCGCCAGCCAGCGCAGGAAAGGCGGCATGAGCTCCGGACGGTCGCGCTCCAGCTCCACCTCGACCAGCATGGAAACGGCCGTGCCGACCTTTTTCGGATCGACGATCGAAACGTCCCGCAGGATCACCTTGTCCTCGCGAAGCTTCTGCAGCCGCCGCTGCGCCGAGGACGGCGATAGACCCACACGCTCGGCAAGCTCGTTCAGGGTGATGGTCGCATCCTGCTGCATGAGCTTGAGGATTTCACGATCGGCTTTCGTCAATGCCATTGAGAGGATTTCCCGGCGTTCAAACAGATTCCGGGAAATATTCCTGATCATGAGCATAAGTTCAGGAATCCTGCCGGCTTTTCGTTGGCATCTTAACGCCATGACACAGAACCAGCCACACCCTTCCGCCGACGGTATTCTCGCTGCTTCGAAGAGCATCGATCCCGTCTTCACCAACAGCCCGCTGATCGAGCAACAGACGGCCAATACGGCGCTCGGCATTCGCCTCCTTTCGAAAGTGGAGACGCTCAATCCGATCCGATCCTTCAAGGGACGCGGCACCGACTGGTGGATGCAGAACGAACCGACAGGCGACCATCCCGTCGTCTCCGCCTCCGCCGGCAATTTCGGCCAGGGGCTCGCCTATGCCGGCCGGGCGCGCGGCCGCAGGGTGGTGATCTTTTCCGCCACCACGGCCAATCCCGGCAAGATCGAAGCCATGCGCCGGCTCGGCGCCGAGGTGCGGCTGGAAGGCAGTGATTTCGACGCCGCCAAGGCGGCCGCGCGTGCCTATGCGCAAGCGCATGGCTGCCCCTTCGTTGAGGACGGCGCTTTGCGGACCATCGCCGAAGGTGCAGGCACGATCGCGCTGGAAATCACCGAGCGCCTCTCCCGCCAGGCCGTCGAACTCGACGCCATCCTCGTGCCGCTCGGCAATGGCGCGCTTCTGACCGGGATCGGCGCCTGGATCCGCGCCAGGGCACCGAACTGCACGGTCATCGGCGTGGTCGCCGCCAACGCGCCCGCCATGAAGCAATCCTGGGAAACCGGCCGGCTTGTCACCACACAAACCGCGGCGACCGCAGCGGATGGCATCGCGGTTCGGGAGTGCGTTCCTTACGCACTGGACTGCATGAGGGCGACCGTTGACGACATCTGGGAAGCCAGCGAGGCGGCAATCCGCCAGGCGCGGGATTTCTGCCGCATCCATTACGGTCTCGTCGTCGAGGAAGCCGGGGCCGCCGGCATTGCGGGTCTCCTGGAAAACAGCGCAAGCCTCAAGGGCCGAACCGTCGCCACCATCCTCTGCGGCGGCAATGTCCGCGCGGATATCGCATGATCTCCCTCCTGCATTGATCGCCTCTCCCCGTTTCCTCATGGAACGGTTAGGTTAGGCGACCGATTCAGCGCGAGGAGCCGCCATGACCACCCGCCTCGAAACCCTCATCGACCAGGGCACCGGCCGCGAGCCTGCCGATATCGTGCTGAAGGGCGGAAAGTTCTTCGATCTGGTGACCGGCGAGCTCGTCGCCTCCGACATCGCCATCTGCGGCGACCGCATCGTCGGCACCTGCGGGGCCTACGCCGGCAAGACCGAGATCGACATCTCCGGCAGGATCGTCGTCCCCGGCTTCATCGACACACATCTCCACATCGAGAGCTCGCTGGTCACCCCGCACGAGTTCGACCGCTGCGTCCTGCCCTACGGCGTAACGACCGCGATCTGCGACCCGCACGAGATCGCCAACGTGCTTGGGACCGAAGGCATACAATTTTTCCTGGATTCCTCGCTGGAAACGATCATGGACATCCGCGTCCAACTCTCCTCCTGCGTGCCCGCCACCCACCTGGAGACGTCCGGTGCCGATTTGCCGATCGAAAAGCTGCTGCCCTTCCGCGACCATCCGAAGGTCATCGGCCTTGCCGAGTTCATGAATTTCCCGGGCGTCATCTACAAGGACCCGATCTGCCTCGCCAAGCTCGACGCCTTCGACGGCGACCATATCGACGGCCACGCGCCGCTGCTGCGCGGCAATGATCTGAACGGCTATCTGTCGGCCGGCATCCGCACCGAGCACGAATGCACCACCGCCGAGGAGGCGCTCGAGAAGATCCGCAAGGGCATGCATATCCTGGTGCGCGAAGGCTCTGTCTCGAAGGATCTCCACGCGCTGATGCCGCTGCTCACCGAGCGGCTGTCGCCCTATCTCGCCCTTTGCACCGACGACCGCAACCCGCTCGACATCGCCGAACAGGGCCATCTCGACTACATGATCCGCACTGCGATCGCCCATGGCGTCCAACCGCTCGCCGTCTACCGTGCCGCCTCGATTTCCGCCGCCCGCGCCTTCGGCCTGCGCGACCGCGGCCTTGTCGCCCCCGGCTGGCGGGCCGATCTCGTCGTCGTCGACAGCCTCGAAAACTGCAAGGCCGAGATGGTGTTCTCGGCCGGCCGCAAGGTCACGGACGAACTGTTCGCCACCCGCAAACCGGTCGCCCCGGTCGGCCTCGACAGCGTCAAGGCGCACCCGGTGCAGGCGATGCATTTTGGCGTGCCGGTGAGCGAGGGCGAAACGCCCGTTATCGGCGTGATGCCGGGAAAGATCATCACCGAACACCGCCGCTACCGCCTGCCCGCAAACGGCAACCAGACCGGCGTCGATCTCGACCGCGACATCATCAAGGTCGCGGTCATCGAGCGGCATGGCAAGAACGGCAACCATGCCAATGGTTTCGTCCAGGGTTTCGGTTTGAAGAAGGGCGCCATCGCCTCGACCGTCGGCCATGACAGCCACAATATCTGCGTCGTCGGCGTCAGCGAGGACGACATGGCGCTCGCCGCCAACCGGCTCGGCGAAATCCACGGCGGCTTCGTCGTCGTGGAAGATGGAAAAGTCACCGGCGAAATCGCCCTGCCCGTCGCCGGCCTGATGAGCCTCGAACCGTATGAAACGGTTCGCGACACCCTCCACCACCTGCGCCAGGCCGCCTACGCGCTCGGCACGACGCTCCAGGAACCCTTCCTCCAGGTCGCCTTCCTGCCGCTGCCGGTCATCCCCCACCTGAAGATTTCCGACAAGGGCATGGTGGATGTGGATAGGTTCGCGCTGATCGGGTGAGCAAACCTACTTCTGATAGCCTTTGGCTTTCATCCAGCCCTCGGGAAGCTCATCGCCTTCCATTTCGCATTGCCAGCGCGTTTCTTTAGAAACTCCGCAGCCGTCTCAACCGCTCCGATTTTCTGAGCGACTGCTGACGCGATCCACTGGTTCAGGAATACGCCATCCTCTTTGGCCAGCCGTGCAGCAGCCGCCTTGATGGAGGCCGGAAGCTTCAAGGGATATCTGTTCTTGCTCATTGCTTCATTTCCTCGAACAGCTCGCCCAGCATAGGGCGGAGAGCCCAAAAAAGTCGTCCTGCCTCCGGATCATCCCTCGCTTGCAGATACCGGACAAGACAGGGTGGACATGGAAAAGTCGATGCTAATCGGGTAACTTTGAAAGTCTCTCCCAGCGATTATCTTGCTTGCGAATGAGGTGATCTATGACCAAGCTTGAGCAGATTGAAAAATCCGTGGCGCTACTCGATCCGAAAGAGCTGGAAGCATTCTCGCTCTGGTTCGACGAATTTCAGGCCGAACGCTGGGACCGGCAGATCGAGAAAGACGATGCCGAAGGCAAATTCGATCGCCTTGCCGAGGAAGCCCTGACCGAACTCCACGCCGGCAAGACAAAATCGCTGTGAGGCACTATGCGACCTCGGGCTTTTGGGCCGCGTATGCAAAGCTGCCCGAACAGGTGCAAAAGCTTGCCGACGCGAATTTCGAACTCCTGAAGCGGGATCCGAAGCATCCGTCATTGCACTTCAAACGCATCGGCACACGTTGGTCGGCTCGGGTCGGAAAATCTCGGAGGGCACTGGCCATCCAAGATAGAGAAGATTTCATCTGGTTCTGAATTGGCTCGCACGCTGATTACGACAAGTTGATCGGTTAGCTCACCTCCGCCTCAACACCATCCCCGCATGATAAAGCACCCCGTCGCGAAAATCGCCGTCGGCGGTAAAGCCGGTGTCGTCCTTGTAGTCGATATGATTGCCGGTCACCCAGTAGCGGCCCTCATAGGCCTTTTCGCGGGTGCCGCGCGCTTCGACATAGCGGCCGTTCGGCAGCAGTTCGTGGCGGATGTGGTTGTCCTCGGTCACCCACATTCCGGCATAGGGATGCTCGGTCATGGTTTTCTCCTCTTGTCTGATGTCGTGCGCAGGCGCCGTAAAGGTCGCGATGAAGGTGAAGGCCGCGGCAAAGGCGGCAAACGCCAGCGGGGCTCGGAAACCCGAGGGGGCGCGAAAAAGCCGTTCAGCCATTGAGATATTCCCTCCTGAGCATCCGTTCGCGACGGCGTCTTTCCGTGCCGCGGGAACGTCGGAGGAAGCCGCCGGCAAAATCGGCGGCCCAATGGAAGGGGCTTTCAAGTAAGCGCTGAAAATTGCTCATCACCATCTCCATCTGCGTCCGGGCTGGTTCGATCGGACGAGCCGAATATGGTGGAAAGCAGCGGGCGAGCGGTAGACCAGTCCTCCGGCATGATTGCACAATCCTCCGAAGCTCAATTGAAACGGCCAACAGCGCCACCATATGATGCTCACGCCAAACCGCAGACATCCCGTATCTCTCGGCGTTCACACTTCCGCACGAGGCCCAAGATGGAAAAACTCGATCAAATTGCCCAGCTGATTGCACAAAACACCGATGGCGACGGTGTATTCGAAACCGCGATCCCCCGCCTGTCGGTGATCCGGATGTCGAAGCCGACCGAGCCGCTGCACGCCATCCACCAGCCGGCGGTGTGCATCATCGCGCAAGGGGCGAAACAGGTCATGCTGGCGGACGAGATCTTTCGATACAGTCCCGGCCAGTATCTGGTCGTTTCGGTCGACATGCCCGTCACCGGCCAGGTCATCGAGGCGACGGAGCAACAGCCGTATCTATGCCTGCGCCTCGATCTCGACCTGAAGCTGCTCAGCGAAATGCTGGTGGACATGCCGGCTGGGCCGGGTGTCCCAACGATGCGCAAGAAATGCATCGGCCTCGGTCATACCACGCCGGAATTCCTGGATGCCGCGCTCCGCCTCACCCAGCTTCTCGATAAGCCCGACGAGATCGCTTATCTGGCGCCGCTGATCGAGCGCGAGCTGATGTTCCGCCTGCTGCGTGGCGACCAGGCCGAGATGATCCGCCAGATTCTGGCGCCCGAAAACCGGCTGCAGCAGGTCAACCGGGCAATCTCCTGGATCCGCCAGAACTTTTCCGCCCCCTTTTCGATCGAGCAGGTCGCAGTCGAAGCGCGCATGAGCACGTCCTCGCTGCACCAGCATTTTCGGGAGGTGACGGCGATGAGCCCACTGCAATACCAGAAGCAGCTGCGCCTGCAGGAGGCCCGCCGCCTCATCCTCGGCAAGGCCATGGATGCAGCCACCGCCGCCCATCAGGTCGGCTACGACAGCCCCTCGCAGTTCAGCCGCGAATACCGCCGCCTGTTCGGCGCCCCGCCCATCCAGGATATCACCCGGCTCAGAAGCGAACCCGCCCGCTACGCCGAGGCCTGATCCGCCCGTTTCTCTCTTCTTAAAAATTACTCAACCGATCGGTTGACAATAAAATCCTGCGCGCGCATATTCAACCACATGGTTGAATTACAAACACATCCGATCGATACGGTCTTTCACGCCCTCAGCGACGGCACGCGCCGCCGCATGCTCCGCGAGCTGGCGCAGGGCGAGCGCACCGTCAGCCAGCTGGCCAAGCCGCACGACATGTCACTCGCGGCGGCCTCGAAACACATCAAGGTGCTGGAAGGCGCAGGGCTGATCCGCCGCGAGATCCACGGCCGCACCCATCTCTGCCGCCTCGAACCCGGGCCGCTTGCGACCGCTCATGAGTGGCTCACCTTCTATGAGCGCTTCTGGACCAACAGGCTCGATATCCTGGAACGCCTTCTCAGGGAGGAGGACGCTCAAAAGAACGCCCGGGACGAACTCCAGAAAAATCCGCTGAAATCCCCTGCCCCACGGAAATCCGAAACTGAACCTGAAACGGGAGAAGACCGATGAACGACATGACATCGTTGAACAAATACGGCGCTGTGGCCGAACCTTTCGCCTTCACCATCCAGCGCCGGTTGCCCGGTCCGATCGAAAGGATCTGGGATTATCTCACCGACAGCGATCTTCGCCGCCAGTGGCTCGCATCGGGCATCATACCGGCGCAAGCGGGCAGCTCCTTCGAACTCACCTGGCGCAACGACGAACTGTCCGGCTCGTCGGAAGGCAGGCCGGAAGGCTTTCCCGTCGAACACAGCATTCAGAGCGAGGTGATCGCGTTCGAGCCTCCGCACCGCCTCGTTTTTTCCTGGCCGCCGCGCGGCGAGGTCAGCTTTGAACTACAGCCCGCCGGCAGCGAAATCCTGCTCACCGTCACGCATCGGCGGATCTCCGATCGCCGCAACATGGTCATGGTCGGCGCCGGCTGGCACATCCACCTCGACATCCTGGTCGCCCGGGCGACCGGCGCCGAACCTGAACCGTTCTGGGGAGGCTGGAGCCGCCTCAAGGAAGAATACGACCGTCGCATCCCGGCCTGAAGCACCGTCGCGGCCTTCGCCCCATGATCCAGGCAAGCCCCGGACCAGGGGCGAAGGTTTCGGCCGAACGCCTTCCGCCCGCGGTTGGACCATCCTATGGAGACAAGATATGAGCCCCCTTTTTACGGGCGGATGCGCCTGTGGCGCACTTCGCTATGAAATCTCCGCCGAACCGGCGGTCATGGTCGATTGCCAGTGCCGCCAGTGCCAGCGCGAAAGCGGCACCGGCCACGCCTCCCACCTCACCTTCGCAAGCACAGCCGTCAAGGTCGAGGGCAAGGCGACCCACTGGGAGGCGACCGGTGACGGCGGAACCGTCAAAAGACGGGCCTTCTGCCCCACCTGCGGTTCGCCCGTCTACATGACATTCCCCGCCCACCCGGATTACTTCGTCATCCGCGCCGGCAGCCTCGACGATCCGAGCCGGTACAAGCCGCAATTCGTGACCTGGCACGCCGCCGGCCACGCCTGGGACCACCTCGATCCGGCCCTGCCGAAATTCGAGAATATGCCGCCGACGTAAAGGCCTTCACACCCGGGCGCAGAACACGTCGAGGGCGTCGAGCTTCACCACGCCCTTTTCGAGCCGCGACATGAAGCCCGGCAGGTTGACCGGCAGGCTTTCGCCGAACCGTTTCGGCAGGGTGAAACTCTGCGGCTCGCGGGTCAGGTTGAAGACGAACAGCAGCTTTTCGCCGCCCTTTTCACGCACGAAGGCGAGCAGGTCCTGGTTGGTGTCGAGGAAGGTCATGTCGCCATCGATCAGCGGCGGATGCGCCTTGCGGAAGGCGAGCGCCGCCCGGTAATGGTTCAAGACCGACTCCGGAAGCGCCTCCTGTACATCCACGGCCCGGCTTGCATGTTCGCCCGGCACTGGAAGCCAGGTTTTCGAACCGGTGGTGAAGCCCGCATGCGGCTCGCTCGCTTCCCAGGCCATCGGTGTGCGGCACCCGTCGCGGCCTTTGAAGGCCGGCCAGAAGCGGATGCCGTAGGGATCGCGCAGATCCTCGAAGGAGAGCTCCGCCTCGGTCAGTCCCAGTTCTTCGCCCTGATAGAGGCAGATCGAACCGCGCAGGACCGAAAGCAGCGTGATCGACAGTTTCGCGACACGGTCCTGCTCCGCCGGGGACTCGGCGAAACGAGTCACGTGGCGGACGACATCGTGGTTGGAAAACGCCCAGCAGACCCAGCCGTTGCTGACCGTGTCCGCCACCGTCGTCATCACCTTGCGGATATAGGCCGCATCGAAGGCCGGGCCTAAGAAATCGAAGGTGTAGCACATGTGCAGCTTGTCATTGCCGGTCGTGTAGAGCGCCAGCGTTGAGAGCGAGCGTGGCCCATCGCCGACTTCGCCGACAGTCGCACGCCCCTCATAACTATCAAGCAGCGCACGCAGCCGCTTCAGGAAGCCGATATTTTCCGGCTGCGTCTTGTCGTAAAGGTGGTTCTGCATGGAATAGGGGTTGGTATCCGTCTCCATGCCGGCACCGTCGGTGTCGTAGACCATCGGCGGATTGTTGCGCAGCTGCTTGTCGTGGAAATAGTAGTTGACCGTATCGAGCCGGAACCCGTGCACGCCGCGGTCGAGCCAGAAGCGCACCGTGTCCAGCATGGCGTTCTGGACGTCGGGGTTGTGGAAGTTGAGGTCCGGCTGGGCGATCAGGAAGTTGTGCATGTAATATTGCTTGCGCACGCCGTCCCATTCCCAGCCCGGCCCGCCGAAGATCGACAGCCAGTTGGTCGGCGCCGTGCCGTCCGGTTTCGGGTCCGCCCAGACATACCAGTCGGCCTTGGGATTGGTGCGGCTGGAACGGCTTTCGACGAACCAGGGATGGCGGTCGGACGTGTGGGAAATCACCTGGTCGATGATCACCTTCAGCCCCAGGCGCTCGGCCTCGGCCATCATCTCGTCGAAGTCGGTGAGCGTGCCGAACATCGGGTCGACATTGCAGTAGTCGGAGACGTCATAACCCATGTCGGCCATCGGCGAGGTGAAGAAAGGCGAGAGCCAGATCGCGTCGACGCCGAGCGAGGCGACATGCGGCAGCCGTGCGGTAATGCCCTTGATGTCGCCGATCCCGTCGCCGGTCGAGTCCTGAAAGGAGCGCGGATAGATCTGGTAGATCACCGCGCCGCGCCACCAGTTCGCATCGACTGCCTTGACCGCCTGTGTCGCCATATTCCGACTCTCCTTCCTCAAATGTTCCAGCCCAACCTAGTGCCCCCCGATCAAAAGACAACGCATAAGCAAGGCTCTGCGAAGTTCCGAAACCACTCTCTTGCCACGACTGAAACTTCGGCCTATGCGAGTTTCAAAATACGGGAGGGATGCAATTGGGCGGACGGCTTCTTTCGATCGGCGAATGCATGGTGGAGTTGTCGCAGGCAGGCGAAGGCCTGCTGCGCAAGGGCTTTGCCGGCGATACGTTCAACACCGCATGGTATGCGCGCGCCTGCCTGCCCGCCGAATGGTCGGTGGACTATTTCACCGCGGTCGGTGACGATCCGCTATCGACGGAAATGCTGTCGATGATGAAGGATGCCGGCATCGGTACCGGCTTCATCCGCCGCATCGAAGGCAAGACGCCGGGCCTTTACCTGATCACGCTCAAGAACGGCGAACGCACCTTCAGCTACTGGCGCGACACCGCCGCCGCAAGGAAACTCGCCGACGATGCCGACCATCTGCGCGCCGCGATCGAAGCAGCCGACATCCTCTATTTCTCCGGCATCACGCTGGGCATCCTTAGCGCCGAAGCGGTCGAGACGCTGCTGTCGGAACTGCGCCGCGCCAAGGCCTCCGGCAAAATGGTCGCCTTCGACCCGAACATTCGCCCCCGCCTCTGGCCGAATAAAGACTACATGCTGAAGACGATCGAAGCCGGCGCTCGCGCCGCCTCCCTCGTCCTGCCAAGCTTCGACGACGAGACCACCCATTTCGGCGACGCGACGGTGGCCGACACCATCGCCCGCTACCATGCGCTCGGAGTGGAAAACGTCGTGGTCAAGAACGGTGCGGATGGCGCGACGCTGAGCTTCGCCGGCACCGCCCCCGTCCATGTCCCTTCGGTCAGGGCCGACCAGCTCGTCGACACGACCAGCGCCGGCGACAGTTTCAACGGCGCTTTCCTGTCCCGCCTCATCCGCGGCACCCCGCCGGCGCAGGCGGCGGCCTACGGGGCCTCGGTCGCGTCGGTCGTCATCGGCCACCACGGCGCGCTGATCAGCCCGGCGCTGCTGCCGGGCTGAAACGCCGACGGACACAGCCGGCTGCGACCGTCGGCAAAGCCGAAACCGGCGACAATTGTCCGTGGGATTTTAGTGCTGCGTCATAAATCAATTCTCAGTCATTATGTGACAGGGTTGGGACGATGAAACGATCGCTCCCAATGAGGAACTGAAAATGCGTATCGCGCTTGCCCTCCTGGCCGTCCTGGCCCTCTCCCCGGCTGCACACTCCGCTCCAATCGATGCGCTGACCAAGGCCGAAACAAAGACCTACGAGGCATGGGGAAAGCTTGGCCTGACGGAGCGTCTGGTGACCTTCGTCACCGCGCCCTCCACCGGCTACGGCATCTACCAGGAAAAGCAGTCCAGCATTTTCAAGCCGGGTGAAAAGGTCATCACCTATGTCGAGCCGATCGGCTACGGGTGGAAAGAGCTTCCCCACGACATGTACGAACTCAACTTCGTGTCGGACCTGAAGATCAAGGCGGCGAACGGCGACGTCATGCTCGACAAGAAAGCCTTCTCCACCAACGTTCTGCAGAGCCACAACGCCAATATGGAATTCTCCATGGATTTCACCCTGACGCTGACGGGCGCGCCGGCCGGCAAATATACGCTGACCTATACGATCCACGACATGAGCGGCGACCAGACCTCGACATTCGATCAGGAATTCACCATCGCCGCCGAATAGCGCCGGCGGCTCGCTCGGAGGTCAGCCGGCAACCCGGAACGATACCGGAAATCCACGCATCACCGAATTGGCGACAGTGCAGACGCTTTTGGCCCGTTCGATCAGTGCCCTGGTGTCGGTACCGTCACCCGAGGTGCAGATAACGTCGAGCTCGGCGCTGACGGCAATCAGTGGCGAGCCATCGAGCTGCAGCGTGACGCTAACCGCGATATCCTCGATATCGATGTTCATTTCGTGCGCCACATATCTGAGATCGTTACAGAAACATCCGCCGATCGCCAGCGCCAGCAATTGCCCGCCGTTGAACCCGAGATTGCGCCCGCCGGCCTTGCCCTCCGCCCGGTCGACGACGATCGTATGGCTGCCGGCCCACCCCAGCGCCGCCTCGGTTCCGGCCACGTTGCGAAGCTCGACGGTCGACGAAATCATGGGCAATCCTCCTTAACCGATCGATGATCCCACCGATCCGATATCCGTTCAACTGCCCCAACACGCCCCCTTCATCAGCCTGTAACAAACTTTTCCGATAGAGGGCCGACAACGCTCCGTCACGCGCGAGTCGTGGACGGATCGGCAACCGGGTTCGGCCTTTTATGACAAGAATAACCATCGTGACGGATGCCTGGTACCCTCAGGTGAACGGCGTCGTCCGTTCGATCGAGAACACCAATCGCGAACTCGCCCAGATGGGCGTCGACGTGACGATGGTGACGCCGCAGGATTTCACCAGCGTTCCCTGCCCCACCTATCCGGAAATCCGCCTCTCGGTCGCCACCTACTGGCAGATCGCCAGCGCCATCCAGGCGTCGATGCCAACCGCCGTTCATATCGCCACCGAAGGCCCGCTCGGCCTGCTCGCGCGCCGCTGGTGCCTCAAGAACAACATTCCCTTCTCGACCAGCTACCATACCCGTTTTCCCGAATATGTGGCGGCGCGCTTCCCCATCCCGGTCCGCTGGCTGCACGGCTTCGTGCGCTGGTTCCACAATGCCGGCAATGGCTGCATGGTGGCGACCGCCAGCCTCGAGCGCGAACTTTCGAAGCTCGGCCTGAAGAACCTGCTGCGCTGGAGCCGCGGTATCGACCAGACCATGTTCCACCCGATGGATCTCGACGAGCGGCCCTTCGATCTGCCGCGCCCGATCTTCATGACCGTCGGTCGCGTCGCGGTGGAAAAGAACCTGCCCGCCTTCCTCGATCTCGACCTGCCCGGCTCAAAGGTCGTCGTCGGCGACGGCCCCGCCCTCGCCGACCTGCAGAAGCGCTACCCCAACGTGCTCTTTACCGGCATGAAGACCGGCGAGGACCTCGCCCGCGCCTACGCGCAGGCCGACGTCTTCGTCTTCCCGTCGAAGACCGACACGTTCGGCAACACGATCCTGGAAGCGCTGGCCAGCGGCGTGCCCGTCGCCGCATACCCGGTCACCGGCCCGATCGACATCATCGAGGAAGGTTCCGGAGCCGGCGCGCTCGACGAAGATCTTCGCGAGGCCTGCCTTGCAGCACTCCACTGCTCACGCGAGAACGCCCAGGCGCTTGCCCGCAAGTTCACCTGGGAAGCGGCGTCAAAGCAGTTCCTGAACAACGTGCTGATCGCGCAAGGGCGGCCGAAACTGCCGGCACCGCGCGGCGGAATTCGGCCTTCGACGGTTTAGCCAGCCGCTTGTGGCACCCACTTCTCCCCAGCGGGGAGAAGTGCCGAGCGAATGCGAGGCGATGAGGGGGCCGCGAGTTCGGCGCTTACAATATGGCTGCGCCACCCCCATCCGGCCCTACGGGCCACCTTCTCCCCGCTGGGAGAAGAGGAAGCCTGCCTTACCGCTTCCTCTTGCGTCCCTCGAACGGGTTTTCACCCGCCTTGAAATGCATGCGGATCGGCACGCCCGGAATATCGAAATCGGCGCGCAGCCCGTTGATCAGGTAACGCACGTAACTTTCCGGCAGCGCGTCGGGCCTGGTGCAGGAGACCATGAAGGCCGGCGGGCGGGCTTTGACCTGGGTCATGTATTTGAGCTTCAGGCGGCGTCCGGAGACGGCCGGTGGCGGATGCTGGGTCTGCACGCCGTCGAGCCAGCGGTTGAGGCGCGCGGTCGAGATGCGCTTGTTCCACACCTTGTCCGTGTCGATGATGTTCTGCATCAGCTTGTCGAGCCCATAGCCCGTCTGGCCGGAGATCGGCACGGCGCGAAGCCCCCGCGCCTGCGGCAAAAGCCGCTCGGTCTTCTCGCGCAGGTCGGCCAGCAGCGCCTGCGTATCGTCGACGAGATCCCACTTGTTGAAGGCGAGCACCGCGGCGCGGCCTTCGCGCAGCACCAGGTCGACGAGCTGCAGGTCCTGCTTTTCGAACGGAATGGTCGCGTCGAAGACGATCACCACCGTTTCGGCAAACCGGATCGACCTGAGCGAATCCGCCACCGACAGCTTTTCGAGCTTTTCCTGGACGCGTGCCTTCTTGCGCATGCCGGCGGTGTCGAACATCTTGATGGTGCGGCCGCGCCATTCCCACTCGACGGAAATGCTGTCGCGGGTAATGCCGGCTTCCGGTCCGGTCAACAGCCGGTCCTCGCCGAGGAACCTATTGATCAGCGTCGACTTGCCGGCATTCGGGCGACCGATGATGGCGACGCGCAGCGGCTTGGTCTCGTCGTATTCCGGCTCGGTCTCGTCCTCGCCGTCGTCGGCGAAATCGGAATCCCGGACGTCGATATTCGTCTGCGCCTCGTCATCGTCTTCCGGAAACGCCCGCTCCTCGCCGAGCGCCTCGACGATCGCGTCGCGCAGGTCGATCATGCCCTGGCCGTGCTCGGCCGAGATCGGCACCGGCTCGCCCAAGCCCAACGTATAGGCATCGTAGAAACCGGCGTCGGAACCGCGCGCTTCCGACTTGTTGGCGACCAGCACCACCGGCTTGCCGCTGCGGCGCAAGAGTTCGCCGAACGTCTTGTCGAGCGGCGTCAGGCCGAACTTGGCGTCGACCACGAACAGCGTCAGGTCGGCATCGTCGACCGCGGCCTCGGTCTGGGCGCGCATGCGGCCTTCGAGCGTCTCGGGTCCCGCCTCTTCGAGACCGGCGGTGTCGATAATCGTGAATTTCAGGTCGATAAGCTTCGCGTCGCCCGGTCGGCGGTCGCGGGTGACGCCCGGCGTGTCATCGACAAGCGCCAGCTTCTTTCCAACCAGGCGATTGAAAAGCGTGGACTTGCCGACATTCGGGCGTCCGACGATGGCGACGGTGAAGCTCATTCTGTATCCTTAAAGCCCATTTCCTCGGAGCACTGGGCGAAAACCGTCAGGGCGCCTTGCCTGATGAGGCGATGTTGTCGAGCATGATCTGCGCGCGGTTGGCGACGTTGCGCGGCGCAGAGGCATCATTGGCGATCTGCTGGAACCATTCCTTGGCTTGCGCGAAGTTGCCGGCCTTGTAAGCGGCAAGACCAAGCGCCTCGCGGGCGGAATTGGCAAGCGGATTGGCGGGCACCGCCATCGGCTGCACTTCGGCGGCCACCTGTTCGTAGCTGCCGTTGTCGATCAAGAGCCATGCGGCGCGCATCCGGGCGAGGTCGCGCATCGACTGCGGCGCCTTGGCATCCTTGCCGACCGCCGAGAACGTGGCGATCGCGCCGGTGGCATCGCCCTTGGACTGCTGCACCGAACCGGCGCGCAGCTTGGCGAGCACGGGATAGGCGCCGGTGCCGGTCTTCTCGAGCGCGTCGAAGGCTGCCAGCGCCTCGTCGTTCTTGTTTTCCGAGGCAAGCTTCAGCGCCGCCAGGAACCGATCGCCGGACTGCGAGGAATTATGCGTGTCCCAGTATTCGTAACCGCGATAGGCGGCCGTACCGACGACGATCAGCACGGCGACCGCGATCACGACCCTGCCGTAACGCTGCCATGCACCCCTGAACTGATCGGAGCGAAGTTCCTCGTTCACTTCGCGAATAAAACTGTCGTCGTCCTGCGCCATCAAAGTCTCCGGCCCAACCGGCCCATCATGCGGAAAAGCGCCTTCTAGCCTATTTTCCCGGAGATGTAAGGCCCCCCTTAACGCCTCTCGCGCAAAAGTGGGCACCGGTTTTGCAACGACGGCAAGCGCAAGGCCGAAAACACCCGCCGGGAAAGCGCGTTCGCGGCCTTTCGGCAGGAATCCACATTTAAACCTATCCGCTCAAAGCTTTGCCTTATTCAGCGGCCACAAGGCCGGCTGCCCTTCGCCATGATTCAGGTGCCCGATGCGTCCGCTTGCTCTTCCCCTCGCCCTCTGTCTCCTCGCTGCCCCCGTCGCGGCAGATGCCGCAAACAACGCCATTGGCAAGCCGAAACAGTTGCTGATAGTCTCCTTCGACGGCGCCGGCGCCAACAATCTCTGGCAGCGCAGCCGCGATCTCGCCGGGCGCTCCAATGCCCATTTCACCTATTTCCTCTCCTGCACGCTTGTGATCGAGCGCGCCAATGCCAGAAGCTATCAGGGGCCGAACGAGAAGCCCGGCAAATCGAATATCGGCTTTGCCCAAACGGCTGCCGAGGCCCGCGAAAGGCTCGGCCACGTCTGGCAGGCGCATCTCGAAGGCCACGATATTTCCAGCCATACCTGCGGCCATTTCGACGGCAAGGACTGGACGGCAGCCGATTGGACCGCCGAGTTCAACACCTTCCACGATGTGCTGACCAATGCGTGGAAGGCGGCGGGCGCCGGATCGGAGGAACCGGCCGGCTGGAAGGATTTCGTCGCGACCGGGATCGGAGGCTTCCGCGCCCCCTATTTTTCCACCAGCCCCGGTCTGGTCGAAGCCGAGCGCAAGGCCGGCATCCGTTATGACGCGAGCCTCGTCACAAAGGGGCCGGCCATGCCGGAGGAAAAGGCCGGCCTCATCCGCTTCGGGCTGCCACTTATCCCCGAAGGCCCGTCCGATCGGCCGATCATCGCCATGGACTACAACCTCTTCATCCGCCATTCCGGCGGCATCGACAATCCGAGCAGCTCCGCCGAATTCGAAGAACGCGCCTATTCCGCCTTCAGGGCCGCCTTCGACCGAGAATACGACGGCGACCGCATCCCCTTCCAGATCGGCCTGCATTTCGTCGAAATGAACGGCGGCGCCTATTGGCGGGCGATGGAACGGCTGGTGACGGAAGTCTGCGCGAAAGAGGACGTTGCCTGCGTGAGTTATTCGGAGGCGATCAGGCTGATCCGCGAGCGGAAAAAACCGCAAATGGCGTCCGGGCTTTAGGGTTGAGGCAGACCTGAGAATTTGGGCTTTGCCGGGGACGATTTTCCTCGCCCGTGAAAGACACATCCAACTCCATCAACCCTTTACCCGTATTCACCCCCGCGCCTCATCCCCGCCCTCCGAAACCGCCGCATAATCACCCCGTCATCGGATGGGAAACCGGGTTCGCGAACCGGCATCCTCGTCCAAGGGTTTTCGGACCCCGGTTTCCGGTGATGGCTGTCGAACGTGGTGGAACGGGAACTGACAACTCCCGGAAAGCTGCAGGAAGCGGCCGGGGCAGGCGGAAAGCCTGAATACCCAATACCATTGAAATACCCCGCCTGCCCCGCTCCCAAACCAGAACCGCGCCGGACAGGACGTCCGGCGCGGCCAAAACTGCTGTTCTAAAAACCTGCTGACGAAATCAATACGGCCGGTCGGCCGCGATCTCTCCACCTTCGGCTTCGCGTTCCAGATAGTGCTGGTCGATTTCCGGCAGCGGCTGATCGTCGATGGCCGCTTCGAAGGCCTTGAGACGCTTGTGGATGGAGAGCAGCTCGATGATCGTCGACCAGTAGTTCACGAGATACTGGAACGAATTGCTGACCTCGCCGAAGGCGGTGGCGATCTGCTGCCAGGTTCCCATGGTGATGCGACCGGCCACGATGGTCGGAATGAGGATGAAGTTCAGGAAGATCGCATCGATCTGGCCATAGGTGTAACGCGCGATGTTGAAGTAGCAGTAATGCCAGTACATGCGGAAATAGTTACGCCGCACATTGACGAAAAGCTCGCGCACGGTGACGGGCTGGGCGCGGTCCGCATGGTCTTCACCGTAGACCAGCTCCTTGCGGTACGCCGCCTCGACGCGCTGATTGCGGAACTGCAGGCCCGGCAGCTTGATGCCCGCCACTGCCAGAAGCGCGGTGCCGAACAGCGACCAGATGATTGCCAGCCAGAAGAGCGCATGCGGAACGGCGCCTATCACCGGCAGGTCGCCGACCTGTTCAGACATGCGGAAGAGCAGCGGCAGGAAGACGACCAGCGTCATGACCGAGTTGATGAGCGTTACGCCGAGCCCTTCCAGGATATTGGCAAAGCGCATCGTGTCTTCCTGCACACGCTGCGAGGCACCTTCGATGTGGCGCAGCTTCGGCCACATGGACATGTAGTAGTCGTTCATGGCGGTGCGCCAGCGAAAGACGTAATGGTTGGTGAAGAACGCCGTTATGACGTTGAGAACCACGCCGACCATGCCGATTTCGAGGAAGTTGAGCTGCAATGCATAGAGCTGCCCCGCCGTCACGCCCCCCTGCTTGGACAAAGCCTGCTGGAAGAGGTCGAAAAATGGTCCGCGCCAGTTGTTGATGGCAACCGACACCTGCACTGCGAAATAGGCGATGAAGACGATGAACGCCGAACCCCAGATCGACCAGTTCGTCCAGGGATGATCCCCGGCTATGATCTTCCATATCCCCCCGAAGATCAGCACGAAGATCGTAAAGTATAGATAAAACCAAAGATTGTCCGGCGTGAAGAAATAGGCAAGCCCAACCGGCGGCGTTTCGCCCGGAGCAAGCGGCGGAAGCCCGATGGCGGCTCCGAGCTGAGGACCGACAGTGTACCAGACGATGATGCAGATGAGCATCCAGATCGCAGCCGACGTGAAAAACAGCTGCGGGCGGGGGAAGAAGGAATGGAACACGGAGCTTGGGCTTTCCTGAGTTCGAGTCGACGGGATGTCGGAACGACTATTGAACCGGAAACTAAGGCAGTTCCAAGAGGGCGGCAATGGCCGCGTTCCTTGGTTACGTAATTGTAACCGTGGGATTATTCGCAGGCGCTGCGCGCAACCGGCAGCGCGAGCAGGACGCAGACGACGAGCACCGCCGCCGCGATCAGCGTCGGGGCGACAAAACTGCCGCCGCTTGCTTCGGCGATCCAGCCGGCCGCAAGCGGGCCGATGATCTGGCCGGTGCCGAAGGCGGCGGTGGCGGAGGCGAGCGCGCGGCGCGGGCTCTCCGGTGAGAGTTTTCGGCCGATCTGCAGCCCATAGGCGGTGATCACCATGAAGGTGACGCCGAGCAGCAGCCCTCCGACAAGCGCGCCCGCCATCGGCGGCAGCATGACCGACCCCAGCACGCCGACCATCTGCAGGGCAAGCGCTGCCGCATAGGCCTTGGCAAGCCCGAAACGGTTGACCACCGGCCGCCAGAGGATGAGCGAGACGGCAGCGGCCGAGCCGGTCAGGAACCAGGCGAGGAATTCGACGATCGGCCCCGCATTCCCCATCCGCGCGATGGTGACGAGGAAGGTCGCGGTGATCACGTAGCCGAAGCCGAACAGGCCGTAGGAGGCGGTGAGCAGCACCAGCGGCCGGCGCCATTTAAGCGGCGGCTCGACCGTCGAGCCGCTGCCTATCGCCTGTTTCGGCAGGATCCAGGCGACGACGGCGAGCACGAGAAGCACGATCGCCGCACCGGCGAGCCAGTTCATGCGCCATCCATGTGCGCCATCGCCGGCCATCGCGTTGACGACGAAGACCAGCGCCGAAGACAGGGCGATGCCGAGCCCGACGCCGCCGAAATGCAGGACGTTCACATTGTCGCGGCCAACCGCATAAGGCAGCACGATCGACGAGGTGAAGATCATCGCAAGTGCGCTCGCTAGGCCTGCCAGAAACCGGATGACGATGAAGGCGACGACGGAATCGGTCGCGGCCATGGCAGCGAGCAGTATCCCGGTCGCCAGAAGCCCGCCGAGCGCCACCTTGCGCTCGCGCCCGGCCGCCCACCCATAGGCCGACAGGATGGCGCCGGCGAGGTAGCCGGCGAAATTACCCGCGGCGATATAACCTGCATCGGCGGCCGAAAGCGGGATGCCCGTCATCATTCCGGGAAGGATCGGCGTGTAGAAGAAGCGACCGAAACCCATCGCCGCCGCCATGGCGATCGAGCCGGCAAAGCCGATCAGCAGGGGGCGGTGCGAATAACTCGTATTGATCTGCAGCATGGTACGGTTATCGCAGCCGCGTCCGGCCGCGGCAAATGAGGAATTTTCATTGCAGCGATGCACCGGAATGATGGATCCGTACACAAGCGATCGTGCATGTGCCGCGACGATTTGGTGCAGTGCACGACCGAAACCGTCTTGCTGCTGACATGAAAGCGAGCCAATCTCTAAGCCATCGCCATCGGGGCGCGGAGGCATGCGCATGGAACATGACCTGACCCTATCCGAAGTACTCGTCGATCCGTTGATCACCCAGCTTCGCCAGGCCGACGCCGTCGGTTACGCCGCTTTTGCACAATTGCTGCAGAGCGCGGCCCGCGTCCATACGCGCCAGATGCTTGGAAACCTTCAGGCCGAGCGCACCGATGCCTTCTATCGTCGGGTCGATGCCGCGTCCGGCGGCAACAAACACAACTGACCGATCTGCCGTAACGACAGCATTTTTCCGTAACGGCAGAAGTCTTCGCTCAGTCCGCGAGGGTCAGGATCAGCGGCCCGTTGCGGGTCGCGACGATCGTGTGCTCGTATTGCACGGTGGGTGCCTTGGGGTCGCTGTAAAGCGTCCAGGGATCCCCGTTGCCGCCGTCCTCGGCCCAGTTGGCGCCGAGCGACAGGAACGGCTCGACGGTGAAGACCAATCCGTCTTCCATCGAGCGCGTCTCGTGGCGGTCCGGCCAGGTCGGGATTTCCTTCGGCTCGTCATGCAGCGTCAGCCCGATGCCGTGGCTCGAAAGATTGGTGATCAGCGTATAACGGTTCTTCTTGGCGAAGGTGCCAATCGCATTGCCGATGCCGGAAAGCGGCTTGCCGGCCTTTACCTGCTGCAGCCCGGTCCACAGCGCCCGGCGGCCGTCGCGGCAAAGCTTCTCGATCTCGCGCTTCACCGGCGGCACGGCGTAGGACGCGCCCGTATCGCCGAAGAAACCGTCCTTGACCGCCGAGACGTCGATGTTGACGAGGTCGCCCGCCTGGATCACCCGGTCGCCCGGAATGCCGTGGGCGACTTCCTCGTTGACGCTGATGCAGGTGGCGCCCGGAAACTGGTAGCAGGTTTCCGGCGCCGATTGAGCGCCGTTTTCCTCAAGGAACTTGCGGCCGATCGCGTCGAGTTCGCGGGTGGTGATGCCCCGCTCCAGCGCCTTTGCCATCCTCTCCATCGCCTGCGCGCAAAGCCTGCCGATATCCTTCAGCTTGGCCAGTTCGTCTTCGGTGGAGATAACCATGGTCTGCTTTACGTCCTAACTTGATCAGGCGGCCGGTTTCGCGCCATCGGCCGGGCCCGTCAATTCTTTTCTGACGACCCCAGTTCTTTTCTGACAAGCGGCGCGACTTTCGTACCGTAGAGCTCGATGCCGCGCATCACCTGCACGTGCGGCATGGGGCCGATCGCCATCTGCAGCAGGAACCGGTCCATGCCGAACACCTGGTGGGCGGCGATGATCTTTTCGGCCACCAGTTCCGGCTCGCCGAGGAAGAGATTGCCGAGCTTCGAGCGCGCCTCGTCGAAATGCGCCCGGTTGGTCGGCCCCCAGCCGCGTTCCCGGCCGATGCGGTTCATCACCTCGGCCTGCGGACCGTAGAACTGGTCGGCAGCGGCCTGCGTGCTGTCGGCGATGAAACCGTGCACGTTGATGCTCGTCTTCAGCCTGGCCGGATCCTGGCCGGCGCGACGGGCAGCCTCCCGATAGAGATTGAAGAACGGCGCAAAGCGCGGATATTCGCCACCGATGATGGCGACCGCGAGCGGCAGGCCCATGGCCCCTGCCCGCGCCACCGATTGCGGCGTGCCGCCGACGGCGATCCAGATCGGCAATTCCTTCTGCAGCGGACGCGGATAGACGCCGCGGCCGTTGATCGGCGCGCGTTTCTCACCCTGCCAGGTGACGATCTCCTGGTCGCGGATGGCCAGCAGCAGGTCGAGTTTTTCGGTGAACAGCTCGTCGTAGTCGCCGAGATCGTAGCCGAACAGCGGGTAGGACTCGATGAACGAGCCGCGGCCCGCCATGATCTCCGCCCGCCCGTTCGAAATCAGATCGACGGTCGAAAACTGCTGGAAGACCCGCACCGGATCGTCGGACGACAGCACCGAGACGGCACTGGTCAGCCGGATGTTTTTGGTGATCGCGGCGGCCGCGGCAAGCACGGTCGAGGGCGACGAGATCACGTAGTCCGGGCGATGGTGCTCGCCCAGCCCGAAGACATCGAGCCCCACCTGATCGGCAAGCGCGATCTCCTCCAGCAGATCCTTGATGCGCCTGGCGCCTTCCGCGCCCTTGTCCAGTGCTGCGGCATCGACATCGCCAAAAGTATGAAGACCGAGTTCCATCTTGAAAAATCCATTCGTTGATCCCCGTCAGATAGTTATCGGGCGTCTCCGGCGCAAATCCTATTCTTTCGAAGACATCGTTCGATGGAATGGATAGGTGCGGGGTCGCAGGCATCACCTTCGCCGTGACTTGGCAACCAGCACGGGACTGCGAGATTTCAGGCACAAATATAGGTTTACGATCTAAGAGAATGGTAATCCATCCGGGATAATCTCCCCGGCCAGAAACAATAGTTGGGCAAATCGAATGAATGACAGCACCGGAAATCGGCCGGACTCGGACGTTCCGAACCTGCGATCATCGAATGACATCCTGATCGTCGAGGATTCCGCCGCCCTTTCGGCCCTGCTGCGGCAGCGGATCGAGCGGGAGACGGCTGGCAGGACCTTTTGCTGTGCGACCCTGGAGCAAGCCCGCATGCTGCTGGCGGGGCAGAAGTTCACCCTGGCGTTGACCGGCCTCAACCTGCCTGATGCACCCAACGGCGAGATCCTTGCCCTGCTTGCCGAATACGCGGTTCCGACAATCGTCTTCACGGCAACCTCCGAGACGGACGCTACGATCCGCTACACCGAGCGGAAGATCATCGACTACATCGTCAAGAGCGACAACACGACGGTGGATACGGTCGTCAGGACGGTGAACCGCATCCTGACCAACAGCGCCTTTTCCGTTCTCGTCGTCGATGACGCGAGATGGGCCCGCTCCGGTCTGGTCGAAATCATGCAGCGGCAGAACTTCCATGTCCTCGAAGCCCTATCGGGCAAGGAGGCCCTGGACATGCTTGCCGACAACCCATCAATCGAACTGGTCATCACCGACTACAACATGCCCGACATGAACGGACACGAGTTGACGAAGCGCATTCGCGCAACCCGGCCTTCGGACGAACTGCGCATCATCGGCGTTTCGTCTTCCTCCGACCGCGGCCTTTCCGCAAGCTTCCTGAAGGCCGGCGCGTCGGATTTCATCTACCGTCCCTTCGTTCCCGAAGAACTGCAATGCCGCATCGACAACAATGTCGAAACCCTGACCCAGCTGAAGCGGCTGCGTTACCTGGCGGAACGCGACCATCTGACCGGTCTCGCAAACCGCCGCTTCTTCTTCGAGAAGAACCCGGTCCTGAAGCCCGCACCGGCAAACGACGCGGTTGCAATCCTCGACATCGATCATTTCAAGTCGGTCAACGACACCTACGGCCACGAGGCCGGCGACCAGGTGCTGAAGCGGCTTGCCCGCGTCCTGAGCGAGATGACCGCCGGCAACCGGTATCTCACCGCCCGCCTCGGCGGTGAAGAATTCGCAATCTACATGAAGGATACCAACGCCTTCGAGGCCCATTCGTTCTGCGAACAGATACGCTCCCGCATCCAGGCCACGAGCATTCCGCTGCATGACAAGAGCATTTCGGTGACTATCTCGATCGGCGTCATGGAAATGGAGGAACGCGAGACCTTCGGCAACCAGCTCAACGCCGCCGACCAGCTTCTCTACATGGCGAAAAAGAACGGCCGCAACCGGGTTTATTCGAGCCTGACGATACCGGAAGCGCTGATCCCTCAGCCGGAGGAACCCCGCTCCTCAGTGATCCGGCGTCCCGGCAAGCGGTGAATTGCCAAACGGGATTCGAATCCGAATTCAAGGACTTCCTACCGTCTTTTGAATCAATCTCGAGAATGCATCGAAGCGAACGTGAAGCCGCCCGAGCCTGACCCGGGCGGCAACTCATGCTTCAGAACGTCTTGGCGACCTGTTCGAGTTGGCCGGCGACGATGCCCCAGCCTTCCTCGAAGCCCATCTGCTGATGAGCGTTCTTGTCTTCCTCGGTCCAGTGATAGGCGGTCGCCGTGTATTTCGTGCGGCCGTTGCCGAGGTCTTCGAATTCGACGACCGCGGTCATGAACGGCTTTTCCGACGGCACCCAGGCGCTGGTATAGGCGTCGGTGAAGACGAGCTTCTTGTTCGGCACGACTTCCAGGTAGATCCCGTAATTGGGGATCTTTTCGCCGTTCGGCCCTTCCATCATGATGAAGCTCGAGCCGCCGGCACGGACGTCCATCCTGGCTTCGGTCACCTTCCAGGGCTTGGGGCAGAACCATTCGCCCATACGTTCCGGCGTGGTCCAGGCCTTGTAGAGCTTGTCGGCTGGAACGTTCATTTCGCGGACGATCTGCAAGGCGTGCTTGGCGGTATTGGCGGTCATTGTCTGTCTCCCTTGAGGTTCTACAAAACATCTCATCCGATGTTGAACCTAGGACGTGTGGCTAGGATGAAACCCGACAGGCGCCGCGAAAATTTTTGGGGAAATTCAGCAGCCCAACCAAGACCGGTGCGAATTCGGCGACGGTTAAGCCTGTGGGGAGGCCGATTGAAGCCATCAGACAATTTTAGGGAGCGCCAAGTAGCGCAGATCACCACCAAGATGCATTGGATATAACTCTCCCTGATTCCGCGCACCCCGCAGACCGGCACCAGGCCACGGGTCGGCTAAACCGATATTGAAAATCAACGGGTTTCCAGGGACAGGAACATACGCGATGCTGATCAATACCATGGCATGGGATCGAGTTCCCATAATCAATGGCCGCTCGTCATTCAACGCGTCGATGATCATCGAATTGGTCAAACCGGTGATGCCGGCATCGAAATCATACAAACCTTCAATTTCCACTGAAAACTCAAGGCCATCATTGTCAACCCAATCCCGACTGAGCTGGGAGGAAATGGTGCGACCGGCCATTGCAGGCAGATTGACCTCTCGACCGTAGACAGCCTTGACGATCTCGCGCTGTGAGACGCGATACCCGTGGAATGCAAAGATCATCGAAATGGATGCAGCCCAGCACCACTGATTGAGCTTCTGATCGCGATAGGAGTGCTGAACTCGTGGGAGCTTAACTCCGGATTCGCAAACCTTCCCCATTGGATTCATTGCGGCCATACAGCGACTATAGGCGTAACTGGCCTGCGGAGACACGAGAGAGCCCACTCCCAATGCGGCAAATGACTTGAGTAGCTGACGTCGCCTCATTTTCGACCTCATATGTCAGCACGGCATGCGTGCGGGTGAAATTTGGTGGCTAAAGACCTTCCATTGCAGGTCTTGAGTTGCACGCAAGACAACGACCTCGGCACGGCACTGGCCCTCATCGGCACTGAATTTTGATTTGTAAGTTAGCCCTCGATAGAGACCGATGGGCACACCCGTCGGAGAGTTCATTCCGGTCGTTCCAACCAGCAAACGGGACTCCAACAAACCGAGTGGCACCCGGAAATTCCGGTATGTGACTTCCCAGTCCTGCACATTCGGCACGACCAGTCCTTTGGCTTCTTCATCCATAAGATTCCATGCCTTCTGCATGTCACCCGTATCGGTCGCTTGAAGATAGGTAAGGGCAACAGGTTCAACCGAAACCGTAGGCTCCACCAGCCGAACGGCCGCGGTCTGCAAGACCGGGCTGAACGCCAGCACCACAACAAATAGACCGAGCGCGCCGCCCGCCTTAACCACAGGAACACCGGCAATGGCGCCGCCCCACTCTATACCAAGAGCGCCCGGTAGAATCGCTCCGACACCCGCGGCAGAAAGCGAAAGAACAACAATAAAAACGTAGTATTGAAACTGCGTAGGATTTGGAAATCCCACCGCGAATACCAGTATGACGGTGACGAAGAAGACGCCGAAACCAAACCCGAGCAGATTGTTTATATTGATTCGGCCGTCGATTAGACCTTGTGGATGATTATCGGTTGGAGGAATAACCATGGAGTTGACCCGCGCTAGCATTTTGGCGTGAGCACCACCCAGCCGGCAATACAACCCACTAGCTGACGGTATTTCTAATCTCTGATGCCCCACTACCATGGATAGAATTACCTAGCTCACAAGATGAGTCAACTGTATCTTGTCTCTGCGAGCGGGTACAATCTGGAGATTATAAATTAGAAATCGCAAATATCATTTGTGACTGCGGAGAACTATTTCTTCGCTTCAGCAGCGCGCCTAGTCCGGACCCCAATACAGAAACCGCCTAACACGGCTACGTATCGGCAACGCCGAGCTTGTCGATCTGCTGGCGGATATGGGCACATTCGGCCGGCGAGTTGGCAAGCGCGATCGCCCGGTCGAAGGCCTCGCGGGCTTCGTGCCGGTGGCCGGCCTGCATCATCAGACCGCCCTTGACCCCGTGGAAATAGAAATAGCCGTCGAGCTTGTCGGCGAGCGGCGCGATCATGTCGAGCGCCGCCTCCGGTCCTTCGAGCTTCGAAACGGCGACCGCCTTGTTGAGCGTGACGACCGGCGACGGCTGGATGCGCTCCAGCAGGCCGTAGAGCATGGTGATCTGTTGCCAGTCCGTATCCTTCGGCGTCGGTGCACGGGCATGCAGCGCCGAGATCGCCGCCTGGACCTGGTAGGGACCGGGCTTGCGGTGGCGGATCGCCTTGTCGAGCAGCGCCAGCGCCTCGTTGATCAGCCTGCTGTCCCAGCGGCTGCGGTCCTGGTCCTCGAGAAGCACGATCTGGCCGTCCTGGTCGATACGCGTCGTGGCACGCGAATGCTGCAGCAGCATCAGCGCCAGGAGGCCCATGATCTCCGGCTCGGCCGGGAAGATGCGCAGCAGCAGCCGGGCAAGCCGGATCGCCTCGTCGCAGAATGCGGCGCTATCGGGATTGGTGATGCCGGCGGAATAGCCCTCGTTGAAGACCAGATAGATCATCGAGGAAACGATGCCGAGGCGTTCCGCCCGCTCCAAAGGCCCCGGCGTCTCGAACGGCACGCCGGCCTTGGCGACACGCGCCTTGGCGCGGGTGATGCGCTGCTCCATCGCGCTGTCACCGACGAGGAAGGCCCGGGCGATCTGCGCGACGCTGAGGCCCGAGACGATCCTGAGCGCCAGCGCGATCTGCTGGGTCGCCGGCAGGTCCGGATGGCAGCAGATGAACATCAGCCGCAGGATGTCGTCGCGGTAATGGGAATTGTCGAGCCGGTCGGCCATGTCGCCTTCGGCATCGGACAGATCGGAAAAGGCTTCCTCCTCCGGCAGCGGATCGTTCTTGGAGCGCTTGCGGACCACGTCGATGCCGCTGTTGCGGCCGACGAAGATCAGCCAGGCGGTGGGATCGCGCGGCGGCCCCTTCTCCGGCCAGGTCCGGACGGCGCGCAGGCACGCCTCCTGATAGGCCTCTTCCGCGGTATCGAGATCGCGGAAATAACGAAGGAGCGCGCCGAGCGCCTGCGGCCGGGCGGCCGTCAGGGCAAGCTCGATCCAGGCAATATCTGTCATGTCTTGGTCTCGCTTTGTTTGATCTCGCCGGGACGGAAGACGAGGAAGGGCCGGATTTCATAGGAACTCGACCCCGGATTGACGGCGGAAAGCTGTTTCGAGAAATCGACCGCCTCTTCCAGCGTCTCGACGTCGAGCGTGTAGAAACCGAGCAGCACTTCCTTGGTTTCCGCAAACGGCCCGTCGAGCACCAGCGGCTCATCCTTGCCTTTTCGCACGGTGGTGGCGGCGGTCGTCGGCATCAGCCGTCCGACCGGGCCGAGCTTGCCGGCCTCAGCATAAGGCGTCTGCACCTCGATGAGCTTTGCCATGACGGCTTCCTCTTCTTCCCTGGACCAGGCGAAGACGGTTTCCTCATGGGCGTAGCAAAGGATGGCGTAAAGCATGCGTAGCTCCTTCTCCTAATGAAGACGAAGGATTATCGCGGGTGCCGACAGGGCGCAGCATTTTTTTGTGGGATCAGCGCCGTCCAGTCGGGCTGGTGCCGAACGTCTCGCGGAAACGGCGGGAAAAATGCGATCGCGACGCATAACCGGCGGCCTCTGCCGCAGCGATGCTGGAGGCGCCCGAGGATATCGCGTTCTGCCCCGCCTTCAGCCTCTCCCGGCGCAGGATGGCCCGGAACGAGGCGCCCTCCGAGGACAGGCGGCGCCGCAGCGTCGAAGCACCGATCCCGAGCTGTTCCGCCATGTCGGCAACGCTCCATGGCTCGGAGGGTGCGGTGGCGATCAGCCAGGCGATCTCCTCCGAAAGGCTCTGGCGGAACAGCAGCCGCGCTTCCGGCAGCGGGCGCAGCAAGGCCAGAACCTCGGTCATGCGCAGCCGTTTGATCGTCTCGCCGATCGTGCCGTCGGCAATCGTAGTCGCCGCATGGCAGAGCGCTTCCACGAGATCCTCGCTGAGCGGCAGGCTGACGCAACCCGCCTCGCCGCCCTTCAGCCGTTCGACGGTCGAGAGCGGCGGTATCCCTTCCGGCAGGGAAGGCACGTCGAGCCGCAGCGCCACATAGAGGCCGTTCGTCTCGTCCGGTATGTTGACGACATCCATCGGCACTCCGTCGGGCAGAACGAACACCGACCCGGCCGGAAAAACCTGCGTCCGGTCGCCGAGCCAGACTTCTTTCTGGCCGTGGAGAACGATGCAAACCATCGGGCAGTCCAGTTCCAGCGCCTTCACCTTCTCCCGGTCGAAACAGCAATAGATGAACAGCTGCTCCGCATAGGCGTTCATGCCGGGCTTCAGCCGCCCCGCCACCATCGGGCGCAGGCGGTCGAGCAGGCGGCGGGAAAGATCGGGCAGGCGCTGGGTGACGATCAGGTTCATGGCCGCACTATAGCGGAGGATAGTAACGGAAAAATACCCGAAGCGAGCGTTTCGGGCTCAATCCGGCGAAAATCCGGCCCTGGCGGAGCACGGAAAGCAGGCAGAAGGCGGTGGCTTCAACGCAGGAGACTTTTGATGAAGACCTTAGCCACTCTTTCCACCCTTGGCGCTTCCGTTCTGGCCGCAGGCTTCGGCCTCCTCGCCCTGTCCGGTTCCGCCCAAGCCGCAGCCGATCTCGAACTCTGGCGGCTCGATTGCGGCTCGGTCGTGGTCAAGGACCTGTCGATCTTTTCCGATACGTTCGCTTATAAAGGCGAAAGCCGCACCCTGACCGACAGCTGCTACGTGATCCGCCACGGCACCGACTACCTGCTCTGGGACACCGGCCTGCCGGCAGCCCTGATCGGCAAGGCGCCGGACCTCACTCAGCCGCTCGCACCGTCGCTGACCGTCGACATCCCGACGCAGCTCCAGAAGATCGGCATCAAGCCGGATCAGATCGACATCGTCGGCATCAGCCACAACCACTTCGACCATATCGGCCAGGCTTCGACCTTTGCGAAGGCAACGCTGATGATCGGCGCCGGCGACTGGGAAAGCCTGCACGAAAATCCCCTGCCGTTCGGGGTCATGCCGGCGCTCGTCCAGCCCTGGATGGACGGCAAGGCGAAGATCGACCCCGTCTCGGGCGATCGCGACGTGTTCGGCGACGGTTCGGTGATGATGCTGGCCATGCCCGGCCACACCAAGGGCGAGACGGCGCTGCTCGTCAAACTGCCGCAGAGCGGACCGGTGCTGCTCTCCGGCGACGTCGTGCATTTCGAGGAGCAGATCGGAAACAACGGCGTGCCGCCCTTCAACATCGACCGGGCCGAAAGCCTCGCCTCGATGGATCGGATGAACCGGATCGCAAAACAGCTGAGTGCCAAGCTGGTCGTCCAGCACGACGCAGACGACGTCGCCAAGCTGCCGGCTTTCCCGGCCAGCGCCCGCTGATTTCGATGAGATCGCCACTGGCGCATCGTGCGCCGGTGGCTATATTCCGCGGGAACAAAACTCGACCTCCCAAGGAATCCCTATATGGCCGACCTTTCCACCTTCCCGATCACCTCCAAATGGCCCGCCGAGAACCCGGACGTGCTGCAACTCTATTCGACGCCGACGCCGAACGGCGTGAAGGTTTCGATCATGCTCGAAGAGATCGGCCTGCCCTACGAGCCGCATTTCATCAATATCGGCGCCGACGAGACCTGGGGGCCGGATTATCTGGCGCTCAACCCGAACGGCAAGATCCCGGCGATCCTCGATCCGCATGGCCCCGGCGGCAAGCCGCTGGCGCTGTTCGAGTCGGGCGCGATCTTGATCTATCTCGCCGAAAAGACCGGCAAGCTGCTGTCTTCCGATCCGGCCAAGCGCTACGAGACGATCCAGTGGGTGATGTTCCAGATGGCCGGCGTCGGGCCGATGTTCGGCCAGCTCGGTTTCTTCCACAAGTTTGCCGGCAAGGACATCGAGGACAAGCGCCCGCGCGACCGCTACGCCAAGGAATCGCACCGCATCATCCGCGTCATCGAAACCCGGCTCGAAGGCCGCGACTGGATCATGGGCGACGAATATTCGATCGCCGATATCGCCATGATCGGCTGGGTGCGCAACCTGATCGGCTTTTACGGCGCCGGCGAACTGGTCGAATACGATCAGCTGAAGCGCGTGCCGGAATGGCTGGAACGCGGCCTTGCACGGCCCGCCGTCCAG
The DNA here is from genome assembly GCF_039631515.1 of Neorhizobium tunisiense. Classification (NCBI taxonomy): domain Bacteria; kingdom Pseudomonadati; phylum Pseudomonadota; class Alphaproteobacteria; order Hyphomicrobiales; family Rhizobiaceae; genus Neorhizobium; species Neorhizobium tunisiense. The sequence continues at coordinate 729,914 of NZ_JBDIUU010000002.1, read as the reverse complement.
CGTGGTCTGGATATTCCGAAGCGTCCGGCCTGATCAAATACCGCAACGGCCCTAGTTCATGGGGAAATGGAGACAGACACATGCCCAAACCCACTCTCCCCATGGAAGGCTCATGCCGCTGCGGGCAGGTGCGCCTGAAGATCAGCGCACCGCCGATCCTGACCATGGCCTGCCACTGCACCGGCTGCCAGAAGATGAGCGCCAGCGCCTTCTCGCTCTCCGCCGCGATCCCCTCTCAAGGGTTCGAGGTGACCGGGGGCGAACCGGTGATCGGTGGCCTGCATGGCAGCGACGCCCACCACTACCACTGCCCGCGCTGCAAGAGCTGGATGTTCACCAGGCCGGTCGGAATGGACTGGTTCGTCAACCTGCGCCCCACCATGCTCGACGACCCCAAATGGTTCGTGCCCTTCATCGAAACCTACACGTCCGAAAAGCTGCCCTGGGCCACGACCCCGGCCGTACATTCCTACGAAGCCTTCCCGCCGATGGAAGCCTATGAAGGCCTGGCGAAGGAATTTGCGGCACGGGACTGATTTTCTCTCAGCCGATGTCGGCGTCTCCTTCTCCCGTTCGTCCTTGCATTGTCCGCCATGGACGAGAACGATCCGAACAGGAGGGAAAATCATGGATACGAATGCCCAGACGAACGACAAGCAGGCGCAATCGCCTGTCCGCGGCGGCGTGGTCGCCTATCTTCAGCTCGATGGCGCGATGAAGGCGGCCGAGTATTACAAGAAGGCCCTCGGAGCAGAGATCGAAACCTTTCATCCGGTGGATGACCAGGGCCGCACGATGCACATCCATCTCTATATCAACGGCAGTTCGGTGATGCTCTGCGATCCCTATCCGGACTACGGCCATCCGCTCGAAAAGCCGCAGGCCTTCACCATGATGCTGCCGGTCGACGATATCGATTTCTGGTGGAAACGCGCCGTCGACGCCGGAATGACGATCGAGACGGAGCTGCAGGTGATGTTCTGGGGCGACCGCTACGGCCAGGTGCGTGATCCCTTCGGCGTCGCCTGGGCGATGAATGCTCCGGTCAAATAAGGCCCGAACTCAAGTCTTCGTTCGTGAACACCTGAGCGCCGATTGCCGGAGAGACATTAACCTTCCGGCAACCATCACCACCGCCTATGGACCCGGCCGGCCTTACGTTCTAGGCCGGCTCGGCGGGTCTAAACTTCGGCGGGTCAATGAAGATCAGGTCTCTTGCTGCAACGGCCCTCGTGGCGCTGGTCTTCCTTTCGCCCGTGGCGGTGGGACAGCCCCTCCAGGCAAAGCCTGCCTTCAACGAAGACTGGAAGAAAGGCCGGGAAACGGGGCTTCCCATCCCGCGCTTCGTATCGCTGAAAGCGAGGACGGCCTATCTGCGGGTTGGGCCGTCAACCGACTTTGCCACGATATGGGTCTACACCGCGCAGGGGCTGCCGCTCGAGATCACCCAGGAATACGGCAACTGGCGGCGGGTCAGGGACGCCGACGGCACGACCGGATGGATGTTCGCGCCACTGATATCGAGCAAGCGAACCGCCGTCATCGGCCCTTGGCTGCAACAGCCGATACCGCTCCGCTCGGCACCCTCCAGAAGCGCCCGCGTCATCGCCAGGCTTCTGCCGGAAGTCCGCCTCGATCTGGTCAACTGCGACGGCACTTGGTGCCGGGCCGTTCTCCAGAGGGAGCGGCTGCGCGGCTATGTCAGCCAGGCCTCGCTCTGGGGCGTCTATCCGGACGAAACGGTCGAATAGCGCGGCTTCAGCGCACCACGAAGCAGGTGATCGTCTTGGCCTGAAGGGCCGAGCAGGCCCGCGCGGCTGAATCGCCATCCGCAAAACCGACGAAACGAGCGCGATAGATTTGCTTGCCGCCGTCGGAATAACTTTCGACGCTCGGCGTGACACGGCCATACCCTTGGGCGAGCACCGGCACTGCCTTTTCGAGCAGCGCGGATGCCTGATCGCGGCTTGCGGCCGCGGCGATCTGGATGCGCCAGGCGGAGCCCGCCGGTTGCGGCGGCGTCATTGCCTGAGACGACGCAGTCCGGGACGGCGCGGTCGGGGCTGGCGCAGTGTTCGGAACGGCGGCCCGGGGCGTTGCATAGAGATTGGCGAGCGCCGCTTTCGGCGTAACGCCGAGGGTGATCTCCTTGCGCGGCGAAGGCGTCGCAAAGGCGAGCGGCATCGTGTCTTCGGCCGGCCGCTTCTGTGTCTCGTAGGCGACGAGGCCGCCGGACGCAGCATTGTTGTTGCCCGGCACATACCGGTCGAGAAGCGCCGCCATCTGGTCGTCGCGCTTGCGGGCGGTCTTGCCGCCCATGACCACGCCGATCACCCGCCGGCCGTCGATGGTGACGGCGCTGGCGATATTGTATCCGGAAGCGTTGGTAAAGCCAGTCTTGACGCCGTCCATGCCGGGATAACGGTACATGAGGTTGTTGTGGCCGCGCAGGCGCTTGCCGCGGAACTCCATGTTTTTCTGCGAAAACAGCTGGTATTCCCGGGGGAAATCCCGAATGAGCGCCAGCGCCAGCTGGGCCATGTCCCGTGCCGTCGTTACCTGGCTGTCGTCCGGCAGGCCCGACGCGTTGCGGAACACGGTGCGGCTCATGCCGAGCGCTCGCGCCTTCCTGGTCATCATCTCTCCGAAACGCTCTTCCGAACCGCCGAAATAATCGCCCATCGCCGCAGCCGCATCATTGGCCGAGCGCACGATCATGCCGTTGACGGCCTCGCGTACGGTAATTGTCCGGCCGGCGGGCACACCGAGCTTGGAGGGGATCTTCGACGCCGCATTCGGCGTCACGGGGATGTCCTGGTCCCATTTCAGGCGGCCCTCGCGCAGCGCCTCGAAGGTCATGTAGAGCGTCATCATCTTGGTGAGCGATGCCGGATGGTTGATCTCGTCGGCATTCTCCGACGCCAGAACCTTGCCGCTCTTCACATCATAGATGAAATGCGCGTAGCCGGCCTCGGCCGGAACGCGGCTGATCGCCAGAGAGGCGCCAAGCACCAACAGGAAAGCCAAAATCTGCGGAATTCTAAACATGCCCACCCTCTCTAAGTCGCCGGCGAGGATATGGCAACGAACATGGTGCGAAAATGACGCGATTCGCATTTGATTCGAATTTTCAATAAATGGTTAATCGAAAATAAGGACTTACGCACTTGTCAGCGTTCTCCTGACGGCATCCTTCCAGCCGCGCAGCTTGGAAGTACGGGTCTTTTCGTCCATCTGCGGCTCGAATCGCCGCTGCCTGGCCCAGCTTTTCGCGAAGGCTTTTTGGTCCGGCCAGACGCCCGCCTTCGAGCCGGCAAGCCAGGCGGCCCCGAGCGCCGTCGTCTCAAGGATGGTCGGCCGGTCGACGGGCGCGTCGATCAGATCGGCGAGCCGCTGCATCGTCCAGTCGGAGGCGACCATGCCGCCGTCGACACGCAGCACGGTGCTGCCGTTCGCATTGCGCCAGTCCTTCTGCATCGCGTCGTAGAGGTCGCGGGTCTGGTAGCAGACCGCCTCCAGCGCAGCGCGGCAGATTTCCGCAGGACCGGTCGCACGGGTCAGGCCGAACATCGCGCCGCGGGCTTCCGCATCCCAGTAGGGTGCACCGAGACCGGTGAAGGCAGGCACCAGGTAAACCTCCTGCTGAGGATCGGCTTCCTCCGCCAACTCACCGGTCTGGGAGGCTCTTTCGATGATGCCGAGCCCATCGCGCAGCCATTGCACGGCGGCGCCGGCGATGAAGATCGAGCCCTCCAGCGCATAGGTCGTCTCGCCGTTGAGGCGATAGGCGATGGTGGTGAGCAGCCGGTTCCTGGAACGAACCATGTCGGCGCCGGTGTTGAGCACCGCGAAGCAGCCGGTGCCGTAGGTGGATTTCATCATGCCCGGTTCGAAACACGCCTGGCCGATCGTCGCGGCCTGCTGGTCGCCGGCCACACCCAATATCGGGATCGCCGCGCCAAACAGGCTTTCATCGGTGATGCCGAACTCGTCGGCGCAATCCTTGACCTCCGGCAGCATCGCGGCCGGGATGCGCAGGATCTCCAGCAGGTCTTCGTCCCAGCGGTTGTCGGCGATATTGTAGATCAGCGTGCGCGAGGCGTTGGTCGCGTCGGTGACGAAGCTTTTTCCGCCGGTCAGGCGCCAGATCAGGAACGTGTCGATCGTTCCGAAGCACAGCTCGCCCTTGGCCGCCCTCGCCCGCGCACCCTTCACATTGGCGAGCATCCAGGAAAGCTTGGTGCCGGAAAAATAAGGGTCGAGCAGCAGGCCGGTGCGGCGGCTGAACAGCTTTTCGAGGTCCTGCCGCTTCAGCTTTTCGCAATAGCTGGCGGTGCGGCGGTCCTGCCAGACGATGGCATTGTGGATGGGTTTGCCGCTTTCGCGCTCCCAGACGACCACCGTCTCGCGCTGATTGGTGATGCCGATCGCGGCAATCTCGGAGGCCTTGAGCTTGGCTTCCTTGAGTGCCTGCTTGACGGCCCAGAGAACGGTCTCCCAGATCTCCTCCGGATCATGCTCGACCCAGCCGGATTTCGGAAAAATCTGGGTGAATTCCTTCTGGCCGATGCCGGCGATTTTCATCTCGCCGTCAAAGACGATCGCCCGCGTCGAAGTCGTCCCCTGATCGATCGCCAGAACATAACCCGCCATGCCGCTCCTCCCCGTCCATGCAATGCGCCCGGACGGTTTGAGCAGAAGCAATGAAAGCCTGTCAAACGGAAAAGACTTTTGCCGGGTCGGACAATTGCCATCCCGCGGAATTTGCGCATAACCTGCCGTGATCATCGCGGCGCACAAGAACGCCGCCCAGGAAGGCTGGATCGCAGGGAGATTTGGGCATGAGCAGAACCGTCGTCGTCACCGGCTCCACGAGCGGCATCGGGCTCGGTGTTGCGAAAGCGTTCGCCGCCGAGGGCGCCAATGTCGTCATCAACGGCTTCGGGCCGGCGGATGCGATCGAGGCGACCCGCCGCGAACTCGATGCGCTTGGGCCCGGCCGCGTGCTCTATCATGGCGCCGACATGACCAGGCCCGCCGAGATCGAGGACCTCATCGCAACCGCGGTCAAGAATTTCGGCACGGTCGATGTGCTGGTCAACAATGCCGGCATCCAGCATGTGGCGAAGATCGAGGATTTTCCGCCGGAAAAGTGGGACCAGCTGATCGCCATCCTGTTGACGTCGGCCTTCCACACCATGCGCCATACGATCCCGTTGATGAAGGCCGCGGGCAAGGGTCGCATCATCAACGTGGCGTCCGCCCACGCGCTGGTCGCCTCGCCGTTCAAATCCGCCTATGTGGCTGCCAAACATGGTATTTTAGGACTAACCAAAACGGCAGCCTTGGAACTTGCGGAATTCGGGATTACCGTGAATGCGATATGCCCGGGCTACGTGCTGACGCCGCTGGTCGAGAAACAGATCCCCGATACCGCCCGCGAGCGCGGCATTACCGAGGACCAGGTGAAGACCGAGGTGATGCTGAAGCTGCAGGCGACCAAGGAATTCGTCTCGATCGACGAGGTCGCGCAGGCGGCGATCTATCTGGCAAGCGATGCGGCGAGAAGCATTACCGGGACGCATATCTCGATAGACGGCGGCTGGACCGCGCAATAACTGGCCAATAACTGAAACCGGCCAGTAAATGGGCGGGCCAGTAACGGAATACAGGAGCCGGTAACGGCGGACGAAGGAGAGACATGAGCGAAGCCATCCGCTTCATCGTGAATGGAGATGAGGTCACCCTTGGAGATTTCGGACCAACGGAAACCCTTCTCGACTATCTTCGCCTGAGGCGGCGGCTGACGGGTACCAAGGAAGGCTGTGCGGAAGGTGACTGCGGCGCCTGTACGGTGCTGATCGGGCGTTTGACGGACCATGGCCTGCGCTACGAAAGCGTCAATGCCTGCATCCGGTTCTTAGGCTCCCTGCACGGCACCCACGTGGTGACCGTCGAGCACCTGGCCGGCCGTGACGGCGCGCTGCATCCGGTGCAGCAGGCGATGGTCGATTTCCACGGCTCGCAATGCGGCTTCTGCACCCCCGGCTTCGTGATGTCGCTCTACGGCCTGTGGCTCTCGAACGGCGCGCCGACGCGCGCCGATATCGAAAGCGCGCTGCAGGGCAATCTCTGTCGCTGCACCGGCTATGAGCCGATCGTCAAGGCGGCCGAACATATCGCGGCCAACCGGCCGAGCTCGCTGTTTGACCCGCTGGAAAGCGAGCGAATCCAGATCATGGCCAAGCTCTGGGGCATCCATTCCGGCAACGACACGATCACCATCGAGAAGGATGGCGCCCGCTCGATCGTCCCGGCATCCGTCGCAGTCTTTGCCGATATCCTCGCCGAAGAACCGGAAGCGACCATCGTCGCCGGCGCAACCGATGTCGGGCTTTGGGTGACCAAGCAGATGCGGCTCCTGAACCCGGTGATCTTCATCAACCACCTGACCGAACTGCAGTCGATTGCATCAGACGAGACGGGCATCACCATCGGCGCCGGCGTCAGCTATAGCCAGGCTTTCGACGTCCTCTCCGACGAGATCCCGTCGCTTGGTCGTCTGATCGACCGGATCGGCGGCCAGCAGGTGCGCAACATGGGCACGATCGGCGGCAATATCGCCAACGGTTCGCCGATCGGCGACACCCCGCCGCCGCTGATTGCGCTCGGCGCCGAACTGACGCTGCGCTCCCATTCCGGCCGCCGGACGATCCCGCTCGAGGATTATTTCCTGAGCTATGGCAAGCAGGACCGCCTGCCGACCGAATTCGTCGAGAAGGTTTTCGTGCCGCGCCCGACAGAGGGCAGCCATTTCGCCGTCTACAAGATCTCCAAGCGCCGCGACGAGGATATTTCCGCGCTCTGCGGCGCCTTCCACCTGAGGCTCGACGCCGACGGCAAGGTCGAGACCATCCGCATCGCCTTCGGCGGCATGGCGGCGACCCCGAAACGGGCCAAACACGTCGAGGATGCGCTTCTCGGCCAGGAGTGGAGCTGGGGCATCGTCTCGTCCGTGCGCGACGCGTTCGGCGAGGATTACCAGCCGCTGACCGACTGGCGGGCGACCGCTGAGTACCGCAGCCTGACGGCCAAGAACCTGCTCACCCGCTTCTTCCTGGAAACCGCCGGCGCGCCCGCGGAGCTCCGCCGTTTCGAGCTGGAGGAGGCGTGATGGACAAGACCACGTTCGACAACAAGCCGACCATCAACGGCCCGATGCACACCCCGCTGAAACATGATTCAGCACATAAGCACGTCACCGGAACCGCCGAATATATCGACGATATTCCCGAACCCTCAGGTACGCTGCACGGCGGCCTCGGGCTTGCCGACCGGGCGCATGCGGAGATCGTCTCGATCGATCTTTCGGCGGTCAGAAGCGCACCCGGCGTCGTCTGGGTGATCACGGCGGAAGACATTCCAGGCTTCAACGACGTCGCCTCGACCGGCCAGCACGACGAGCCGCTGCTCGCCACCACCAACGTGCAGTTCCACGGCCAGATCATCTTCGCCGTGATCGCCGAGACCCGCGACCAGGCACGCCGCGCCGCAAGACTCGCAAAGATCGAATATCGCGACTTGCCGCACTGGACCGATATCGACAGCGCCCGCGAAAACGACGCGCCTTATGTCGTCGAGCCGATGACGCTGAAGCGCGGCGAGCCGGAAACCGAGATCGACAAGGCGCCGCTCCGCGTCCAGAACCACATGTATATCGGCGGCCAGGAACATTTTTACCTGGAAAGCCATATCGCGCTCGCCATCCCCGGCGAGGACGACGAGATCGTCGTCTGGTCCTCCACCCAGCATCCGAGCGAAATTCAGCACATGGTGGCGCATGTACTTGGGGTGGCCAACAACGCGGTGACCGTCCAGACCCGGCGCATGGGCGGCGGTTTCGGCGGCAAGGAGACGCAGGGAAACCAGTTCGCAGCACTTGCGGCAATCGCCGCCAAGAAGCTGAAGCGCGCGGTGAAATTCCGCCCCGACCGCGACGAGGATATGTCGATCACCGGCAAACGCCACGATTTCCGCGTCGACTACGACGTCGCCTTCGACGAGGAAGGCCGCATCCATGCGGTCGACGCCATCTATGCCGCGCGCTGCGGTTTCTCCGCCGACCTCTCCGGCCCGGTCACCGACCGCGCGCTCTTCCATGCGGATTCCAGCTATTTCTACCCGCATGTGCGCCTGACCTCGCAGCCGCTGAAGACCCACACCGTCTCCAACACCGCGTTTCGCGGCTTCGGCGGGCCGCAGGGCATGCTCGGCGGCGAGCGGATAATCGAGGAAATCGCCTATGCGGTCGGCAAGGACCCGCTCGAAATCCGCAAGCTGAACTTTTACGGCCAGCGCGGTTCGAACCGGACGATGACGCCCTATCACCAGGACGTCGAGGACAATATCATCGCTCGCATCGTCGACGAGCTGGAAACTTCGTCGGGCTACCAGGCACGGCGGCAGGCGATCCTGGAGTTCAACTCGCACAGCCCGGTGATCCGCAAGGGCATCGCGCTGACGCCGGTGAAGTTCGGCATATCCTTCACCATGACCGCCTATAACCAGGCGGGCGCGCTGGTGCATATCTACAATGACGGCTCGATCCACCTGAACCATGGCGGCACCGAAATGGGCCAGGGCCTCTATACCAAGGTGGCGCAGGTGGTGGCGGATACGTTCCAGGTCGATATCGACCGGGTGAAGATCACCGCGACGACGACCGGCAAGGTGCCGAACACGTCGGCGACCGCCGCCTCGTCCGGCACCGACCTGAACGGCATGGCAGCCTATGACGCCGCCCGCCAGATCAAGGAACGGCTGATCGATTTCGCCATGCGGCAATGGAAAGTCGGCCGCGACAAGGTCGAGTTCCTGCCCAACCGGCTACGCATCGGCGGCGAGATCGTGCCCTTCGACACGTTCATCCGGGCCGCCTATTACGACCGGGTGCAACTGTCGGCGGCCGGCTTCTACAAGACGCCGCGCATCCACTGGGACCGCAAGGCGGGCCGCGGCCGGCCGTTCTATTATTTCGCCTATGGCGCGGCGGTTTCCGAAGTGTCGATCGACACGCTGACCGGCGAATACCTGGTCGACCGCACCGACATCCTCCACGACGTCGGCAAGTCGCTCAACCCGGCGATCGACATCGGCCAGGTGGAAGGCGCCTTCGTGCAGGGCATGGGCTGGCTGACCACCGAGGAATTGTGGTGGGACGACAAGGGGCGCCTGCGCACCCACGCACCCTCGACCTACAAGATCCCGCTCGCCTCCGACCGGCCGAAGATTTTTAACGTCAAGCTTGCCGAATGGGCCGAAAACGCCGAACCGACCATCGGCCGCTCCAAGGCCGTCGGCGAACCGCCGTTCATGCTGGCGATCTCGGTGCTGGAAGCATTGTCGATGGCGGTGGCAAGTGTGGCGGATTATTCGGCCTGCCCGAGGCTCGACGCGCCGGCGACGCCGGAACGGGTGCTGATGGCGGTCGAGCGGATGAAGGCGATGTGATGGCTGACCTTGCGGCATACCCCCCTCTGCCCTGCCGGGCATCTCCCCCTCAAGGGGGGAGATTGGCAGGACGCACTGTTTTGCCCTGCTCTCAGCCTTATCTGCGACGCAAGCCCATCGCATTGAGGAGGAGTGAGGCCTGGCCACATCCGATCTCCCCCCTTGAGGGGGAGATGTCCGGCAGGGCAGAGGGGGGTGCCTAGTGCGCGACCTCTCCCTGACTGCGTTCATCACCGCCCACCCACGCACAATCCTCGTCGAACTCCGCGAAGCGAAAGGCTCTACCCCCCGCGAAGCCGGCACCTTCATGCTGGTGGCGCAAACGGCGATCTGGGGAACGATCGGCGGCGGGCAGTTCGAATATATGGCGATCGACAATGCCCGGGCGATGCTGTCGGGCGGCGGCGAGGCGGTGATGGACATTCCGCTCGGGCCGGAGATCGGCCAGTGCTGCGGCGGCCATACCCGGCTTGCCTTTCGGCCATTGACGCCGGAGCTCGCGGAGGCGCTGGAAAAGCGCCAGCGCGACGAGGAAGACGATCGCCCGGCGGTGGCACTGTTCGGATCGGGTCATGTGGGCCAGGCGCTCGCAAGGGCGCTGGTTCCCCTGCCCTTCGCGGTGACCGTCGTCGAGACCCGCGCCGAGGCGCTGGAAGACCTGCCGGCCGAAACGGAAAAACATCTCATCGCCATGCCGGAAGCCTTCGTCGAAAAGATTCCGACCGGCGGCGCGGCGATCATCCTCACCCATGACCATGCGCTGGATTTCCTGATCGCTGAGCGCGCCTTGGCGCGCACCGACCTTGCCTATGTCGGCATGATCGGCTCGCGGACCAAGCGCGCCACCTTCGCCAACTGGCTGAAGCGCCAGGGGGACAACGAGGGCGGCGGCGACGAATTTCTGCCGCGCCTCGTGCTGCCGATCGGCGGCACGGCGGTCAGGGACAAGCGCCCGGCAGTGATTGCGGCGCTGGTCGCCGCAGAATTGCTGGAGATCTACGCCGCCCGGCAGGGGCAGCCCTCAAAGCGGCAGGTCCCGACCGCCTGAGCGCCGGTTTCCCTCCCAGAATGCCGCCTCGCGGCTTCGCGGCCCGGCTTCAGGGAGCGCGAGATCACTGCGCAGGTCCTCCGGCAGCGCCGGAATATGTCGGCTACCGGGTCGCAGGAGCCGGTGGAAGAAGCGGCGCATCTGCCGCCACGCCAGAACCGGACGGGAGGGTTTCAAAGGCAAGGCATCGGCGCTTGCGGACAGCATGGTTGCTCCACATCCATAAATAACATTGCTTACTTGAAAGAATGAATGCGCTGGATTGCAGGCGATTTCCAATTCAATTACGATAGGCCACGATAAAGAGAGCTTATCGATGAAACTGTCTCGCCGTTTTCCGCTGAATGCGCTCAGGGTCTTCGAGGTGGTCGCCCGCCTCGAAAATTTCACCCGCGCGGCGGAAGAGCTGGGCATGACCCAAACCGCCGTCAGCTACCAAATCAAGCTGCTGGAAGACTATCTCGGTGACGCGGTGTTCATCCGCAGGCCGCGGGCGCTGCAATTGACGGAAACTGGCCGAAATCTCCTGCCGAAAGTGGCCGAGGCTTTTTCCCTTTTGTCTGAAGCGGTGCAGGAAGCGCGCGGCACGACGGAGGAGACATTGGAAATCCACTCCCCGCCAACCTTTGCGTCTCATTGGCTGGCACGGCATATTGGCGAATTTCAGCTCGAACATCCGCATATTGCCGTGCGGCTCGTGCGCAGCGGTACCCACGACGGGGAATATCCGCAACCGACCGATGTGGCGATCCGCATTGGGGCAAACCCTTGGGCCGGCTTGATCTGCCATCCGATATTACGCCTAACCTATGCGCCCATGCTCAATCCGCAACTCGCCGAAAGCGTCGGCGGCATCGAGACGCCCGCCGACCTGATGAAGCCGCCGTGGATTTCGAACGGCAAGGGGCTGTGGAACGACTGGTTCCAGGCCGCCGGCCTCGATCCCATCGGTATCAGGCAGATGCAGCTCGACGCATATGGGGCGCTGGACCTAGAAGCGAATGCCGCAATTGCCGGCCATGGCGTTGCCATGCTCAGCCCCTTCCTGTTCAAGGCCGAACTTGCCTCGGGTCGCCTCGTCCAGCCTTTCGATCTCGCCCTCAGCGATACCAAGACCTATTGGCTTTGTTATCCGCCTGCGCGCAAGAATGCGGCCAAGGTCAAGGCCTTCGCTGCTTGGATCCAGGCGGCCGTAGCCCGTGAACTGGCACTGGCGCCGGGCCAGCTCGCCCCGCCGTTGGCCTGACGCTCTTCGCGTCGCCTAGAGGCTTCGTTGAGTATAGATCATCCGGGCCGTTCGGAACGAGCCTTCTTCCGGAGCACCGCGCCGGTCCCGTCCGTCGAGCATGCCGACATCGCGCTGCCAGCTTTCCGGCATCTCTTCCATATCGACACTGTTTTGATGCTTCAAGAGCAGGCGATTGAACAATTCAGCCAGAGAGACATGCGGCAGAAGCCGCCCGAAATGCATATGGGTTATCGAAAACATTGTTGACCTCCAACGGGATAAACCCGTTTCCATAGGTTCGTTGTGGAGGTAATATGCGCTGCGAAGCGATGGTAATCCAATCGAATCCCCATCTGTATGCATCAAGAGAACTCATCCATGAAGATGTCGAAACAGTTCCCGCTGAATGCGCTTCGGGTATTCGAATGCGCCGCCCGGCTGATGAGTTTCACCAAGGCCGGCAAGGAACTCGGGCTCACCCAGACCGCAGTGAGCTACCAGATCAAGCTGCTGGAGGACATGATCGGCGAACAGCTTTTCCTGCGCCGGCCGCGGCAGGTCTCGCTGACCGAGGCCGGCGAGCGGCTGGCGCCCAAAATTACCGAGGCTTTCGCGATCATGGGTGATGCGCTCTCCACCATGCATGACGCATCGGAGGGCACGCTGATCATCCATTCGACGGCGACTTTCGCCTCGCGCTGGCTGGCGCGCCATCTCGGCACATTCCAGCTCGAAAATCCGGGCATTGCGGTGCGGCTGGAGACTTCGCAGGAGATGATCGATTTTTCGCGCGCGGAGGCCGATATCGCGATCCGCAGTGGCAAAGGCGAATGGCCGGGCCTGCGCCGGCATTTTCTGATGCGCAATCATTTCACGCCGATGCTGAGCCCGGATCTGGCCGCCACGATCGGTGGGGTGAAGACGCCGGACGATATCCTGAAGCTCAGGATCATCGATGCCGGCGATCCGTGGTGGCCGTTCTGGTTTGCCGCAGCCGGCCTGCCCGATTCCGACCTCACCGGCCGCCCGGTGAGCAGGATGGGTGCGCAGGCCTTCGAGGCGGCCGCTGCGATCGCCGGCCAGGGGGTGGGAATCCTGCAGCCGGAATTTTATACGGACGACGTCGCGCTGGGGCGGCTGGTCCAGCCTTTCGACATTCTCGGCTATGACGGAAGCGACTATTGGCTCGTCTATCCGGAGGCGCGCCGGAATTCCAAGAAAATCCGTGCCTTCCGCGATTTCATGCGGAAAACCATGCCGACGTTCCGGGACTAGCAGTCAGTTTTCTATCCGCCGCTTTGCTGGACGGAAAACCGCCTGAAGATTCCGCATCTGGCTGCCTTGCCAAGCCTAATAGCTCATGTCCGGCGCGTAGAAACAGCGCAGCGTATCTTCCGTCGGATAGAGGCAGAGGTGGTATTCCTCATCCTGGCTCCGCCTCGCCTGGCTCTGCGGCAGTTTGAAATCGTGCGGGCGGGTGATCAGCCGGTGGTCGCCCGGCCCCAAGATGATCTCGTAGCCACCGTCGATAATCTTGACGTTCCTGGTCGAGATCATCTGGCAGTCGCCGGTATGGTTGTCGCCATTGCAGCAGAAACCGTCATATTTCCAGGTCACCCCGGTCGCACTGTGCGCCTCGTGGGCACCGGCCGAACCGACCTGGACAAAGGACGCGTATGCAATCATCACACCTGTCAGAATACCACGCATGAGCTTAGTCTCCGTTGATGAATGCCCCCACCACCGGCTCGAACCGCACACATTACCAGGCTTTCGCCGGCTGACTTACAGCTGTCACACTACGTGAGTCGCATGAGCGGACTAACCCTCATTTATTGCGATGCACAAGTAAGCACCTCCTACTATTTGCAATCCAGAGGACCGCGAGGGAACTCTAAGCGAACGGTCCCGGTTCCCTTACGGAACAAAAAGTGTTCCGAGGCCCCCTCTTCCCTTGGCCGGTTTTTTTCCCCAAAGTGACGAGTCGGGGGGCAAAAAGGGGAAGACCGAATGTACGAATATGCCGTCGCCTGGGAGTGGCTGAGTTTTGCCGCTCGCTGGTTCCATGTCATTACCGGGATCGCCTGGATTGGCTCGTCCTTCTATTTCATCGCGCTGGACCTCGGGCTGACCAAGCGCCCCAACCTGCCTGCCGGTGTTTACGGCGAGGAATGGCAGGTGCATGGCGGCGGCTTTTACCACGTGCAGAAATACCTCGTGGCACCGGCCGAAATGCCGCAACATCTGACATGGTTCAAATACGAGAGCTATTTCTCCTGGATTTCCGGCTTCCTGATGCTCTGCATCGTCTATTACGGCGGCGCCGACCTGTTCCTGATCGACCGGACGGTGATGGATCTCGCCCCCTGGCAGGCGATCGGCCTGTCGCTCGCCTCGCTGTCGATCGGCTGGATCATCTACGACCTGCTCTGCAAATCGCCGCTGGGCAAGAACACCTGGGGCCTGATGGCGCTGCTCTTCCTGGTGCTGATCGCCATGGCCTGGGGTTATACGCAGGTGTTTTCCGGACGCGCCGCCTTCCTGCATCTCGGCGCCTTCACCGCGACGATCATGTCGGCCAACGTCTTCTTCATCATCATTCCCAACCAGAAGATCGTGGTGGCGGACCTGATCGCCGGGCGCACGCCGGATCCGAAATACGGCATGGTCGCCAAGCAGCGTTCGCTCCACAACAACTACCTGACGCTGCCCGTCATCTTCTTCATGCTGTCGAACCACTATCCGCTGGCGTTTGCGACCGCTTTCAACTGGGTGATCGCCGCTCTCGTCTTCCTGATGGGCGTGACGATCAGGCACTGGTTCAACACCACCCATGCCCGCAAGGGCCGGCCGACCTGGACCTGGCTGGTAACGGTGCTGCTGTTCATCGTCATAATGTGGCTCTCGACCGTGCCGAAAGTACTGACCGGCGAGACGGAAACCTCGATGACCCCCATCGCCCAGAAATTCGCCGCCAACAGCCATTTCGGCGCAGCGAAGGACGTCGTGCAGGCGCGCTGTTCCATGTGTCATGCGGCTGAACCCGTTTACGAAGGCGTCAATTTTACCCCGAAATCCGTCAAACTGGAGACGGATGCCGAAATCGCCGCGCATGCGCGGGAAATCTATATCCAGGCAAGCCGCAGCCATGCCATGCCACCGGGTAATGTCACAGCCATTTCCCCGGAAGAACGCAAGCTGCTGGCGGCATGGTACGAAAGCGCGATATCCCAATGACCCAGACGCTGATCCGCGGACGGCTGCTCTCCTTCAAGCGCGCTCCGCACTCGCTGACCGATACCGATAGTTACGCCTATGAGAGCGACGGCGCGCTGCTGATCGACGGGGACAAGATTTCGGTTGCCGGCAGCTATGGAACGGTGAAGGCGATCGCGCCCGAGGGCGTCGAGGAAGTCGACCACCGGCCGCATCTGATCCTGCCCGGCTTCATCGACATGCACCTGCATTTCCCGCAGATGCAGGTGATCGCCTCCTATGCCGCCAATCTGCTCGAGTGGCTGAACACCTATACCTTTCCGGAGGAATGCCGGTTCGTCGAAAGCGAGCACGCCGCCCGCATCGCCACGCATTTCTACGACGAGCTGCTGCGCCACGGCACCACGACCGCGGCCGCCTACTGCTCCGTGCACAAGACCTCGGCCGACGCCTTCTTTGCGGAGGCCCTGAAGCGCGGCATGTGCATGGTCGGCGGCAAGGTGATGATGGACCGCAACGCACCGCAGGGCCTGCTCGATACGCCCGAAATGGGTTATGACGAGACGCGCGCCGTGATCGCCGACTGGCACGGCAAGGGCCGCAACCATGTCGCCATTACACCGCGCTTCGCGATCACCTCGACACCCGGCCAGATGAAGGCGGCCCAGGCGCTGGCGCAGGAGTTTCCCGACCTGCACATCCAGACCCATCTTTCCGAGAACCACGACGAGATCCGCTACACCATGGAGCTCTATCCGGAGGCGACGGACTATACGGACATCTACGCCCGCTACGGACTGCTCGGAAAAAAGACGCTGCTCGGCCATGCGATCCATCTCTCGGAGCGCGAGGCGGATGCGCTGTCGGAAGCGGGAGCCGTCGCCGTCCACTGCCCGACCTCCAACCTCTTCCTGGGCTCCGGCCTGTTCCCGATGAAATCGCTGATGCGGCGAGAAAAACCGGTGCGGGTGGCAGTCGCCACCGATATCGGCGGCGGCTCCAGCTATTCGATGCTGCGCACCATGGACGAGGCCTACAAGATCCAGCAATTGCTCGGCGAGCGCCTGAACCCGCTCGAAAGCTTCTACCTGATGACCAGAGGCAATGCCGAGGCGCTGGCGATGGCGGACGATATCGGCACGCTCGAACCTGGCACCGCCGCCGACCTCGTGGTGCTGAACGCGGCATCGACACCGGCCATGCGGCTGCGGATGGAAACGGTGAAGACGCTGCCGGAAGAGCTGTTCCTGCTACAGACCATGGGTGACGACCGCGCCGTGGTCGAGACCTATGTGGCGGGCAAGGCGATGAAGGGGGGGCTTGTCGGTGTGATATGAGACTGTCTCTGCCATGAGGATCATTGCCCGCCGGACTCTAACTAGATTTGTGGAGAGCCTTGCAGGTCGGCGGGATCATCCTGCTGTCAAGGATGCGATTGATGTCTGGCATGATCGCGCCAGCAAAGCTCAATGGAGGAATTCTGCCGACGTTCGGCAAACTTTCGCCACGGCGAGCATCATCAATGCCGAGCGCATCATTTTCAATATCAAGGGAAACGACTATAGACTGGTGGTCGCTATCGATTTCGACAAGTCGATTATCTGGATAAAATGGATCGGTACGCACAAGGAATACGATCACATCGACGCGGCAAAGGTGGAATATGATTGAGATCCGGCCCATCCGCTCGGAGGAGGACTATGAAGGCGCTCTACGAACCCTCTCCCAGCTCTGGGGAGCAGCCAGCGGAACGCTGGAGGGCGACCAGCTCGATATTCTCGCGACGTTGATCGACGCGTATGAAAAAGAGCATTTTCCGATAGATGCCCCGAGTCCGGAAGCACTGGCAGCTTTCGGCAAGGAGCAGCAAGAAGCTTTGGCGGTGTCGCTTGAAGATCAGCTTGTCTTTCAGGTCTTCAAGGACAAGGCGGGCCGTTTTGCATTTCGCCTTTTAGGCGGCAGCGGCAAAATTATCCTCCACTCGGAGACATTCGATACAAGATCCGATGCGATCAACGCAATCAAGCTGCTGCAAGAGAGCGCATCACGCTCGAAGATAGTCGAACTCGCCGCATGAAGCCGGATAGGCACTGAACGGCGAAGAGCCCGGCATCCCTACCTGAGGAAAGCCTGAACGCGCGACAAAAAACCTGATCATTTTCGGTGACCCGCGCCGAAAATTTGTGCTAATTCCTGGCCCGCCTTGTCTCCCCGCCTTCGAAAGCAACTCGACTGATGTCCAAGCCGCTGACCATCGCAGACCTGAAAATCCTTGCCCGCCGTCGGGTGCCAAAGATGTTCTTCGATTATGCCGATAGCGGCGCCTGGACCGAGGGAACCTACCGGGCGAACGAGGAGGACTTTTCCAGGATCAAGCTGCGCCAGCGCGTCCTGGTCGACATGACCAACCGCACGCTGGAAACCACGATGATCGGCGAAAAGACGGCGATGCCCGTGGCGCTTGCGCCGACCGGCATGGCCGGCATGCAGCATGCCGACGGTGAAATGCTGGCCGCCAAGGCGGCGGAAGAATTCGGCGTGCCCTTCACGCTGTCGACCATGAGCATCTGCTCGATCGAGGACGTCGCCTCGGTGACCACGAAACCCTTCTGGTTCCAGCTCTACGTGATGAAGGACCGCGGCTTCGTCGAACGGCTGATCGGCCGGGCCAAGGCAGCGAAATGCTCGGCGCTCGTCGTCACCGCCGACCTGCAGGTCCTCGGCCAGCGCCACAAGGACCTGCGCAATGGCCTCGCCGCTCCGCCGAAGCCGACGCTCAACGCGGCCCTGCAGCTCGTGACGCGCCCGAGATGGTGCCTGGAAATGCTTCAGACCAAGCGCCGCGGTTTCGGTAATATCGTCGGTCATGCGAGCAACGTTTCCGACCTCTCCTCGCTCGGCGCCTGGACGGCCGAACAGTTCGACCCGCGGCTTTCCTGGGACGACATCCGCTGGATCAAGGATCTCTGGGGCGGCAAGATGATCATCAAGGGCATACTCGACGAAGAGGATGCGCGCGCCGCCGCCGACACGGGCGCCGACGCGATCATCGTCTCCAACCATGGCGGCCGCCAGCTCGACGGTGCTCCCTCCTCGATCAGCATGCTGCCGAGGATCGTCGAAGCGGTCGGCGACCGGATCGAAGTGCATGTGGATGGCGGCATCCGCTCTGGCCAGGACGTGCTGAAGGCGGTGGCGCTCGGCGCCCGCGGAACCCATATAGGCCGGCCTTTCCTCTACGGCCTCGGCGCCATGGGCAAGGAGGGCGTGACGACGACGCTCGAAATCATCCGCAAGGAACTCGACATCACCATGGCGCTCTGCGGCAAGCGGGATATCCAGCAGATCGACCGCAACATCCTCGCCAACATGCCGTTCTGATGATCTGTGAGGGCGGTCGCCGCTATCTCAGCACCAGCCACCCTTGCCCGCGCCCGGCCGTTTCGCCAGTCCCTCGTTGACGAGGACATCCGCAAGCGAACGGCCGTTGCGCGTCACTTCACGCAGTTTGTGGCCTTCGATCTCGTCCTCGTTCCCCTGCCAGGTGACCAGTTCGAAAGGCCCCGAATCGAGAAAGGCGCGCACCCGCAGTTCCGCATCGCTCGCCTTGATCCGTTCAGCCTCGCAACGCGGCTTCCTGATGTCCGGCACCTCGATGCCAACGAGGCGGATCTTCTGGCCGTGGAACACGAAACGGTCCGCGGCCACGACGCAGTCGTCCTGCTTGGCCGAGCCGCACAGATAGAACTTCGCCTCATAGGCGCCGGCAAGGTTCTCGTTGCTCTTCGGCGGTTCGGCAGCCTTCTGGATTTCGTCGAGGACCGGCTTGCCGATCGGCGCCGGCGGGATGATCGCGGCGGTGTGGCTCTGGTCGGGAGCGACCACGGGTTTCGGCGTCACCGGCCGGTGCGAAGGGCCGGAACTCGCCTGGACGGGTTTTGCTGGCACCGGCCTTGCGGCCACCTGGACCGGTCTACCCGAAGTCAGGCCGGCGACGAAACGCCTGGCCTCCGCGGAATTCTCATAAAGCACGATACCGCCGGCCACCAGCGCCAGCGTCCCGAGCCAAGGCCAGAGCGACGAACCGGAGCCCGACGACCGCTTTGGCGAACTCCTGCGCCGAGAACCGGATTTGCCACGCGTTTGGGCCATGACGATCTCTCCTGTCGAATCGGAAAGAAGTATCGGGGGGAAGGATTGCCGAAAGGTTTCAGGAGGCCCCGTCAGTAGTGGAAACGGCATTGGAGGATGATCAGCCGCGGCTGGTCAGTACCGCTCTCCACTCGGTAAACAAGCCGGTGTTCCTGAGTTATTCGGCGTGACCAATGCCCTTTGAGCTGATTGCGCAAAGGCTCGGGCTTGCCGATGCCCTGGAACGGGTGACGCAATGTGTCCTTGATCAGCTCGTTGATCCGACCGACCATTTTGGGATCGGTCTCCTGCCAGAAAATATACTCCCGCCAAGCCTCCGGCTCCCAGACAAGCAGGTAGGCTTTCGCTGGAGGCATCAATCCGCTTTCTTATTGGGGATATAGTCTTCAGGTTCGATAAGGTCGTGCGCTATCAGCTTGGAGCCGTCATTGACATTGGCGATCGCCTCCATCAGCCGCGTCGCGTTGGCGGGCGTCGACATCAGATGCAGGGTCTCCAGCATACCCTCGTATTCATCCTTGTCGATCAGGATAGCGGACGGCTTGTCGCGGCGCATAATCTCGATCGGCGCGCGGTCGTTAGAGACCTCATCGAGGAGGCTGGCCAGTTCTTGCCGGGCCTGGGAAAACATGACAGTGCGCATGGATGGCTCCTCGATTACATGTACAACAAATAGTACAAGTCCCTATCGAAGTCAATTTGACCTAACCCGCCCTGCCCGTCGCGAGCGCCACAGCCCAGTCGGCGCGGCCGTTTTCGGCGGCGAGCCGCGACATCGCCAGGTGGTCGTAGGCCACGTTGCGGAACTGCGGTATCCAGCCCGCGGACGTCTTTTCCAGGATCGCGTAGGACGCCATCGCGTGGCCGGTCTCCACTTTGTGGAAGTAAGGCATATCGTCGTCATAGGCCGGGCAGCCGACGCTGCCGGGATTGACGATCAGCCGGCCGTCGGAGAGTTGCACTGCCCGCGGGATATGGCTGTGGCCGCAGAGGATCAGCGGCTGTTCGATACCGTCCGCCAGCGCCTCGATCTCCTCCAGGGGCTTGAGGAAGACATGACCTTCGCTCGATACCTGCTCCAGCCAGTAAATGTTGTCCGACTGCGGCGTCGCGTGGCAAAGGTAGGCCTCGTCGCGATAGACGGCGCTGAACGGCAGCTTGCGCAGCCATTGCAGGTGGCGCGGCGCCAGCTCGGAAAAGGCATGCACCTCCCATGACGGCATGGCATCCGCCGGGTTCTCGATCAGGTAGCGGTCGTGATTGCCACGCACCGTCAGCGTCGCCATCGTGTCGAGAAGCAGCAGCAGGTCGGCGGTGCGCCCGGCTTCGAGGGGTCCGCTCAGGCAATCGCCGAGATTGACGATCTCGGCAATGCCCTGCGCATGAATGTCGGCAAGCACCGCTTCGAGTGCTGCGCAATTCCCGTGGATGTCGGCGATCGCAGCAAAACGCATCAGCTCCCCCGATAGGTGGAATAACCGTAGGGCGACAGCAGCAGCGGCACGTGATAGTGCGCCGTGGTGTCGGCAATGCCGAAGCGGATGGGGATCACGTCGAGAAAGGCCGGCTCGGCAAGTTCGACGCCGCGGGCTCGAAGATAGGCGCCGGCGTGGAAGACCAACTCGTATTCGCCGGTCAGGAACGTCTCGCCGATCAGAATCGGCCCGCCATCCACGCGGCCATCGCTATTGGTGACGACGGTCGTGAGTTTTTCGCGGGTCTCGCCGTCCAGCCGATAGAGGTCGATCGACAACCCCTCGGCCGGTTTGCCGCTGGCGGTGTCGAGGACATGGGTGGTGAGGCCCGTCATAGGCTCGGCTCCGAGATCAGGTAGGGGGTGTCGAAGAAAACCTCCTCGTAGTTCGCAGAGGTATTGTCCCTGTCCACCACCAGGAAATCGCTGACGACTCCGATTGCCATCAGGGGATGATGCCACGAATTGGGGAAGTAGTTGACGCCCTGATGCGGCTGGACGAGGAAGACCTGCGGCTTGCCCGGCCGGCCGTCTTCGTCATGGGAAACCGCGATCAGGAAGGGCTGACCCGATATCGGCGAAAAGCTCTGGCTGGCGAAAGGATGCCGCTCCATCATCGTGATCGCATAAGGAAACTGCCGCGGCTTGCTGCGGAAGATGCTGAAGATCAGCCGCTCCGGCTCGCCGATCACCACCGGCTCGGCGAGCGCATGATAACGTTCGGTCGTGCCGCCGTTGATCAGCCGCATGGTCGCCGGATCGGCTTCGATGACATCGCCGAAAGGCGCGAAGGCTTCCTTTGTGAGGGGCAGGATTTCCAGATATTCGGTCAATTTATTCGCCTTCAGTCATTCGCCTTCAATCATTCGCCCTGAGCACGCCAGTTGCGCAGGGAGTCGAGCTGGGAAACCAGCAGCGGCAGGGAGGTTCTCACCGTATCCAGAACGATGGGAAGCTCCAGCTCGTAATAATCATGGACGACGAAATTGCGCATGCCCTTTATCTTCGACCAGGGAATTTCCGGATGATCGACGGGGAAGTCCGGATGATGGGTCATGATCCTGGCGGCACTCTCGCCGATCAGGACCAACGCCATGCCGACCGCCATCTGCGTGCGAATGTCGCCGAGAAACGTTTCCTGCTCCATGCCGACCACGAACTCGCAGGCCTGAAGTGCTGCGGAGTGCATCTGGTCGAGATATTCCCTCAGTCGGTCAGCACTCATATGGGTGCCGCTTCCGACAGGATCCGGTCGCGCATCGAATTGCGGATGCCCCCGGACGTGACGAGATCGACCTTGACCTGCAGCAACGTTTCGAGCGTGTCCCGCAGTCCGCCGAGATCGAACAGGGTGGTGCCCGGAAGTGCATCGACAAGGATGTCGATATCGCTGTCCGGTCCGTCTTCGCCACGGGCGACGGAGCCGAAGACGCGCGGGTTGGTCGCGTTGAAGCGTTTTGTCGCTTCGCGGATCGCTTCCCGGTTCTTCTCCAGCACTTCCGACGGTCTCATGCGGCGTCACTCCTGATATCGCCAATATAAGCGACGGAGAGGATTGAGGAAAGCAGCGTCCGGGCTCAATGTCCCGGAAGCAGCGATTGCAGACGCAGGAGCGCGATCTTTTCCACCTGGGCGGTGGCGGTGTCGAACTCCTCTTCGGCTGAGTTGTGGATGCGCTTCTCGAAGGCCGCCAGGATGTCGTCCTTGGTAAGACCCTTGACCGCGATGATGAAGGGGAAGCTGAATTTTTCCATGTAGGCGGTGTTGAGTTCGGTAAAGCGGGCATGTTCCGCGGCGCTCAATCGGTCGAGCCCTGCACCGGCCTGTTCCTTCTTGCTGTCCTCGGTCAGTTCGCCGGCAATCGCCAGCTTGCCCGCAAGGTCCGGATGGGCGCGCAGGACGCCGAGGCGTTCCTCGCGGCTTGCCCGGCGAAAGATCGAGGTGAGCGCGTCATGCACGCTCTTGGATGACAGCGGAACCAGCATCAGCCCCGCGTCATAGGCCCGCTCGGCGATGAAGGGGGAGTGCTCGAACACGCCGCCGAACATCTGGATGAAATCGCTGCGGGCGGTCACAGGGCGCCAGCCGGCTTGTGGTGCTCATGCCAGTGCCTGGCGATCTCGATGCGCTGCGGGATCCAGACCTTGTCGTGGCTGAGCACATATTCGATGAAGCGCTTCAGCGCCGCGGCGCGGCCTGGGCGACCGACGAGGCGGCAGTGGAGGCCGACCGACATCATCTTCGGCGCGCCTTCCCTGCCTTCCTGGTAGAGCACGTCGAAGGCGTCCTTGAGGTAGGTGAAGAACTGATCGCCGGTGTTGAACCCCTGCGGCGTCGCAAACCGCATGTCGTTGGTTTCGAGCGTATAGGGGATGATCAGGAAGGGCTTCTGGTCGAGACCCTTGACCCAATAGGGCAGATCGTCGGCGTAACTGTCTGACGAATAGAGAAAACCACCCTCCTCCATGACCAGTTTCAGCGTATTGTCGGAAGGCTTGCCCTGGTACATGCCGTAGGGCCGCTCGCCGACCAACTCGGTATGCAGGCGCACGGCTTCGAGGATGTGTTCGCGCTCTTTCGCCTCCGGAAAATCCTTGTATTCGAGCCAGCGATAGCCGTGGCTGGCGATCTCCCAGCCGGCTTCCTTCATGGCGGCGACGGCTTCCAGATTGCGGGCCATGGCGAGCGTCACGCCGTAGACGGTGGTCTGCACCTTGAGTTCGGTGAACATCCGAAACAGCCGCCAGAAGCCTGCGCGCGAGCCGTATTCGTAGATCGATTCCATATTGAGGTTGCGCTGGCCCGGCCAGGGCGCGGCACCGACGATTTCCGACAGCAGGTTTTCCGAGGCCGGATCACCGTCCATGATCGAGCTCTCGCCGCCCTCCTCGTAATTGATCACGAACTGCACGGCGACATGGGCGCCGCCCGGCCATTTCGGATCTGGAGTGGTACGGCCATAGCCGACGAGTTCGCGCGGATAGTCTTTTGCCTGCATGGATCACCTTCGACGAATTCTGGCCGGACGGTAGCGCACCCTTTCCGGCCCTGTCGAGATGGAAACGTCGACTACAGGCCAAGCGCCCGAAGGATAGCGACGCAGGCGACCCCGAGTGCCACGGAAACGAGCATCGGCAGGCGAAGTGCCGCAAAAGCAGTCACCGCGCAGGCCAAGGTTTCGGCAATCCCGGTGGCAAACGCGGTCGGCGCGACGACGGCCATCAGCACGGCGGGCGGAATCGATTCGATCGCCTTGCGGCGGCTGCCTTCGAGCGAGACGTGGCGGATGAGGACGAGGCCGCTCAGGCGGGTGAGCACGGTGGCCGCCGCCATGGCGAGGATGGCAACCAGGGCGGCGATATCGACGGTCATGGCATCACCTCCGCATCCCGTTCTTTTCCGGTGACCATGGCTGCGGCAAGACCGGCGACGGCGCCGGCGGCGATATACCAGACACCCGGCACGAAATGCAGGGTGGCGACGGCGGCGGCACCGCTTGCGAGCAGCACGGCCCCGGTTTCCGGACCCTTCCAGAAGCCCATGACCAGAACGATGAAGACGGCCGGGAAAGCGAAATCGAGCCCGAGCACCACCGGATCGCCGAGAAAAGCGCCAAGGGCCGCGCCGGCAAGTCCGGAAAACACCCAGGCGAGGTAGAAGGGCGCGACGAGACCGGCAAACCAGGCGGGCGTGAGCCGCGCCACCTTGGCGCGGAACTCCGCCATCGCCCATATCTCATCGGCGAGGAACAGCATCGAGAGATAACGCGCTGGCGCGCTGAAACCGCCCATCCTTGTGCCGAGCGAGGCGCTCATCAGCACGTGGCGGATGTTGACCAGGAGGGCTGCAAAACCGACGCCGGTCCAGGAGGCCGGATGGATCCAGATATCCATCGCCACGAATTGCGAGCCGCCGGCAAAGACCAGCGCACTCATCAGCCCGGCCTCAGCCGGCGACAGGCCTTTTGTCGCCGCAACCGCGCCAAAAACGAGGCCGATCGGGATGACCGCGGCGATCAGCGGCGAGATCGCCCGCATGCCGCCGAGGAAGTCCTGAAATTTTGTGTTGTTGCTCATCCAATAACCTTGATCTGATGTCGGCGTACGTCGCCCCCTCACCGTGCTTCGCACCCGCTTCGCTCGGCCACCCTCTCCCCAAGGGGAGAGGAGGAACGGCGACGGTGCCGCATCTCTCTTCTCCCCTCGGGGAGAAGGTGCCGGCAGGCGGATCAGGGGGAGGCTTAGAACGGACAACATCAGCCGTCTTGAACGAAAGTGATCAGCGAGCCCGGTATTGCCCTGGCGTCAGCCCGGTGCGGGCCTTGAAGTGGCGGGTGAAATGCGCCTGGTCGGCAAAACCGCATTCGAGTGCGATCTCGGCCGGCTGACCGCCTTCCCTCAACCGCTTGCGCGCCGCGCGGATGCGGATATCGGTGAGGAAGGAATGCGGAGTGATGTGGAATTCCTTGCGGAAAGAGCGAATGAGATGGGCGCGGCTGAGCCCCGCGACACCAGCCAATTCCTCCAACCCGATATCGGATGAAAAATTTTCGGTCAGGTAGTCGCGGGCCTGGCGCACGGCGGTGCGCTCGGTGGTATCGACCGGCACGATGATCGAGCTGCCGTGGCGGCGGAACATCGCATCCAGCACCAGGAACATCGCCTGGCTGGTCTCGAGCGCGCCGGAGCCCTCCTCCAGCGTCCGGTGCGCCTTGTGGAAAGCGTCGGCGAGCGTCTGGTCGTGAAGGATCTGCTTGCCGAAGGCCGGCGTGCCCTGGAAGGATTTGCCGGTGACGTCTTCGAGGATTTCGCGAAACAGCGCCATGTCCGGATAGATCATCCGGTAGCGATAACCGCCGTCGCCGGGCGCGCCGTCGTGGATCTCGCCGGGATTGATGAGATAGATATCACCCGGCCCCGAGCTTTCGCGCAGACCGCGGATGGTCGCCACCTGCGCGCCGCGTTCGATGGCGCCGATGCTGAACGTGTCATGCGCATGCGGCGCGAATTCATGGGTGAGGAATGTCGCGGACAGGCATTCCATGCCCCCGAAACGGCTGTCGCGCCAGAAGCGGGTGGTTTCCGCCTGGGCGAGCGGCATGTGATCGGCTGCCTGTTCCTGGGAGACATTCTGCATAGCGCCGATATAGCAGATTTCCGCGCCGGCCTCTTGAACAAAAGTGACCGTTGGCGCCTTTCAGGCGATCTTGCGCGCCGCCACTCGCCCCATCGGATGCAGCGAATGCACCTGGAAAGGCGCGCCCGGCTCCTCCTCGATGAACAGCGCCAGATTGGCGATCTCGACCGGCTTTTTCAGATAGGGTTCGAAATAATCGCGCAGCGCAAGATCGAAACGCGGCATTTCGATCGGCGATAGCGGGCCGGTCAGCGTCATGTGGAAACGGAACTCGTCCATCACGTAAGGATGGCCCCAGCGATACAGGTTGGCGAATTGCGGCGCCGAGAGGTCACCAGAATCGCTGCGCTCCAGTTCCGCTTCGGTCAGCGGCGTGCGGAAATTGTCGAACTCCTGGACGACCGAAGCGGCGAGGAACCGGGCGGCATCACACGGGACGACCGGCGCAAGGCCGAAGAAATTGCCTAGCCGCACGACTTCGAGCTTGGGCAGTTCGAACGGGCTGTGGGTTCCGGCAAACCGCATCAGGTGGCGCAGCAGCATTTGTTCGGTGACGTCGGGCGCCAGCCGGAATGGCGCCTTCAGCGTCGCATGAAAACCGTAGCGGCGCGGCAGCGCTGTGTTGAAGGCGATATCATGAATGCCGATGCCGCGGATCGCCGGCGGCTCCGTCGCCTCCCCCGAAAAGGCGTTGCGGCCGAGCCACTGGGCCGCGGCAAGCGTCAGCGGATCATGCGCCGGAGGCGTGAAATAGATGGCATAGCGCATGCGTCACCTTCTGAACGTCCTTTTTCAGCAACCCCGTGTTTTACGCATTGCTCAACAATCCCTGCCGTGGGGGTTAAGTGATTTGCGTGACAGAATAACGACGCGAGGGATCAAAAGTTCGCGTTTAACGCGAGGCGACGGCAAGGTGATTGGCGAGCGTGAACGACGCCGGAAGTCGCGATTCCCGGCCGTTCACGGCGTTTAGGGCCGCATCCGCCAACCTGTGCGCGATCCCGAAACTCACCTTGAAACCACCTGTGAGCGCGATCACTCGGGCGTGATCGGGATGCGGGCCGACCATCGGATCGCGGTCGATCGCCTTTGGCCGCAATCCCGCCCAGCGCTCGACGACGGGGGCCAGGGCCAGGGCCGGCACGAGCGTCCGGGCGCGCGTGATCAGCTCGTCCAACTGAGAATCGGTCGAGGACGGGTCGTCGAACACATCCTCGCTGGTACTGCCGACCGCGACGTGACCGCCCTCATGGGCGACCACATAAAGGCCGTTCAGGAAGATCACCGGCAGGGCGGGATCGATATCGGCCTTGAGGAGCGCCGCTTGCCCCTTGACCGGCTGGCCGATAGCACGCTTCAGCGGCGGCGAAATTCCTTGAAGCAGGGAGAAGGACCGGTGGCCGGCCGAGACGATGCAGTGGCCGAAGGTGACGATTTCGCCGTCGCGGAATATAATCCTACTTGCCGCCGAGTCGATCGTCTCCGCCTCCAGGCCTTCGACGATCCGGACATTGCTGGCCGACCGAAGGAAGGCGACGAGCGCCGCGACGAGGCTGCGCGGTGAAACGCGGGCTGCAAACGTGTCATGCACCAGTCCGGCAGCCGCGAATGCGGCATCCGGCCACCCTTTCTGCAGGGGGCGGTCGAGCACATGCCAATGAAACCGACGGTCGCCGCGCCGCCAGCAGGCTTCCGCATCGGCCGAGTGCCCGAGCGCGATCTTCCGCAAATGCGGCTTCGGCAGCGGGATCAGCCGGCCGGAGCGGCGGTAGCCGCAGAGCACGCCGGTCTCGGCTTCGAGTTCAATGATCTCGTCTTCCAGCGACAGGAGGGCATCGAACTGGAACTGCTTCTTGTCGTTCCACTTGTCGGGCATATGCGGCATCAGGGCGCCGAGCAACCCGCCGCTTGCCCCCTGCCCCAACGGACCGGCGTCGACAAGCAGTGTACGGATACCCAGTCGCTCGGCCTTGACGGCCGCCCACAGACCCATGATGCCACCACCAAGGATGACGAGATCGGCAGACGGTGGCAGGACATGAGATTGACCGCCGGAGCCGGCAGGATTATCCGCATGTCCCATGAGCAACCGTGATCCTGAAATTCGTGCGACCCAAAGCCAGACCCTGGACTGGCATGACGG
The DNA here is from genome assembly GCF_039631515.1 of Neorhizobium tunisiense. Taxonomy (NCBI): domain Bacteria; kingdom Pseudomonadati; phylum Pseudomonadota; class Alphaproteobacteria; order Hyphomicrobiales; family Rhizobiaceae; genus Neorhizobium; species Neorhizobium tunisiense. The sequence continues at coordinate 702,007 of NZ_JBDIUU010000002.1, read as the reverse complement.
CGATATGCCCTATTCGCAAAAGTTTGGCGATCACTTTTATTGCCGCACCGACGGCCGGCTGGAATGCGGCCATACGTTCCTGGCCGGCAATGGCCTGCCGGAACGCTGGGAAGGGCACCGGACTTTCCGGATCGGCGAACTCGGCTTCGGCACGGGGTTGAACTTCTGCGAGACCTGGCGGCAGTGGAAGCTTGTCCGCCCCGCAGGCGCGAAGCTTCATTTCACCTCGTTCGAGCTCTACCCGATGCAGCGCGAGGAGATCGACCGGGCGCTCGCCCGGTGGCCGGAGATCGATGCGGAACGGCGGGCGCTGGCCGAAGCCTGGCCGGACGAACCCGCCGGGCATGTCGTGATCGAGGCCGACGCCCAGACCCGGCTGACGGTCGTCTGCGGCCCGGCGCTCGAAGGGGTCTCCGCAGCCGAGGCGGATTTCGACGCCTGGTTCCTCGACGGTTTTGCGCCGTCGCGCAATCCCGACATGTGGTCGCTTGAGATCATGCAGGCAATCCACGACAAGACCTTGCCCGGCGGCACGTTCGGCACCTATGCCGCCGCCGGCTTCGTGCGCCGAAACCTTCAATCGGCCGGCTTTACGGTCGAGCGGCGGCCGGGTTTTGCGGGCAAGCGCGAGATGCTGTGCGGCATCAAGCCGGCACCCTGATCGGATCGGCCGGACGCAAGACAGCCGGCCCGAAGACCGGCTGCAGCTCAATCCCATCTCGTGTTCCGCCTACTGGCAGACGCGCAGGCTTTCCATGTGCCAGCCGCCGTCATAGGCGTTACGGACCCGGCGGTCCTCGAACCAGCAGCGCGGCCGGGGCGGCGGTGGCGGGTCGATGTAGCGCGGTCCGCCGTCATTGGCGAGAGCGCCGCCGATCAGGCCGCCGATGACGCCTGCTGCCAAGCCGCCGGCGATCACCGCACCGGTGTTATCGCGATGCCTGCGCGGCGGAGGTGGCGGGGGCCGGCGATCGTATCGGTCGTATCGGTCGTATCGATCGTAGTGCCTGTCCCATTGCTGGGCCGCGGCTTCGCCGGCCGGCATCACGATGCTGGTGCAGGTGGCGGCCAGGATCAGCGCCGAGACAATTATCTTCTTCATCACAAGCGTCTCCGTTTCCACCGAGCAGTGCCTGCAAGCGGCGGCAAAAGGCTCGATATTCCCGAACAATGCACATGCCGTGATTAATGGTCCCTGAACGGAAAAACCTCTTTTGGCAGAAGGGCCCTTGTGACGGAATCGACCGGGACGGTCTCCATCGGGCTTTGCCGAAAGCGCCGCCGTGCGGAGTCTCGATCCTGCCCAATCAGCGGCGGGACTAATCGTCGCTCCACATCGGCGAAATGCGCCCATGCCGCTCCAGATCAAGCGCGGACCACCCTTCGAATTACGAAATACGTATCGGCCAGTATTTCTTGCCATTCATTGTTGGGCCTTCCCGTTCGCGTAGCACCTTCATACTTTTGCGCGAAAGTACTCTCCGCATGCACGGGAATGGAGCATTAGATGAACTTCACGGACCCCCACCATATTCATGTCCTTGGCGGTCAATATGCGGTCTCTGCCGATCCCGGTACGGTACTGATGACCGTTCTCGGCTCCTGTGTCGCGGCCTGCATCTATGATCCCGTCACCAACGTCGGGGGAATGAACCATTTCATCCTGCCCACGAGCGGCGGGCTGGATATCACCGAACACCCCGAACGTTACGGCGATCTGGCCATGCGCACGCTGGTCGACGCTCTTTATGGTTCCGGTGCCGAACGCCAAAATCTTAGGGCCAAGCTCTTTGGCGGCCGCACCCGAAAGTCGAGCGGCTACGATCCGGGATCCCTCAATTCCGCATTCGCCAGGCGGTTCCTTCTGGAGGAGGGCATCAAGCTCGTCGACACCAGCCTCGGCGACGATCTGGCGCGTTGGATCAACTTTCACCCGACAACGGGTAGGGTGCAGATGAGGATTACCGACACCATGCCCGCCTTCTCGATTGCCGGCACCGCGCGGGTGGCGGCCCGGGAAAGGCGATATTGACCGGCTTGGCCACGTCCTGCCCGCTCAGTTCGAAACGGAACTCACGATCGCACCGCCGAGCCAGTTGCGGACCTTGGCTTCCAGCGCCTCCGGGCTGATCGGCTTGGAAAGATAGTCGTCCATGCCGACCTGGAAGCACAGTTCGCGGTCGCTCTCGAGCGCATGCGCCGTGACGCCGATGATCGGCGTATGGGTGCCGGTCTGCTGCTCCAGCTCGCGGATCTTCTGGGTCGCCTGATGCCCGTTCATGATCGGCATCGAGACGTCCATGATGATGACCGCCGGATCGTGCTTTTTCCACGCCTCGACCGCTTCCGCACCATTCTTGACGATCTGGAACAGCCAGCCGGTGGTCTGCAGGATCTGGGTGAAGACGATCTGGTTGACCTCGTTATCCTCGGCAACCAGCACGTCGAGCGTCGGCGCCGCCTGCATGGGCGGCGTTGAGACCGGGGCCGCCGGCTCTTCGGCAATCGCCGGGGTCGAAGCAACCAGCGTGGGTACGGCAACCGGCCCGGGGGGCCGCACTGTCGTCTGAGGCCGAGCCGCCGCCTGACCCGCGTCGGCAGCCTTGCGCTTGGTGCGGATCGAACGGACCACGTCGATGATCGTGCTGCGCAGCAGATTGGCGCGCGCCGGCTTCATCAGATGCGCCTGGATGTTGAGGGCGGCGAACATGCTGTCGTCGCCGGCCATGTCCATCGAGGTCAGGAAAACCACACCGGTGCCGTCGAAGCGCACGTCGCGCCTGAGGTGTTTTGCGAAATCGAGCCCGTTCATTTCCGGCATGTGGTAGTCGAGCACGATCGCATCGACGAAAACGCCGATACGCGCGGCTTCGCTGAGGATCGCCAGACCCTCGGCGCCGCTGTCGGCTGCGACCGTGTCGAAGCCCCACATGGTAAGCTGCTCGGTGAGAATGCGGCGGTTGACGGCATTGTCGTCGACGACGAGGATGCGGGCGCCGCTGGTGTTGATCGGCAAGGCCGTCAGGACGTTGCGTTCGCTGACCACCTGGAACGGCAGATGCACGGTGAAGACCGAACCGCGCCCAACTTCGCTCGTCACGTCGATATAGCCGCCGAAGAGTTCGGTGAGACCGGCGGTAATCGCCAGCCCCAGGCCGGTGCCTTCGTGGCGGCGCGTCGAGGACGTATCGACCTGCGAGAATTTCTCGAAGACGGATTTAAGCTTCTCTTCGGGAATGCCGAGCCCGGTGTCCTCGATGCGGATCGACAGCATCATCTCGCCGGGGTCTTTCGCCTCCGACCTCAGATCGATGAAGACATGCCCCTTTTCGGTGAATTTCACCGCATTGCCGACGAGGTTGGTGATAATCTGGCGGAAACGCCCAGCGTCCCCCATCACCGTCTCGCGGATCGAGGCGTCGCCGCGCACGATGAGCTCGATATCCTTCTCGGCGGCCGATGAGGACAAAAGCGTCGCCACGTCCTCGATCGCCTCGACCGGATCGAACGGCGCCTTGCGCAGCTTCATCTGGCCGGCATCGATCTTGGAGAAGTCGAGAATGTCGTTGATGATCGTCAGCAGCGCGTTGCCCGACTTGACGATGATGTCGATGAAGGTCTTCTGACGGGTGTCCAGATTGGACTTGGCGAGCAGTTCCGCCATGCCGAGCACGCCGTTCATCGGCGTGCGGATCTCGTGGCTCATATTGGCGAGGAATTCCGACTTCGCGCGGTCGGCGGCCTCGGCGCGCTGCAGGAGGCGGGTCAGTTCCTCCTCGCGGCTCTTCATTTCGGTGACGTCGGTGAACACCGCCAGCCAGTGGTCGCTGCCGGTGAGCTTGGCCTCGACATGGATCCACTTGCGGCCGTCGACACGGAAAGCGGCAAACACCGGCTTGCCGGCTGCGACATTGTCTTCCCAGGCCTGGAGGGTCGCTGCCGCCTCCTCGGGCGTGCCGAGATCGCCACGCTCGACGCAATGGCGGAAGAGATCGCGCCACAGCCCCCCGGCGCCCACCATCTCGGCGGACATGTCGAGCATGGCCGGCAGCGCGTCGTTGGAGAAGATGATCTCGCCGTCGTGCAGGATAAGCAACCCTTGAGACATCGCGCTCGTCGCGTCGCGCATCAGCGCGCCGTGGGTTTCCAGCGCGGCGCGGGCTTCCTGGATCTCCTGCTCGCGCTTGCGCACGGCCGTAATGTCCATGTAGCTCAGCAGGATCTTTCCACCGCTGAGTTGGGTGCCGGAAATGACGATCACCAGACCATTGCGGCTTTTCACCTCGATCGGCGGCCGCTCCTGGCCATCGGTCAGCGCGGCGATGCGCTCCTGGTAGATTTCCTCGAAGCTGCGCGTCGAGCCGCTATAGATGCCGTGGTCGAAATTGACCTTGAGAAAGTCCCGGTAGGAACGACCGGGTAGATCGAACTGCTCGCCGGCATCCCAGAAGGAATAGAAGGCCGGGTTGGCGTATTCGAACAGAAACTGCTGGTCGAGGATCGCCACGCCGACGGGCATCGTGTGCAGGATCGTCTGCAGATCCTTGCCCATCTTCTCGGCTTTGTTCTGCGCCTCCTTGATGCGGGAGACGTCCATGCGCGAACCGACGAGGTTGTGCGCGCCGTCATTGGTGGTCACCCGGCGCAGATGCGTGATGACCGGGACGACCGATCCGTCGGGAAAGGTGATCTCCTCCGACTTCTCGATGTCCTCGCCGCTCATCACCCGGTCGTTTTCGATCCGGAAACGATCGGCCGCGTCAGGGAACATTTCCGTTTCGGTCTTGCCGAGAAAATGGCTTCTGGGCTTGCCGAGCATCGCCTCGTACGCGGCGTTCGCATACGTGAGCTGGCGGTCGCTGTTGCGCACGAACACGGGCACCGGCAAGTCTTCGAGGACGGCGCGGAACAGGTCGGTCTCCGAGACATGGGTGCGCAGGAGCATTTCCTGCTCCTTGAATTCGGTCACGTCATGGCGGATGGCGATCAGCAGGCCGTTTTCGAGGCGTTTGTTGATGCTCCGCAACCAGCGCCCGTCGGAAAGCTGGTCGGTGCTTTCGGAATAGGGAAGCTCGAACGGCTTCATCCGCTCGGCGATCCATGCCTCCCGATCTGGCGCATTGGGACCGAAACTCGCCGGCGACACGCGCTGGCGGCGATCATAGGCAAATCCGAGAATATCGTTGAGCGTGATACCCGGCCGGACATCGATCGAGATCGACGCAAAATGATTGATCAACTGGGAATTGCAGTAGAGCAGAACGTTGTGCTTGTCGTAGATGCCGATGCCCATTTCGAGCATGTCGAGGGCATCGTCGAGAAGCGCGTTGTTGAACGGCGAGAACGGCGCGATGGGCTTTGCACCGGAGAGTGAGGTGCCGGCAAGCGGGACAACGTCCTTTGGCTCGGAAACGGCGCCAATGCCCGGAACTGCGGCACCCGGAACCGCTGCAAACGTGCCGAAAAGATAGGTGTGGTCGTCCTCCGTCAGGAAACGCTCGATATGGATCTCATGGCGGACGGCGCCCGAGCGGTCGAAGCAGAGCGCCGTTTCATCGGTGCCGAACACGATCGTCCGGCATTCCTTTTCCTTGCGGTCGGCGTCGTCCGACGCGCCTGCAAGGCCGCGGCTGGTATTGCCGGCAAATTCGCTGGGATGCATGCCGAAAAGGCGTGCATAGGCGGCGTTCACCGCCACGTAGATGAGGGCGCTGTCCTTGATGAAGGCGGGCTCGGCGAGATCGTTGATCCGCTCGCACGCCGTTTTCAAGAGTTCGCTTTCCGTGTCCACCTTCCCCCGCTCCTTCGTGCCGGCCGATATCCGGCTCGATTCGTTTGTCTCCCAATCGACTGATAACACCATAGCGAGTGTTAATATCGTGTTGTTGAAACGGTACGACTTATTGTTTCTGGCATTTGTCAATCAGGGGCATCCCGACGTGACGAAAAGCACAATCTCAGGTCGAATTCCACTATTGCCGGGATCGATCGCCCGCAGGCTCGGATGGAGGCGTTGCGGCGCAATCGGACACAAAATCCGAAGCGAGGCCCTGGTCGCGGCGCCAAAACTTCTCCATCTTGCTGCCATGTTGTCGCCATGATCTCCATTAGCGATTGCTCAGGCTTGACAAAAATCAACCGAAAGCGGCATGAAGCTGAACGTCCGTTCAGACTATCGGGAAATCGTCTTCATCAATCCGCCGCCTTTGCGCGCCACGATTTCTCCACCCCTTGAGGACAAAAAGGGAAAGGAAAAAACATGTCGGCACTGAAAAAGACGATATCACTCGGCCTCGTCGCACTGTCCGTTGCGGGCGCCCTGACGGTGACAGCTCCAGCGGCCGAAGCCCGCGACCGCCATCGCGACGTTTGGCCCGGCGTGGCGGCCGGCCTTGCCGGCGGTATCATTGGCGGCGCGATCGTCGCCGGATCACAGCGGCCCGTCTATGCCGAGCCTGAATATGTGGAGCCGGAATACGACTATGCTCCCCCGCCCCCGCCGCCCGTTTATTACCGCCGCGCCTATTACCGCGACTACCCGCCGGTCTGCGAGCTCGAATGGCGCCGCAACCGCTACGGCGAACCCTATCGCGTCGAGGTCTGCTCGCGCTGACCCACAAGGCTGATCGCTATCCTACAGAGCCTGTTTCCGTCGCCGGCGGACGCAGGCTCTTTTCTTTGACGGGGGCATTCTGAGCGCCGCTACGGCCGCAGCGGGCAGGCCGCTGCATTTCGCGATTGCGAAACATCTGCTTGACTTTTGCCCGGAAAACCACCAAATGCGCTTCAGCTTTCACCTTCCGGCCGCCGCGTGAGTTGGCCCCGCGTCATTAAAGACACCGCGAAGAAGGAACAAGGCGCAAAGATAGATCGCCCTCGATCCCGGAGGGTTTAAGCGCTGGAGAGCAATTTCCAACTTGCAAGTTCCCACTTCACGCGGGGTTCTTGACGCCAAAGGCAGACCGGACGGCATGGTGCCAGTCCGGCGATACGCTTTTGGCGCCCCGAAAAGGTATTCGACTTGACGAATTTCCACGAGCTTGGTCTGTCCAAGCAGACCGTAGCCACTCTTTTTGCGCTCGGTTACGAAACGCCGACCCCGATCCAGGCCCAGGCCATCCCCCAGCTTCTCGAAGGCCGCGACATGGTCGGCCTCGCCCAGACCGGCACCGGCAAGACCGCCGCATTCGGTCTCCCGATCATCGAAATGCTTGCCAAGGACCCGAAGCGTCCTGACAACCGCACCACCCGCACGCTCATCCTCGCCCCGACCCGCGAACTGGTCAACCAGATCGCCGCCAGCCTGAAGAGCTACGTGCGCGGCACCCCGATGAAGATCAACGCCGTCGTCGGCGGCGCCTCGATCAACAAGCAGCAGCTCCAGCTCGAGAAGGGCACCGACATTCTCGTCGCCACCCCGGGCCGCCTGCTCGACCTGATCGCCCGCCGTGCCATCGGCCTGACTGCGGTTCGTTACCTCGTTCTCGACGAAGCCGACCAGATGCTCGATCTCGGTTTCATCCATGATCTGCGCAAGATTTCCAAGATGGTGCCGAACAAGCGCCAGACCCTGCTCTTCTCGGCGACCATGCCGAAGGCGATCGCAGATCTTGCCTCCGACTTCCTCAAGGATCCGGTCCAGGTCTCGGTCACGCCTCCGGGCAAGGCTGCCGACAAGGTCGAACAGTTCGTCCACTTCGTGGTCGGCAAGAACGACAAGACGGACCTTCTGAAGAAGTCGCTCGAAGAAAACCCGACCGGCCGCGCCATGGTCTTCCTGCGCACCAAGCACGGCGCCGAGAAGCTCTCCAAGCATCTCGAGCATGTCGGCTTCAAGGTCGCCTCGATCCACGGCAACAAGAGCCAGGGCCAGCGCGAACGCGCCCTCAAGGCCTTCCGTGACAACGAGATCCGCGTTCTGGTCGCCACCGACGTCGCTGCCCGCGGCATCGACATCCCCGGCGTTACCCACGTCTTCAACTACGATCTCCCGGAAGTACCGGACGCTTACGTTCACCGCATCGGCCGTACTGCACGTGCCGGTCGTGACGGCATCGCGATCGCCTTCTGCGCTCCCGACGAAGCACGTCTGCTGCGCGACATCGAGCGCCTGATGAACATCGAGATCACCACCGCATCCGGCGAACGCCCCGAAGGCGGCCGCCAGCCACGCGGCGGTGCCGGCAACAACAACCGCGGCGGCGCGGCCAATCGCGGCCGTGGCGGCAACGGCCAGGCACGCGGTGCCGCCGGCGAAGGCCGTCCCGAGCGTCGCGACCGTCCGGCCCGCAAGCCGTTCTTCGCAGCGGAAGGCGCCGAGAGCGGCGACCGTCCCCAGCGTCCGGCCCGCGCCAATGGCGATCGTCCCCATGGTGACCGCCCGCAGCGCGACAACCGTCGCAACGACGATTTCCGCGGCCAGCGTCGCGGCGAGGACGCTCCGCGCCCGGAAGTCGACAACGACCTCTCGACCACGTCGGATTTCCGCCCGGTCAAGAAGCAGTTCGGTCCCCAGAACGGCGAAGGCCGTCCGGCCCGCACCGAGCCCCGCAAGGAACACCGCAAGGGCGGCAATGGCGGCCAGAACCCCCATGCCGCACACGGCGCCCATGAGCCAGCTGCCCAGCGCAACAATCGCGGCCCGCGCGTCGAAGCCGCCCGGCCGGCCACTGGCGGCAACGGAGGCCCGGTAAAGTTCGGCAACGACAACCGGTCCGGCCAGCAGGGCCGCACACGCCGCCCGGCGTAAGGAAACCCTGCGTAAGGAAATGAAGCAAAGAGGCCGCTCGCGCGGCCTCTTTTTTGTCATTTGACCGCCGCATTGCCTCCATCGGCATAGAGCGCAGACCCGGCCACGAAGCTCGCCATCGGGCTCGCCAGGAAAAGTGCCGCCCGGGCGATTTCCTCGGGCTGGGCGATGCGCTTGAGGGCATGCAGGCCCGCCGCCCATTCCTTTTGTGCCGCGTCGCCGGCCATTGGGGTGTCCGTGCCGCCGGGCAGCAGCGCATTGGCGCGTATGCCCCGCGCTCCGTAATCGGCGGTAATCCCTTTCACCAGACCCATGATCCCGGCCTTGGACGCGCCATAAGCCCCCATGCCAGCGATACCGACGCTGGTGCCGACGAAGGTGGAAGTGAAGATGATCGACCCGCCGCCGCGTTCGAGCATGGCCGGGACCTGCCGGCGGGCGCCGAGAAAGGCGCTCGTGAGGTTCATGGCCAGGGTATGCTGCCACTCCTCTCGCGTCACCTCCGCCAGCGGCTTGTAGGGCCCGACCGTACCGGCATTGTTCAAGGCGATGTCGAGACCGCCGAACCGGCCAAGCGCTGCTTCGAGCAATCTGCGATGGGTCTCCTCGTCCGCGACATCACCTGCCACGGCAATCGCGCGGCCGCCGGCCGCCTCGATCTCGGAAACAAGCCTCCGCAATTCCGCCTCGCCTCGCGCGTTGGCGACAACGGCAGCCCCCTCCCGGGCGAAGAGAAGGGCGGCGGCCCGGCCGATGCCGCTTGATGCGCCGGTAACGATAGCAACTTTGTTGGTCAGCATGATGTAGCTCCTGTTGGGTTACATCCGCTGTCTAAGCCTGCCCTGCCCGCATCGACACCCGTTTCCTGACCCGAATGAAGAACTCCCTCAAGCCCTCCGGTTCACCATGTAGACGCCGGCGACCACGATCACCGTGCCGACGATCATCGGTAGGGTCAGCGGCTCGCCGAAGAGGATCGCGGCTTCGATCGCCACCACCGGCGGCATCAGGTAGATCAGCGAGGCAGCGCGGGACACCTGGCCGCGGCGGATGAGGTAGAGCAGCAGGCCGACGGCGCCCATCGACAGGCCGAGGACAGACCAGGCCATGGCAAAGATCGCCTCATGCGTCCAGTCGAAGCGTAAGGTTTCAAGGCTGAGCGCCAGCGGGATCGTGACGATCAGAGCACCGACGAATTGCAGCGTGGCGATCGAAAAGAGGTCGCCCTCCTGCAGGTGCCGCTTCTGGTAGAGCGTGCCGTAGGTGACCGAGGTCATGGCGACGAGATTGATCAGCACCGGAACCGCCAGCCCAGCCAAGCCGCGTTCGAAGAGGTCGAGAAGCTGCGGCGAGATGGCGATCAGGATGCCGGCAAAACCGAGCGCCAGGCCGATCTTCTGCAAGGGCTTGAGGCGTTCGCCGAGGAAAAGCGGCGCGACCATGGCGGTCAGGAGCGGTTGCAGGCCGGCGATGATGCCGGAAAGGCCGGCCGGCACGCCCTGCCCGATCGCATACCAGACGCCGGCGAGATAAAGGCCGTGCAGGAAAACGCCCGAGAACATCGCATGGCCGATCTGGGTACGGCTCTTCGGCCATTTTGCCCGGGTGATCAGGCAGACGACGAAAAACGCCGCAGCGGCAAGCGCGTGTCGTCCGGCCAGAAACGTCAGCGGATCGGCGTGCACCGCCGCATATTTCGCGACGATCCAGCCCGTGGACCAGAGGAAGACGAAGAGAGCCGGAGCCAGGCGGTCGAGCATGATTGGGATGTCCGGGGGGAGATTTCGGCAGCGGCCGTTTGCATGGAAGCCGCCTGCTTATTCCCACCCCGTTTCATCGTCAAAGCAGAAAAACTGATGATTGCGATAAGCAGCGCTTGAACAATGCTTAGACAGCACTCGAGGCAGATGACGTTTTTCAAGGCAGGAGGCTTATTCACCTCGTCCTAAAGCAGGACGCTTGCCGAGTGCCAGAATCAGCGCGTTTACTGGCAGGTGGAGCATGGAGCCCGTGTTTTTTGACGCGCGGAATTCTTTTCCGTGAATTGCGCACAGTTCTTGCATTGCCTGCACCGTTGTATTCTTATGGCCAAAAAAGGGGAATGCGCCTTTGGCATTTGATGAAATGTTGACTGCGGAAAACCTTCCGCGACCGCCATACAAGACCTACCACGAATGGTATGCCAGTCAGGACGCTGCGCACCTGATCCGCAAAACCCAGGACGCGGAAAACATATTCAGGAAGACAGGCATAACCTTCGCGGTCTATGGACACGCAGACAGTTCCGAAAAGCTCATCCCCTTCGACATCATTCCGCGCATCATCTCGGCTCGTGAATGGCGCAAGCTTGCGCAAGGCATCGAGCAGCGGGTCCTGGCGCTCAACGCCTTCCTCGACGACATCTACCACAAGCAGGAGATCATCAAGGCCGGCCGCATTCCCCGTGCGCTGATCGAGAGGAACGTCACCTTCCTTCCCGAGATGATCGGCTTCAAGCCGCCCGGCGGCGTCTACACCCATATCGTCGGCACCGACATCGTGCGCACCGGCGAGGACCAGTTCTACGTGCTGGAAGACAATGCCCGCACGCCGTCCGGGGTTTCCTACATGCTGGAAAACCGGGAAACCATGATGCAGATGTTCCCCGAACTGTTTGCGCAGAACAAGGTGCAGCGCGTCGAGGACTATCCGCGGCTGCTGCGCCAGTCGCTCGCCTCGCTTGCCCCTCCCGGCTGCAAGGGCAAGCCGCGGGTCGCGGTGCTGACCCCCGGCATATTCAACTCCGCCTATTACGAACACTCGTTCCTCGCCGACCAGATGGGCGTCGAACTCGTCGAGGGCGGCGACCTGCGCGTCATCGACGGCCGCGTCAAGATGCGTACCACCCGCGGCTACGAGGCGATCGACGTACTCTACCGCCGCGTCGACGACGACTTCCTCGATCCGATGACCTTTCGCGCGGATTCGGCGCTCGGAATTCCCGGGATCATGGACGTCTACCGGGCCGGCAACATCACCATCGCCAATGCACCCGGCACCGGCATCTGCGACGACAAGGCGATCTATTCCTACATGCCCGAGATCGTCGAGTTCTATACGGGCCGCAAGGCGATGCTCGAGAACGTGCCGACCTGGCGCTGTTCCGAACCCGACAGCCTCAAATACGTGCTGGAGCACATCGAGGAACTGGTCATCAAGGAAGTGCACGGTTCGGGGGGATACGGCATGCTGGTCGGCCCGACGGCAAGCAAGAAGGAACGTACCGAATTCGCCGAGAAGCTGGCCGCCAAACCCGGCAACTACATCGCCCAGCCGACGCTGGCGCTGTCCACCGTGCCGATCTTCGTCAACAAGGGGATCGCTCCCCGCCACGTCGACCTGCGCCCCTATGTGCTCGTCTCCGACAAGGTGAAGATCATCCCCGGCGGTCTGACCCGCGTGGCCCTGAAACAGGGTTCGCTGGTGGTCAATTCCAGCCAGGGCGGCGGCACCAAGGACACCTGGGTACTGGAAGATTGAGGTCGTAAATACATGCTCGGAAGAACTGCAAACGGCCTCTACTGGATGTTCCGCTACATCGAGCGGGCGGAGAATATCGCCCGCCTCGTCGATGCGGGCCTGCGCGTATCACTGACCCGCGCCGGCTCCTCCGACGAGGACTGGCACGGCGTGCTCGAAAGCGCCGGCGTGCGCGAAGCCTATTCGGAAGTGCACGCCGAACTGACGGCGGCGGACGCGGTCGATTACCTGTTGCGCGACACGTCGAACCCGTCGAGCGTCATGTCCTGCATCGACTTCGGGCGCAACAACGCCCGCATGGTGCGCACCGCACTGACCCGCGAAACCTGGGAGGCGACCAACGAATGCTGGATCGACCTGAAGGCCCGGCTCGCCCGCAAGCTGAAGCAGACCGACCTGCCGGAACTGATCGACGTCATCAAGCACCGCTGCGGCCTGATTCGCGGCGCCTTCCACGGCTCCATGCTGAGGAACGACCTCTACAATTTCTCGCGCATCGGCACTTTCATCGAACGCGCCGACAATACCAGCCGCATTCTCGACGTGAAATATTATGTGCTGCTGCCGGCAATCAGCCAGGTCGGCTCGAAGCTCGACAATTACCAATGGGAATCGATCCTGCGCTCGGTCTCGGCCCACCGTTCCTACGGATGGGTCTATGACGGGGAATACCAGTCCGCCAACATTGCCGATTTCCTCATCCTGAAAGTGCAGATGCCGCGATCACTGGCTTACTGTTACGAGAAGATCGTCAGCAATCTCGGCTACCTTGGGGAAACCTATGGGGAGCAGTTGAAGGCCCACGAGACGGCGGCAGCGATCCATTCGACGCTGAAGCGAGGCTCGATCTCCGACATCATGGACCAGGGCCTGCACGAGTTCCTCGAGGATTTCGTCAGCCGCAACAACCAGCTCAGCGCCGAAATCTCCGAAGGCTACCGCTTTTATCAGTAGGCCCAACAGGCACAGGATTTACCGCACATGCGGCTGAAGATCTCCCACACGACCGAATATCTCTACGACAAGCCGGTGCCCTATTCGCTGCAACGTCTCAGGCTGACGCCGATCGACGGCCCCGGCCAGAAGGTGCTCAACTGGGCCGTCAGCGTCGACGGCGCCAAGATCGAGGCCGGATATGCCGACCAGTTCGGCAACCGGGTCGAACTCGTCTCGATCGAAGGCACCGAGCACACGATCCGCATCACTGCCTCGGGCGAGGTGGAGACCGAGGATCGCGCCGGCGTCTTTGGCCCGCACCAGGGTTTCTGCCCGCTCTGGCTGTTCCTGCGCGACACGGCGCTGACCAAGCCGGGCAAGCTCATCCGCGAACTCGCCAAAAGCCTCGAGGGCGACAGCGAGCTCGCCAGGATGCATGCCTTGATGGAAACGATCCACGAGACCGTCGCCTATGTGCCCGGTGCGACCGGCACCGAAACGACAGCCGAGCAGGCGTTGGAGGCAAAGACCGGCGTCTGCCAGGACCATACGCATATCTTCATCGCTGCTGCCCGCTTGCTCGATATCCCGGCGCGCTACATTTCCGGCTACCTGCTGATGGAAGGCACGACGGAACAGGCGGCGACCCATGCATGGGCGGAAGTGTTTCTGCCGGGCCTCGGTTGGGTCGGCTTCGACGCCTCCAACAACATCTGCCCGAATGACAGTTATGTGCGGGTCGCTTCCGGCCTCTGCTACCGCGACTGCGCCCCCGTCTCCGGCATGCGCCTTGGCCCCGCCGGCGAAAACCTCAAGGTTTCCCTGACGGTGGCGCAAAGCCAAAGCCAGCAGACGCAGTCCCAGGGGTGAGAGACGCTTCGGGACCGGGGCGTTGTCTGGCATAGCAGGCGTTCTCGGCCGACCCTAAAATCACCGGCTCAGACCGTCGCGCGGCGCAATGGTTTGTTAACCACGGGCGGCGTTCCCAATTTCGCAAGCAGTTCAAGGGTTGAAGATCCGGGAGGCGGCAATCTATGCTGCATTGCGGCATGGACTATTGCTGCCTACGATGCGCGGGGCTGCGGGTTACCGAAACGCATGGCAAATGCCATGCCTGAATGAGGATACCAGATGCTTGAGACGTCCAAAACCAAGCCGCAGGATCTTGAATCGATCGCGCGTCATGGCGGAACTTTCCGGCGAATGGCCGCACGCCTGCCCACCTATTTCACCGATCTGCGGGAAAACCCGGCCTGGCTTCCCATGTTCCTTCTGGCCCGGACAATTCCGTTCAGGCGGGCGCATTGGCTGACCGCCAGGCGGGTTTCGAAGTCCGCGCCGACGGGAACATCGATGTTCGGCGATATCGAAGCCGATAAGGTCGCCGACGAACTCAGACGGAACGGGATCTTCACCGGCCTCGTCCTGCCCGATGCGATTCGGCAGGAGATCGCCCGTTTTGCATCCGAAACCCCTTGCTTCGGCAATTTCGAGCGGAAGCTCGAATTTCGTGCCGGCGAACACGCGGAAGCGGAACGCCGATTCGGGCGGGCGATCTTGAGCGGTCACCATTTCGAAAGGATCGCCGGTTGCAAGGCGGCGGTCGCGGTGCAGCAGGATCCTCTTCTTCTGGATGTCGCAAGGCACTATCTCGGTGGTGAAGCCAGGCTGATCACCACCCGGACGTGGTGGAGCTTTCCGACCCAATCCGCTTCGGAGGCCGACCTCAGCCGTGCCTCTTTCAAGTTTCATTTCGATCTCGACGACTGGCGGATGCTGAAGTTCTTCTTCTACCTGTCGAATGTCGATGAGGACGCGGGACCGCATGTCTATATGCGCGGCAGCCACAAGAAGCGGCGTCTCAAGCACCAGTTGACACTGCTCGTCGGGCATCCGGCAGAAGAAGTGCTCGAATTCTACGGAGAGGAAAGCGCCGTCACCCTGACCGGCGAGGCGGGCTACGGGTTCGTCGAGGACCCCTTCGGTTTCCATATGGGGACGGTCGCCAAACATCACCCCCGGCTGATGATGGAAGTCGGGTTCGGCGTATCGAAACCCTCAAAACGCAGATATCACGGCGAGCCCGTCGTACGCTGAAGTGAGCCTGACGGCGGATGGGCCCGCAAAAGGGGCTCATCCGATCGGTCGCCGATATTCCCGCACAAGCTCGACGCCACCTTCGCATGTTCTGGTTCCGCCCCATAAAAGAGGTGGCGCATGCTGTTTGGGCAATCGGTCTTCCAGTCGGTTCTGACGCGACTGAGGCAAGAGCACGGTGAAGACGAGGCCGAAGACACTGGCACGGGCTTCCGCATCAAGGGGCTCGGTATGGGCTTCGTCGCGCCGGCGGATGACGGCCCGGTGGTGACGGCCACCGGGACCGAGGCCTATTTCGCTTTCCTCCCCGACGTTACCGAGATCGAAATCGAATCGGTGCTGACGCGAGAGGAGCGGCAAGAGCCACCGCCGGCACCAGTCATCCCCGCCCACCTGCTGCGGCTGACGACCGAGGAGATCGCGGCGGAGCTTGACATCACGGCTGCCGACACGGAGGCGACGCTTGGCGAAAAACGCCGGCATTTCGCCAAGGCCAACCATCCAGACGGCGTCGCACCGGAATTCCGGGAGAACGCCAATACCCGCATGAAGACCGCCAACCTGCTGATCGACACCGCGATCAAAGGCCTGTTCTGGCGCTAGCGCAAATCCTGGTCCTGCTGCTCGTCGGCAGGTCTCTCGACCGGCGGCTTTTTCCTTTCGATGAACAGCTTGTAGGCGGCGTAGGCGCCCATGGCGGCGACGATGATCGCCCAGAAGGGCTCTCCGGCAACCAGCTCGAATATCGCCCAGGCGGCGCAGACCGCCGGGATCAGCACCCGGCGCCAGAGCGGCTCGTAGAAGGGATGGTTCGGATCGATCATAGTCTTAACTCCCGGCCAGTCGTTCGCCACCAGTCACTTGCCATAGGTCATTCCCCGGCGGCCTGCATGCTCTGGCGTGAACCGATGATATCCTGGTCGACGATCGAAAATGCAAGGTTGAGATGCCCCTCGAATACCAGGGAGGGTTCGTCCGGCACCACGGTCAGGCCCGGCATGCCCCCGAGCCGCACCACATGCGTCTGCGCCAGCCCCTCCTCGATGCCCGCCTGCAGCAGGTCCTGATAGCGGGTGCCGGGACCGGTGATGAAGACCGGCATATGGCCATGCAGGCTGAGAAGCCGCGAGAGGCCGTAGCCCAACGCTGCGCCCGCATTGCGGAACGCGAGCTGCGCCATGCGATTGCCCTGCCGGGCGCGGGCGGCGATCTTGTCGATTTCGGCGACCGGCACGAATTTGGCCGGGATCGTATCCACCGGCACCTCGAAGGCGGCGCGCAGGATGGCGTAGAAACCGGCATAGGCCTCGACGCAGCCGCGCGCGCCACAGCGACAAAGCCCGCCGTTCGGCATATGCAGCATGTGCCCGAAATTAGGCGCCGAGATTTCCGGAACACCGCCAGCGACCCGGCGCGCGATTCCGAGCCCGATGCTGTGGCCGAGCGAAAGCGCGGCCAGAACCGGCTCGCCGCCGCCCTGCGTCTTCACCTGGCGTTCGAGCAGCGCACCTGCCACCAGCCGCGTCTCGTTGTTGAGGATGACCTTGGCCTGCCAGCCGCCTTTCAGCGCCGCGGCGAAATCGACAGGCTGGGAACCGAAGACCGGCGACCAGACGAGCACCGGTTCTGTCGGATGTGCCAGCCCCTTGCTGCTGACCGATACGAGCAGCACGCTGCTGCGGTCGATGCGGGAGCGTTCGACGGCCCGTTCCAGCCCCGCCGAGATGGCAGCCAGGAAGGCCGCGGCGCCGCCCTCGCCGCGCGGTTCGCTGAACCGGTCGAGCAGCGTGCCGGCGTAGTCGACCAGCGAATACTGGATCAGGTCCGACGAGATGATGACGGTGATGAGATAGCCGCAATTGCGCCGCTGGCTGAACAACACGCGCGGCCGTCCGCGGCCGACGGTCGCCTGCTGCTCGCTCTTTTCGATGATGCGGGCACGCTCCAGGTCGGCGGTGATCGAGGAGATCGTCGCCGACGCCAGCCCGGTCGCATCCGAGATTTCCGTATGCGCGAGCCGGCCGTGGCGACGCAGCGCAGACAGCACGAGCGCGCTGTTCTGCTGCCGGACCAGTTCCGTGCTCGATTTCGCCAGCATTCCGCCTGCAGCCTCCCTCACTCCAACTGTCGATACGGCAGTGCCTTGCCCTCCACAAGTGCCGATTGACAGCCTTCGGAATCTCTGACATCTAATTTCTCGACTGTCGAGAAAAAGCTTGGACGCTTTATCCGGCAGATTATCTGGCGGGGGGGAGAGCACGGAGGCTAGGGCCCATCCGCCGTCACTCGGGAGGACATTATGAAATCATTCGTAAAGCTGATGGCCGGCGCGGCCATCCTCGTTTCCATGCATTCCGCCACCATGGCAGCCAATCTCGTCGTCGGCGTTTCCTGGTCGAACTTCCAGGAAGAGCGTTGGAAGACCGACGAGGCCGCCATCAAGAAGGCACTCGAGGCTGCCGGCGCCAAGTATATTTCCGCTGATGCCCAGTCTTCCGCCGCAAAGCAGCTCACCGACGTCGAGTCGCTGATCTCGCAAGGCGCCAACGCGCTGATCGTTCTGGCACAGGATTCGAGCGCCATCGGCCCGGCCGTCGAAAAGGCAACCGCCGAAGGCATCCCGGTCGTCGGTTACGACCGCCTGATCGAAAACCCGGCTGCCTTCTACATCACCTTCGACAACAAGGAAGTCGGCCGCCTGCAGGCGCAGGGCGTCTTCAAGGCAAAGCCTGAAGGCAACTACGTCTTCATCAAGGGCTCGTCCTCCGATCCGAACGCGGACTTCCTGTTCGCCGGCCAGATGGAAGTGCTGAAGGCCGCGATCGACGGCGGTAAGATCAAGAATGTCGGCGAAGCCTACACCGACGGCTGGAAGCCTGAGAACGCCCAGAAGAACATGGAGCAGTTCCTGACCAAGAACAACAACAAGGTCGACGCGGTCGTCGCATCCAACGACGGCACTGCCGGCGGTGCTATCGCGGCACTCGACGCTCAAGGGTTGGCAGGATCGGTTCCGGTCTCCGGTCAGGACGCCGACAAGGCGGCTCTGAACCGCGTTGCTCTCGGCACCCAGACGGTCTCCGTCTGGAAGGACTCGCGCGAACTCGGCAAGAACGCCGCTGAAATCGCTCTGGCCCTTGCCGGCGGCAAGAAGCTGACGGAAATCAAGGGCGTCCAGACCTTTGACGGCGGTCCGAAGAAGGTGAAGATGCAGTCGGTCTTCCTGAAGCCGCAGGCCATCACCAAGGACAACCTGAACCTCGTCATCGAGGCAGGCTGGATCAGCAAGGCCGAAGCCTGCCAGGGCGCCAAGGCCGGCGCAGTGGCGGCCTGCAAATAACGCATGGTCGTCCGCAGATCATAAAATCACCGACGCCGCAGCACTTCTGCCGCGGCGTCGGTTTTCGGCGTAAGATGGCGCGGTCGCACGAAGGTTTACCCGGCGGCTGAACGTCACGGAGGTGCGGTCCGGCTCGATATGTCGAGCCGAGCGCCTCGTACAAAGTGGAGAACGGCAAAACATGGCCGAGACAATACAGTCCACGACGAATTCCAAGACATCGGAGGCAGGACAGGCGGAAGGCAATTTTGTTGCCCGCTTTTTCCGCGCGACCGAGATCGACACGCGCATGCTCGGCATGATCGGCGCGCTGCTGATCATCTGGGTCGGGTTCCATATCCTGACGGGCGGCCTCTTCCTGACGCCGCGCAACCTCTGGAACCTTTCGGTTCAGACCGCCTCCGTGGCCGTCATGGCGACCGGCATGGTGCTCGTCATCGTCACCCGCAACATCGACCTTTCGGTCGGCTCGATCCTCGGGTTTACCGGGATGATCATGGGCGTCATGCAGGCCCGACTTCTTCCCGAACTGCTCGGCTTCGATCATCCGGCCATCTGGATCGTCGCGCTCGCCGGCGGACTGATCGTCGGCGCGCTGATCGGCACGCTGCAGGGCGTCATCATCGCCTTCCTCGGCGTGCCCTCGTTCATCGTCACCCTTGGCGGCCTGCTCATCTGGCGCGGCGCCACCTGGTTCGTGACGAGCGGCCAGACAGTCGCGCCGATGGACGTCAATTTCCGCCTGATGGGCGGCGGCACGGAAGGCTCGATCGGCGCCACCTGGAGCTGGGTCGTCGGTATCATCGCCTGTCTCGCCATCATCGCGGCGATCATCAACGCCCGCCGCCAGCGCAAGCGCTTCTCGTTCCCGCGCCGGCCGATCTGGGCCGAATACGTGCTGGTCGCGCTCGGCTGCGTCGTCGTGCTCGGCGCGGTCGCGATCGCCAACGACTATTACTGGCCGATCGCCATCGCCCGCCGCTACGCCGAGGCGAACAACATCGCCTGGCCGGAAGGTGGGCTGCTGATCTCCCAGGGGATCGCCATCCCGGTGCTGATGGCGATCGCCGTCGGCATCGTCATGACCTTCATCGCCACCCGCCTGCGCTTCGGCCGCTATGTCTTTGCGATCGGCGGCAATCCGGAGGCAGCCGAACTCGCCGGCATCAAGACCCGCTGGGTGACGGTCAAGATCTTCGCGCTGATGGGCATGCTCTGCGCCATCGCCGCGGCGATTTCCACCGCCCGCCTCAACGCCGCCACCAATGCGCAAGGGGAGCTCGACGAGCTTTATACGATCGCCGCAGCCGTGATCGGCGGCACCTCGCTTGCCGGCGGCATGGGATCGATCGCCGGCGCCATGCTCGGCGCGCTCGTCATGCAGTCGCTTCAGTCCGGCATGGTGCTGCTCGGCATCGACTCGCCGTTCCAGCGCATCGTCGTCGGCATGGTGCTCGTCACCGCCGTCTGGCTCGACACCGTCTATCGCTCTCGCGCCAAATAACAGGAGTTTTCATCGTGACGGAACAAAACACTCCGCTCGTGGAAATGAAGAACATTTCCATCTCCTTCGGCGGGATCCACGCTGTCGAGAATGCCTCGGTCGATCTGTTTCCCGGCGAGGTCGTGGCGCTGCTCGGCCATAACGGCGCCGGCAAGTCGACGCTGATCAAGGTCCTGTCGGGCGCCTACAAGCGCGATAACGGCGACATCATGATCAACGGCGAGGCCGCCGACATCCGCAACCCGCGCGACGCCAAGAAATACGGCATCGAGACGATCTACCAGACGCTGGCCGTCGCCGACAATGTCGATGCCGCCGCCAACCTTTATCTCGGCCGCGAGCTGCAGACCAAATGGGGCACGCTCGACGACGTCGCCATGGAGGCCAGCACCCGTGAGGTGATGGGCCGCCTGAACCCCAACTTCAAGCGCTTCAAGGAGCCGGTGAAGGCGCTGTCCGGCGGCCAGCGGCAATCGGTGGCGATCGCCCGGGCGATCCTGTTCGACGCCCGCATCCTGATCATGGACGAGCCGACTGCGGCGCTTGGGCCCCAGGAAACGGCACAGGTGGGCGACCTCATCAAGCAGCTGAAGCGCGAAGGCATCGGCATCTTCCTCATCAGCCACGACATCCACGACGTCTTCGACCTCGCCGACCGCGTGTTCGTGATGAAGAACGGCAAGGTGGTCGGCCATGCCCGCACCGAGGACGTCACCAAGGACGAAGTGCTCGGCATGATCATCCTCGGCAAGGTGCCGCCGGGCGCCACGCCCGGCCCCGGCGCCATGAAGGTGGTTTGAACCCGGAACGATCGCGCCTGCCCTTTTAGGTCCGCCGCTGAAGAAGGGTGGCGCAGCGGCGGAACCGGGCCTCTCCCCCGGTTCCGCCTTATCTTTCTCAAGATGGATCTCGCCGCGTTGCGAGACCGGCGGGCTCTCGGCGGCCCGCATCTCGGAACTCCTCTCCTCCCCCGACGTTGGTTTCTGAAACCCCAATGTCGGAGGATCAAAATGGTTGACGAGCGGACTGCACAGGAAGTTATCGAGCACAGGCAAAGGCCCGTGAAGACGGCCAAACATCCGCCGTCGGGGCCGCATGCCAAGGAGCATCTGATCGACAGGGAGAAGACGCCCGGCGCCGGATCGCTGCCTGAACCCGGTGCGAAAGAGGTGGATGCGGGGTCGGATTGACCGGTCCGTCACCGGGCAATCTCAACGGCTGCATTGGAGGCTTGAGACCCCGGCGGCCCTGATCTGCGACGCCTTGGCGCTTGCCCGCTCGGGCATGGATGGGTAACACCGTCTGAAACGATCAGACAAGCGGGCTGAACGGGCATGGCGGACGACACCATCACACTTTACGAGGCGATCGGCGGTGACGCGACGGTGCGGGCGCTGGTGAAGCGCTTCTACGAGCTGATGGACACGCTGCCGGAAGCGGCCCATTGCCGCGCCGTCCATCCGCCGAGCCTCGAAGGCAGCGAAGCGAAACTCTACGATTATCTGACCGGCTATCTCGGCGGCCCGCCGGTCTATGTGGAAAAACACGGCCATCCGCGGCTGCGCTCGCGCCATTTCGGCGCGGCGATCGGCCCGCTGGAACGCGACGAATGGATGCTCTGTTTCCGTCGCGCCATGGAAGAGGCGATCGAAAATCCAAAACTGCGCGAGATCATCTGGCCGCCGATCGAACGGCTGGCCTTCCACATGCAGAACAAGGAATAGGCCGTTGGAAAGTTTGCATAAACTGCGGCCGTTGATTCTGTTTGTGAGCGGCCTGATGGGCGCCGCGGGCGTGGCTCTGGCAGCGGCCGCAAGCCACGGCGGCGATACGGTCTTCCTCGGCTCCGCCTCGACCATGTGCCTGGCGCATGCGCCGGTCCTGCTCGGCCTTTATCTCGGTCACCGGTATTTTCGCACGGCGACGCTTGCCGCTCTGGTGCTCGGTCTCGGCACGATCATTTTCGCCGGCGATCTCGTCTCGCGCCACTATCTCGGCGACCGGCTGTTTCCGATGGCCGCTCCCGTGGGTGGGACGGGGATGATGCTGGGCTGGCTGATCGTGGCGGCGGGGGCGTTTTTGAAGGTGCGGGAGGTTTAAGACCCCTTTTGGCCTGCCGGCCATCTCCCCCACAAGGGGGGAGAAGACTCGTGGCACGGCCTTGCCTCAATCCAGAGTGGGTGCGGCTGGGTTAGCCCTCCCCTTCGCATATGGGACCTGAGGCGGTGCGGCGTCCCTAACCCTCCCCCTTGTGGGGAGGGTGGCCGGCAGGCGGGAGGGGTTTCCAAACCCGGACACAGAGGGGACTTGTCCCTACCGCCGAAAAGCCAGCACCCGAGCGCTCTCAGCCGGAGCGGCTTCCACCGCCGTCCCCCGGACGGCCCTCGGCAGCACCACCACATTGGTCATATCCGCAGCCGCTTCGGCTCGCCTCGTCAGCAGCGCGTAAAGCTCCGGCACCAGCCCGTCGCCATTCTGCGCGGCGAGCTTGTGCAGGCCGATGAAAAGGCTGGCGTCACGACGTTCTTCGTTCATCATTGCGTTCCTTCATGGTCTGGAGCGCCCGCTCCAGACTGGATTTTGAGCCGTTGCGGAGCGGCACGAAGGTGACACCGAACTTCTTGCAGCCGGTCTTCACCCTCAGGCACGCATCGTGGCTGATACAGTCGATGGGGCAGAAGACGCAGTCGACCGACGGCAGGACCGTGTCGATACGGGAGACCGCCTCGCGAAGTCCGCCGTCGTGGTGGATCAGTTCGGCGCCGAAATTGCTGGCGATCTCCCTCAGGTGCGCCACCTGACAGTCACGACCGCCGACATAGAGAAAGCTGCGGACGTCGGTCACTGCCGGTCCCCGCGTTTCGGCGCTCTTCGCCTCCGAGCCGGAATTGCCGTTTTTCTGCTTCTGCTTCTTGGCCATACGCCCCTCGCCGCCGATTCTGCTCACGCTTCGGTTCCTCGATGGCCGGCACCATATTAAAGTTGATTTTCGGAGTAAAGATTAAACTGGACTCTTTTTATCATGATATGTCGGGCGACCTGATAAAGCCGCGCTCTTTTCAAAAATTTACCGTTTGATAAATTTTTACGCTGTGGTACCTTTTGCCCAATAGTTGTCCATGAATCCATAAAAGAGGGAACTTAGGATGGAACGACTGGGAAACGGTCCGCAGGCCGGCATTGAAGCCGGTCGTCTTTCATCGGCGGAGTATGAGGCGAATTTCGCCGATCTCCACCCGCGTCTCGACAGGCACGAGGCGCTGGTCGAATCCGATCGCTGTTATTTCTGCTACGACGCGCCGTGCATGACGGCCTGTCCCACCTCCATCGATATCCCGCTGTTCATAAGACAGATACAGACGGGCAATCCGATCGGGTCGGCGAAGACCATCTTCGACCAGAATATTCTGGGCGGCATGTGCGCCCGCGTCTGTCCCACCGAAACGCTCTGCGAACAGGCCTGCGTGCGCAATACGGCCGAAGACAAGCCGGTCGAGATCGGCAAGCTGCAGCGTTATGCGACCGACATCGCCATGGAACAGGGCCGGCAGTTCTACAGCCGCAAGGCTCCGACCGGCAAGACGATCGCCGTCGTCGGCGCAGGCCCCGCCGGCCTTGCCGCAGCACACCGGCTCGCCATGCACGGCCATTCGGTCGTCGTTCTCGAAGCCCGCGAAAAGGCCGGCGGCCTCAACGAATACGGCATTGCGACGTATAAGGCGGTCGATGACTTCGCCGCCCGCGAAGTGGACTACGTCACCGCGATCGGCGGCATCGAGATCCGGAACGGCCAGGCGCTCGGCCGGGATTTCTCGCTGTCCGACCTGACCGCGCAGTATGACGCCGTTTTCCTCGGCATGGGCCTTGCCGGCGTCAACGGCCTCGGCATCGAAGGCGAGAGCCTCACCGGCGTCGAGGATGCGGTGGATTTCATTGCCGCCCTTCGCCAGGCAAAGGACAAGAGCGTGCTGCCGATCGGCCGGCGCGTCGTCGTCCTCGGCGGCGGCATGACCGCCATCGACGCCGCGATCCAGTCAAAACTGCTCGGCGCCGAAGAGGTGACGATCTGCTATCGCCGCGGCAAGGACAACATGAACGCTTCGCCCTACGAGCAGGATCTGGCGACCGCCAACGGCGTCATCATCCGCCACTGGCTGGCGCCGAAATCGATCATCGGCAAGGACGGCCCCAATGGCGCTCACGTCGCGGGCATCGAAGTGGAATATACCGCGATGCGTGACGGCAAGCTGATCGGCACCGGCGAGACCGGCGTCATCGCCGCCGACCAGATCTTCAAGGCGATCGGCCAGACCTTCTCCGCCTCGGGCCTCGGCGCGCTGCAGTTCGAGAAGGGCAAGATCGTCGTGGACGGCGAAGGCCGCACCTCGATCGAGGGCATCTGGGCCGGCGGCGACTGCATCGGGTCAGGCGAGGACCTGACCGTCTCGGCCGTCGCGCAGGGGCGTGACGCCGCGGAAAGCATCGCAAAAGCCCTGGCTGCCGCCGCGCAGCCGGCAACCGCAGTGGCTTGAGGGGAGAACGATCATGGCTGATATCCGCAACAATTTCGTCGGCATCAAATCCCCCAACCCGTTCTGGCTGGCGTCGGCGCCACCGACCGACAAGGCCTATAATGTCGAGCGCGCTTTCAAGGCGGGCTGGGGCGGCGTGGTCTGGAAGACGCTCGGCGAGGAAGGCCCACCGGTCGTCAACGTCAACGGCCCGCGCTACGGCGCCATCTGGGGCGCCGACCGCCGCCTGCTGGGTTTGAACAATATCGAACTGATCACCGACCGCGACCTCTACACCAACCTTCGCGAAATGAAGGAAGTGAAGAAGAACTGGCCGGACCGGGCGATCATCGCCTCGATCATGGTTCCCTGCGAGGAACAGGCCTGGAAGGCGATCCTGCCGCTGGTGGAGGAAACCGAAGTCGACGGCATCGAGCTCAACTTCGGCTGTCCCCACGGCATGTCCGAGCGCGGCATGGGCTCCGCGGTCGGTCAGGTGCCGGAATATATCGAAATGGTGGTGCGCTGGTGCAAGCAGTACACCCGCATGCCGGTCATCACCAAACTGACGCCCAATATCACCGACATCCGCAAGCCCGCCCGGGCCGCCAAGGCCGGCGGCACCGACGCCGTGTCGCTGATCAATACGATCAACTCGATCGTCTCCGTCGATCTAGACAACTTCTCGCCCAACCCCTCGGTCGACGGCAAGGGCAGCCATGGCGGTTATTGCGGCCCGGCGGTCAAGCCGATCGCGCTCAACATGGTCGCCGAGATCGCCCGCGATCCGGAAACCTACGGCCTGCCGATCTCCGGCATCGGCGGCATCACCACTTGGCGTGACGCAGCCGAGTTCCTGGCGCTCGGGGCCGGCAACGTGCAGGTCTGCACCGCGGCGATGACCTACGGCTTCAAGATCGTCCAGGAAATGATCACCGGCCTCTCCGACTGGATGGACGAGAAGGGCCACCGCTCGCTCGACGACGTCATCTGTCGCGCGGTCCCGAACGTCACCGACTGGCAGTACCTGAACCTCAACTACATCGCCAAGGCGCATATCGACCAGGACGCCTGCATCAAGTGCGGCCGCTGCCACATCGCCTGCGAGGACACCTCGCACCAGGCGATCACCAGCATGGTCGACGGCGTGCGCCATTTCGAGGTGATGGAAGAGGAATGCGTCGGCTGCAATCTCTGCGTCAACGTCTGTCCGGTCGAGAACTGCATCACCATGGAAGCGCTGCCCGCCGGCGATCTCGACAAGCGCACCGGCAAGGTGGTCGACCCGACCTACGCCAACTGGACCCAGCATCCGAACAACCCGATGGCACGGCAGGCCGCGGAATAGCTCCTCCCGCGCTCAACTCCTCCTGAGCACAGCCCGTTCCCCGTAAAGCCACGCTTTACGGGGAACGGTTTTATGCTTATATGTCTTGATGAGAATTCGGAACATCCTTCATAAAGGACTTCGACGCTTCGTCGTCAACGACGATGCGTCGGGACTGCAGCCGGCGGTCGTGCCGAAATTGCGGCGAATGATCTCCTTCCTGCAGGACATGGAAACCGAAAGCGAACTGCGGACGGTGCCAAGCTGGAAAGCCCACCAGCTGACCGGTGATCGCAAGGGCGCCTGGAGCCTGTTCGTGACCAAGAACTGGCGGCTGACATTCCGGATCGATGCCAACGAGATTGAAATCGTCGATCTCGACTACGAAGACTATCATTAGGAGCCGATCATGACGGACGCACCTGGCATTCGAATGAAAAATCCGGCCCACCCCGGCGATTTTCTCAAGCACGAACTGCTTGAGGACCTGCAGCTTTCCGTGACCGCAACGGCGAGAATCCTGGGTGTCACAAGACCTGCGCTGTCGGCTTTGCTGAACCAACGCTCGTCCCTTTCTCCGGAAATGGCGCTGCGCGTCGAAAAGGCCTTCGGCGTTTCCATGGATACGCTCATGCGGATGCAGAACAGTTTCGATATCGCTCAGACGCGCAAGCGGGAACAGGATATCCACGTCCTTCCCTTTAGGGGTAGGGCGACGACAAACCCCGCGGAATAGCCGCCTGCCTATCGAAACGGCTCGCTTTCGCCAAAGGTCTGCCGCGGTCAGCTTGGTCGCGGCATTTTCGTTCTGGCGTTCCGGATCAGGAAGGCCATGCGGTCGCGCGCGAGTGCGGCCTTGTCGAGCTTGAGGTGCTCGCTGAATTCCACGGAACCGTGTTCCGGCGTCTGCAAAAGGCAGTGGTAGTGCATGCCGCCCTCGCCGTCGCTTTCCGCGTCGATGGTCGGAGGCGGCAGGCGGTCGGGATCGATACGCTCCTCGTCATGGGTCCAGAGCCAGCGGCGGGTGACGACCCATCTGCCGTCGCTCCCCTGCCTGACCGAGACGATCGGCCGGGCAAGCGCTCCGAACGCCAGCCAGCCACCGAGGCCCCAGAAAAAAGCGATGATGAGAGCCCTGAACGGTTCCTGGGCAATACCGCTGTTGCGGAAGAAGACCCAAGTCATCAGCATGAGAATGGCGAACCAGGCAACGATGAAAAGCCAGCCGTAAAGTGGGCGCGTATTCCTAAAAAGCAGTCTCTCCATGAGTTCTACCTCCCAAGACTTCTTTCGGTCCGGGGATTGTAACACAGCGCTGACCATATGCGAATTATCTGAAGAACGAGTATAAAACAAAGAGGCCCGGCGGGTTGGCCGAGCCTTCTTCGTACTGGATGCCTGCTATGAGTTCAGGGTTGATCAGTTCGGGCGGTTTGCGCCGTCGAAATAATCGCCGCTGTTGACGTCGGCCTGGACGTTGGCCGTTCGGGTGTCAGCCTTCTGGCCGATGCCGCCGGTCTGGACCTGGTCGATGATGGCGGAGGCCTTGGAGGCGCCTTCGTAATAATCGCCATCGGCGAGTGCAGCGGTGGCGAAGGAAGCCGAAGCGATGAGGGCAGCGGCGATAGCGGAAGTGATCCTGGTCATTGTGGTAGTCCTTTCAGAGTGTTCCGCGGCTTTAAGTTTGCGACCTGGCCTGCGGATGATTGTTTCGGTGTCTTGAATGAGCTGCGGTTAGTTCGGCCGGTTTGCGCCTTCGTAGTAATCGCCGCGACCGACCGAAGCCGGAATCTGGCTCGTGTTCTGCTGGTCCTTGGCGATGCTTCCGGTCTGCATGTGATCGACCATGGAGGAAGCCTTGGAGACGCCCTGGAAATAGTCGCCTTCGTCAGCGAGAACTGCGCCAGCGAATGAGACCGAAGCGATGAAAGCTGCGGCGATTGCGGAAGTGATCTTGGTCATTGTCGTCGTCCTTTTGAGTTTGTTGGTTTTGGTCCGATCTGCGTTACGTTCTGCATGAGATACGGAGCCGGACGGATTTCAGTTTCAGGGCTCGAACGATTTTTAGTTCGGGCGGTTGGCACCGTCGAAATAGTCGCCGCTGTTGACGTCGGCCTGGAGCTTGTCGTTCGGGCCGATGCTGCCGGTGCTGATGCGATCGACGGTGACGGAGGCAGCGGGAGCGTTCTTCTGGACGCCCTGGTAATAGTCGCCTTCGGCAAGAGCGGTCGAGCCTAGCGAAGCCGAAGCGATGAGGGCTGCAGCGATGGCCGAGGAAATTCTGATCATTGTCTTGTTCCTATGATGTGGTGGAGCCGAGTTTCTCGAAGCCCCTCTCTGTGTTGATCTGTCTATCGAAGCTCGTTACCGCGCTTCTGATGCTCAAGATGGTGCAAGTCGGTCGCCCGGAATAGACAGCAAGTTGCGGACGTATTGTTCGCAAATATTGAACGATTTAAATTTTATCGTTCACACAGAAGGCATATGCATCTGGTCATCGATTTGGCCGACGGATCAGCGGAAGCTGTCTTCGACCCGCTCGTTCAGCAGGTCGAGCATGGCGCGCAACGCCCTCGTCACGTGACGCTCGCCATGAAAAAGCGCCGAGAACTGCCTGAGCGGCATCGGAAAGTCGGCGACATGCAACCGACCGGAAAAGGAATGGGATGAAGCGGCGCGGCTGGAAATCACCGTTGCGCTCAATCCCGCCTCGACCGCCGCCATCGCCGCTTCGTTCGACGGCATTTCGAGGACGACGGACAGCGATTGCGGCTCGATGCCGAGATTGGTGAGTTGCGCCTCGAAGGCCGAGCGCGTGCCCGATCCCTGTTCGCGCATGATCCAGTTGGTTTCGAGAAGATCACTGGAGCGGATCTTTCGCCCGTCGGCCCAGGGGTGGCGGCTGCCGACCACCAGGACCAGCCGGTCCTCCGCCACTTTGCGGCGTTTCAGACCGGCGAGAGACACCTCCCCTTCGACGACCGCGAGTTCCGCAGCACCGGTCAGCACCGCGTCGGCGGCACTCTGGGTATTGCCGACGGTCAGCCGCACATCGACCCGCGGAAACCGCTCATGATAGCTGACCAGCCGGGCCGGCAGCCAGTAGCTCGCCACCGTCTGGCTGGCATGGACGCGCAGGATGCCCGAGGCCGAACCGCCGAGATCGGCGAGCACATGTTCGGCCGTCTGCGCCCGTTCCAGCACGGCACGCGCCTCCGGCACGAAGAGTTTTCCCGCTTCCGTGAGTTCGATGCGCCGCCCGACCCGGTTGAAGAGGATCACGGCATGGCGCGCCTCCAGCGCCGAGATCGCCGCGCTGACAGCCGACTGCGTCAGGTTCAGCGCTTCCGCCGCGCGCGTCACGTGTTCGCGAGAGGCCACTTCCAGAAAAATTCGCAGCTGATCGAGGGTCATCGTCCAAAACCATTCGCTTTTAGCGAACGATATCAGAAAACTTATCAATTGGATTTGTCTTTTTGCGAAAGGGAGAATGGTTTTCGACAAATCCAGAGAATCGCGGAAGAATCATGAAGCCTATCCAGCCGACTGCGGAACAGCGCTCCCTCCTCTCCTCGCCCCAGTGGCCACCCCTCGTCCAGCTTCTTCCGGGACTTCTTCTGACCGCCGCGATCGCCACGGCCGCCCTCACCGTCCGCAGTCTGACCGGATGGATGGCGCTGAGCCCGCTCATTCTCTCGATCGTTTTCGGCATGCTGATCCGCAACGCCATGCTGGTTCCGGCAGCCGTCGAACCCGGCATCGGCTTTTCTTTGAAGCGCATCCTGCGTTTCGGCATCGTGCTGCTCGGCCTGCAGGTGACGGCAGGCCAGATTCTCTCGCTCGGCGGCGCCGGCCTTGCCATGGTGGCGCTGACGCTCGCAACCACCTTCGTGGCGATCCGCATCGTCGGCCGGGCGATGGGCGTCGACAAGTCGCTGACCGACCTGATCGCCGCCGGAACCTCCGTCTGCGGCGCCTCGGCCGTCATCGCCGCCAATACGGTGGTGCGCGGCAAGCAGGAACATGTCGCCTATGCGGTCGCCTGCGTGACGCTGTTCGGATCACTGTCGATGCTCGCCTACCCGCTGCTCTCCGCCCCGCTCGGGCTTGATGCACGCGGTTACGGGCTGTGGACCGGCTCGACCATCCATGAAGTTGCCCAGGTGGTTGCCGCCGCCTTCCAGGGCGGCGATGTCGCCGGCCAGTTCGGCACCATCTCCAAGCTCGCCCGCGTCGTCATGCTGGCACCGCTGATCATGACGCTGGCGCTTGCCATGCGCTCCGGCGGTGAAGGTGGCTCGAAGGCCTCGGCGCCTATGCCGTGGTTCGTGCTCGGTTTTATCGGGATGATGCTGGTCAACAGCGCGGTCGCCATTCCGGCTGGGGTCAGTCAGACGCTGGCGACACTGACGAGCTTCCTTTTGTCCATGGCGCTGGCAGCGATGGGCCTGCAGACCGACATACGCAAGCTCAAGGCGGAAGGCTGGCGGCCGCTGGCGCTCGGCGCGTTCGGCTGGCTGTTCATCGCGGTTTTTGGCTACGCGATGCTGAAGCTGTTCGCATTCTGAGGAAAAGGAAGTGAAAGAACAGGGCCGCGTCAGAAATGGCGCGGCCTTTTCTTCATCTATGGGTCAGCAGGGCTTCGGACGTTCGGGCGACGGGTTCGAATCCCGCACCGCTTCATCGTGATACCAGCAATTGGTATCGACCACACTCAAGACTACATCATGGATTCCGGTCGGCACGGTCCGGCCATCATCCAGGCGCCGCCTCGGGCGGACCGGGAACTGATAGATGGTTGCTGACTCACGATGGATGTGAATTGTCATCCGATCGTCTCCTAACTTCAAAAGTGCATCCAAACACGCACAGAGCACAAATCTGCACATTTTTTGTGCTTATTGCACGATTTTACATCATTCTCACGATTCACGCTAGGCGCTAATTTAGCGGCAGCGAGGTTCCGGCGATCTATTTTGCTCGCAGGGACCGCCAGTGGGGAAACGTGTGCCAAACGACCTCGGTTCCGGACAATCGTCACAGAACCTTCAAAACCCGTGGATTTCATGAGAGTGTCCTCATTTACCGGGCTTTTGCTCACTTTCAGCACCTTGATGGCGAGCCTTCATTCACACTTTTTTAACCCAAAACCGTCGCCCGGGTCCAAACTGGCACGGGAAATGCGTTCTTTCGTGTACCCCGGAGGCGCGGTCTCGTCGCGATACCGCTTCCTCGGATGGCTCAACCATGAACGTCACGGCCTGAGAGATAAAATATGACCAAGTATAAGCTCGAGTACATCTGGCTCGACGGGTACACCCCGGTACCGAACCTGCGTGGCAAGACGCAGATCAAGGAATTCGACACCTTCCCGACGCTCGAACAGCTGCCGCTGTGGGGCTTCGACGGTTCGTCGACCATGCAGGCCGAAGGCCGCTCGTCCGATTGCGTGCTGAAGCCGGTTGCGCTTTATCCCGACCCGGCCCGCACCAACGGCGCGCTGGTCATGTGCGAAGTCATGATGCCGGATGGCGTCACGCCGCACCCGTCCAACGCTCGCGCAACCATTCTCGATGACGAGGATGCCTGGTTCGGCTTCGAGCAGGAATATTTCTTCTACCAGAACGGCCGGCCGCTCGGCTTCCCGGAACAGGGTTACCCGGCTCCGCAGGGCCCGTATTACACCGGCGTCGGTTATTCGAACGTCGGCGACGTCGCCCGCGAAATCGTCGAGGAACATCTCGATCTCTGCCTCGCCGCCGGCATCAACCACGAAGGCATCAACGCCGAAGTGGCCAAGGGCCAGTGGGAATTCCAGGTTTTCGGCAAGGGCTCCAAGAAGGCCGCCGACCAGATCTGGATGGCACGCTACCTGCTGCAGCGCCTGACTGAAAAGTACGGCATCGATATCGAATATCACTGCAAGCCGCTCGGCGATACCGACTGGAACGGCTCGGGCATGCATTGCAACTTCTCGACCAAGTACATGCGCGAAGTCGGCGGCAAGGACTATTTCGAAGCGCTGATGGCTGCTTTCGACAAGAACCTGATGGACCACATCGCCGTCTACGGCCCGGACAACGACAAGCGCCTGACCGGCAAGCACGAAACGGCTCCGTGGAACAAGTTCTCCTACGGCGTTGCCGACCGCGGTGCCTCTATCCGCGTGCCACACTCGTTCATCAAGAACGACTACAAGGGCTATCTGGAAGACCGCCGCCCGAACTCCCAGGGCGACCCCTACCAGATCGCTTCCCAGGTTCTGAAGACGATCGCCGAAGTCCCGACCAACAGGGCCTCCGCCGCCGCCTGATATCAGGCCCGGCAATCGGTAAATTAGAAGACGCCGGCCTCAGCGCCGGCGTTTTTTTTCAGGTCATCAGATGACAATCAGGCGCTGCGCGCCCGCAGCCCGTCGATGAAGAGCTGTTCCAGGAACCGGGCCGCATCCTCAAAACGGCCCTCGCCCGCATAATCCTGGCCGAGCACGGCGCGCACCTGCACGTCGAAGTCGGCATAATGCTGGGTCGTCGACCAGATCGAGAAGATCAGGTGGTAGGGATCGCATTTGGCGATCTTGCCGGACCGCGCCCAGGCACGGATCACCTCCGCCTTTTCATCCACCAGCGCCTTCAGTGGCCCCTTCAGCTCATCCTCGATATGCGGCGCGCCCTGCAGCACTTCATTGGCGAAAAGCCGGCTTTCGCGCGGGAAATCGCGGGCCATTTCGAGCTTGCGGCGGATATAGGAGCGGATCTCGGATTCAGGATTGCCGTCGGCGTTGAACGCCCGCAGAGGCTCCAGCCAGGTGAACAGGACCCGGTCGATCAGGTGACGGTGGATGGCCTCCTTGGTACGGAAATAATAGAGCAGATTGGGTTTCGACATGCCCGCCGCTTCGGCGATCTGGTCGATCGTGGCGCCGCGGAAACCGTTCTGGGAAAACACGTCGAGCGCCGCTTCGAGGATGCGCTCCTCCTTCTCCTCCTGGATGCGGGTGCGTCTCTGCGTCTTCGCCGCCCTTGGGATGGCCATGCTGCCTCTGTCCTCTTCCGCGCCCAACCGGCTCTTTCGAAATTCCTCTGGATTTTTCGTGATTTTCGTCTTGAGTGGCGCGGCGGAAATAGTAATGTTTTACCAAGCGGTCAAATTATCGGCGACAAGCGGAATAAACGCAATGCCGATCTTCAAGTGCTACGGCGCGCGGAGGACCGACGGGAACGAAAAGAATGCCGCCCGCTCGGGTGGCCGTAAAAACAGGCGAGGACTGAAAAATGGTGGCAGCACCCGGCGAGAACTTGCGCATCAACGGCGATCGTCTCTGGGACATGCTCATGGAGATGGCGAAGATCGGCCCCGGCATTGCCGGCGGCAACAACCGCCAGACACTGACGGATGCGGACGGCGAAGGCCGCCACCTCTTCAAGACATGGTGCGAGGCCGAAGGAATGACGGTCGGCGTCGACAAGATGGGCACGATGTTTGCCACCCGCGCCGGCACAGACCCGGATGCACTGCCCATCTATGTCGGCAGCCATCTCGACACCCAGCCAACCGGCGGCAAATATGACGGCGTTCTCGGCGTGCTCGGCGCGCTGGAAGTGGTGCGCACCATGAATGACCTCGGGATCAGGACGAAACACCCGATCGTCGTCACCAACTGGGCGAACGAGGAAGGCGCGCGGTTTGCACCGGCCATGCTGGCATCCGGCGTCTTCGCCGGCGTGCATTCGATCGACTACGCCTATGGCCGCAAGGACCCCGAGGGCAAGACCTATGGTGACGAGCTGAAGCGCATCGGCTGGCTCGGCGACGAGGAGGTTGGTGCGCGAAAAATGCACGCCTACTTCGAATATCACATCGAACAGGGGCCGATCCTCGAGGCCGAAGAGAAGCAGATCGGCGTCGTCACCCACTGTCAGGGCCTGTGGTGGCTGGAATTCACGCTGACCGGACGCGAGGCGCATACCGGCTCGACGCCGATGAACCTGCGCGTCAATGCGGGCCTTGCCTTCGGCCGCATCCTCGAAATGGTGCAGGCGGTGGCAATGTCCGAACAGCCGGGCGCCGTTGGTGGCGTCGGCCAGGTGTTCTTTTCGCCGAATTCCCGCAACGTGCTGCCGGGCAAGGTGGTGTTCACCGTCGACATCCGCACGCCCTCCCAGGAAAAGCTCGACCGCATGCGGGCGACGATCGAGAAACAGGCGGCCGCAATCTGCGAACCGCTCGGTGTCGGCTGTTCGGTCGAGGCGGTCGGCCATTTCGATCCGGTGACCTTCGACCCCGTTCTCGTCGGCCGTGTCCGCGAGGCCGCCGAAAAACTCGGCTACAGCCATATGAACATCATCTCCGGCGCCGGCCACGACGCCTGCTGGGCCGCCAAGGTAGCCCCCGCGACGATGATCATGTGCCCCTGCGTCGGCGGGCTCAGCCACAACGAGGCCGAAGAGATTTCCAAGGAATGGGCGGCGGCGGGAGCGGATGTGCTGTTCCATGCCGTGCTGGAGACGGCGGAGATTGTGGAGTAGCATTAAGGGCTATTCGAAAGGAGACGCGCATGGCGCTGCCACGGGAAATTTCAGCGGAAGAGCGGGCGGAGATGATTGCGAAGGGCTTCAAGCGTTTCGAGCTTTGGCTCCCTGACCTTCGTGACCCCGCGACGCGTGCGGCGGCTGAGGCTGAAGCGGACCGCATCGCCTTCGCTGACGAGGAAGATAGCGTCATGGAGTGGATCGAAAATCTTCAGAAAGACATGTGGGACGAGGAAGATGACCGATGAAGCGCGGCGACGTCGTCACTGTCGCGCTTTCGGGTGATCTTGGAAAACCCCGCCCAGCGGTCATCGTGCAAACCGATGCAATGACGGCTTCACAGCTGAAAACGGTCCTTGTCTGTCCGGTAACAAGCTTCAGCTCTCAGCCGAGCATGTTCCGGGTCCCGATAGACCCCATGCCGACGAATGGCCTTCTCCTGCAATCGGAAATTATGGTCGACAAGATCAGTCCCGCGAGCCGGTCAAGAGTGAGGAATGTCATCGGCACCGTCGATGAATTGACAATGCGGCGTCTCGAGCGATCCATGGCACTGGCTCTCGGCTTCTCGGGGTGACCGTGATCGCACATCAGGCAAAAAGGGAAAAACCATGACCACAGTCATCAAGGGTGGAACCATCGTCACCGCCGACCTGACCTACAAGGCGGACGTAAAGATCGACGGCGGCAAAATCATCGAGATCGGCCCGAGCCTCTTCGGCGACACCACGCTGGATGCAGCCGGCTGTTACGTCATGCCGGGCGGCATCGATCCGCATGTGCATCTCGAAATGCCGTTCATGGGCACCTATTCCACCGACGATTTCGAGAGCGGCACGCGGGCCGCACTTGCCGGCGGCACGACCATGGTCGTCGATTTCTGCCTGCCCGAGCCCGGCCAGTCGCTGCTCGACGCGCTGAAGCGCTGGGACAACAAGGCGACGCGGGCCAATTGCGACTATTCCTTCCACATGTCGGTCACCTGGTGGGGCGAGCAGGTCTTCAACGAGATGAAGGCGGTCGTTTCCCATCACGGCATCAACACCTTCAAGCATTTCATGGCCTACAAGGGCGCGCTGATGGTGAACGACGACGAGATGTTCGCCTCCTTCCAGCGTTGCGCCGAACTCGGCGCCCTCCCCTTGGTGCATGCCGAAAACGGCGACGTCGTCGCCGCCATGCAGACCAAGCTGATGGACGAGGGCAATAACGGCCCTGAGGCGCACGCCTACTCCCGCCCCGCCTCCGTCGAGGGCGAGGCCACCAACCGCGCCATCATCATCGCCGACATGGCGGGCGTGCCCCTCTATGTCGTACACACTTCCTGCGAACAGGCGCACGAAGCGATCCGCCGCGCCCGCCAGAACGGCATGCGCGTTTACGGCGAGCCGCTGATCCAGCACCTGACGCTCGATGAGAGCGAATATTTCAACAAGGACTGGGACCATTCGGCCCGCCGGGTGATGTCGCCGCCCTTCCGCAGCAAGCAGCATCAGGACAGCCTCTGGGCGGGCCTTGCCTCCGGCTCGCTGCAGGTGGTGGCGACCGACCATTGTGCCTTCACGACTGACCAGAAGCGTACCGGTCTCGGCGATTTCCGAAAGATCCCGAACGGCACCGGCGGCCTCGAAGACCGCATGCCTATGCTGTGGACCTATGGCGTCGCAACCGGCCGCATCACCATGAACGAGTTCGTGGCGGTCACGTCCACCAACATCGCAAAAATCCTCAACATCTATCCAAGGAAGGGCGCGATCCTGGTCGGAGGCGACGCGGATATCGTCGTCTGGGACCCGAAGCGTTCGAAGACCATCACCGCCAAAAACCAGCAGTCGGCGATCGACTACAACGTCTTCGAAGGCAAGGAAGTCACCGGCCTGCCGCGTTACACATTGACCCGCGGCGTGGTGGCGATCGAGGACGGAGCGGTCAAGACGCAGGAAGGCCACGGCCAGTTCGTCAAGCGCGAGCCATTCCAAGCGGTCAACAAGGCACTGTCGACCTGGAAGGAACTGACCTCGCCGCGCAAGGTGGAGCGCACGGGCATTCCGGCCAGTGGGGTTTGAACGGGAAACGATGTTCTTTCCACGGAACGGCGCAGCCTCAAGCCACCAGCCCGTCCAGCTCCGGCAGCAGCACGACGCTTTCCTGTTCGTTCGGGTCGGTGCGGGCAATCACCGCCGAACAGGGCGCGTCGGAGATGTTAGCCGGCAGGTGCGGCACGCCGGCCGGGATGTACATCATCTCGCCGGCCGAGAGTCCGGCGCATTGCTCCAGCCGGTCGCCATGCCAGGTGACGGCGGAGCCGGAGAGCACGTAGATGGCCGTCTCGTGGGTTTCGTGCAGATGGGCCTTCGCCCGTGCGCCCGGCGGGATGGTGATGAGATGCATGCAGATGCCCTTGGAGCCGACCGTTTCCGCCGCGATCCCCTCGAAATAGCTCAAGCCCTGCTTGCCGTCATAGGCAGCGCCGGGCTTCACGACGCGGCAGGTGGGTTTTGATGCGCTGTCCATGGCAAAAGTCCTCTGTCGAACGGGATCTGCCGCCAGCATATCATGGCGGCTCGAGGACGGGAGCCGGGACGCGGGAAAAGGCGGCATTCGGAGCGCTCTGCGACGAAGAAGGGGAAGAAACTCAGCACACCGCAATGATCGATATCCTGCGCAACGGCGATGTCTATACTGTACGCTTCGCAGACGGGCTTGAATGGGGACCTTTCGAGAAATGTCATTGAATACGATCCGCTTCACCATCGCATCGGCAGCCGTTGCCGCGATGTCGATCGCCGCTCCCGCCAAGGCCGCGACATTCCTCGATGGCGCCTATGGCAGCAAGGAAGGCTGCACCTATGCCGAGACCGGAGAATCGTCCGGCTCCGACGATTTCCTGCTGCTGAACGACGAGGGCGTGACCACGTCGGTTTCCGCCTGCGAATTCAAGGGCGCGCCCAAGAAGACGGCGACCGGCTTCACCATCAAGGCACAATGCGATGTCGAAGGGGAGACCGGGCCGGAAGACACCGCGACGCTGACCAAATCCGCCAAGGGCTACACCGTCAGCTTCCCCGGCGGCACCAAGCTGGGACCGATGCCGAAATGCCGATGAACAATTCTCCATCCTCCGTCGTCTCGGCCAGCAAGCTTGGCCTTACCTTCGAGACCAGTGACGGGCCAGTCCATGCCCTGTCGAATGTCGACCTCCAGGTGAACAAGGGCGATTTCGTCTCCTTCATCGGTCCGTCCGGCTGCGGCAAGACCACCTTCCTGCGCGTCATCGCCGACCTTGAAAAGGCAACCGCCGGCGAGATCACCGTCAACGGCATGACGCCGGAACAGGCGCGCAAATCGCGCTCCTACGGTTATGTCTTCCAGGCGCCGGCGCTTTATCCCTGGCGCACGATCGAGAAGAACATCGCCCTACCGCTCGAAATCATGGGTTATTCGGCAGCCGACCGCAAAGCCCGCATCGAACGCACGCTTGATCTCGTCAACCTCTCCGGCTTCGGCAAGAAATACCCCTGGCAGCTGTCCGGCGGCATGCAGCAGCGCGCCTCGATCGCCCGCGCACTCGCCTTCGACGCCGACCTGCTGTTGATGGATGAACCCTTCGGCGCGCTGGACGAGATCGTCCGCGATCACCTGAACGAGCAGCTTCTGAAGCTTTGGGCGCGCACCGAAAAGACCATCTGTTTCGTCACCCACTCCATTCCGGAGGCGGTCTACCTCTCGACCCGGATCGTCGTCATGTCGCCGCGGCCCGGCCGGGTGACGGACGTCATCGAATCGACCTTGCCCAAGGAACGCCCGCTCGAAATCCGCGAGACGCCGGAGTTCCTGGAAATCGCCCATCGGGTGCGTGAGGGGCTGAGGGCGGGGCATAGTTATGAGGAGTAGAGCTTCCCATTCCGCGGTTACCCCGCAGCCCCGGAGGGTCGAACAATGAAACCCGACTCCCTCGCGCAACGCATCATCCCCGTCCTCACCATCCTCATCGCCATCGTCGCCATCTGGTACGTCGCCGCCTATTTCATGAACGCGCCGTTCCAGCGCGATCTCGACCGGCGTGCCAACGTCACCTCCACCACCATGGAATTCATCGGCAAGACCATGGCGCAGCCGAAGCCGATTTTGCCGGCGCCGCATCAGGTGGTCAGCAGCGTCTTCGAGAACACGTTTCTGCGCAGCGTCACGTCCAATCGCAGCCTCGTCTACCATGCCTGGGTGACGCTCTCCTCGACCGTGGTCGGCTTCACCATGGGCACGCTCCTCGGCATCCTGATCGCGGTCGGCATCGTGCATCTGAAGGCGCTCGATCGCAGCCTGATGCCGTGGATCATCGCCTCGCAGACCGTGCCGATCCTCGCGGTCGCGCCGATGGTGATCGTCGTGCTTGGCGCGATCAACATTACCGGGCTCCTGCCCAAGGCGCTGATCTCCACCTATCTTTCGTTCTTCCCCGTGGCGGTCGGCATGGTGAAGGGACTGCGCTCGCCAGAGATCATCCAGCTCGACCTGATGCGCACCTATTATGCCAGCGGTGCCCAGACCTTCTGGAAACTGAGGGTCCCGGCCTCGATCCCCTTCCTGTTCACCTCTATGAAGGTGGCGATCGCCGCAAGTCTGGTCGGCGCGATCGTCGGCGAGCTGCCGACCGGCGCCGTCGCCGGCATCGGTTCGAAACTGCTGGCCGCGGCCTATTACAGCCAGACGATCGATATCTGGGCGGCGCTGATCGCGGGCTCGGTGCTTGCGGCACTTCTGGTCACCATCGTCGGTATCATCGCGAAAATCGTTGATCGCTCCATGGGCGGGAGACCGGCATGACCCTCGTCCTCCGCTCCTGGCAGGGCGCCTTTGCCCTGATCCTCTGCCTCGCGGCTCTCGCCTCCCTGCCGCTGATGGCGGCGGACGCTCCCTCACCCTTCGGTACCGGCACGATCGTCCTGATCTTCCTGCTTGTCGCCGGCGCGGCGCTGGTCTCGTTCACAACACTCTCCCCGTTCCTTCTCGCAGCGATCCTGCTCGTCGCGACCCATCTGGCCGTCTGGCTGCTGCTCACGGGCATCGCCGGCAACGAGGGCAAGGCGACGCTTACCTTCTTCCTGATGCTCGCGGCCTCATGGCTGCTGGCCTGGCGCTGCGTCACGGTGCTCTCCAGCATCCGCCCAAAATCCAAGTCCGGCGACACCTTCCTCCACCTCCTCATTCCCGCGATCTTCGGCGCCTGGATCCTGATCCTCTGGGAGGCGGCGACGCGCGGCGCCGGAATTCCCTTCATCATCCTGCCGCCGCCGTCCTCGATCGGCGCAAGGCTTGCCTCTTCGGTGCCGATCCTGTGGGCCGACGTGCAGCAGACGATCTTCAAGGCCGTGCTGTTCGGTTATGTGGTCGGCTGCGCCTCCGGCTTCGTGGTCGCCATCCTTGCCGACCGCATCGCCTTCCTGCGCCGCGGGCTCTTACCGATCGGCAACATGGTCTCGGCGCTGCCGATTATCGGGGTGGCGCCGATCATGGTCATGTGGTTCGGGTTCGATTGGCAGTCCAAGGCAGCGGTCGTGATCATCATGACCTTCTTCCCGATGCTGGTGAACACGGTGGCGGGGCTCGGAGCCTCGGGCGCCATGGAACGCGACCTGATGCGCTCCTACGCATCGGACTACTGGCAGACGCTGCTAAAACTGCGCCTGCCGGCCGCCATGCCCTTCATCTTCAACGCGCTGAAGATCAACTCGACGCTGGCGCTGATCGGCGCGATCGTTGCGGAATTCTTCGGCACGCCGATCGTCGGCATGGGGTTCCGGATCTCGACCGAGATCGGCCGCATGAATGTCGACATGGTCTGGGCCGAAATCGCTGTTGCAGCGCTCATCGGATCGGTTTTTTATGGCGTCGTGGCGCTTGGCGAAAGAGCGACGACGTTCTGGCATCCGTCTAACCGCGGTGGTTAGGCGCTGAAATCCGGCCCGTTTCGGCGGGTCCGGCAAACCTCAGAGGGAAGGATAAAAAACATGAGAAAAATTCTCGTTGCACTGATGGCGGGCGCCATGTCGCTTGCCGCAGCCCAGGCGGCGATGGCCGCCGACAAGGTGACCCTGCAGCTGAAATGGGTGGCTCAAGGCCAGTTCGGCGGCTACTACGTTGCCAAGGATAAGGGCTTCTACAAGGATGAAGGCCTCGACGTCACCATCAAGCCGGGCGGCCCGGACATCGCCCCCGAACAGGTGATCGCCGGCGGCGGCGCCGACGTGATCGTCGACTGGATGGGTGGCGCGCTGGTGGCCCGCGAAAAGGGCGTGCCGCTGATCAACATCGCCCAGCCCTACCAGAAGTCCGGCCTGCAGATGATCTGCCCCAAGGACGGCCCGGTAAAGACCGAAGCCGACTTCAAGGGCCGCACGCTCGGCGTCTGGTTCTTCGGCAACGAATACCCGTTCTTCGCCTGGATGAACAAGCTCGGCCTCAAGACCGACGGCGGCAAGGACGGCGTTACCGTGCTGAAGCAGAGTTTCGACGTGCAACCGCTCATTCAGAAGCAGGCGGACTGCATCTCGGTCATGACCTATAACGAATACTGGCAGGCGATCGATGCCGGTTTCAAGCCGGACCAGCTCACCGTCTTCAACTTCTCCGCCATGGGCAACGACCTGCTCGAGGACGGCCTCTACGTGATGGACACCAAGCTCAAGGATCCGAAGTTCAAGGAGACCATGGTGAAGTTCGTCCGTGCGTCGATGAAGGGCTGGAAATACGCCATCGCCAACCCGGGCGAAGCAGCCGAAATCGTCATGGACAATGGCGGCCAGGACGAGAACCACCAGAAGCGGATGATGGGCGAAGTGGCCAAGCTGATCGGCACCGGCACCGGCAAGCTCGACACCGCCACCTACGACCGCACGGTCAAGGCGCTGCTCGATCAGAAGATCATCACCAAGAAGCCGGAAGGCGCCTATACGACCGAGATCACCGACGCCGCGGTGAAATAATAATCGCCGCTGGCTTGCTAAAATAGAACGCGCGGCTACGCGCCGCGCGTTTTTGAAATTTTTCTCACACAAACCATAACTAAAACTCATTCGTCTCATAAGGGCGACGGATTGATTTGTGCAACGCAAACACGTAAAAGTGCGGCGTTGATGAATCTTTCGCTGCCGGTCTTGTAACCGTTTTGCGCGGTTACCACCTTGATCCGGGTTATCGCGCGCTGAGGGGGCGCGCCGTAGCCGGAGCGGTTCCCAGCGGAATATTTGCCCCTTACCTTCAATTTGAAAGTAGTCGCATGTTTCGCAAGTTCAACAAGTCTGCCGGTATCCCGGCTCTCCGGCTCGCACTGGTTGCAGGCGTCACCTTTGTCGCATGCACCGCATTGAATCCAAATTCCGCGTTTGCGCAGGAACCGGCGGCTGCCGCCCCGGCGCAGACGGCAATCAAGCTGCCCTCGATCATTGTGACGGAAGCGATCGAAAAGCCACTCGTCGATCGCGTCATCGCCACCGGCACCGTCAGGCCCGTCGAGGAAGTTTATGTCCAGCCGCTCGTCGACGCTTTGTCGATCAAGACCCTGAATGCCGACGTCGGCGACGAAGTGAAGGCAGACAGCGTACTTGCGACGTTGAACGACGACTCGCTGCTTCTCGAGAAGAGCCAGCTCCAGGCCAACAAGGCAAAGGCCGAAGCTGCCGTCGCGCAATATCAGGCGCAGGTGATCGAGGCCCAAGCCAATGTCGCCGACACGACGCGCCAGCGCGACCGCCTCGTGAAGCTCAGCCAAAGCGGTACCGGGACGGTGTCCCAACTCGAACAGGCATC
Source organism: Neorhizobium tunisiense (assembly GCF_039631515.1). Taxonomy (NCBI): domain Bacteria; kingdom Pseudomonadati; phylum Pseudomonadota; class Alphaproteobacteria; order Hyphomicrobiales; family Rhizobiaceae; genus Neorhizobium; species Neorhizobium tunisiense. The sequence continues at coordinate 659,687 of NZ_JBDIUU010000002.1, read as the reverse complement.
CGCCGCGGTCGAGGTCGCGCAGGCACGGCTGAACGCCGCCAAGCAGGCTGTGGCCGTTGGCCAGTCCGACATCAAGGTGGTGGAAGCCCAGATCGAGGACATCAACCTGAAGCTCGCCCGCACAGGCGTGAAAGCGCCGGTCGGCGGTGTCATTTCCGTCCGCAATGCCAAGGTCGGCGCGATCGCCAGCGGCACCGGCAATCCGCTCTTCACGATCATCAAGGACGGCGCGATCGAACTCGTCGCGGATCTTTCCGAGACCGACATCCAGAAGATCAAGGCCGGCCAGAAGGCGATCGTCACGGTCGCCGGCGGCAAGGTGAAGATCGAGGGCAAGGTCCGGCTCGTCTCCCCGACGGTCGATGCGGTCACCCGCCTCGGAGCGGTGCATATCGTCATCGACGACGAGAGCGGCGCCCGCGCGGGCATGTATGGCAGCGCCGAGATCGTCATCACCGAGACCAATGCCCTGGCGTTGCCGCTCTCCGCCGTCACCACCGGACGGAATGGTTCCACCGCCCGCAAGGTCGAGGACAATGTGGTCAAGCAGGTGAAGATTGAAACCGGCATCCAGGATGGCGGTTTCGTCCAGGTCGTCAGCGGTCTTGACGCCGGTGACATTGTCGTTGCGAAGGCCGGCGCCTTCGTCCGGGACGGCGACAAGATCGCCCCGGTCCCGGCCGAACCCGCCGCTGTTGCCAACTGAGGTTTAGCCACATGAACTTCTCCGCCTGGTCGATCCGCAATCCGATTGCGCCGCTGCTCGGTTTTGCCCTGTTGCTTGTCGTCGGCATCCAGTCGTTCTACGCGCTGCCGATCACCCGTTTCCCGAATATCGACGTGCCGGTCGTGTCGATCACCGTGACCCAGAGCGGCGCCGCCCCCGCCGAACTGGAAATGCAGGTGACAAAGGAGATCGAGGACGCGGTCGCCTCGATCAGCGGCATCGACGAGATCCAGTCGACGGTAACCGACGGCCAGTCGCAGACGGTCGTGGTCTTCCGCATCGAAAAGCCGACGGCGGAAGCCGTGCAGGACACCAAGGACGCGATCGACAAGATCCGCAGCGACCTGCCCGCCGGCATCGAGGAACCCGTCGTCACCAAGGTCGACGTCGAAGGCCAGGCGATCCAGACATTCGCCGTATCCTCGCCGAACATGACGCTCGAAGAACTCTCCTGGTTCGTCGACGACACGGTCAAGCGCGCCCTGCAGGGCCAGGCCGGCGTCGGCCGTATCGACCGTTACGGCGGCTCCGACCGCGAAGTCCGGGTATCGCTGAACCCCGCCAAGCTGGATGCCTATGGCATTACCGCTGCCGATGTCAGCACCCAGATGCGCGGCACCAACGTCGACCTCGGCTCCGGCCGCGGCCAGGTGGCCGGCAACGAACAGACGATCCGCACGCTCGGCGATGCCCGCAGCGTCGCTCAGCTTGCCGACACGACGATCACGCTGCCCAACGGCCAGTTCGTCAAGCTGACCGAACTCGGCACCATCACCGACACCTACGAGGAGCCGAAATCCTTCTCGCGCTTCAACGGCACGCCGTCGGTCACCTTCGCCGTGTTCCGCGCAAAGGGTGCAAGCGAGGTCTCGGTCGCGGAAACCGTCGCCACCAGCCTCGATGAAGTCCGCAAGGCCAATCCGAACGTCGCGATCGAAATGGTCGACGACTCGGTCTACTTCACCTACGGCAATTACGAAGCGGCCCTCCACACGCTGGTGGAAGGCTCGGTCCTCGCCGTCATCGTGGTGTTCCTGTTCCTGAGGAACTGGCGCGCGACCCTGATCGCCGCAGTTGCCCTGCCGTTGTCCGCGATCCCGACCTTCTGGATCATGGACCTCATGGGGTTCTCGCTGAACCTCGTCAGCTTCCTGGCGCTGACGCTCGCGACCGGTATTCTCGTGGACGACGCGATCGTCGAGATCGAGAACATCGCGCGGCATATCAAGATGGGCAAGACTCCCTATCGAGCGGCGCTCGAAGCGGCGGACGAAATCGGTCTCGCCGTTATCGCGACGAGCTTCACGATCATCGCCGTGTTCGTGCCGGTCTCGTTCATGCCGGGCGTGCCGGGTCAGTACTTTATCCAGTTCGGCCTGACGGTCGCCTTCTCGGTGTTCTTCTCGCTCGCGGTGGCGCGACTGATCACACCGCTGATGGCCGCCTATCTGATGAGCCCCGAAGACGGGATGGAAGACCATCACGACAACGACGGCTGGATCATGAAGGCCTATACGCGCCTTGTCACCGGCACGACCCGCCGGTGGTACTGGCGCTATACGACGATGCTCGCCGCGATCGGCTTCCTGATCGGCTCGGTGATGCTGCTCTCGCAGGTCCCCGGCAGCTTCCTGCCGCCGGACGACTCTTCGCGCGTCGTTCTCTCGGTAGAACTGCCGCCGAATGCGACGCTCGAGGAGACGGCCGCCAGCACGGACGTGATCTATGATGCGGTACGCCATATCGACGGTGTCGAGAGCGTCTTCATTCTCGGCGGCGCTTCCCCGAAGGGCGACCTCGAGCTGCGTCGCGCAACCGTGCGCGTCATCCTGCAGAACATCGATCATTCGCTGGTCAAGACCCTGGTCAACAAGGGTCTGGGATCGATCCCCCTCGTCCGCGACATCGTGCCGAAGATGAAGGAAAATGGCCGCACGCGTCCGCAATGGGATGTCGAAAAGGATATCTTTGCAGCCGTCCACTCCATTCCGGACGTGCGGATTTCCAAGGTCAACGACCGCGCGGAGCGTGATCTTTCGTTCAACTTCCTCTCCACCAACGAGGCGGACCTGAACGAAGCCGTCAGCGTGCTGGAATCGAAGCTGCGGGCCTCGCCGGTCCTTTTCAACGTCTCCTCGGAAGGCGCCCTGCCCCGTCCGGAACTGCAGATCCGGCCGCGCATGGCGGAGGCTTCGCGCCTCGGCATCACGCCGCAGCAGATCGCACAGACCGTCCGCGTCGCGACGATCGGCGACGTCGATGCCAACCTTGCCAAGATCTCGCTCGACGACCGGCAGATCCCGATCCGCGTCCAGGCGTCGCTCGACGTCCGCCGCGATCTGGCCTCCATCCGCGCCTTGAAGATCAAGACCGCGGCCGGTGCCAGCGTGCCGCTCTACAGCGTCGCCGACATCGACTATTCGGAAGGTCCGAGCTCGATCAAGCGCAACGACCGCAACCGCGTCGTGGCGATCGGCTCTGACGTGCCCTTCGGCACGGCGCTCGATACCGCATCGGCCGAGTTCAAGCGCATCGTCGACGAGACCGAGTTCCCGAAGACGGTTCGTCTGGCCGAAAGCGGTGACGCCAAGGTGCAGGCGGAAATGCAGCAGAGCTTCGGCAATGCGATGCTGATGGGCTTGATGCTGGTGCTTGTGGTGCTGATCCTGCTCTTCAAGGACGTCATCCAGCCCTTCACCATCCTGTTCTCGCTGCCGCTGGCGATCGGCGGCGTGGCGGTGGCGCTGATCATCACCCAGAACGCGCTGTCGATGCCGGTGCTGATCGGTATCCTGATGCTGATGGGCATCGTCACGAAGAACGCCATCCTTCTGGTGGATTTCGCGATCGAGATGAAGCGGCAAGGCCTGGAGCGGGTCCATGCCATGGTCGAGGCCGGCCGCAAGCGCGCCCGTCCGATCATCATGACGTCGATTGCCATGTCGGCGGGCATGCTGCCCTCGGCGCTCGGCGTCGGCGAAGGCGGCTCCTTCCGCGCGCCGATGGCGATCGCGGTGATCGGCGGCATCATCGTCTCGACGGTGCTCTCGCTTCTCGTCGTACCGTCCTTCTTCCTGATCATGGACGACCTGTCGCGCCTGCTCGGCAAGATCTTCGGCCGCATGGTCGGCAAGAAGGAGCAGGAGGACTTCGGTCTTTCCAACGAGGAGCTCAGCCAGGAGGCGCGCAGGAACGCCCAGACGATCGCCTCCCTGGAAGAACGCCTCAACCAGATGGAACGGCAGACGAGCGCCAACGACGATCGTTCTCCCGGCGCCCAAGCCAGCAGCAAGGTGCTGCGCCTGCCGCCGTTGGCTGCCGAATAAGCGCTCTCTCCACGCTGCAATTTCGACGACGCCGGGCCTCTTGGTCCGGCGTTTTTCGTTGAAAAAAGCCGGCTCGCGGAGATTGCAGAAAAAATGCGCCAATTTGATCGATGTCAAAAACAGATTTGATGAACCTGTTATTTTAGCGATATCGGGAATGCGCGGCGGTTCAGGTTATGGAAGAGACGGCGGAGATGATGAACAGCAATTTCAAGCTCAACAACAGGGACCGGGCTGTCCTGATGAAGACGCCTTTCCTGACCAGCCTGAGCGGCAATTCTCTCGTCCGGATGATGTCGACCATGAGTGTCATCAGCCTGACGAACCGCAAGTCGATCTTTCGCGAAGGCGAGGATGCGGACGCTTTTTACTGTGTTCTCAGTGGCTACGTGCGGCTCTACCAGCTCAATCGCGACGGCCGCGAGGCGGATATCCGTATCTGCAGCCCGGGGGATACGTTCGCCGAATGCCTTCTCTATGGCGGCACCAAGTACCGCCATCATGCCCAGACCGCCGAAGCCACGACGCTTGCTCGCTTCGACATGCAGTCGGTGCGGGATCTGGCCGAACAGGAGCGGGACATCGCCAAAGCGGTAATCACCTCGCTCTCGAAACACCTTATGACCACGATGGACTGTGTCGCCAACGACAGGTTGCATACGGCACCGCAGCGGGTGGCGAATTATATCCTGACGCGGTGCCCGGTGGATGGTGGCCCGGCCTCCATTCGCCTGCCTTTCCAGAAGAACCTGCTGGCAGGCATGCTGGGCCTGGCTCCCGAGGCGCTCTCCCGTGCATTCTCCACTCTCCGGCGGACCGGCGTGACGGTGCGCGGGCGCGTGATCCAGGTCGGCGACGTGCAGGCCCTGCGGGAAATCTGAAGTTCAAGCGAAGCGAGATCGGGCGGGCGGGCCCGGGCTCTCTTTGGATGCATGCTGCGACACTGGTGGCGGGACCGCGGCATGCAGATAAGGCCGGTGGCTTCCAGGAAGCCATCGGCCTCGACTTTTTCTAAAGCATGTCGCGCAAAAGTATGCAGCGGTTTTGCGATAACGGCATGCGTAAAACAAAGGCCTGAAGCGGATCGAGCGAATCCGAAGGGTCGCGACACGCTTCAGAGTCCGCCCTGCTCCTTCAGGAACCGGACCACATGGTCCACGCCGTCGCCGCGCTTCAGATCGGTAAACAGGTGCGGCTTGGCCTCGCGCATGCGGTAGGCGTCGCGGTCCATCACGTCGAGATCGACGTCGACATACGGTGCCAGATCCTTCTTGTTGATGATCAAGAGGTCGGAGCGGGTAATGCCCGGACCGCCCTTGCGCGGAATTTCTTCGCCCTGACAGGTGGAGATCACATAGATGGTGATGTCGGCGAGATCCGGCGAAAAGGTCGCCGCGAGATTGTCGCCACCCGATTCGATGAACACCACGTCGAGGTCCGGGATGCGCTCGTTCAAACCCGCGATCGCCTGCAGGTTGATCGTCGCGTCCTCGCGGATGGCGGTATGAGGGCAGCCGCCGGTCTCGACGCCGACGATGCGGTCCGAAGACAGCGCTTGGCTGCGTACCAGCGCTTCGGCATCTTCCTTCGTATAGATGTCGTTGGTGACGACCGCGATGGAATAATCCGCACGCATCGCCTTGCAGAGCTTTTCGGTCAGAGCCGTCTTGCCCGAGCCGACTGGGCCGCCGATGCCGACGCGCAAAGGCCCGTTTGCCGATTTCATATGTCGTCCTTTCATTCCAAGGCGTGCCGCGATCCTTCGGATTCGCTCGACCGCTTCAGGTCTTTGTTTTACGCATGCCGTTATCGCAAAACCGCTGCACAGTTTTGCGCGACATGCTTTAGCAGACACCAGCTTAGGCCCGCTTTCACGAGCGGAAAAGCCGCGAATGCTGCGTTTCGTGCCGGAGAGAGGCGATTTCCGCCTGCACGGCCGCGCCGCCGAGATCATCGAGCGTGGCAAGGCTCGCCTTCTTCGCGATTTCGGTGATCAGGCCCTCGATATCGGCGAGGATGGCCACCCCTTCGGTCTGCCCCGACACGCCAAGCCTGATACCCGCAGATACCGATTGCGAGACAGCGGAATGCAGGTAGGCGGCAAGCGCCTGGGCCACCGGCACGCCATGCGCTGCCGCAACGGCCCCGACCGCGACCGGAAACGGCACGGCCGTCGGCAGGCGATCGAGGACCGGATGCGGCCACGCCGAGGCTGCCGCGGCGAATGCCTTGCCGAGCGACAAGGTCTCCGTATGGCGCTCTGCGGAGCCGGCAAGCGCCAGCCCCAGTTCAGCCGTCTGCTTCAATGCGACCTCGTCCTCGAACCGCCGCCAGGCTTCGCCGAACAGCACGGCGTCGTTCCACAAGGAACCGTGCCGCAACAGGCTCCACAGCCAGCCGCTCAGGCCAGCCGCATCCTTGACGAGGCCATCCAGCACGGCCCGCTCCAGCCCGCCCGAATAGGCGAAACCGCCGATCGGGAAAGCCGGCGAGAGCCAGGCCATCAGCCGCAGAAGTGCTTTCGTATCGACGTTATCGTTCACCGAGGCTCAATGTCCGTGATGGTCGTGACCATGGGAATGGCCGCCATGCGAATGATAGGCGCCGCGCGCCGGCTGGAACCCTTCCTCGACCTCGCCGACGGTAGCGCCGAGCCCCTCCAGCATCGCCCGGATCACATGGTCGCGCAGGATGAGGATACGCCCCTCCTCGATCTGCGCCGCCAGATGCCGGTTGCCGAGATGCCAGGCAAGCTCGATCAGGTGCAGCGTGTCCCGCGCCTTGATCTCGAAGAGTTTTTCGGGCGCCGCCTGTATCTCGATCGTGTCGCCGTTGTCGAGCACCAGCCGGTCGCCGTGATGGAAAAGCACCGCCTCCTTGAGGTCGAGCATCACCATCTCGCCATTGGAGAGATGCAGCAGCTTGCGGCGCAGATGCCGCAGATCATGCGGCAGGGTGACGATATCGACCGGTGGATCGGAGACCACGCCGGCAGGGTGATAGGAGTGGATGTGTTCCATGAAATGTGCCTGTAATTCCCAAGAGCCACGACCTTATTTCAAATCCCGTCGGAGACAAACCGCCATCGGCTGGGATGCACCCAAATACAACTTAAAAGATTATACTATATGAATTAAACCTATGATAGATAATATCCATGGAGGCTTCGATGGAACCCGATATCACCGCACCAAAGATTATTCAGAGGCTTAGCGCCGCTCTGATAGCCTATTTTGATTTCAACGGAAGTTCTACATGTAATCAACTTCGAGATTACCTAAGCACCTTTGTGAGGGCACTGGGAGAAGATCTAGATAACGAGGTGATATACAAGTCCGCGAATAAGGTTGATGGCAAAAGTTTCGAAGACTGGAAGTCGATCTACATCAACGAAGCCACTCAACTTCAGTCTCATGCGATAGGAACTTTCGCTCATCACGTTGCAGACTTGGCAGCGTTTCCTCTCTCCGCAAGCCAAAAAGTCCCCTGCGAGACTGGCTATACATACATCGCGGAATTTAGAGATTGCTGGCGTAAGGCACGCGCGCAACTGGCTGAAATGCATTCCATCGAGCCAATGTCTCAAAAACACCAGCGTAAGCGCGCTGGACACAGTTGGATACCCTATCTCGCCGATACCTTTGAAAGGTAGGGTCGCGGTGGACGACGGAAACAAAGAATCAGCGAAGGAGCTCCTTGGAGCTTTTCGGATCATTGCTAGCGCGGATATCTCGATCGCGCTTGCTACCCTCGCCTTTGTCTGGAAATCGGCGAATACGCCAGCTGACCCGCTGGTGACCGTGTCGATAATTTGTTTGACCACGTCCTTTCTGGCTTCCATCTATTTGTTTCTGCTTGCCATTCCGATGCTGAATAGGCAGCAGGCAAATATAATAGGCCAACCCCCAATCAAGATAACGTCGGCGATCTCCCTCTTACTCTTCGTTGTTGGTGCAACCACCCTCGGCGGCTATCTAGCGACCAGTAACTAGAACAGGAAATAGCGCTGCGCCATCGGCAGCACGGTGGCGGGCTCGCAGGTGAGCAGCTCGCCATCGGCGCGCACCTCGTAGGTCTCCGGGTTGACCTCCACATGCGGGGTCAGCGAATTGTGGATCATCGAGGCTTTCGAAATGCCGCCGCGAGTGTTCCTGACCGCCACCAGCCTCTTGGCCACGCCGAGGCGTTGCGCCAGGCCGGCATCGAGCGAGGCCTGGCTGACGAAGGTCACCGACGAATTGGTACGCAGCTTGCCGTAGGCCGCAAACATCGGCCGGTAATGCATCGGCTGCGGGGTCGGGATCGAGGCGTTCGGATCGCCCATCGGAGCGGCCGCGATCGAGCCGCCGAGCAGTACCATTTCCGGCTTCACGCCGAAAAAGGCCGGGTTCCAGAGCACGAGGTCGGCCCGCTTGCCGACTTCCACCGAACCGATCTCGTGGGAAACGCCGTGGGCAATCGCCGGGTTGATCGTGTATTTGGCGATGTAGCGCTTGACGCGGAAATTGTCGTTGTTGCCGGTTTCCTCTTTCAGGCTGCCGCGCTGGCGCTTCATCTTGTCGGCCGTCTGCCAGGTGCGGATCGCCACTTCGCCGACGCGGCCCATGGCCTGGCTGTCGGAGGAAATGATCGAGAAGGCGCCGAGATCGTGGAGGATGTCTTCGGCCGCGATCGTCTCCTTGCGGATGCGGCTTTCGGCAAAGGCAATGTCTTCCGGGATCGACGGCGACAGGTGATGGCAGACCATCAGCATGTCGAGATGTTCGGCAAGCGTATTGATCGTGTAGGGCCGGGTCGGGTTGGTCGAGGACGGGATGACGTTCGGATTGCCGCAGACCTTGATGATGTCTGGCGCATGGCCGCCGCCCGCCCCTTCCGTGTGGAAGGCGTGGATGGTGCGGCCCTTGATGGCAGCGACCGTATCTTCCACGAAACCACTTTCGTTCAGCGTGTCGGTGTGGATCATCACCTGCACGTCAAAGGCGTCGGCGACCGTCAGGCAATTGTCGATCGCGGCCGGCGTCGTGCCCCAGTCCTCGTGCAGCTTCAGGCTCGAGGCGCCGGCGAGGATCATCTCTTCCAGCGGCGCGGGAAGCGAGGCGTTGCCCTTGCCGGCAAGCGCAAGATTCATCGGGAAGGCGTCGAAACTCTCAATCATCCGCTCGATATGCCAGGCACCGGTGCAGGTCGTCGCAAGCGTGCCATGCGCCGGGCCCGAACCGCCGCCGAGCATGGTCGTGACGCCGCTCATCAGCGCCTCCTCGATCTGCTGCGGGCAGATGAAATGGATATGCGCATCCATGCCGCCGGCCGTCAGGATCTTGCCCTCCCCGGCGATCGCCTCGGTGGACGGGCCGACGATGATCGTCACGCCCGGCTGGGTATCCGGATTGCCGGCCTTGCCGATCGCGTGGATACGGCCGTTCTTCAAACCGACGTCAGCCTTATAGATGCCCGAATGGTCGACGATCAGTGCATTGGTGATGACCGTGTCGACCGCACCTTCGGCGCGTGTCGCCTGGCTCTGGCCCATGCCGTCGCGAATGACCTTGCCGCCGCCGAACTTCACCTCTTCGCCATAGATGGTGAAATCCTTCTCCACCTCGATGAACAGTTCGGTATCGGCAAGCCGCACTCTGTCGCCCGTGGTCGGACCGAACATGCTGGCATAGGAGGCGCGGGACATCTTGTGGGGCATGGTTCAGACCTTCTCGGAAAGTGGAACGAAAGGCGGCCTCTTGGCCGCGCCGCGATCAATGGTAACGGTTAGCGAAGCACCGGCGGCTTCATTGAGTTCGGCAATCAGATAATCCGCAAAACCGGCGCCGCCTTGCCTGAAAGCTGCAAGCGCGCGTTCGATCGCTTCCGCCTCACCAAGCACGAGACTGTCCGATGCGAGAAGGCTTTCGATGAGATCGGCAAGTTTGGAGCGGTCGTATTCAGGCTTGCGCCGCAGTGTCCAGACAAGTTCGACAAGGGTGATGGGATTAATGTAACCGGGCCGTTGCGGGGATAGCTGCGTATCGAGGAACCGGGTGACGATCGGCGACCAGTGTGGATCATCGTCAAGGGCGTAACGCACCAGGACATTGGTATCGATACCGATCAAGGATCACCCTCCTGCCGGTCGATGGCCGTGCGGCGCCTCACAGTCTCGTAGATAGCCTCGTCGATGTCGATAGGGCCATCCGCCTTTCCGAAAATTCCCTTGATATGCGAAAGCCCGCTCTTCTTCGCCACAACCGAAACCTTGCCGTTGTCATCGACGATGAACTGCACCAAACCGCCCGGAGGCAAGCCGAGCGCTCTCCTGACCTCGACCGGAATTGTGGCTTGTCCCTTCATGGATGTCTTCGCCTCGAATCTACCCATTGCCATCGCTCCCTAACTTCCTTGCTTCTCCCTACTTATCAAAAATTCCCTACCTTAGCAATTTCTCCACACCGGCGTGTCAGTTCCCCATCGCCTCGGTCAGCTCTTTGAGCTCCTCAATGCGCTTGCGGGTGAGGTCCCCCTGGCATCCGGAAATCAGCATCGGTTCCATCGAGCCGCCATGGGCCTGGAAGCCGGAGGAGACGCATTGCGCGTCGCGATAGACGACCCAGGCGCGTTGCGCCTTGACCAGCGCATCCTCGGCGCCCCTGAGATCCGCGGAACTATCCGCATCCCATTTCTTCATCGCCTTGCGGGTTGTCTGGTACTGGGCATTAAGAGCCTTGTCGGCGGCCTCGTAGTCGCGTTGCGAGCAGATGTTCATCTCCATCTGCGTCTGCGGGTTCTTACAATTTGCCTTCGGCTCCTGCGCCACGGCCGGCAGGGCAAGAAGCGCCATGAAGGCGGCGGAGAACGCGAATGCGGGCTTCACAGCGCACCCATGATCTTCTGCTGGAAGCCATAGACCTCGCGCTTGCCCGAAAGCGGGATCAGCGTCACTTCCCGCATCTGGCCGGGTTCGAAACGGACAGCCGTGCCAGCCGGGATATCGAGACGCATGCCGCGCGCCTTGTCCCGGTCGAAGGAAAGCCCGTTATTGGTCTCGAAGAAATGGTAGTGGCTGCCGACCTGCACCGGCCGGTCGCCGGTATTGGAGACCTCGACGGTCACGGTCGGGGCGCCCGAGTTGAGCTCGATTTCGCCTTCTGCGGCAATTACTTCGCCGGGGATCATGGTATTCTCCTTCAAGCCGCCTTGGGCGCGCAGCCCTCGGCCTTCAGAACACGTTTGGCGGATGCCGGATGGCGGGCGAGTGCCGCTGCGGTACGTACCGGCCGGCGCACCAGTTCGCCGGCGCAGTTGGGGCAGATCCCCTTCAGCAAGTCGGTCACGCAATCGGCGCAGAACGTGCATTCGAAGGTACAGATCATCGCTTCCCGGCTGTCGGGCAGGAGATCCTTGTCGCAGCATTCGCAATTGGGGCGCAGTTCCAGCATCGCGGGCCTCCTCAGCGGATCGGCTCGTGCACGGTGACCAGCTTGGTACCGTCCGGGAAGGTCGCCTCCACCTGCACGTCGTGGATCATTTCGGCAATGCCTTCCATCACCTGCTCGCGGGTGACGACATGAGCGCCGGCCTCCATCAGGTCGGCAACCGAGCGGCCGTCGCGCGCACCTTCCACCACGTAATCGGTGATCAGGGCGATCGCCTCCGGATAGTTGAGCTTGACCCCGCGATCCAACCGGCGGCGGGCGACGATCGCCGCCATGGAAATCAGCAATTTGTCTTTTTCTCTGGGTGTCAGGTTCATGGGGTTCCCGCAGTAAGATCAGATGTTCCAGACTTTCGGCACTGGCGCGCCGTTACGCAATACGGAAATTGCCGGTGTTAGGATTTTTCTCAGGTCGAAGCCGGTCGGCGCCGCCAATCGGGCGATCAGCTTGCCGTTCCAGTGGCTGGCTCCGCCAGTCCACAGGCCTGCACCGCCGGAGGTGCCGTCAAGAATTTGGCGAAGTTTCGGGAAAAGCGCTTCCGCGAGCGGGCCGGTATAAAACAAAGTCGCGAAGGCGACCTGGCCGGAGAGCACGGCAGCAGCCTGGGAAAGCTGCTCGATCTCGCCTTCGAACTTCATTTCTTCCGCATGGATCAACTGACCGGAACGACGCACCCGCCAGCGATCGCGGAAGAAGCCGTTCGCGACCGCCTCGCCCATCGCCTTGCGGCCGAGCAGGACCGCTTCGACGGCCAGGAATTCGGACCTCTCGGAAAGATCGACGTCCAGACGGCGGGTCAGCGAGGACTGGTCGAAAAGAATGGTTTCCTGGGGAAGCCAGTGGACTGAGGCGTCTTCACCGACGGTGACATGGGTGGAGACGGAGGCCGTGCCAGAGGCGGCCTTGTAGATCTTCTCGTTCGCCTGGGTGGTGACCGACAGCCTTGTGGAAGCGGCAGCGGCGACGGACCATTCGATCACGTCGCCGCCCGTCAGCCCCCCCGACGTATTGATTAAAATCGCCTCCATTTCAGGCGAAAAGGTTTCCGGAAGGCGAATTTTTGCGCAGCCCTCCTGGTAGAATTCGGAAAGCCGTGTCCGCCCGCCAAAAGCCTTGGTTACAAGGCGTCCTGCACCCCTTGCCCGCTGCGGCGCATATCGATCGGCTGGTTGCTGTTGCACGTCGTCCCCTGAAGATCGGCTTCGGTTCCGCAGCCCAATGCAACGCCCGTGCCAGACTTGGCCGCAGAACCGATCTTGGCCGGTGCTGCGGTAGCGATCACATCTGTACTGTCGGCCTTGCCGAAGAAGTCCCACATCCGCGAGGCCGGATCAATATTGGCGTCGAAAGCAGGTTTGGCAACGGCGACCGCAGCCACCTTGGTGACGCTCGCAGCACCGTCCTTGGCGGCGGCAATCACGGCTTCCGTGGCGGCAACCGGCTTCGGCCAGTCATGCGTGCCGTTGGCGAAGACGTAGGATGCGACGCGTGCGCCGTTCTTGCAGGTCCCGTAGAGACTGAAGGTAACGCCGTCGACCGTCTTTGTGTCGCCATTGCCCTTGCAGCCGTCGAGTTCCGTCCAGCGCTGGATCGCGGTCTTGAAGCCGTACTGCCAATAGGCGCTGCCGCCGCCCGCGTAAGGATTGGCGGCATCCTTGACGCCTGCAAACGCCATGATCGAGATCGGCCTGGCCGGATTGCACCCTTGCGTATCGGGACCCCATTTGCCGTCGGTCTCGACCGGACGACCGGCGCGCAACGAATGCACGAAGCCGGCAGCTGCGAAATCGTCATGGCCGGAGCAGAGGTAGGCAGACAACATGCGCCCGCCACCCGAATAACCCGAGGCATAGATGCGGGCCGGATCGACGCAGAATTGCTGCTTTGCGGTGTTCAGGGCCTGCTTGATATAGGCGATCTCGTCGAGACCGCCCTGTTGCACGGTGACGAAGGGCACGTTCCAGGCATAGGTTCCCGCGGAGCTTCCCGGCAGGCTGCCCTGCAGCGCCAGAACGATGAAGCCGTTTTTCTCCGCAACCTTGTCCCAGGAGCTTCTGTTCAGCTGCCCTTCAGGATTGCTGTGGCTACCATGGAAATCGAAAACCAGCGGAACCTTGTCCTTGCCGGTATAGGACGAGGGGATGAAATAGATAGCCGAACGGGCGATGCCGTCGGTTTCGATGGTGATCCGGTGGCGACCCGCTTCCATCGGCTGGCCGCAGCCTGCGGCAAGAGCGCTGCCAGTAGTGGCGCCCAAAAAAACAGCTCCTACGGCCATCATGCGCGTAAGAGCGGAACGAGAGAAGAAACCAGCAACGCGTGCAAAGACCATCAGCGCCTCATCATGGGGTGCGGGGGTTGTTAACAATATTGCGGAATGCCCTGAAAACGCAGTGTTGTTAACATATATTAGCGGCCTTTGAAACGCACGAAGTGCTGCAACGCGATACAAACATTCACCAGTAAAAATACCAGTCTCAGACGGTCAGATGCCGCCTTGCTTCTGCCGTATCCAGAGTCTCGGCCGCCCCTTCATGCACAATCTCGCCACGATCCATGATGTAGACTTGGTCGGCCAGTTCCCGGCAGAAATCCAGATACTGTTCCACCAGCAGAATGGCCATGCCGGTTGAATCGCGCAGGTAACGGATCGCCCGGCCGATGTCCTTGATGATGGACGGCTGAATGCCTTCGGTCGGCTCGTCGAGCACGAGGATCTTCGGACGGGTGACCATGGCGCGGCCGATCGCCAACTGTTGCTGCTGGCCGCCGGACAGGTCGCCGCCGCGCCGGCCGAGCATCGATTTTAGCACCGGGAACAGGGAGAAGATCTCGTCCGGGATGAACTTGTCCTTGCGGGCGAGCGGCGCATAACCGCTTTCGAGGTTTTCCTGGACAGTGAGCAGCGGGAAGATCTCGCGGCCCTGCGGCACGTAGCCGATGCCGTGCTTGGCGCGGTTATAGGGGGCGAGACCGTTCAGCACCTCCCCCTGGAAGCTGATCGTGCCGGCGCTGACCGGATGCTGGCCGGTCACGGCGCGGAGAAGAGAACTCTTCCCCACGCCGTTCCGCCCCAGCACGCAAGTGATCTTGCCCATATCCGCATGAATGGAAACGCCACGCAGCGCCTGCGCCGCGCCATAGTGAAGATTGACGTTGTTGACAGTCAGCATGTTAGCGCCCCAGATAATTCTCGATCACCTTCGGATCGTTCGAAACAAAGTCGATCGAGCCCTCGGCGAGCACCGAACCTTCCGCCAGGCACGTCACCTTGACGCCGAGTTCGCGGATGAAGCCCATGTCGTGTTCGACGACGACCACCGAACGGGTCTTGGCGATTTCCTTCAAGAGCACCGCGGTCTCCGCCGTTTCCGCATCGGTCATGCCGGCGACCGGCTCGTCGACCAGAAGCAGTTTCGGCTCCTGGGCGAGCAGCATGCCGATCTCCAGCCACTGTTTCTGGCCGTGGCTGAGATTGGCGGCGTATTCTTGCCTGCGATGCGTCATGCGGATCGTCTCGAGGATCTCCTCGATACGCGCCTTGTCTTCCGGCGACAGCGTGTAGAACAGCGTCGCGAACACGCCGCGCGACCGGTTCAGCGCCAGTTCCAGATTGTCCCAGACCGTGTGGCTTTCGAACACGGTCGGCTTCTGAAATTTGCGGCCGATGCCGAGCTGGGCGATATCCGCCTCGTCCTTCTTTGTGAGGTCGATCGTATCCTCGAACAGAACCGTGCCGGTATCGGGCCTTGTCTTGCCGGTAATGATGTCCATCATCGTCGTCTTGCCGGCGCCGTTCGGGCCGATGATTGCCCTCAGTTCCCCGGGCTCGACGACGAAGGACAGCGAGTTCAGCGCCTTGAAACCGTCGAAGGAGACCGAGACGTTTTCGAGATAGAGCAGGCTTTTCTGTCGTGTTTCGGAAATCATGTTCATGGTTGCGTGCCCCTATTCCGCCGCCTGGGCTTGCGCCACCGTGGTGGCGTCACCCCTGCCCTTTTCGGCATCCGCCGCAGCCTTCAATGCCTTGCGGGCCTTGAAGCCGTGCTGGATCGTTCCGACGATACCCTTCGGCAGGAAGAGCGTGACCGCGATGAACAGACCGCCGAGCGCAAACAGCCAGATTTCCGGAAAGGCGCCGGTAAAGAAGCTCTTGCCGCCGTTGACCAGGATCGCACCGATGATCGGGCCGATCAGCGTGCCGCGCCCGCCGACCGCCGTCCAGACGACCACCTCGATGGAGTTGGCCGGCGCGAATTCGCCCGGATTGATGATGCCCACCTGCGGCACGAACAGCGCGCCGGCAATCCCCGCCATCATGGCGGAGACGACGAAGGTGAAGAGCTTGATGTTCTCGACCCGGAAGCCGAGGAAACGTACCCGGCTTTCCGCATCGCGCACGCCGACCAGCACCTTGCCGAACTTCGAGCGGACGATGGCCGAGGCGAGGATCAGGCATAGCGACAGCATCAGCGCCGACATGAAGAACAGCACCGCGCGCGTGCCGTCCGCCTGGACGGAGAAGCCGAGGATGTCCTTGAAGTCGGTGAGGCCGTTATTGCCGCCGAAGCCCATGTCGTTGCGGAAGAAGGCGAGCAGCAGCGCATAGGTCATCGCCTGGGTGATGATCGACAGGTAGACGCCGTTGACGCGGGAGCGGAAGGCGAACCAGCCGAACACGAAGGCGAGCAGGCCGGGTACGATCAGCACCATCGCCATGGCAACGATGAACCAGTCCATTCCATACCAGAACCACGGCAGTTCCTTCCAGTTGAGGAAGACCATGAAGTCCGGCAGGATCGGATTGCCGTAGACGCCTCGGCTGCCGATCTGGCGCATCAGGTACATGCCCATCGCATAACCGCCGAGCGCGAAGAAGGCCCCGTGGCCGAGCGAGAGGATGCCGCAGTACCCCCAGACGAGATCGAGCGCCAGCGCCAGCAGCGCATAGCAGAGATACTTGCCGAACAGCGACATCACATAGGTCGGGATGTGCAGGGCGCTGTCGGTCGGGGTCAGCAGGTTGAGCGCCGGCACCAGGATGCCGATGCCGAGAAGGATGCCGACAGCTACGACGATGCGGCCTTCGAGGGCGCGGAAGACAAAGCCGGAAATCATGCTTCCACCGCCCTTCCCTTAAGCGCGAACAGGCCGCGCGGACGTTTCTGGATGAACAGGATGATCAGCACCAGCACCAGGATCTTGCCGAGCACGGCACCGACCGAGGGTTCGAGGAACTTGTTGAGCACCCCGAGCGACAGCGCGCCGACCAGCGTGCCCCACAGATTGCCGACGCCACCGAACACCACGACCATGAAACTGTCGATGATGTAGCTCTGGCCGAGGTTCGGCGAGACGTTGTCGATCTGGGAAAGCGCGACACCCGCAATGCCGGCAATGCCGGAGCCGAGCGCGAAGGTGAAGGCATCGACCCAGGGCGTCTTGATGCCCATGGAGGATGCCATGCGGCGGTTCTGGGTGACGGCGCGCATGTTGAGGCCGAAGGAGGATTTCTTCATCACCACCAGCAGCGCCACGAAGATCGACAGCGAGAAGGCGATGATCCACATGCGGTTCCAGGTGATGGTCATGCCGCCGACCGGGAAGGAACCGGACATCCAGGAGGGATTGCCGACTTCCTGGTTGGTGGGGCCGAAGATCGAGCGGATCGTCTGCTGCAGGATCAGCGAGACGCCCCAGGTGGCGAGCAGCGTTTCGAGCGGCCGGCCGTAGAGGAAACGGATGACGCCGCGCTCGATGACCAGGCCGACCGCACCGGTGACCAGGAAGGCGACGGGCAGCGCGATCGCCAGTGACCAGTCGAACAGTCCGGGCGCGTGGTCGCGAATGACCTGCTGCACCACGAAGGTGGAATAGGCGCCGAGCATGACCATTTCGCCATGCGCCATGTTGATGATGCCCATGACGCCGAAGGTGATCGCAAGACCGATTGCCGCCAGAAGCAGCACCGAGCCGAGCGACACGCCGTACCAGACGTTCTGGCCGATATCCCAGAGCCGCTGGCCGCTTTCGATGCTGGCGATCGCCGCATCGACATCGCTCTTGAGGCTCGGATCGAGCCCGGCAGACGCACCCATCAGGATGCCGATCGCGTTGCGGCCGCCGTAGTTCTTGATGGTCGCGATCGCGGCCCGCTTTTCGTCGATGGAGCGGTCGGAGGAGAGCAGCGACACGGCGCGCGCCTCTTCCATGCGGGCTTTGACCTCGCCGTCCGTCTCCTTGGAGATCGCGGTTTCGAGGAGCTCAAGGTTTTCGGCGCTTGGCGAGCGCAGCACGGCATCCGCCGCCTGCAGCCGGACGCCGCGATCCGGGCTCATCAGCGTCAGCCCGCCCATCGCAGAACGGATGACGCGGCGCAGGCTGTTGTTGATCTTGATCTTGGTGACCGCATTCTTGGCGGCCTGTCCGGCGGAGGCGCCGGTGACCGGGTCGATCAGCTCGTAATTGGAGCCGGCCGCCTTGCCGATGAACACCAGGTTGTCGGACTTGCGGAAATAGAGGTCGCCCTCGGAAAAGGCATTCAGCGCCGGCACGAGCCGGGCATCGCCGGTGGCGGCGAGCTGGCCGATCAGTTTTTCAGCTTCGCTGAAATCGGCCTTGGCGAGCGCGTCGATCAGCGGCTTGGGATCGTTCTGCGCAAACGAAGGCGCGGCGAAGGAAAACATCAGGCAGAGCAGGAGACCAAGGCTCTGCAGAACGCGGAATGGAACTTTGCTCGTCATTGGAACCCCCTTGCGAGATCGCGGGCGACTGAACGCCGCCCGCGATGATGTCGATGAACATCAGAAGGCGATCGGATCAGCTGCCCTTGCCGCCGCACTTGCCGGAAGCAACGTTGAAGTTGCCGCAGGACATCGGCTTGCGCCAATCGGAGATCAGGTTCTTAGAGTCCGGCAGGTAATCGGACCACTCGTCGCCGACCACAGGTGCGGTTTCCTGAACGATATCGAACTGGCCGTCAGCCTGGATTTCACCGATCAGCACCGGCTTGGTGATGTGGTGGTTCGGCATGACGGTGGACGTGCCACCCGACAGGTTCGGAACGGAGACGCCGATGATGCTGTCCAGCACGGCGTCGGTATTGGTGGTGCCCGCGGCTTCGACGGCCTTCACCCAGGCGTTGAAGCCGATATAGGCGGCTTCCATCGGATCGTTGGTGACGCGCTTGTCGTTCTTGGTGAATGCCTTCCATTCCTTGATGAATTCGGCATTCACATCGGCATCGACGGACTGGAAGTAGTTCCAGGCGGCCAGGTGGCCGACGAGCGGCTTGGTGTCGAGACCGGCGAGTTCTTCTTCCCCGACCGAGAAGGCGACGACCGGAATGTCTTCAGCCTTGATGCCCTGGTTGCCGAGTTCCTTGTAGAACGGAACGTTGGCGTCGCCGTTGATGGTCGAGACGACGGCGGTCTTCTTGCCGGCCGAACCGAACTTCTTGATGTCGGAGACGATCGTCTGCCAGTCGGAATGACCGAACGGCGTGTAGTTGACCATGATGTCGGACTCGGCAACGCCCTTCGACATCAGATAGGCCTTGAGGATCTTGTTGGTCGTCTGCGGATAGACGTAGTCGGTACCGGCGAGAACCCAGCGCTTGACGCCCTCTTCCTTCGCCAGATAGTCGACGGCGGGGATGGCCTGCTGGTTCGGGGCGGCGCCCGTGTAGAAGATGTTGCGCGAGGACTCTTCACCCTCGTACTGGACCGGGTAGAACAGGATCGAGTTCAGCTCTTCGAAGACCGGCAGGACCGACTTGCGCGAAGACGAGGTCCAGCAACCGAAAACGGCAGCGACCTTGTCCTTGGAAATCAGCTGGCGCGCCTTTTCGGCAAACAGCGGCCAGTCGGAAGCCGGATCGACGACGACGGCTTCGAGCTTCTTGCCGAGCACGCCGCCCTTCTTGTTCTGCTCCTCGACGAGCATCAGCATGACATCCTTGAGGGTGGTCTCGGAGATGGCCATGGTGCCGGAAAGCGAGTGGAGAACACCGATCTTGATGGTGTCGTCGGCGGCGAAAGCACCCTGCAGCGCCGTCGTCGACATTACGGCAGCGAGCAGCGCGCCACCCAGTTTGGATTTAAATGTCATTGGTTCGAACCCCTCTTCTCGTTCGTCCGCAACGAGGATTTAACCGTTGCTGAAGCGACTATCGGTTGCTGCATCGCAAAACCGTATACGTCGAATGACGTACCGGAGGGGGAGAAGGGGGAAGAGCGGTGCCGTGGTGGAACGATCAGCTGGCACTCCCCAGATCAGATGGCGCCGGCAAGGCCGATATCGATCCTGCTCATGATATATTAACCATATTTGGATTGTATAACCCGACGCTTACGTAGGGCGCGAGGAGTTGTTTCCGGTGTAGATATCCATGAGTAGCATCCTCACGAATGCTGGAGCTGCTTCTGCGCTCCAAATGCTTCGCTCCCTCGACAGCCGGATGTCCGGGGTTGAGCGGCAGGTCGCAACCGGCTTGCGCATCGAACACGCCTCCGACAACGCCGCCTACTGGTCGATCGCCACCACCATGCGATCGGACAATGGTGCCCTTTCGGCCGTGCAGGACGCCCTTGGCCTCGGAGCCGCAAAGGTCGAGACGGCCTATGAAGGCATCGCCGCGACGACGGATATCCTGACGGCGTTCATGGCCAAGGTCGTTTCCGCCCAGCAGGACGGAATAGACAAGAACAAGATCCAGGAAGAACTGGAGCAGTTGAAGCAACAGATCGTCTCGATATCCAACTCCGCAAGCTTCGCCGGCCAGAACTGGCTGCGGTCGGACATGCAGGGCCGCGAAGCAGGCGCAAAGACTTCTGTCGTGTCGCCGTTCAATCGCAGCGAGGACGGAACCGTCTCCGTCGGGAGCATCGACGTCGATCTGTCGAAACTCGTACTGTTCAAGAATGGCGGCGGCGGAATTCTGCAGAAGGAACCTGATCCGGATCTGGGTTATGGCCTCGGCACGATCGGCGGGCTGATGGGATTTTCGACATCGGGTTATGGCGACGTGCCGGGCCCGGTATTCGACCAACCCTTCACGATCACGAAATTCGACGTCGTCACGGTCGCCTTTTCAGTGGGTACCTCCAACGATACGTTCGTCATCACCAAGAATGTCGTCGACCAGGCGCTCGGAGGCCAAATAGGATACGGCTTCGACGGCGATATCGAAAGCACGGCCGATTGGGCGAAAGTCCTCCTGCAGGCAACGTTTCTCAACAAGGCGCCTCCCGACATCCTGTTTGCGGCTCAGGGCGGGTCGCCGAATATCTACTTTCGCGCCATCATTCCTCTCGCCGCAGAGCTGATCACCGTCCAGCAGCCTGTCCACACCCGGACGCTGCCGCCGGAGGGGATCGATCTTCTCGATATCGACGTCACCGATCCCGACATCGATTTCCCGACAATTACACTCGTTCTCGACGAGATGCACCAGAAGGTCATATCGGCCGGTGCCTACCTTGGCTCGCTCAAGTCGAGGATCGCGATGCAGGAAGCATTTGGAAACAGGCTCACGGACAGTCTCGACAAAGGCATCGGGCGCCTCGTCGATGCGAATATGAGCGAGGCATCGAGCAAGCTCAAGGCACTGCAAGTCCAGCAGCAACTCGCGACCCAGTCGCTTTCCATCGCCAATTCGGACGCGCAAAACATCCTGTCCCTCTTCCGGTAAGAGACCGTCACCTTATATGACCTCCGAGGTAATCGACCCGGCGACCGATGGCATCTATCCCAGGATCCAGCTTTGCAGCGTGAAAGGATCAGCCCCATGCCCGTCACCTATGTCATTCGCTTCGATATCCTCCCAGGCCAGCGCGACCGCTTCATGGCTCTTCTGAACGGCGTGCTCGATGCCATGCGGCACGAGCCGATGTTCCACAATGCCGTGCTGCATGCCGATCCAGAGAATGAAGACCGCATGATGCTCTACGAGACATGGGAGGATCATCAGGACGTCCTGGACGTGCAGTTGCAGCGCCCCTATCGCGAGGCATGGCACGCGAGCCTTGCCGATCTCCTCGCCGGGCCGCGCGACATTTCGGTCTGGCATCCGATCCGCAGCGACCGCTCGGGGCAACCTCGCTCCTGATGGGGAACTGTCACCGGTTATCTGCCGGATTGATGTCCTTGCCCCTTTGGGTCATTCTTCGGGATCATCCTTGGCTTCGCGGACCTCACAATGAAGCGCGGTCTATTTTTCGGCATGATCGCCGCCGCCGGCCTGCTCGCCGGAGCGGCATTCGTGGTGGTCGGCCAGACAAAAGTCCCGCCGGACGCGATCCGGTCGTCCGTCATCCGTTCTCCCCAATTGATGGACCGGGCCTGGACACTGCCCGTGGCGGCAACCTTCGGCCGGAACCTGACCTGGCAATCGAACGGCTCGCGGTGCGGTCCCGCAAGCATTGCCAACGCGCTTCGCTCCGTCGGCGAGGAGGAAACGACCGAGGCCGAGGTTCTGGACGGAACCGGCATGTGCTGGACCGGGTTCTGTATCATCGGCCTGACGCTGGATGAACTTGCCGACCTCGCCCGCATGAAAACCGAGCGGAAGGTTTCGGTTCTGCGTGACCTGACCCCCGACGAATTCCGCGAGCATATGAAGCACGCCAACGACCCGGGTCGCCGCTACATCGTCAATTTCACGCGTGAAAAGATCTTTGGAGCGGGCGCCGGTCACCATTCTCCGATCGGGGGATATCTGGAAGCCGAGGATCTGGTGCTCGTCCTCGATGTCAACGAGGACTACAAGCCCTGGCTTGTCGAGCGGCAACGGTTGTTCTCGGCAATGGATACGCTTGATGGAGACAGGAAGCGCGGCTTGCTGCTGATCGAATGACCGCGTCGTACCCGCGCCTTGCGACGAGGCTCCGGTCACATCCGGCTCGCTTTGCCTGCTTCGGATCGTGACCGTTCCCTTGTCTTGTCTTGAATTCGTTCCCTCTTGGGAACATTTCCCCGCCTCACGCAATTGCCTCCCCGGGATCCGCCAACCACCCGAGGAGCTCAAGCCCGTGATCAACGACCTCTGGTACAAGAACGCCGTCGTCTATTGCCTCTCCGTCGAGACCTTCATGGATGCCAATGGCGATGGGATCGGCGATTTCCAGGGGCTGCAGCGGCGGCTGGATTATCTCTCCGGCCTCGGTGTCAGCGCCATCTGGCTGATGCCGTTCCAGACCTCGCCCGGCCGCGACGACGGTTACGACGTTTCCGACTACTACAATGTCGATCCCCGCTACGGCACGCTCGGCGATTTCGTCGAATTCACCCACGGCGCCAAGCAGCGTGGTATCCGGGTGCTGATCGACCTCGTCGTCAATCACACGTCCAACGAACATCCCTGGTTCCAGGATGCCCGCAGCGACCCGAAGTCCCCCTATCGTGACTGGTATGTCTGGTCCGACAAGAAACCGGCCAACGCCAACGAGGGCATGGTGTTTCCGGGTGTGCAAAAAACCACCTGGACCCATGACGAGAAGGCCAAGCAGTATTACTTTCACCGCTTCTACGAGTTCCAGCCAGACCTCAACACCTCCAACCCGCATGTACAGGCGGAGATCCTGAAGATCATGGGGTTCTGGGTCCAGCTCGGCGTGTCCGGTTTCCGCATGGATGCGGTGCCCTTCGTGATCGCCGAAAAGGGCGCCGAGGTGAAAAAGCCGAAGGAGCAGTTCGACATGCTCCGGACTTTCCGCGAGTTCCTGCAATGGCGGCTCGGCGACAGCATCATCCTTGCCGAAGCCAATGTCGTGCCGAAGGAAAACCTCGCCTATTTCGGCGAGGACGGCGACCGGATGCAGATGATGTTCAACTTCCATGTCAACCAGGCGCTGTTCTATGCGCTAGCCTCGGCCGACAGCCGGCCGCTCGTCAAAGCGATCAACGACACCTACGAGCGGCCCGCCACCGCCCAATGGGGCCTGTTCCTGCGCAATCACGACGAACTCGATCTCGGCCGGCTGAGCGAAAAGCAGCGCCAGAAGGTGTTTTCGGAATTCGGGCCGGACAAGCACATGCAGCTTTACGACCGCGGCATCCGCAGGCGGCTGGCGCCGATGCTGCAGGGCGACCGCCGCCGGCTGGAGCTTGCCTACAGCCTGATGTTCTCGCTGCCCGGCACGCCGGTCATCCGCTACGGCGACGAGATCGGCATGGGCGACGACCTGTCGCTGCCGGAGCGCAACTGCGCCCGCACGCCGATGCAATGGTCGACCGAGCCGCATGGCGGCTTCACCAAGAACGACAAGCCGGTCCTGCCGGTGATCAGCGGCGGCCCCTTCGGCTTTGAGCACCTGAACGTCGCCCACCAGCGGCGCGACCCCAACTCGATGCTGAACTGGATGGAACGGCTGATCCGGATGCGCAAGGAAGCGCCGGAAATCGGCTGGGGCGAATGCGTACCGCTGCAGACCAGCGCCCCAGGCGTGCTGGCGTTGCGCTACGACTGGCGCGACAATTCCGTGCTGGTCGTCCACAACCTGCATTCGACGCCGGTCGAAGTGGAGTTTTCCGTGGGTCTCGGCGACCATGGCGAGAAGCTGATCGACATCGCCGATGGCGGCAACAGCAAGGCGGAGAAAAACGGCAAGCATACGCTCCTGCTCGATGCCTATGCCTATCGCTGGTTCCGGGTCGGCGGCCTGGATTATCTTCTGAAGCGCAAGGAAATCTGACCTATCCCCCCGCCCTCACCTCGCGTACGCCCCGCCCGGTCTTCTGCCGCAGAAGGGCTCGAAGCGTGACGCCGTCGGCATAACCGACGAGCGCGGCGATCTCGTCCGGACTCTTGTCGCTGGTCTTCAGGAGATGCACGGCGCGCTCGACCCTCAGATCCTGGAAATAGGAGAGCGGCGTCTTGCCGAGCACCTGCTGCATGCGCCGCGCCAGAGTGCGCTTGCTGGCACCCACGGCACCGGCCGCGTCGTCGAGCGAAAATCCTTCGGAAAGTCGGTCCCGTGCCCAGCGCTCGAAACGCTGCACCAGCGGATCGGCATGAGAAAGATGGTCGGTGATCACGTAAGCGGACTGGGACGGCCGGTTGTCGACGATCAGATAACGCGCCACGAGGCCTGCGAGCTCGGGGCTGACCTGCCGCACCAGCCAGAGCGCCATGTCCATGTGGCCGAGTGCTGCACCCGCCGTCACCAGCGAACCGGATTTTACCAGCATGCGGCCGTCTTCGAGCTGCACGGATGGATAACGCTGGCGAAAGAGCGGCGCGAGCCACCAGCTCGTCGTCGATTTTTCCCCGTCGAGAAGGCCGGATTCGGCAAGCACGAACGTGCCGACGCAGGCAGCAGCGATGTTCATGCCGGCCGCCTTCGCCTCGCGCAGCACCGCCCCCGCATCGCGGATATCGGCACGGTCCAGCGCCGGCACCAGCACGTCCGGCATCTTGCAGGCGATCGCCGGCACCACCAGCCAGCCGCCGGCCTTTGGATCGAAGCTTCCCGAGATCGGCACGGCAAGCCCATGCGCCGTCTTCACGTGCCTGCGCACGCCGATCACCGACACCTCGAAGCTCGGCACATCGAGTGACAGCATGACCGCCAGCTCGTTCGCCATGGTGAATACGTCGAGCATGGTCGACAGGCCGGTATCGAAGACGGGATCGAGGGCAAGGATCTGCAGCTTCATGGCAAGAACACTATCAACAATGTCAATATTGACAATAGGCAACCGGGCCGGCGTGGCAGATTGTCAGGCCGCCATGTCGTTCCAGAAAAGGAGAGAAACAATGGTCAAGGTCGCATTGTTCGTCCGCCTTCAAGCCAAGCCCGGCAAGGAAGCGGCGCTGAAGGAATTTCTCGCCGCAGGGCTTTCGATGGCGCGGGACGAGGCCACCACGCCGATCTGGTTTGCCCTGCAATTGGGACCATCGACATTTGCGATTTTCGATGCTTTCAAGGATGAGGCGGGCCGCCAGGCGCTTCTCGTCGGCCCGATCGCCCAGGCCCTGGCGGCAAACGCGCCGGACCTTCTGGCCGAACCGCCGTCGATCGAAAAGGTCGATGTACTCGGCCTGAAGAACGTCGCCTGACCGACCACGTTAAGATAAGGAGACGCGCATGAGCATGGACGTCACCACGATCGGCTTCACCAAGACGACGGCCGAGGATTTCTTCGGCCGCATCAAGGCGGCTGGCGTCAAGCGAATCCTGGATGTGCGCCTCCACAACACCTCGCAACTCGCCGGTTTTGCCAAATCTGACGACCTCGCCTTCTTTCTGAAGACGATCTGCGGCGTCGGTTACGCGCATGAACCGCTGCTCGCGCCGACCGAGGAGATCATGACCGCCTTCAAGAAACAGAAGGGCGACTGGAATGTTTTCCAGAACGATTTCCTCGGCTTGATGGCGGAACGCAAGGTGGAAAGTCAACTGAAGCCGGAAGCCTTCGACGGTTCCTGCCTGCTCTGCTCCGAAGACACGCCGCATCATTGCCACCGCCGGTTCGTCTGCGACTACCTGAACGGCAAATGGGGCGGCAAGCTCAGCGTCCGCCATCTCTGAAACGAACTCGACAAACCTGATCCGAAGCAACGCCGGGTGATTGCTTCCCCGCGCGCGGAGCGCCTTGCCATGACTTACGACACCGTGCTTGCCATCGTCCTCTTCTCGCTTGTCGGTTCCGTATCGCCGGGGCCGAGCAATTTCATGCTGCTCACATCGGGCACCAATTTCGGCTTCCGGCGCACCGTGCCGCAGATCCTCGGCATCACCATCGGCCTTTCATCGGTGCTGCTGGCGGTCGGTTTCGGCCTTGGCGCGCTGCTCATCGCCTATCCGCCGCTTGGATTGGCGTTGAAGATCGCCGGCGGCGGCTACCTGCTCACCCTCGCTTGGCGGATCGCCATGTCCCGCTCTGTCTCCGGCGATGACGCGAACGCCGCCCGTCCCCTCACCTTCCTCGAATCCGCGGCTTTCCAATGGGTTAACCCGAAGGCCTGGGTGGCGGCGCTCACCGCCATGGCCGCCTATGCCAGCGCAGAGAACCCGTTCGTCTCGGTGGTGCTGATCACGCTGGTCGTCGCCGTCGTCAACCTGCCGAGCGTCGCCGTCTGGGCCGGCTTCGGCGTGGCGCTGCGACGGTTCCTCTCCGATCCGGTGCGCCTCAAATGGTTCAACATCGTCATGGCGCTGCTGCTGGTCGCGACGCTCTGGCCGCTGCTGATATAGCGGCGGCCCGAAGACGTGGATACAAACGAGATCGTCATCCGCCCGACCCGCACCTTGTAGCCCCGGCCAATGATGCGGTGGGGATTTACCGCACCGCATCATACTCTGCTTGCAAAACGCCACGCCACAGCCGAAAGTGCACAATTGACGGTCTTTCCTCAAAAGGTGCTAGAAATTAGGCATGGCAGCGCGGCAACGCATCATTCCCGTTCGGCGTGAATACAATCGCTGGGTCGCCAACCAGACGCTGGAGGACTACGCGCTCCGTTTCACCGCCAAGAGCGCCCGCCGGTTTTCCTCCAGCCGCATCTCGCAGACCGCCATCGGCGCCATTTCCTTCCTGGCGCTCGAAGCGATCGGCGGCACGATCACCCTTTCCTACGGGACGACAAACGCGTTCTTCGCGATCGTCGCGGCCGCTCTCGCCATGCTGGTGATCGGCTGGCCGATCAGCCGTTATGCGATCCGCCACGGCGTCGATATCGACCTTCTCACCCGCGGCGCAAGCTTCGGTTATATCGGCTCGACGATCACCTCGCTGATCTATGCGAGCTTCACCTTCATGCTGTTTGCGATCGAGGCCTCGATCATGACCGGCGCGCTGGACCTCGCCTTCGGCATCCCGCCGTGGATCGGCTATATGATCAGCGCCGTGGTGGTGATCCCGCTGGTCATCTACGGCGTGCAGCTGATCTCCCGTTTCCAGCTGATCACCCAGCCGTTCTGGATCGTCCTCAATATCCTCCCCTTCGTGTTCATCGGCTTCATGGATTGGGAGAAGTTCGATCTCTGGCGCGCCTTTGCCGGCATCGGCCATTCGAACGCCCAGGTCGGCGGCCCGGCCCCCTTCAATCTCGTCGAGTTCGGCGCGGCTTCCGCCGTCATCCTGGCGCTGATGCCGCAGATCGGCGAGCAGGTCGACTTCCTGCGGTTCCTGCCGCCGGAGGGCCTCGACAAATGGCGCCACCGGTTCGCCGTCTTCCTCGCCGGGCCCGGCTGGGTGGTGGTCGGCGTGCCGAAGCTGCTCGCGGGTTCGTTCCTGGCGGTGCTGACGCTCTCGACCGCCGTGCCGATCCGCGAGGCAGCCGACCCGGCGCATATGTATTTCGCCGCCTTCGGCTACATGATCCCGAACGATACGGCCGCCCTCTTGCTGATGGCCGCCTTCGTGGTCGTCTCGCAGCTGAAGATCAACGTGATGAACGCCTATGCGGGTTCGCTCGCCTGGTCGAATTTTTTCTCGCGCCTCACCCACAGCCATCCCGGCCGCGTCGTCTGGCTGGTGTTCAACGTGGTGATCGCGCTGCTCCTGATGGAGCTCGGCATCTACAGACTGCTCGAGGCGACGCTCGGCATCTTCTCGATCATCGCCATGTCCTGGCTCTGCACGATCTCTGCCGATCTGATGATCAACAAGCCGCTGGGCCTGTCGCCTGAGGGCATCGAGTTCAAGCGCGCCCATCTCTACGATATCAATCCGGTGGGCCTGGGCTCGATGTTCGGATCGGCGGCGATCGCGCTCGCCGCCCATTTCGGCCTGTTCGGCCCGTTGATGGCCTCGCTCGCTACCTACCTGACACTGGTCGCCTTCCTGATCTCGCCGGCGCTCGCCTTTGCCACCGGGGGCAAGTTCTACCTGGCCCGAAAGCCGCGCCAGAGCTGGAAAAGCGTCGGCTCGATCACCTGCTCGATCTGCGAGCACCCATTCGAGCATGAGGACATGGCCTGGTGCCCGGCCTATGCCGCACCGATCTGCTCGCTCTGCTGCTCTCTCGACAGCCGCTGCCACGACATGTGCAAGCCGCATGCGCGGCTGAATACCCAGGTCGGCACCGTCGCCCGCTCCTTCCTGCCGGAGAGCGTCATCACCCGGCTGACGACGCGCCTCGGGCGCTACGCGACGACCGCGGTGCTGTCGATCTCGGTGATCGGCACGATCCTCGGCATGATCGCCTATCAGGTCAGCCGGGCGACGCCCGTCAATGCCGAGGTGATCTACGGCACGGTGCTGATCGTTTTTTTCGTCTTCGCCATCATCGCCGGCATCGTTTCATGGTTCTACGTGCTCGCCCATGACAGCCGGGTGGTGGCGGAAGAGGAGTCCTCTCGCCAGAACACCCTGCTGCTCAAGGAAATCGCCGCCCACAAGAAGACCGACGCGGCATTGCAGGATGCCAAGGAAACCGCCGAGGCCGCCAACCGCGCCAAGAGCCGCTACGTCGTCGGCCTCTCCCACGAGCTGCGCACGCCGCTCAACGCCGTGCTTGGCTACGCCCAGATCCTCGAACGCGACGAGACGATCCCCGCCCCGCGCCAGTCGGCGATCAAGGTCATCAAGCGCTCCGCCGACCATCTGTCGGGCCTGATCGACGGTCTGCTCGACATTTCCAAGATCGAGGCCGGCCGGCTGCAGGTCTATTCCAACGAGATCAACATCCAGGATTTTTTGGACCAGATCGTCGAGATGTTCGGCCTGCAGGCGCAGGCCAAGGGCCTGACCTTCGAGCACGAGCGCGCCCGGGCGTTGCCGCAATATGTGCGCACCGACGAGAAGCGGCTGCGCCAGATCCTCGTCAACCTGCTCTCGAACGCGATCAAGTTCACCGACGAGGGCACGGTGAAATTCGATGTCGCCTATCGCAGCCAGGTTGCCACCTTCACCATTTCCGATACCGGCCGGGGCATTGCCGAAAAGGATCTCGGCCGCATCTACGAACCCTTCCAGCGCGGCGAGGCGGAGAGCATCAGGCCCATGCCCGGCCTCGGTCTCGGCCTCACCATCACCCAGCTGCTTACCAACACGCTCGGCGGCGAGATCGCGGTCGCCAGCACCAAGGGCGAAGGTTCGATCTTCAAGGTGCGGCTGATGCTGTCGGCCATCGAACGGCCGAACACGGCACCGGCCGCCGAAAAGAAGATCGTCTCCTATACCGGCCCGCGCCGCACCATCGTCGTCGTCGATGACAACGAGGATCACCGCGACCTGATGCGCGAAGTGCTCTCGCCGATGGATTTCGTCGTGCTGACCGCAAACAGCGGCCCGGACTGCCTGACGCTGATCGAGGGCGTCAAACCGGACCTCTTCCTGGTCGACATCTCCATGCCCGGCATGAGCGGATGGCAGCTCGTGGCCAAGCTGCGCGAGAACGGCCAGGTGGCGCCGATCATCATGCTGTCAGCCAATATCGGCGACGGGATTGCGGTGCATTCCGGCGACGAAGGCCATAGCGACGCGATCGCCAAGCCGGTGGACATCCGCAGCCTCGCGGACAAGCTCGCCGCCCATCTCGGCCTCGTCTGGGTCTACGAGAACGAAACCTTGCTTCCCGCCGTGGTCGGCCCGAAGAGACCGATCAAAAGTCCGGGGACGAACCATGTCCAGGACCTTTTGCGGCTCGGCGAAATCGGCTACGTGCGCGGTATCGAAGCAAAACTTGCCGATCTCGCCAGGGAGGAGGAGCACCGCCCCTTCACGGAAGAACTCGGAGCTTACGTGCAGGCCTTCGATCTTGCCGGTTATATGAAATTCCTGAGCCGCCTTGAGGCAGAAAGGACGAGTGATGGCTGAAACTGCTCTGCCGCGCGATATCGTCCTTCTCGTGGACGACAGCCCCGAAACGCTGGGCTTCCTGACCGAAGCGCTCGAAAAATCCGGTTTCTCCGTGCTGATCGCCACCACGGGCCAATCGGCCCTCAACATCGTCGAACGCATCACGCCCGACCTCATCCTGCTCGATGCGGTCATGCCCGGCATGGACGGTTTCGAGACCTGCCGCAAGCTCAAGACCAACGGCGCGGTCACCCAGGTGCCGGTCATCTTCATGACCGGCCTCACCGAAACAGAACACGTCGTCAACGCGCTCGATTCCGGCGGCGTCGACTACCTGACCAAGCCGATCAACATCGACGAACTGCGCGCCCGCATCCGCGTGCACCTCTCCAATGCCCGTTCGGCCCAGAGCGCCCGCGTAGCGCTCGATGCCGCCGGCCGCCACCTGCTGGCCGTCAAGGCAAACGGTGCACTCCACTGGTCGACGCCGCAGGCAACAAGGCTGATCAATGCGGCGACCAACAGCGACGACGGGCTCGACATCGTCTCCCGCCGGATTTCCTCCTGGATGGCCGAGCGCGACAAGCCCGGCTTTGCCCGCGATGCCGCCTTCGCCCTCGTCCAGAATGGCCAGGCGAGCCTGCAGTTCTCGTTCCTCGGCGCGATCGGCGCCGACGAACATCTCTTCCGTCTGACGGCCGCAAACAAACGCCCGGACGACGAGGTGCTGCGCCAGCATTTCCCGCTCACCCAGCGCGAATCCGAAGTGCTGCTGTGGATCGCCAAGGGCAAGTCGAACCGCGACATCGGCGATATTCTCGGCCTGTCCTCACGCACGGTGAACAAGCATCTCGAACAGATCTATGTGAAGCTCGGCGTCGAGAACCGCGCCTCGGCGGCCGTCAAGGCGGCGCATGTCCTGCACGAGATGTAACGGGGCTTTCGAAGACTTCGGCATTCTCCCGCGGAAATAAGGCCTCCCCAAAACGCAAAGAAGCCCGGCTTTCGACCGGGCTCCCCTTAAAAATGCGACTTTGCCGAGAACGGATTACATCTGCGGGAAGTAGCTGTACTTGCCGTCCGGGCCCTTCTTCCATTCGTACATGATATAGCCCGGGATCTTCGGGTCGCCCTTGGCGTCGAAGGCCATGTCGCCGAGAACGGTCTTGAACGGACCCTTTTCATGCAGCGTCTTGGCAACGGCTTCGGCGTCGTCGGCCTTGCCGGTTGCCTTGATGCCGGCAGCGATGACCTGCACGGCAGCATAGGAGTAGAGCGTGTAGGCTTCCGGGTTGAAGCCGGCAGCCTTGAACTTGGCAACCAGGTCCTTGTTGGCCGGGTTCAGCGTCGGGTCGGGACCGAAGGTGTTGAGCGTGCCTGCGACGGCGTCGCCGGCGATCGAGGCCAGTTCGTTGGAGACGATACCGTCACCCGAAACGAGCGTAGCCTTGAGGCCCTGGTCCTTGGCCTGGCGGATGATCAGGCCGGCTTCGGTGTGGAGACCGCCCCAGTAGATGATCGAGACGCCGGCTTCCTTCATCTTGGAGATGAGGGCCGAGAAGTCCTTGTCGCCGACGTTGACGCCTTCGCGGATGACTTCCTTGAGGCCCTTGGCGTTCATGGCCTTCTTCGTTTCTTCGGCAAGGCCCTGGCCGTAAGGCGTCTTGTCGTCGATGATGGCGATCTTGGCGGTCTTGAACTTGTCGGCGAGGTAAGCGCCGGCAACGCTGCCCTGCTGGTCGTCACGACCGCAGGTACGGAAGACGTTCCACAGGCCGCGCTCGGTGAAGACCGGGTTGGTCGCAGCCGGGGTAATTTCGAGCATGCCGTTCTCGGCATAGACTTCCTTGGAAGCCGGGATCGAGACGCCGGAGTTGAAGTGGCCAACCACGTACTTGACGCCGTCGGAAGCAAACTTGTTGGCAACCGAGATGCCCTGCTTGGGGTCCGATACGTCGTCGCCGAGGACGATCTTGATCTTTTCGCCGTTGATGCCGCCGGCGGCATTGATATCGGCTGCAGCCTGTTCGGCACCCTTCTGGAGCTGTGCACCGAAGGCGGCGTTCGGACCCGTGAGCGGACCGCCGACGCCAATAACGATGTCGGCCCATGCGCTACCGCTGAAGGCGACCATGGCCGTCAGCGCAACCGCGGAAAGAAGAGACTTCTTCATCGAGTTACTCCCAATTTTTTAGGTGAGCTGATTTTTCGAAACCGGGCGCAATACCCACCATCACTGCGCCGGAAATGTTCCACTCTAGGTTACTTATGATTTCAACCCGCGCCAATCTGAGGACAGAAAAGTGCGGCTGTCAATCTTTCTTCTTGAAGGAAAAAGCCGAAGTCGGCTCGTAGAGCCAATAGTAATTTTGCACCATCTGGCGCGTCCGCCGAATGCGGAATCCGGCGCTCGAAAACACCAGCAGGATGACCACGTCGAGGATGTAGTAGAACGGGCTGATGAATGGCCCCTGGAACAGCGCATAGTGCAGAAAGCGCATCGCCACGCCGAGCAGAAGCGTATAGACCACCACCGTCGGATAGCCGTTCCAGCCCTCGGCGGCGGCCCTGCCCGAGCGCCAGGCAGTCCAGAAACCGATGATCAGCACGAGGAAACGCAAGAGGTAGCGCACGCCGCTGTCGCTTTCGAAAAACAGTCCCTGCATCCTAAATTCCTCCGGTTGCCAAAAGCACAACCACTACGTTCAATGCCGTCCACCCTCAAGGTAGGCGGCGCGCACTTCCGGATTGGCGAGAAGCTCTTTTCCGGAACCGGACATCGTCACCTTGCCGTTGACCATCACATAGCCACGGTCGGAGAGTTTCAATGCCGCGAACGCATTCTGCTCGACCAGGAAGACGGTAAGCCCCTCTTCGTGGTTCAGCTTCTTGATCGCCTCGAAAATGCCCTTGACGATCAGCGGCGCCAAGCCCAGCGAAGGCTCGTCGAGTAAAAGCAGCTTCGGCCGCGCCATCAGCGCGCGCCCGATCGACAGCATCTGCTGTTCGCCGCCCGAAAGCGTGCCGCCGCGCTGCGCCTGGCGTTCCTTGAGGCGCGGGAAGAGCGTGAAGATCTTCTCGACATCCTCGCTGAAATATTTGAGGTTGTCGAGGCCGGCGCCCATCTGCAGGTTCTCGTAGACGGTCATGCGCGGAAAGATGCGCCGGCCTTCGGGAGACTGCGCGATGCGGCGTCGCGCGATCAGGTGCGTCGGCAGCCTGGTGATGTCCTCGCCGTCGAAGATGATCGAGCCGGCGCGGGCCTGCGGGGCACCGCAGATGGTCATCATCAGCGTCGATTTGCCGGCACCGTTGGCACCGATCAGGCTGACGATCTCGCCTTTGTTGACTTCGACATCGACGCCTGCGAGTGCACGGATATTGCCGTAATAAGTCTCGACAGCCTCGACTTTCAGAAGGTTTTCGGCCGCCATCAGTGATTGCCTCCCTCGAGTTCTACCGCGATCACCTCTTCCACCTCGTCATCCTCGACGCCGAGATACGCGGCGATCACTCGTGGGTCGTTCTTCACATGGTCCGGCGAGCCGTCGGAAATCTTCTGGCCGTATTCGAGCACCACGACATGGTCGGAAATCTGCATGACCACCGACATGTCGTGCTCGATCAAAAGGATCGATACGCCTTCATCGCGGATCTGATGCAGCAGCGTGTTCAGCGCCGCCGATTCGCGAGGGTTAAGACCGGCCGCCGGCTCATCGAGGCACAGCAGTTCCGGATTGGTGCACATCGCGCGGGCGATTTCGAGCCGCCGCTGGGCGCCGTAAGGAAGGTCGCCGGCGGGATCGTCGGCGCGATCGGTCAGATCGGCCTTGTCGAGCCAGTATTTCGCCTTCTCGATCGAGGCATCGACCGCCTTGCTGTAGGCCGGCAGGCCGAGGAGCCCGAGGATCGTATAGCCCGAGGCCTTCATCAGCGCGTTGTGTTGTGCGACCAGCAGGTTTTCGAGAACCGTCAGGCCCGAGAACAGCCGGATGTTCTGGAACGTGCGGGCGACGCCCGCCACCTTGGGGATCTCGAAGTCGCGAAGGCGTTCCAGCAGGTATTCCTTGCCGTCCCTGCGCTGCAGGGTGAGCATGCCCATGGTCGGCTTGTAGAAACCGGTGATGCAGTTGAACACCGTGGTCTTGCCGGCGCCGTTCGGGCCGATCAGGGCGGTGATCTCGCCGCGCCGTACTTCCAGCGACAGGTCGTTGATCGCCATCAGGCCGCCGAACTTCATCGACAGGTGCTCGACCTTGAGGATCGTATCGTTCGTCATTGTCGTCGTTCCGAGAGCCATCAGCCGTGACCCTCCTTGGTAAAGCTTCCGGAGACCGCCCTGCGCTCCTTGAGGAAGGCCGTCGGTTCCCGCGATCCGACGAAGCCGCGCGGCTTGAACAGCATGACGATGATCATCGCCAGGCCGAAGAGCAGCATGCGGTAGAGCTCAGGCGTGAAGTCCGGTCCGAACACGGCCTTGAGGAAGGACATTTCGCGCAGCACTTCGGTGCCGCCCACCATCACCACCGCGGCAAGCGCGATGCCGGTGAGCGACCCCATGCCGCCGAGAACGACCATCGCCAGGATCACGGCCGATTCCAGGAAGACGAAGCTTTCCGGCGACACGAAACCCTGGCGGGTTGCAAAGAACGCCCCGGCAAAGCCGCCGAACATCGCCCCGGTGGCAAAGGCGGTCAGCTTGGTGGTGACGGTATTGATGCCGAGCGAACGGCAGGCGATCTCGTCCTCGCGCAACGCTTCCCAGGCCCGGCCGATCGGCATGCGCCGCAGGCGGATGGTGACGTAAGCGGTCAGCATGCAGAGCGCCAGGATGACGTAAAACAGGAAGACCTTGTAATAGACCGAGGACGCCGACAGGCCCCATGCCTTGACGAAGTTGTTGGCCGTGCCGGTATCGAAGGACCAGATGCCGAAGAACGACGCCTTGGCAATGCCCGAGATCCCGAAAGTTCCCTTGGTCACGTCCGTCCAGTTGATCAGCACGAGGCGGATGATCTCCCCGAAGGCAAGCGTCACGATGGCGAGATAGTCGCCCCTCAGACGCAGGACAGGAAAACCGAGGATGATGCCCCAGAGCGCTGCGAGAATGCCCGACATCGGCAAAAGCAGCCAGAAGGAGAAGCCGAAATAGGAGGACAGCAGCGCGTAGGAATAGGCGCCGACCGCATAAAAGGCGACATAGCCGAGGTCGAGAAGGCCGGCGAGGCCGACCACGATGTTCAGGCCCCAGGCGAGCATCACGTAGATGAGGATCTGGATGCCGAAATTGTCGACATATTTCAGCGATCCCTGCTTGCCGACGATCAGCAGCGACAGGAAGGGATAGACCAGCAGGAAGATCAGCGCGATCTTCAGGAAATGCCGGTGGAAGAAGTTCTTCTGCTCGGAGATCTCGAGAACGCCGCTCTTGGCCTTGGCGAGCTTGCGCCGGTCGATATGTGGCTTGATGAAGCCGACGGTCAGGAAGCGGCCGATCGCCGCAACAGCCACGAAGATCGCCAGCAGGCCCCAGCGGGTGCGCCAGACCAGCGCGTTGTTGATGTCCTGATAGGTCTCGATGCCGACGAACAGCAGGAACAT
This sequence comes from Neorhizobium tunisiense, assembly GCF_039631515.1. Lineage (NCBI taxonomy): Bacteria > Pseudomonadati > Pseudomonadota > Alphaproteobacteria > Hyphomicrobiales > Rhizobiaceae > Neorhizobium > Neorhizobium tunisiense. The sequence continues at coordinate 623,859 of NZ_JBDIUU010000002.1, read as the reverse complement.
GAAGAAGGAAATGACGCCGGCAAACAGCCCCTCCCGCACCGCCTTGGCAAGCACGTTCGGATGTCCGGTTTCGGTTGCAGCTGCCATGTTACACCTTCTCCACTTCCGGCCGGCCGAGAATGCCGGTCGGCTTGAAGATCAGCACGAAAGCGAGGATCGCAAACGTGGCGACGTCCTTGTAGGCGATGGAGAAATAGGCCGACCACAGCGACTCGATGAGACCGATCAGCAGCCCTCCGAGAACCGCGCCCGGCAGCGAACCGATACCGCCGAGAACCGCCGCCGTGAACGCTTTGACCCCCGGGATGAAGCCGTCGTTGAACGAGGCGACGCCGTAATACATCAGGTACATGGCACCGGCGACGGCCGCGAGCGCTGCACCCATGATGAAGGTGATCGAGATCGTCCGGTCAACGTCGACGCCGAGCAGCGCCGCCATCTTGCGGTCCTGTTCGGTTGCCCGCTGGGCGCGCCCGAGCGGCGTCCTGTTGACGATGTACCAGAAGGCGAACAGCAGCACCGCCGTGATGACGACGATGAGCACCTGCTTCAGCGAGACGGTGATGGCACCGAGATGGAAGACGTCGGTCACCATGGGCGGGATCGGCTTGTTGCGCGGCCCCTGCGTCACCTGGATGAAGTTGGATAGCACGATCGACATGCCGATCGCGGTGATCAGCGGCGCAAGCCGGAACGAACCGCGCAACGGCCGGTAGGCGACCCGCTCGATCGTCCAGTTCCACAACCCTGTCATCAGCATGCCGACAAGCAGCATCAACAGCAGAAGCAACGCCACCGGAATACCGGCGAAGAAGGAGGTTGCGATCAGAAAGACGATGAGAGCGGCAAAACCGCCGAGCATGAAAATATCGCCATGGGCGAAGTTGATCATGCCGATGATGCCGTAAACCATCGTATAGCCGATTGCCACAAGGCCATAGATGGATCCAAGAGTCAGCCCGTTGATGAGCTGCTGGATAAAATACTCCATATATTTTCCCCTGGATGCGATCCCGGGAGGGTCGCATCTCGTTTATTTGCCCCTTGCGGGTTCTTACGTTCTTTGGCGCATTCCATAACGTTTTCGTAAGGAATGTGAAGACAAAAAGCCGAGAGATCGACAAAATCGCGGCACTTCTCAACAATCTGGCAACACAAAGATCAGAAATTCCACAAAACCGGCAGCTTCTGACGAAAAATTAGTCAGGACGCCCGGTTTTCGAAATTAAAGATCGTACTGCGGTTAACGTTAAATCCAGATCCAACCCTCGACCTGCAAGCGCAGCGGTCAGTCAGCAAAGCCGCGGGTCAGCGCATGTTCGCGGCCCATCTCCATCAACTCCTCGAAAACCGATCCGGCAAGCGAGCGCGGCACGATGATCTCGAACGTATCGGCACCGGTGCGGGCCACATTCGCCTCCGCGTGGCAGCACAGCATCAAGGCGGAATGGCCCTCCTCGAAGATCTCCGGATGCAGGTCGATCGCCACGCATTTGGCCAGAATCGTTCGCACGCTCGGACCGGAGATTTCCATGAGCACGCGACCGTCGCTCTGATCGACGACGGACGCTCCGGCGATCCCGGACAGCATGCCGGCGACCGTCTCGGCGCCGACCGTCCGCGATACGGCAAGCCATTCGGACGGGCTGCAGAAGCGCGGCGCGACATCCTCGGCATTCCACAGGGCCTCGGCGACGGCGGCCTCCTGCCCGGCATGGGCGAGGATCGAGAAGATCACTGGCCGGCGAATGATGGAGAGATGGTTCGGATTGGGGTCCGTCTCGAAGCCGGAAATATGATCGTCGAGGACATGCCGGTGGAGAAGATTGATGGACATTCAGCAGCCCTCAGAGATGCAGTTTGCGGTTTTCGGGGTCGACGAAGACCGGCGGGCAGACTTCACCAAGCACTTCCGAGCCGCGCAACCCGTCCCAGACCATGACCCGCTCGCCGATCCGCTCGCGCCCGGATTTCAGCATGCCGAGCGCGATGAAATGCCCGAGAGTTGGTGAAAAACAGGCCGACGAGACGAAACCCTGGTCGTTCGCCATCGACGGTTTCGCGCCGTCTTTGAGCAGGTGCGCGCCAACCTTGATCTCCTTGTCGGCCTCAACCGGCTTTAGTCCGACGAGTTGCAGACGGTCGGCGGCCGTCAGGCCGAATCGGGTGGACAGCCGCTTGCCGATGAAATCCGGCTTCTGCATCGCCATCATCCGGCCAAGCCCGACATCGTCCGCCGTGGTGCGGCCGTCGAGCTCGCTGTGGGTGACATGTCCCTTCTCGACGCGCAGCACGTTAAGGGCCTCGACACCATAGGCGCAGATCCCCTCCTCGCGGCCCGCATTCATGATCGCGTCGGCGACCGCCTCGCCGTAACCGGCCGGAACCCCGAGCTCGTAGGCGAGTTCGCCCGAGAAGGAGATGCGGAACAGCCGCGCCTTCAGTCCGTCGCGCAGCATCACCTCCCTGGCAGCGAGGAAGGGAAAGGCAGCATCGGAAATATCGTCCTGCACGACGCGGCTCATGATGATTCGCGCCTTCGGCCCGGCGAGCGACATCTGCGCCCACTGATCCGTCGAGGAGACGAAGCGCACGTCGAGCTCCGGCCAGAAGGTCTGTGCCGAGAATTCCAGATGCGCGAGCACTTCCGCGGCAGAAGCCGTCGTCGTGGTCATGACATAGTGGTTTTCGGAAAGCCGGCTCACTGTTCCGTCGTCGAAGACGATGCCGTCCTCGCGCAGCATCAGCCCGTAACGTGCTCTTCCGACCGGCAGCTTCAGAAAGCTATTGGAATAGATACGATCGAGGAATTCCGCCGCGCCCGGCCCGAATAGCTCCATCTTGCCGAGCGTGGAAACGTCGCAGAGCCCGGCATGGGCGCGAACGTTCAAGACCTCGCGGTCGACGCTTTCCCGCCAGGTCTTTTCGCCCTCTCGCGGGAACCAGGCGGAGCGGTACCAGAGACCGGATTCGACGAAAGTCGCGCCGTTCTTTCTCGCCCAGCCATGCAGCGGCGAGGTACGTACCGGGGCCGCATGCTCGGCCCGAGCCGTACCGGCCAGAGCGCCGAAGGAGACCGGCGTGTAGAACGGCCGGAATGTCGTGGTGCCGATCTCGGCTGGCGAAACGCCACGCATCCCGGCGACGATGCCGGCCGTGTTGACATTGCCGAGCTTGCCCTGGTCGGTCGCCATGCCGGCGGTCGTATAACGCTTGGTATGTTCGATATGGCGAAACCCCTCGCGCTGGGCGAGGCCGAGATCGCCGACATGCACGTCGTTCTGAAAATCGACGAAAGCCTTGTCCCTCGCACCCGGCACATACCAGAGCGGCGCGAAGGAGGGATCGTATTCCCCCTCGACCTCAGGCATGTCGAGCGAGCCGACCAGCCGGCCCAGCGCGCCGAGCGCCGCATGCGCCTGGGCGGCACCGTCCTTCAGGCAGTCGCCGAGCGACGCGTGGCCGGCAGCGGAACCCGCGGCGATGAAGGCACTGCCCACGTCGGGCGCCAGGAACGCCTGTTTCTCGTCCGACCAGACGGGCTTGGCGCCGCGCTGGCACATCAGGTGCACGATCGGTGACCATCCGCCGGACATGGCGAGCGCATCGCAGCCGATCACCTCCTCGAAGCCGGAGCGTTCGGCGATCAGCCCCTCGATGCGGTGCCGGCCCTTCGTGGCGATGACCGAGCCGTTGCGGATGACCCGAATGCTTTCCGACACCGGATCGGCCGATTGCGGCCTGGCATCGATGATCGCGGTCACCTCGACGCCCTGCGCTACGAGATCGGCCGCGGTGCGGTACCCGGAGCCGCCACTGGTGAAGATCGCAACCTTGCCGCCGACGGCGACGCCATAGCGATTGAGATAGGTGCGCGCCGCCCCTGCCGTCATCACCCCCGGCTTGTCGTTGCCGCCGAAGACGAGCGGCCGCTCCTCGGCACCGGTGGCAAGGATCGCCCGTTTCGCAACGATGCGCCACAACCGCTCCATCGGCAGGTCCGGCGATGGCGAGGCCACGTGTTTCTGCACCCGCTCGACGGCGCCGAACACCATATCGTCATACCAGCCGAAAACGGTGGTGCGCGGCATCAGCGTCACATTCGGCAGCGACGCCAGTTCCTCGACGATCTCAGCGGCGAAGACCGCAGCCGGCTGGCCGCCGACAGCTGCACTTTCCGACAGCAGCGAACCGCCGAACCTGAACCCTTCGTCGCAGAGGATGACCCGCACGCCCGCCCGACCCGCCGCAAGCGCCGCCATCAGGCCTGTCGGCCCTGCGCCGATCACCAGCAGGTCACAATGCGCCCAGGATTTTTCGTAACGGTCGGGATCCGCCTGCATCGTCACCTTGCCAAGACCGGCGGCGCGGCGGATCAGCGGTTCGTAGAGCTTCTCCCACAGCACGCCGGGCCACATGAAGGTCTTGTAGTAGAAACCGGCGCCGAGGAACGGTGAAAACAGATCGTTCACCGCGCCAAAATCATGTTTCAGCGACGGCCAGCGGTTCTGGCTTGCGGCGGCAAGACCGTTGTAGAGCTCGACCACCGTCGCCCGGGCGTTCGGCTCGGCCCGCGCGCCGGACCCGATCGTCATCAGCGCATTCGGCTCCGCGGAGCCTGCCGTGACCACCCCGCGCGGGCGGTGATACTTGAAGCTGCGAGCCATCAGCATCTGGTCGTTGGCCAGCAGCGCCGAGGCGAGCGTATCGCCCTCGAAGCCCTTGTAGGTCCGGCCGTCGAAGGTGAAATTGAGCGACTGGCCGCGATTGATCGCACCGCCGGACCCGAGACGATAGGAGGTCATTCGGCGGCCCCCGTCGAAGCGTCGGTCACGCCGAAAACCTCATGCGTGAGATTGTCCCGCTCGACCATCAGAAAACGGCGACAGCCGGCAACATGATGCCAATATTCCAGGGTTCGCCCTTTCGGATTGTCGCGGACATAAACGTAACGATGCCAGGCCTCGTCCTTGGCGATCGGCGCAGGGCGTTTCGGCGCGGCGGCACCGCGGATCGAAAACTCTTCCTTGGGTCTGGTGCCGCAATGCGGACAGGTGATCAGGCTTGCCATGGGGGATCTTGCTCAGTGGAGGTTCGGCTGGGGGCCGCGGCCCGCTTCGTCGATCGTGTAGCCGCGCTCGAACCGGTCGAGCCGCATGAAGCGTGAGACGTGATGCGTCTCGTTTTTGGCGATCAGGTGGGCGAAGCAGAAACCGGAGGCCGGCGTCGCCTTGAAGCCGCCGTAACACCAGCCGCAGTTGAGATAGAGATTGTCGACCGGCGTGCGGTCGATGATCGGCGATCCGTCCATCGACATGTCCATGACGCCGCCCCAGCTTCTCAGCACCTTGGCGCGCGACAGGCCGGGGATCAGCGACACCCCCTCCTCCATCGTGTGCTCGACGGTCTGCAGATTGCCGCGCTGCGCATAGGACGAATAGAAGTCGATCTCCGCGCCGAACACCAGCCCGCCCTTGTCCGACTGCGATATGTAGAAATGGCCGGCGCCATAGGTGATCACATGGTCGACCACCGGTTTCAGCCCTTCCGAGACGAAGGCCTGCAGGACATGCGTCTCGATCGGCAGTTCGAGATCGGCCATCCGGCCGACCGTCGTCGTGTTGCCGGCGGCCGCAAGCGCCAGCTTGTTGCAGCCGATAAAGCCCCTGCTGGTCTCGACGCCCACCACAAGTCCGTTCTCGCGGCGGATGCCGGTCACCTCGCAATGCTGGATCAGGTCGACGCCGCGGGCGTCCGCCCCGCGGCCGTAACCCCAGGCGACCGCATCATGCCGCACCGTGCCGGCGCGCTTCTGGTAGAGCGCGCCCATGATCGGGAAACGGGCGTGGTCGAAATTGAGATAGGGCGCTTTCCGGCGCACCTGCTCGCGGTCGAGCAGTTCGGCATCGACGCCATGGATGCGCATGCCGTTGCCCTTGCGGGCATAGGCGTCCCGCTGGCCGTCGGAATGGAAGAGGTTGAGCATGCCGCGCTGGGACACCATGGCATTGTAGTTGAAATCCCGCTCCAGCCCTTCCCACAGCTTCAGCGAAAATTCGTAGAACGGGTTGTTGCCTTCGAGCAGGTAGTTGGAGCGGATGATCGTCGTGTTGCGCCCGACATTGCCGGACCCGAGGTAACCCTTTTCGAGCACCGCGACATTGGTGATGCCGAATTCCTTGGCAAGGTAGTAGGCGGTCGCCAGCCCATGCCCGCCGCCACCGACGATGATCACGTCGTAATGTGGCTTCGGTTGCGGTTCGCGCCAGGCGGGCTTCCACATCCGGTTGCCGGACAGCGCTTCCTTGAAGATCGAGTAGGCCGAATAACGCATGCTTTTCCCTGTCTCTCGCCGCGCTCACATTCGCATATGCGAGACAAAGGACAAGCGCAATCAGGACATCGAAAAGCCTGCATGCGACGAAACGCCCAGGCGTTGCGTCAAAGGCACGCAGCGTTGAAGCGGGCATGTTTCCCAAGGGCCGGTTGAGGTTTTTCAAAGGCTTGATCGCCTCCGCCTCCCCGCCTGCGCCATCGGCCTTAGACTCGCGGTCGACCGAAAGGAGACAACCATGGCCGACACGACCGCAAATCTGAACATGCCCTTCATCCTGCCTTCCCAGGCGCAGAAACACGTGACCCACAACGAGGCGCTGCTGCGGCTCGACGCGCTGGTGCATCTGACCATCCTGGCGGAACTCGCAAATCCGCCAGGGGCACCCGAAGAAGGCGCCTGTTATCTGGTGGCGACCGCGCCGACCGGCGCCTGGGCCGGCAAAACGGGACGTGTCGCTTCCTGGCAGGACGGCTATTGGGCATTTCTGATCCCGCGCATCGGCTGGCGCGCCTGGTTCGCCGCTTCCGAAAAGCTCAAGGTGTTCTCGGGCGCGCTCTGGCAGGACATTCCCCTGCCCGCCACCGGCCGCCTCGACGAACTCGGCATCAATGCGACGCCCGACAGCACCAACCGGCTCACGCTCGCCTCACCGGCAAGCCTGTTCAACCACGCCGGCAACGGCCACCAGATCAAGGTCAACAAGGCCGCGCCTACCGACACGGCCTCGCTGCTCTTCCAGTCGAACTGGACGGGTCATGCGGAAATGGGTTTGGCCGGCAACACCGAGTTCTCCGTCAAGGTCAGCGACGGGACGACATGGAAGACCGGGCTGTCGATCTCGCCCACCGGCCGTCTCTCGCTACCGAACCAGCCGGCCGCCCGCGCTTACCGCACCGGCACGAGTTTCACCCCGACCGCTGGCCAGCAGAGCGGCTTCACCACGCTTGCCCTCGATCACGGCGGCTTTTCGCTGGGCGCGGCGGTCGGTGGCGGCGGCAACCGGGTCGTGGTGCCGGCCGACGGCGTTTATCTCGTCGCCCTCAATCTCGCGGTGCTCTCGTCCTCCGGGCACGCGACCAGCCTGATGCTCAATGCAACGCAGACACTTATTCTGATGAATGGCGCTGCCGGTGGAGCACAAATGCAGTCCGCAACGGGAATTTTTTCCTTTTCCGCGGGAGATTACGTGACGCTCGGGCATGCAGGAACGGCACAACTGGAATTGGGCGCCGGAAAAACAGAGTTATCTTTGGCGATGCTGCAATAACAGCAATCTCTAAAATTCTATTCATCCTTAACAGACGGTTAACTTGGTTGATGACTCCGGACTGGAGGTATTCTATCAAGAGTTGCCGCCGCCCTCAGGGCGTCGGGCGTTGGGTGGGGTGGCTGGTTTTGAGTGTTCCTGATCTGCATGACGACACCACCGACGGGTCGGGCGGCTGGCGGCGCATCGAGCTGCCGCCAATCCTCATCCGGCATTCGGGTTTACCGCGTAAATCCAGCGGCAGCCTTCGAACGCAGCTCGCGGCAAAACGGGCGATCGACATCGGCGTCTCGCTTTCCGCGCTGATCCTGCTCCTGCCTCTGATGCTGCTCGTCGCGCTGGCGATCCGCATCGACAGCGACGGGCCCGCGCTCTTCACCCAGATGCGCTGGGGCAAGGACGGTCGCAGGTTCCGGGTCTACAAGTTCCGTTCGATGCGCACCAATCTCGGCGATGCGAGGGGGATAGCCCAGACAGTCAAGGACGATCCGCGCATCACCCGCGTCGGCGCCCTCATCCGCAAGGCCAATGTCGACGAACTGCCGCAGTTCCTGAACGTTCTGAAAGGCGACATGTCGCTGGTCGGCCCGCGCTGCCACGTGATCGACATGCTAGCCGCCGGCATCCCCTACGAGAGCCTGGTTTCGGATTATCATCGCCGCCATTCGATGCGGCCGGGCATGACCGGCCTGGCACAGATGCGCGGTCTTCGCGGACCGACGGATCGCCCTGGCAAGGCGCGCGCCCGTATCGCATGCGACCTCCATTACATCGATAATTTCTCCATTTTGCTCGATCTGCGTATCATGCTCGGCACGCTGCTTGCGGAATTCCGTGGCGGCAAAGGCTTCTGATCGGCTGCTTTCAAGCGGTCGTCCAATCGCCGGACACCGCTTTTACTTTGCAAATGGCCCTTTTTCGTCCTGCCCGGGGACACGCGGCGCGATTGTTGCCATAGTTGGAACAAATGCTGCGGCCTGTTTAGTCAAATGTTAAAACTGGGCGGCTAGGCTCACCGACGTGGTCTTGCGTTGTGTAGAGAGTTCAATGACCGAATTGATACGTCCCCGAGTAAAATATGTCATCGGCCCCGATGGCAGCCCCTTGACGATCGCCGACCTGCCGCCGGCCAATACGCGCCGCTGGGTCATCCGGCGAAAGGCAGAGGTGGTAGCCGCGGTTCGCGGCGGCCTGTTGAGCTTGGAAGAAGCCTGCGAGCGTTATACGCTAACCGTCGAGGAATTCCTCTCCTGGCAGTCCTCCATCAACGATCATGGCCTGGCAGGTCTGCGCACCACGCGCATCCAGCAATATCGTCACTGACGCCGAATTCGCGGGCGCCAAGTCCGCACCGGAAAACAAAAGGTGCCGCTGCCAAGAACGCAACGGCACCTTTCGGTTTCTGGAAAACGGCTCAATTCTGCCCGGATCCGATCCGGGAGAGCGACGGCAGCACCCCGGCGATAATGGCCGAGGCGGCGTAGAACCAGAGGCCCGGCTGCGAGACCGCAACAGCCAGGCCGCTGCTCTTCGCGGCGAAGACGACGATTGCCACCAGCATCACGTCCATCATCGACCATTTCGAAAGATGCGGCATCGCGCGGCGGAAAAATCCTGCCGCCGCCGCCCGTCCGGAGAGCTGAACCGTCAGCCCTGCCAGCTTGACGATCGGAAAAACGATCGAAAACAGGCCGACCACCAGCGATAGCGCCAGGTCTCCCTCCCGGAAAAGCACCGCGACGAGTTCCACCAGAGACGGCGTCTCGCTGAAAAAATAGAGCCGCTCGAAACGGATGATCGGCAAAAAGAGACCGAGAGCCAGAAAAATCGCGGCCAGCGCAAGAAGAAGCGACCGCAGCAAGTTCATCGCTTTCTCCGTTGACGATGTGTCACCCTTGGGCGGCAACCCAGGCTATTTCCCTTCGGCCTTCTCCGTATTACACCATCGCCAAACGGACGAAAGCGGGACAATCATGAATATTACTCTGGAAGAGAACCGGTCGGGCGGCCGTTATGTGGCCGAGGTCGAGGGTCATTATGCCGAAATGACCTTTTCGCGCGCATCGCCGGAACTGATCATCGTCGATCATACCGGGGTTCCCGACGAGCTTCGCGGCAAAGGGGTGGGCCAGGCGCTGGCATTGCACGCGGTCGAAGAAGCCCGCAAGGGCGGCTGGAAGATCATTCCGCTCTGCCCGTTCTTCAAGGCTCAGGTGGAACGCCACCCGGACTGGCAGGACATTCTTCGTTAAGGGGCGGGCCCGAATCACAAACGCCAACGAAGACCAAAAAAACGGAAACGGGGCTCGGCACCGCGGCACCGCCCCAGACTATGACATTTCCGTCGTTGATGCCGCCCGACGGTGTTAAGCCCGGGCGCGCATTCCGCCATCGCGCTCTTCGAGCGCCGAAGCCTTGGCAAATTCGGCTTCCGCTTCCTCGAGCGCCAGTTCTGCGCTCTCCTCCTGGACCTTCAGTTCGCGAATCGAGACCTGAAGATTGTCCGCGCGCTGGCGGGCGGCCTTCGCGAATGTCGGATAAGCGAAGTGATTCCGGTCGGTGATCCCGGATTTCTTCTCTTCCAGAGTGATCTGATGCTCGAGTTCTTTAGACATTCTCTCGAATTCAGCCATCATCATCTGCAATTGCTGCAGTTGACGGCGTTTTTCGGTGACCTGAAAGCTTTTCAGGCGAACCATGCTGTCACGCGACTTCATACGCAATACTCCGTGGATAGCGAGACCCAGGCCCGTGTATCCGGATTGGTACACTCCGGATCAAAAAATTCTCGCGGCGTTAATAAATTAAGCGTCGCGTTAACCTTTCGTTTACGGGCATCATTAATGATAAACCGGATCGTTTAAGGGTCGGTAAATGCCAGGGCCTAAATTGGCCGCGACAATGTATGAGTCGAATGAATCACTTAGCGGAATTTCCTCATCCGCGGATTCAATCCTGGTGATGGCCAAACTTGAAGGGAAAACAGGTTGCTACTAATCTTGCTTAACGAAATCATGAACCTTGCCAGGTTGAATCATAATTTGTTAACCATTTAGTGGCAGCTTCCAAATCAGGCTCAGTCTGGATCCGTATCGAGTAAGGGGGCAAAGATACCTTACGCGGCGGTAAAGGGGAAAAATATGCGGGTTCTACTCATCGAAGATGACAGCGCGACTGCCCAGAGCATCGAGCTAATGCTGAAATCGGAGAGCTTCAACGTCTACACGACCGACCTCGGAGAGGAAGGCGTCGACCTCGGCAAGCTCTACGACTATGATATCATTCTCCTCGACCTCAACCTGCCCGACATGTCGGGCTACGAAGTGCTTCGCACGTTGAGGCTTTCGAAGGTCAAAACACCGATCCTCATCCTGTCCGGCATGGCCGGCATCGAAGACAAGGTCCGTGGTCTCGGCTTCGGCGCCGACGACTACATGACCAAGCCCTTCCACAAGGATGAACTGGTCGCTCGCATCCATGCGATCGTCCGCCGTTCCAAGGGTCACGCACAGTCGATCATCGTTACCGGCGAACTGATCGTCAATCTCGACGCCAAAACTGTCGAAGTCGGCGGCCAGCGCGTTCACCTGACGGGCAAGGAATACCAGATGCTGGAGCTCCTCTCGCTCCGCAAGGGTACCACGCTCACCAAAGAAATGTTCCTCAACCACCTCTACGGTGGCATGGACGAGCCGGAACTGAAGATCATCGACGTCTTCATCTGCAAGCTGCGCAAGAAGCTCGCCAACGCCGCCGGCGGCGCAAACTATATCGAAACCGTCTGGGGCCGCGGCTACGTGCTGCGCGAACCGGAGGCGGAATACGCCGAAACCGCCTGAGCTGCCTGAAAATCCCCTTTCGAAACGTCCGCCTGGTCTACCCGGCGGACGTTTTGTTTTGAGCCGCCTGCGGACCCAAAACGAAACGTGACGGAAACGGAAAAGCGGCCGCGGGGCGGGCCACCACTTGTCGAGCGGATGTTGCAGCTTGAGAATCAGGCGGCCTGCGCCAGGGCCGAGAAGACCGACGTCAGGATTTTGCGATCAAAGGGCTTCAGCAGAAAATCGTCCGCACCGGCGCGCTTGCCGGCCATCATCTTCTTCAGGTCCGCCTCGATGACGCAATAGAAGATGCGGATACTCTTGCCGTTCGGCATCGCCCGGATGGTGCCGATGAGTTCAAGCGCGCCTTCAAGCGCTGCATCGACGATCAGGAAATTGGGAAGCTCGGCATTGCAGCGCGTCGCCGCCTCGCGCGCGGTGGCTGCCTCGACCACGAGGAAGCCCAGTTCGGACAGGATTCGCTTGCCGACCGTGCGTACGATGTCCGATCCGTCGGCAATCATTAAACGCTGCATCGTATCCCCCTGACGCTGAACCCGCTCTGGTTCCGAGCATCTATCTTTAGGGGGATGGCGCTAATGAATGGTTACCCTCGGGCGCCAAACAACCACAGATCGTTTCAAGCAGCCACGGCTTCGGCGATGAAGACGATCTTGTCTTCAGAAACCACGTGGCTCAGTTCCATGCCGGACTCTTCGGCGAGCAGCACCGTGTAATAGGGCTGGATCGAATGGGCATCGATCGGCTCTTCGAGCGTACCGCTGGCGATCTCGACGAACTTGGCCGGCACGCGCATCATCCGTCCCTTGATGGTGAGGATGAATTTCGCATCGTATTCCGGATTTTCCAGCGTCACGTCGATCGAGCCGCCGCGGGGAATGCCTGCATAGGCGACCAGGAAGAGGTTGAGGAGCAGTTTGACGCGATTCTTGGCGATGATCGCCCGCGGACCGTTCCAGGTGACCTCGGTCTTCTTTTCGGCGATGGCGAAATCCCTGGCGGCCTTCTCGGCCTCGCCCGTATCGATCGAGGCGCCGACCGAGCCGGAAGCACCGAAGGCGAGCCGCGCGAACTTGAGGCGCACCGAAGCGTTGAGCGCCGAAGTGCGGATGAGATCCATCGCGTCGCTGTCGGCAGCACCTTCATCGAGGAGTTCGAGGCCGTTGTTGATCGCGCCGACCGGGGAGATCACGTCATGGCAGACACGGCTGCACAGAAGTGCCGCGAGATCTGGCCCGGCAAGGGTAAGATTCGGATTCTTCGGCATGTAGGTCTCCTGTTTGGGAATGTTCCCCCCCGTATTCGCCTTGCCATCTGAAGGTTGCGCGGGGATGGAGCAATGTTCCTGGCCATAATGACACCATATTTGGTAAACCGATTGTTAAGATCATGGCCCCAAAATGGCCGAGCCTTAAGCATGACGCAAAAGGCGTGCCCCTGGATGATACAATCATGGATCTGACAATGCGCATCCACAACCCTTCCGCCCTCGCTCGTTTCACAGCGACGGTGTTTGCCGTGATCGCAGCCGTGGCGGTCTTCGCAGGCCCGGCATCCGCCCAGCAGGGCTCCAACCAATATTCCGCCCAGGAAATCGTCGATGCCGGCCACGGCTTCTTCGGCTCCACCAGCGGTGGCCTTGCCAAGGTCGTGGAGAACGCCTTTTCGCAATATGGCCTGCCGAACGGCTATATCCTTGGCCAGGAAGGCTCGGGCGCGTTCATCGCCGGCCTGACCTATGGCGAGGGCGAGCTTTATACGAAGAACGCTGGTCGGCATCCGGTCTTCTGGCAGGGTCCCTCGCTCGGAATCGACTACGGCGGCCAAGGCACCCGCGCGATGATGCTGGTCTACGACCTGCCCTCGGTGAACAGTCTTTATGCCCGCTTCGGCGGCGTGTCGGGCTCCGCCTTCGTGGTCGCCGGCGTCGGCATGACGGTGCTGCGCAACAACAATATGATTCTCGTGCCGATTCGCACCGGCCTCGGTGCTCGCCTCGGCATCAATGTCGGTTATCTGAAGCTCACCCAGTCGCCGACCTGGAACCCTTTCTGAAATTCGCCATTGTCCACTGCGGACAACGGAGAGGAATTCATGTTTTGCGCCACAGCGGCCGGTAATCCGGCCTTCTGCCTGAAGGGCGCTTGCCGGTTGAATCTGACCATGCTTAAACAGCCTGCGCATTCCCATCCAGACCGCGAAACGGCCTCATCGTGATCCAGTTTGCTCTTCTGTTCGGCTTGGGTTTCCTGAGCGCCGCACTTGCGGTGATGCTGATTGCACCGGCAGTCCATAATCGCATCGTCCGCTACACCGAAAACCGCATCAAGGCGACGCTGCCGATCAGCCCGCAGGAGGTCCGCGCTCAGCGGGACATGGCCCGCGCCGTCTATGCGGCCGAGAATGCCCGCACCAAGCAGGAACTCGTCCAGGAAAGGGACAGGGCGGTCGCGCTACAGATCAAGAGCGACAGGCTGGCCGAAGAAGCCACGCAGTTGCTATCCGAGATCACCGACCTGCGCGCCCAGATCGACACCATGGATGTCGAGGCTGCCGACGCCCGTTCGCGCCTGCGTCAGGAAGACAGCTATATCCAGCAGTTGAAGGCGGCGCTCGAAACCGCCGAGGAAACGGTCGCCGCCAAGGATCTGGAGATCGAGAAGCTGCAGCAACGCCAGCTTCTGATGATCTCCGAGGCCGACAATTTCCGGATCGATCTTTCCACCCGCGACACCGAGGTCGAAAACCTGAAATCCCGGGTCACCGCCTTGCGCGACGAGCGCGATACGCTGCGCAACGACGTCCGGCAGCAGACCGCTCGCGCCAAGGACGCCGAGGCACGGCTCGCCCAGGAAGAGCATCGCGTCCAGCGGCTCGAGGACAAGCTTGCCAAGGAAATCGCCGACCGCGCGGACAGGGAGACGGCGCTGGAACGCCGGCTTGCCGAGATCGCCCGCCTGCGGGACAAGCTGAAAGGCGCCAGTGCCGAAGCGCGGGATTCCAGTCGCGCCCTTCGCGATTCGGCGGCTCTCCGCCCGGTGGTCAAAGCGACGCCGAAGAAGAAGATCACTCCGGAGGACATCAACCTGCGCGAAATTCCGCACGCTCCGCCTCCCAGACAGGCTCGAGTTTCCGGACAGCCGGACATCGACCCCGTGGTGGCCAGAATGGCTGATGATGCCCGCAACCGGGCAGCGGCGCTCTCCGAACGCCTGCAGAAGGGCAGCGGCAGTGACGACGCGATTCGCCAGGAGCTCGCCTCGATAGCTGCCAGCATGGTGGCGATGACGGCCGCCTCCGAAGGTTCGGGTTCACCGATCCACAAGATCCTGTCCGGCAAGTCCGCAAACAGCAACCGGGAAAGCCTCGCCGCGAAGTCGAAGAAGACGCTCGCAGCCGGTCAGGACGCGAACACCTGAGACCCCTATAACCTGCCCTGAGATAGGCGACCTTGGGCCATGGCGATCTCGTAGAGCGCGATGCCGGTCGCCGTCGCGGCATTGAGGCTGTCGAGGCCCGGCGCCTGGGCGATCCGCGCCGATCGGATGCGGCTGAGGACCTGTGCGGGCAGTCCCTCGCCTTCCGTGCCGGTGATCAGCACCATGCGGCCGGATGGCGGCACATCGCGAATTTCCACGGAACCCGTTGGCGAAAGCCCCCAAACGGCAAAACCGTTCTCCATCAGCACAGCCAGGATGTCGGACATCGTGCCGTGCCGCGCATAAGGCACCGACAGCACCGCCCCAACGGAGACGCGCAGCGACTTGCGGTAGAGCGGATCGCAACAGCCCTGGTCGAGCAGCACCGCATCGGCGCCGAAGGCCGCGGCATTGCGGAAGATGGAACCGATATTATCGTGATTGGAAATGCCGAAAGCCGCGACCACCAGCGCCTTCTCGGGCAACATGGCAATCAGCTCGGCGGCTGTCCTCTCCTGTCGGCGGCGTCCTAGTGCCAGCACACCCCGATGCAGGTGGAAACCGGCGATCTGATCCAGTACCGCGGCCGAGGCCACGTAGACCGGAATATCCGCCGGAAAACCCGCAAGGATCTCGGAAAGCCCCGCAACCCGATTTTCGAGCAGCAGGATCTTCTCGGTCAGAAAATCGCCGCCCGAACCATGCGCGCTGGCGAGCATCCTGAGCACCACGGTTCCTTCCGCGATGAACCGCCCTTCCCGCCCGGTGAGGTCCCGCTCGCGGATCGACCGGAACTCGGCGATCCGCGGATCGTCCGCGTCCTGGATACGGATCGGCGCCATTATTGCGGTATCGCAACCGTCACATCGGCGACGATGCGGCCGGCGGCAATATCGTAGATCAGGACCTTCTGGTCGCCGGTCAGCAGGCCGTAGAACAGGATCTGGCTGCCGGAGAGCGATACGCCCTGCACGACGAAGCCGGCGGGCAGCTCGGCGGTGGCCGCAAGCGGCTGGCCTGCCGGCACCGAGAACCCGCCCGTCGAGGCGATCGTCGCGGCCGTGGCAGGCCGCTGCGAGACCTTGTAGACAATGGCGCCAAGGACCGCCATAAAGCAGACGAACAAGATCCCGCCCGAAACGAGTATCAGAAGCACCATTTTCCGGCGGATTCTCTCCATTGCCGGATCAAGCGGCTCTTCCTGTTCCTCGATTTCGGGTTGGGGCATGAGGGGGACGTCCTTGTTCTGGTCGAATGTTATCGGAATGATTGAATGAACGATCCCTTTAAAGAAGCCGAGCGTCCAAGGAAAGTCCTCACCGCCTCCGACGAGGCTGAAGGACGGCTGGACGCCTGGTTGACCTCGGTGCTCGAAGGCGAGTTTTCGCGAAACCGCATCAAGGCGCTGATCGAACAGGGCGCCGTCAGCCTCAACGGCAAGCCCGTCACCGAGCCGAAGAAGAAGATCAATGCCGGCGATAAGGTCGAGATCGATCTTCCGGAGCCCGAGGATCCGGAGCCGAAGGGCGAGGATATCCCGCTCGAAGTACTCTACGAGGACGACGACCTGATCGTCATCGCCAAGCCCGCCGGCCTCGTCGTCCATCCGGGCGCCGGCAACTGGACCGGCACGCTGGTCAACGCGCTGATCTATCATTGCGGCGCCAGCCTTTCCGGCATCGGCGGCGTCAAGCGCCCCGGCATCGTTCACCGGCTCGACAAGGATACCAGCGGCGTCATGGTCGCCGCCAAGAACGACATCGCCCACCGCCACCTCGCCGACCAGTTCGCCGACCACGGCCGCTCCGGGCCGCTGGAGCGCGCCTATCAGGCGGTCGTCTGGGGTCGTCCGCGTGGGCTGAAAGGCACGATCGACGCGCCGCTCGGCCGCGCCGGCGACCGCACCAAGCGCGCCGTGCAGAAGGAAGACAGCAGCGATGCCCGCGAGGCCATCACCCATTACCAGGTGATCGAGCGGTTCCACGAGAAGCCGGACGCGACGGCACTTGCCGCGCTGATCGAATGCCGGCTGGAAACCGGGCGTACCCACCAGATCCGCGTGCACATGGCCCATATCGGCCACCCGCTGATCGGCGACCAGGATTATTCCGCCGGCTTCAAGACCAAGGCGAACCTGCTGCCGGATTTCGCCAAGGGTGTCGTCAACCGCTTTCCGCGCCAGGCGCTGCACGCCTTCCTGCTCGCCTTCGAACATCCCCGCACCGGCGAGGTGATGGAATTCGAAGCGCCGATGCCCGACGACATGGCAGAGCTGATCGAAGCGCTGAAGGCATGAAACGGGTGGCCTGAGGTAGCGTTGGAGAGTATATAACTCCACGACACCACTGAGGCATCCCAAGGTCCTCCATGAGCCAGCTCGCTGTCACAAAACTCCTCGACACGGACCTGATCAAGGTCCGCGACGTCGTGTGCAGCGGCGAATGTCGGCACCGGAGCGGCGAGGAATGCTCGCATGCGACCAGCCTCGTCTTCCCTTATCGCGGCGTCTTCATGCGCCATGTCGGCAGTGACGACACGGTGGCGGAAGCCAACCAGGTGCTGTTCTTCAACTGCGAGGAGGCTTACCGGATCAGCCACCCGGTCGAAGGCGGCGATTCCTGCCTGAGCATGGACGTGCCCGAAGCGATGCTGGAGGAACTGGTCCCGGCCGAGCACCGCAATCCCAAGGGATCACGCTTCGTCTTCGACAAGCAGCGGCTGAGGATCGACGAGCGCGCCCAGGCGCTGGTGGCGCTTCTGCGCCACAGTTTGATGCGCGGCGCCGCCGAGATATTGGAGGCCGAGACGCTGGCCATGACGCTGGTGCGCCGCTCCGTCGGGGTCAGGACCGCCCGCGCCGCGACCGCCAGTGCGGGGCGACAGAAGCTGGTAGACCGCGCCAAGCTCGCCCTCTCCTCCGATCTTGCACGCCGCTGGACCCTCGCCGAGATCGCCCGGGAGGCCGGCGTCTCGCCGGTCTATCTGACCCAGGTCTTCCAGCAGGTGGAGGGCACGCCGCTCTACCGCTACCAGCTTCGCCTGCGGCTGGCCCGGGCGCTCGACCTGCTCGGCACCTATGACGACCTGACCGAGCTCGGGCTGGAACTCGGCTTTTCCAGCCACAGCCACTTCTCTTCCGCCTTCCGTCAGGCCTATGGCCGCACGCCGGCGGAGTTCCAGCGCTTTGCGGGCTTGAGATAGCAGAGCGCAAAAGTCGCTAAAGATTTTGACAGCGGAAGCCCCCGCCAAAATGCTTTTCTTCTTCCCGTAACGTCATCATCGGGAGATGCCACCATGAAAGAGAACACCTGCGCCGCCTGCGACTGCGAACTCGATTCGACCCGGATCGCGGTGAAGGTCGGCGGCAAGACGGTCGAAGTCTGCTGCGAGGAATGCGCCGAAGCATTGCGGGAAGCGGAAGTCGCGACCCGCACGGCCCAGGCAGCCAGCAAATAAGGGCAGCCGGCAAGTAAACAACCGACAAGGAGGCGGGCGGCAGCCGCCCGCCTCCTGAACGCCGGCCGCGGACAGGCCGGCATCCCATCAGGAGAAAGATCATGAAGAACGAGAACCGGGCGGTCTTTGACCGCGCATCGGAACGCTACCACCTTGTCTTGGAACTGCCGCCCATCGCGGAACATCAGGCCTCCACAACCGACGTTGAAACAGCCGTCGAACCCTCGCCCTTGCACCGCCTGGTCGCCGCCATAGCCAGAAAACTCCGCCAGCACCGGAACCGGCTGGCACTGCTCGAGTTGAACGACGACCAGTTGAAGGATATCGGCGTTTCACGTAGCCAGGCCTATGGCGATGTCAGCCGCTACCGCCGCAGCAACGCGCATGGCGTGGAACGCAAATGCCTCTGAGTCAGCAGAGATAGGCGGCTAAGACACACGCACAGACCCGCGCCGATCATGATCGCCCCGCTTTCCAGTGAGTCAAACCAACGTGCTGTATATTACCAAGTTGTAATGATATAACGCATCTGTGATGACTTGAATCACTGTTCTGCCGTACTTATCTGTCACCTGGATCGGTGCGGGGTCGAGAATGATCCGCGCCGCTTGGCTCGCCTTCAGCATGCACAGCTAGATCAAAAAGGGAGCCGATACATAGATCGGAAAGGGGTGCTTTATGGCCCGCAATACTCTGCCTTCCATTACTGCCGGCGAAGCCGGCCTCAACCGTTATCTCGATGAAATCCGCAAGTTTCCCATGCTGGAACCGCAGCAGGAATACATGCTGGCGAAACGGTATGCCGAACATGCCGACCGGGATGCGGCCCACAAACTGGTCACTAGCCACCTGCGTCTCGTGGCAAAGATCGCCATGGGTTATCGCGGTTATGGCCTGCCGATCGGCGAAGTCGTGTCCGAAGGCAATGTCGGCCTGATGCAGGCCGTCAAGAAGTTCGATCCGGAACGCGGCTTCCGCCTGGCCACCTATGCCATGTGGTGGATCAAGGCCTCGATCCAGGAATATATCCTGCGGTCCTGGTCGCTCGTGAAGATGGGCACCACCGCCAACCAGAAACGCCTGTTCTTCAACCTGCGCCGGTTGAAGGGTAAGATCCAGGCGATCGACGAAGGTGATCTGAAGCCCGACCAGGTGGCCGAAATCGCCACCAAGCTGAACGTCTCCGAGGAGGAAGTGGTTTCCATGAACCGCCGCCTGTCGGGCGACGCTTCGCTGAACGCGCCGATCCGCGCCACCGAAGGCGAATCCGGCCAGTGGCAGGATTGGCTGGTCGACGACCACGAAAGCCAGGAAGCCGTGCTGATCGAGCAGGACGAGCTCGATACACGCCGCCGCATGCTGGCCAAGGCCCTGAGTGTTCTGAACGACCGCGAACGCCGCATCTTCGAGGCCCGTCGTCTTTCCGACGATCCGGTAACGCTCGAGGAATTGTCGGCCGAGTTCGACATCAGCCGCGAACGCGTCCGCCAGATCGAAGTCCGCGCCTTCGAAAAGGTGCAGGAAGCGGTTCAGAAGGAAGCGCTCGCCCAGGCGAACGCTCTGCGTGTCGTCGACGCCTGATCCGGCTCGACGCTGACGATAAAATAGGGGCTGCTTCGGCGGCCCCTTTTCTTTTATCCGGCACCCGTAGACAGGAAATGGAGAAGCCGGGATGGCACCGCGCATCACACTCAGAGAACTTGCCGGCAGCTATGCCATCGCTCGGCTTGAACCTACCGACCGCATTCCCGCATGGGCGGATGGCGAAGGTTTCGTCAGCATCAGCCGCAGCGAGGATGAACTCTCTATCGTCTGCCGCAATGAGCGCGTTCCTTCCGGCATCAAACAGGACGGCGGCTGGACCTGCTACAAGTTCCAGGGGCCTTTCGCGTTCGGAGAAACCGGCATCGTGCTCTCGGTAATCCAACCGCTGTCGGAGAACGGTATCGGTATCTTCGTCGTCTCCACCTTCGACGGCGACCACCTGCTGATCAAGACGGCCGACGAACCGAAGGCCCGTGAGCTGCTGCAGGCCGCAGGTCACACGCTTCTCTAGGCGATACAAAATTACTGGAAAACCAATCTTCCTGGGATCGGGGCTCCCGGCGGCATCGCTCGCAGGGACCAACTGAAATCGCGACAGCCATAAAAAACCGGCGATGTCTCCACCGCCGGTTCTGACAGCCTTCTGAACAATATCTGTCACTGCCCGCTGGCGGTCGCCCCAAGCGTGCCCCATTCGCGGATCGCCTCGTTAAAGGCGCGTTCGCCGTTCGGGCCCTTCTGGAGGGTCAGGAGCGCGCGGCGGCCGTTGCGATAGGCGATCGGGATGTCGATCCAGTTGCGGCTGCGCAGGAGTTCCAGATTGGTCGCCCGTGCATCCGGGAAATCGTTGAGTGCGATCATGTGGAAGTCGTCGGTGATCTTGGCAGGCACCGCGATCAATGCATTGCCGCGATCCTGCTCGCTCGCCTTCATGGCGATGCGCTGCACGCTTTCGATTGCACCGCCTTCGAAATCCGGCGGCACGGCGAAGACGATCTCGACCAGGTGGCTGGCCGGCAGCGACGGGTCGGTATTGCGCTTGAAGGTCATCAGCGCCGTCAGGCCCCTGCCCGGCACGTTGATACGCCCTTGGACGACCGGTTCCTGCCGGCCGTTGGCGCCTGCCTCGCGCTGCAGCGACCAGGAGACCGAGCCGTCGATGGCCGTCGGCGCCGTCTGGCCGATCCGCTCCTCATAAAGGAACATCTTCTCGCCGGCGACCGCCGGAGCATCCGCCGGGCCCGCCGACGGCGGATTGGCAGGCGGGGTCGCGGCATTCGGAGCCGGCACCACTGGTGGCGCTTGAGCCGGTACCGCATTGGCATTGCCGTTCGGAGCGTGCGGGGCAGCAGCCGGCGCGCTCGGAGTGGGCGCCCTTTGCGCCGAAGGATTGGCGGGCGGAGCGTTGAGCTGCGCTACCGACTGACCCTCGGCATTCTGCGCCAGGCCGGCGGTGACGCCCGGTCCCTCATCGACCTCGCTGCCGTCGGCCATCAGCCGCTGTGTGAATTTGGTCCCGGCTGTCGATCCGTCCGCCGTTCGCGGCGCCGCAGGCGTATTGGCCGCACCGTTCTGTGGTGGCGTCGAAGGGGTGGAGGGCGTCGAAGGGCTGCGGTTGGGCTGCGGTGTCGCGGGCGCTGGCGCCGGTGCCTGCTGGGCCGTCTGGCCTCCGGGCAGGCTCGACTGGATCAGGCCGTCGACCATGTCGTTCAGCGAGTCGCGGTTCAGCCAGATTGCGTAACCGCCACCGCCGACGAGCAAGAGGCCGACGATCGCCAGCACGATGCCGGCATAGTTGCGCTTGCGCACCGGGGTGACCCGATAGGGCCTGGCCGGTGCATGCATCAGATCGTCCGCATCGGCATCGGTGTGGAGCGTGCTGCGCGCGCCACCGCCCGAAGAGGACGGAGCATCCTTGTTGAAGCCGATCAGTTCTTCGAGATCACCCCACGGATCACTGTCAACCGGTTTTGCTGGCGCGGCAGTGGCCTTCTTGGACGGTGGCTGATCGAGATAATCGGCAAAGGGATCGACGGCGGCAGCCGCTGCCGCTCCTGCAGCGACCGCTGCGCCGGGCTGCGCGAGCTCCGGGAGATCGGCGGCAGAAGGCATGCGGACCGTATCGGCCGCCACATGGGTCTCCGCATCGAAATGGGCATCGACGGGAGTGGCCGTGCCGCCGTGCCCATGATCGATCGGTACGACAGGACCGGCCGTGACCAGTTCCGGCACATCGTTCCACGCTGCGGCTGCGACCGCCTCCTGGCTCGGCGCCGCAGGTTCGGCCTGCGCTGGCACCTCCCAGCCCCAATCCTCTTCCACCGGCTTGGATGGCTCGATAGCAGAGGGGGGCTCCGGCGGCTGGTAGGCCTCGACCGGCTGTTCGGCCTCGAACCGCTCCTCAACAGGATGCGTGCCCTCGAAAGAAGGCGGTTCGTTGCGCCACTCTTCCACAAATTCCGGCGCGGCCTGCTGGACGGTCTGCTCTCCGCGCGTCGGATATGGGAAATCATCCTCGGCCGGTTCGCTCTCGACCGGTTCGGCATTGACCGGTTCCGGCACAACCGGCTCTGAGGCCGCCAGGGGCGCGGCCGTCGGGAATTCGATCGTGCTCTCGTCGAAAGCGTGCGAAGGCTCGGGCGCCTGTTCGGAACGATCATGGGGTGCCGGTTCGAATGGCGCCTCTTCGGACGGCACGTCATCCCGCCAGTCGCCATATTGCTGAACGGCAGGCTCCTGCTGATCGGAAACCGCCGTTACCTCTTCCTCCTCGTGGACGACGGCCGGCTCGGAGACCGGCGGCTCCATGTCGGCAGGCTCTTGCTCGACCGGCTCTTCATAACCGTCTTCGTAAAAGACCGGCCGTTCTGCGCGAGCGACCGGGGTTGATTCGGATACGGCCGGCGCCTCTGGCGGTTCATGAGCTTCCGGCGCCTGAGCCGGTTCGGCAGCGGACTGCTGGTCGTCCTGGTATTCGGAGACCCGCTCCGCCGGCTGTTCTGCGACATCGCGCTCGGCCGGGGGCGCCTCCTCGATCGGCTGGGCGTCCGCGACACCTGCGCCGTCGGCTATGGGTTCCAGTGCTTCGGCATGCTCGCTCTCGACATCGATAATGGCGGCTTCGAGCTTGTCGAGCTGGCGCCGCAGCATGTCTTCGGGCGGGCGCGGCTTCATGTTCTCGAGTTGCCGCTGCACGGCGCCACGAGCCTTTTCATAAACCTTCGCGCGCATCTCCGGCGTATTGTTCGCCAGACCGTCAACGGCGCGGCGGATCACCGCTACAAAATCAGCCATCAGCACTTTCTCATGTAAGCCGGCCCGAAGGCCGGCCGAATGGTAATCAATTCTTGACTTTAATCTTCAAACGGGTCGGTCACAAGTATGGTGTCGTCCCGCTCCGGGCTGGTGGAAAGTAGGGCAACCGGCGCACCGATCAATTCCTCGACCTGGCGGACATATTTGATCGCCTGGGCCGGCAGATCCGCCCAGGAGCGCGCCCCGACCGTCGATTCCTTCCAGCCTTCGAGGGTGACATAGACCGGCTCGACACGAGCCTGGGCGCCCTGGCTTGCCGGAAGGTGGTCGATCTGCTCACCGTCGAGCATGTAGCCGACGCAGATCTTCAGCTCGTCGAGACCGTCGAGCACGTCAAGCTTGGTGAGCGCGATGCCGGTAATGCCGTTGGTGGCGACCGACTGGCGCACGAGCGCTGCGTCGAACCAGCCGCAACGGCGCTTGCGGCCCGTGACCGTGCCGAATTCATGGCCCTTCTCGCCGAGGAACTGGCCGATCTCGTCCTTCAGCTCGGTCGGGAACGGGCCTTCGCCGACGCGGGTCGTATAGGCCTTGGTAATGCCGAGGATGTAGCCGAGCGCGCCCGGGCCCATGCCGGAGCCGGCCGACGCCTGGCCCGCGACGGTGTTGGACGAGGTGACGAACGGATAGGTGCCGTGGTCGATATCGAGCAGCGAGCCTTGCGCCCCTTCAAACAGGATGCGCGCGCCCTTGCGGCGCTGCTTGTCGAGCAGTTCCCACACCGTTTCGCGGAAGGGCAGCACGCGGTCGGCGATCGAGGTGAGCTCCTGCATGATCGCCTCGTGCGAGACTTCCTTCTCGCCGAGGCCGCGGCGCAGGGCGTTGTGATGGGTAAGGATACGATCCACCTTGCCCGGCAGCGTTTCCAGGTCGGCGAGGTCCATGACCCGAATCGCACGGCGGCCGACCTTGTCCTCATAGGCCGGACCGATACCACGGCGGGTGGTGCCGATCTTGGTGCCACTGTTGGAGGCGGCGTCTTCGCGCATGCCGTCGAGTTCGCGGTGCAACGACAGAATCAGCGTGGCGTTATCGGCGACGCGCAGGTTCTCCGGCGTGACCTTCACGCCCTGCGCGCCCAGCTTTTCGATTTCGGCCAAGAGCGCATGCGGGTCGAGCACGACGCCGTTGCCGATCACCGCGATCTTGCCGGGACGGACGATGCCCGAGGGCAGCAGCGAGAGCTTATAACTGATGCCGTCGATGACGAGCGTATGGCCGGCATTGTGACCGCCCTGGAAACGCACCACGATATCGGCACGTTCAGAAAGCCAGTCGACGATCTTGCCCTTGCCTTCGTCACCCCATTGCGAACCAACCACGACTACGTTCGTCATCTGCGTTTCCTGTATTGCGGGCAAAGCCCCACGCGACCACACGCGCACCTTCCGTAGATCAATATTGATATACGGTCGATGCGCCAATTTGATTTTACGTGCACTGCCTTTGGCGGAGGGAACCGGTTCAGAGGCATTGCAAACGGCCGCATCTATAAAGCCTCGGCCGACGGAAAGCGACCTGTTTGTCACACGGGCGTGGTTTTTACGTGACAAAAGCGTGGACCGCACGCTATTTCCCCGGCCGTTGCCCCTGAAATTGCCGCCATTTGCCGGCGCCGGAGACCATCTTGCATAAAAAGGCCTATCTCTCGCTCGTCATTGCAACCCTGGCCTGGGGCGGCAATGCGGTAGCGGGCAAGCTCGCCGTCGGCCACGTGAGCCCGATGATGCTGACCTTCTGGCGCTGGTTTTTCGCCGTCGCCGTCATCTTCGCCATCTCCGTGCCGCAGCTAGTCAAGGACTGGCCGGTCGTCAGGAAGAACCTGCCGATTCTCCTTTTCCTCGGCGTCGTCGGTTATGTCGTCTTCAACGCCGCGCTCTATACCGCCGTCAACTACACGACGGCGATCAACGTGACGGTCGAGCAGGCGGTCATCCCGATGCTGATCTTCGTCATCAACTTCGTACTGTTCCGGATGAAGGTGTCCTGGGCCCAGATTCTCGGCTTCACCCTGACGCTCTTCGGCGGTGCCCTCACCGCCGTCCACGGCGACCTGAGCGCGCTGGTGACGCTCACCGTCAACTTCGGCGATGCGATCATGATGATCGCCGTCGTCTCCTACGCGATCTACACGGTGGCACTTAGATGGCGCCCGAGGATCGACTGGCGGACACTGATGGCGGTCCCCGCCTTCTTCGCGATGATCTTCTCCCTGCCCCTGGCCTTCTGGGAATATTCGAGCGACCGCCTGATCTGGCCCGACACGGAAGGCTGGATCGTGGTGCTCTATACGGCGGTCTTCGCCTCGCTGATCGCACAGGTGCTCTATATCAAGGGCGTCGGCGAGATCGGCGCCAACCGGGCGGGGCTGTTCATCAATCTCGTACCGGTGTTCGGCACGCTGCTCTCGGTCGCCATCATCGGTGAGAGCCTGCAGCTCTTCCATGTCGTCGCGCTGGCGCTCGCACTCGGCGGCATCGCCATCGCCGAATGGGGAAAACCCCGCGTAAACTGACAGGTCCTCCCGAAACGGAAACCGCCGGCCCATACGAACGAGCCGGCGGTTCTGAAATCCTGGACCGTTGAAATCCCGCACGTTGTCTATAGAGGCGGGATGGCCGGTACGGTACGTCCTCAGCTGGCCATCGCCAGTCGTCCGGAGGCGAACGACCGCTGATCACGCACGTTGTTTCGGCTCACTTCGAAACGCGCCAGCAGTTCCGACAGGCGGCCGCTTTCCTGCGCCAGAGAAGCGCCGGCCGCATTCATTTCCTCGACCATGGCGGCATTCTGCTGGGTCATCTGGTCCATGTGATTCACGGACGTATTGATTTCCGAGAGACCTACCGCCTGCTCGTTTGCAGCGATGGCGATCGCCTCCATATGCTGGTTGACCGCCGCGACCAGCTTGGCGATCTCCTTGAGACCATCGCCGGTATCATTGACGAGAACCACGCCCTGGTTGACGGCGGCTTCGGAATTGCCGATCAGCGTCTTGATCTCCTTGGCGGCCTTGGCCGAGCGCTGCGCCAGTTCGCGGACCTCTTGGGCAACGACGGCAAACCCCTTGCCCGCCTCGCCTGCGCGAGCGGCTTCGACGCCGGCATTAAGGGCAAGCAGGTTGGTCTGGAACGCGATCTCGTCGATGACGCCGATGATCTGGCTGATCTGGTTCGACGCCATCTCGATCTTCTGCATCGCATTGACCGCGTTGGAAACGACCGTGCTGGAGCTTTGGGCGCGCGAGCTCGCATCGCGAACGATCTCCCGTGCTTCGCTCGCCCTCTCGGACGTCTGCTTGACATTGGTGGTAACTTCTTCCAGCGCCGCCGCCGTCTCTTCCAGCGATGCAGCCTGCTGTTCCGTCCGCTTCGAAAGCTGGTCAGAAGCGGACGAGATTTCGTCGCTGCCGCTGCGAACGCTTTGGGCGGTCCGGTTCACGCCTTCGAGCGCTGTCCGCAACTGGCGGACCGAGCTATTGAAGTCATGGCGCAGGGATTCGAACTGCTCGGAGAACTCCTTGTCGATCTCACACAGCAGATCGCCGGCAGCAAGGCGCTGCAGACCATGAGCGAGTTCGGAGGTGGCCTGGGTCAGCCGCTCCTCGGCCTCGGACTCTGCCCGGCGCTGGAATTCGATGCGTTCAGCCTCGGCCGCCTTGCGAGAGTGTTCGGCATCCGCCTCGAGCTGGCGGTTCTGCTGCGCAGCCTCGCGGAAGATTTCCACCGCGCGCGCCATGTCGCCGATCTCGTCGGTGCGGGCAGCACCCGGAATCTCGACGGAAAGCTCACCGCCGGCAAGTGTGCGCATCACACCCGTCAACCGGTCGATCGGATTGGCGATCCGCACGATGACCGTGTAGATGCCGAGAAGCGAAAGCGCAAAGGCGATGACAGTCGCAACACTGTAGACGATGATGGATTGCTTTGCGGAAGCGGCCTCTTCTGCCGTCAGCCTCGTCATCTCGTTGAGCGATGCAGAGGCCATGTCGGCGATCGAAGCCTGTGCGGGTGCGGCGGGCTTACGCCAGTCGTCAACCGCCATGTCGAAGGGTTTGCCGGCTTGGAATGCCTTGAGGGCAGCATTGCGCTGCTCGGCATACGGTCCGCCGAAATAGGTCGTTTGTGCCGTCCGGTGGAGCGCCTTGATCTTTTCCGGGGTCGTTTCCGCGTTGGAGAGCTGGGTAATGACATCCCATGCGGTTGCCACGCGGGCATCCTGAACCGCAATTTCGGTGAGTTTCTCCGCCGAAAGCGGCTGTTTGGCGATCAGGGCATTGACGAAGGTGGAGTTGGCGGTGCCGAGCTGCGTGCGCGCCGTCCAGGCAAGGGAACGTATCTGGGTGAACATGATCATCCCGGGCCCGCTTGCGTTGATGGTGGCCTCGACCTGATTGGCGGCCTTTTCGAGATCGGCCAGCATCGTATCGGCAAGTCCGAGCACGGCTTTGCCGAGCGCCGGATCGCGATCCTTGACCGACTGGGTGAGCGCCGTGTCGACATTTGCGCGATAACCGGTCCACTGCGCATAGGCGCTGAGGACGGGAGAGATGGCACCGCGCAGGTTTGCCTGCTCCAGGTCGGCGGTCAAGGTCTTCACCGCCGAAAAGGCCTTGTCCATCGACTCGCGGCCGGTATCCATGTTCTTGCGGCTGGAGGCGACCTCTGCAGGTTCCAGCTTGATGGCCGACGAGATGCCGCCACGCTCGCCGCGCAGGCCGATCAGCGCATTGAAAAGCGCTTCGTCAAGCTGTGCCAGTTCCGAGAGCCGGGTGGAGTTTCGGTAGCGGTCGATCTCCTGAGACAGCATTCTGCCCATGAGACCCAATATGCCCAGGCTCAAAACGACAAACGCCAGTATCAAAGTATGCTTGATTGAAATCCGCACCTGCATCACTCCTTATTTAAAACACTCGCCGCTCGGTTTGCGGGCAATCAGCAATTCGGATAATCGCTGAAGCACCCGGCAGCTTCTCTCGACCTGGACGGGAGAGATAATACAACCTCGTATAAAACATTAAATATTCGATTAAATACAAGGCGTTCCGTAAGCCTGTGGAATCGTTTCCGCAACTGAAGCATCACATCCCCCGAATGGCGAAAACCCGCCTCCCCGTATGAGGGCGGCGGGTCGGTCCGTCGTGCTGCAACGGACGGGAGCGAGGAGAGCCGCTCCGGATCAGATAAGATGACAGGTCGGAATGATCATACCACGCCCGCCGGTCGGGTGCCGCACCTGATCCCGAGACATGTCGATCATCGCGCCGTCATGGCCGAGGATCATCTCGCCGCGGCCGGCCGCAATCGCCAGCACCCGTTCGATACGGCCTTCGTCGCCGATTGCGTATTCGATCCGCAGAACCTCCGGCGGCCAGCCGAGCGAGATCAGGTGATCGCGCTTGAGGTCGGCGCAATCGATGCAGGCATTGGAGCGGACCTTTGCGAAAGGCACGCCGATCACCGTATCGAAATAGCTGTCGAGCTCGGACATCGCACCGTTGACCGCGAAATGGACCCGCAGCAATTCGCGGCGCTCTGAAAATGTCAGCTTCGGCGACAAACCGCTCATCGCGCCTTCACTGCGTTCGATGGCCGCGTTTTCGGACAACACGCGCGCAAAACCGCCAACGCCGGCTGCGCGGGATTCCTTGCTGACAATCAGCGCCGTCAGGACAATGGCGGAAATGATGAGCTTCTTGATCATGGCTCTGCACCCTGTTTCTTCGGACGGCTTGGTGCCGTTTCTTAGATAGGCTCACCCTATCCGAACGGCATTTCGGGGCGCTTAAACCGATGGATGCAATTTTAGCGAAATCAGCTTTTTTCCCGAATTGACACGCAGGGGCATCCGGTGCGCACTCAAAAAGGCAGCGGCGCAGGCGGAAATTGATGCTTTTCGAGACGTGCCCGATCTCCTAACCCTCAAAAACGAGATGCAGAAAGGCAGGACAGCATGGGCAAGCCATTTTACTGGAACGAACTCAACACTCTCGACTTCGCCGGCCTTTCGCCCGACAAGACCATCGCCATCCTGCCGATCGCCTCGACCGAACAGCACGGTCCGCATCTGCCGATCGCGACCGACGTGGCGATCGCCAACGGCATGCTGGTCGAGCTGAAGGCCCAGCGCCCGGACGACCTCGATTTCCTCGTGCTTCCCACGCAGGAGATCGGCAAGGCGAACGAACACGTCTATGGCCCCGGCTCGCTGTCCTTCGGCCCGGAAATCCTCATCCCCGCCTGGACCGCGATCGGTGCCAAGGTGGCGGAAGCCGGCATCCGCAAGCTCGTCTTCGTCAACTCGCATGGCGGCAATGTCGATATCATGAGCATTGTCGGGCGCGAATTGCGTGTCCGTTACAAGATGGCGGTGATCGGCACGCAATGGGGCCGCTTCGGCCATCCGCCGGGCCTGATCAGCGAGCACGAGCAGAAATACGGCATCCATGGCGGCGAAGTGGAAACCTCGCTGATGCTGCATTTCCGCCCCGAACTGGTGCGGATGGACAAGGCGCAGAACTTCGTCTCCAAGGCGGAAAGCCGCTCGAAATACATGCAGCCTGCCCCGCCCCACGTACTGTCCTGGGTGGCGCACGACCTGAACCCCAACGGCGTCGTCGGCGACGCCTCGAAGGGCACCGCCGAAAAGGGCGCAACCATCTGCCGCCATCAGGTCGCCGGCTTCATCGAGATGCTGCGGGAATTCGAAGCCTTCCCGCTTGACGAGCTCTATTCCCGCTAACCCTCGTCACGCTGCGCGTCCCGGCCATGCGGCTGGGGCGGCAGATGGCCCTTGGCCTGCAATTCGGCCACCATCGCGGCCAGTTCCGACAGCAGGAACTCCACGAACAGGCTGGTCGCCGTATCGAGCGTCGTTCGCGCTCGGGCGAAAAGCTTCATCGGCTGGTGGCGAGCGTGCGGATTGACGATCGGCCGGAAGATCAACTCGCCCCGTCGGCATTCCGGCAGCACGTCGAGCGGGTTCAGCAGCGTCAGCCCCGTACCGGCCTTGACCAGCTTCTTCAGCATTTCCGAGGCATTGCTTTCCACCAGCGGCTCTACCGCGACCGACAGCGGCGAGAGCGCAAGGTTGATGACGTTGCGCAGGCTGGTGCCTGACTGGGCGAGCACCAGCGGCTCCTGCACGACATCCGCCAGATCGACCGGCCCCTCTTCCGCCGCCAGCCGATGCCCCGGCGGCATCACCACGCCAATCGGTATATCGAAATTGGCGAGCGTGCGGATACCGGGCGTCGCCGGGATGTTGAAGCCCAGTCCGAAATCCACCTCCCCTGTGATCACCGGCTGCATCGTGTTGGACGGCCCGTCGTTGCGCAGGAGAACCCGCACGCGCGGATGCTGCGCGACGAAGCGGGCTATGATCTCGGGAAGCGGCCCGGCAGCAAGCCCGACGGTCGAAACCAGCGTTACCTTGCCGGCCTGCGGCATCTTGAGGCCGCGGATACGCGCTTCCATCCGCTCATAGGTTTTCAGCACCTCGCGGATATGCTCGATGCAAAGCTCGCCGGCCGCCGTCAACTTCAGCCCGCGCGGCATCCGCTCGAAGATCTGCGCTCCAAGCTCCTCCTCCAGAGCCAGGATCTGCCGGTTGATCGCCGACGACGCGACGTTCAGCCGCGCAGCCGCCTTGCGAATCGATCCGCAGCGGGCGATCTCGTCGATATACTGAAGCTTTCGCGAATGCAGCATTTTACCCCAACCCTCGTTGCATCTTTTTTGATCATGCACCACAATTTGGCAGATGAAAATTCGACCGCTGCCCTAAAGGCATCAATGTGGACGAAATTTGATGCTTTTCAAAGAGCAACGCAACCGTACAAATGCTCATCACAAGCTGCTCTCACGATGCCGCACGGTTTAACAGGGGAACAAAGCGACATGTCCAAATCATTGATGATGAAACGTTTTCTGGCTGCCGCCGGCCTTTCGGCGATGGCACTCGCCGCTCAGCCTGCAGCAGCCCTCGATGAAGTCTCCTACGGCACCAACTGGCTTGCCCAGGCCGAGCATGGCGGCTTCTACCAGGCCGTCGCCGACGGCACCTACGAAAAGCATGGCCTGAAGGTGAAGATCGTGCAGGGCGGTCCGAACGC
Organism: Neorhizobium tunisiense; assembly: GCF_039631515.1. Classification (NCBI taxonomy): domain Bacteria; kingdom Pseudomonadati; phylum Pseudomonadota; class Alphaproteobacteria; order Hyphomicrobiales; family Rhizobiaceae; genus Neorhizobium; species Neorhizobium tunisiense. The sequence goes on along the minus strand of NZ_JBDIUU010000002.1, from coordinate 592,565 downwards.
CGCCAACCGCGCGCTGCTGATCGCCGGCAAGGTGGATTTCTACATGGGCGGCCCGCTCGGCGACATGGATGCCGTCAAGCAGGGCATCCCGCTGGTCAGCGTCGCCTCGATCTTCCAGAAGGACCCGCAGGTCCTGCTCGCCCATCCCGACGCGGGCGTCGAAAAGTTCGAGGACCTCGCCAAGATGAAGACCATCTTCATGGGCAAGGAAGGCTACACTACCTATTTCGAGTGGATGAAGAAGAACTTCAAAGGCTTCAAGGACGAACAGTTCAAGCCCTACACGTTCAACCCGGCCCCTTTCATCGCCGACAAGACCTCTGCGCAGCAGGGTTACCTGACCTCCGAACCCTATGAGATCGGCAAGCAGGCCGGCTGGACGCCGAAAGTGTTCCTGATCGCCGATGCCGGTTACGGCCCCTATTCGACGATGATCACCACCACGCAGCCGATGATCGACAAGAAGCCGGACGTCGTGCAGCGTTTCGTCGATGCCTCTCTCGAGGGCTGGTACACTTACCTCTATGGTGACAACAAAGCCGGCAACGATCTGATCAAGAAGGACAATCCGGAAATGACGGATGGCCAGATCGCCTATTCCATCGCCAAGATGAAGGAATACGGCATCGTGGTTTCGGGCGACGCCGAGACCAAGGGCATCGGCTGCATCACCGACGAGCGCTACAAGAAGTTCTTTGACTCGATGGTCGCGATTGGCGTCGAACCGGCCGACCTCGATTACAAGAAGGCCTATTCGACCAAATTCGTCTGCAAGGGCGTTGGCATGGCGCTGAAGAAGTAATGTGAATGGAGCGGCATTCTTGACCCTCCCCGCATGGGGGAGGGTGGCCGGCGGCGGGAGGGGTTTTGGCCGCAACGAAGCCCCTCCCCAACCTCGCACCGCCGAACACCCAGATGCCAGAGCCCCCCTTAAAGGGAAGCTGAAGCGGCAAATGCCGCCCTTCTGATCGAGTGAAGCATGACCACATCCCAAGCCCCGCTGATGCCCGCTCCCGGAGACGCCCGCAGACGACCGCTGGTCGTCATGCGCACCGTGTCGAAAATGTTCTCGAGTGGCACGCTGGCGCTCTCCGACATGTCGCTGACGGTTGAGGGCGGCGAGTTCGTCAGCCTGCTCGGTCCTTCCGGCTGCGGCAAATCGACGGCGCTGCGCATCATTGCCGGCCTTGGCGACGTCTCGACGGGCACGATCGACTGGCCGAGTTCCCGCATCAATTCGCAGGGCCTGCCGGAAGGCGACATTTCCTTCGTCTTCCAGGAGCCGACGCTGATGCCGTGGCAGACAGTGTTCGGCAATGTCTACCTGCCGCTGAAACTGCGCGGCGTCTCCAAATCCGCCGCCCGCGACGAGATCATGACGACACTGGCAACGGTCGGTCTGCAGGATTTCGCCGATGCCTATCCGCGAGAACTGTCGGGCGGCATGAAGATGCGCGTCTCGATCGCTCGCGCGCTGGTCACCAAGCCGAAGCTGCTGCTGATGGACGAACCGTTTGCGGCACTCGACGAAATCACCCGTCAGAAACTCAACGACGACGTGCTCAGGCTGTGGCGCGAGACGGGCATCACGGTGATCTTCGTCACCCATTCCGTCTTCGAATCCGCCTATCTCTCGAACCGCATCGTGGTGATGAAGGCCCGTCCCGGCCGGGTGCATGCGGATTTCCCGCTGAAAACGAGCATGAGCCGCGACGCCCACTACCGCACGTCCGAAGACTACCGCCAGGCCTGCGAAAAGGTCTCGAACATGCTTCTCGAAGCGATCGGCGGGGAGGAACACTGATGACCGACAACGCACCCGCCGTCGTCCCGCCGAAAGCCGGCTTTTTCGCCCGCAACCGCGACACGCTGCTGCGCACCCTGATCCCGATCTGCGTGGTGATTTGCCTCGTCCTCCTCTGGCAGTTCATCATCACCGTCAACAGCATCCCGCAATATATCCTGCCGGGGCCGCTGGCGGTCGCCAATTCGCTCTACAACGACTGGGGCACGCTCTCCCCTGCCCTGTGGGTGACGACGCAGATTACCATGCAGGCGCTGGCCCTGGCGCTGATCGGTGGCGTCGGCATCGCCATCTTCCTGGTCCAGTCGAAATGGATCGAGACGGCCTTCTACCCGATCACCGTCATCCTGCAGGTCACCCCGATTGTGGCGATCGCGCCGCTGATCCTGATCTACGCGCCGACGACGCAGGTGGCGCTCCTGATCTGTGCCTTCCTTGTCGCCTTTTTCCCGATCCTCTCGAACATGGTACAGGGTCTGAAGAGCGTCGATCATAACCTGCTCAACCTCTACGACCTCTACGGCGCCTCCCGCTGGCAGACACTGCTTTACCTGAAGCTTCCCTCGTCGCTGCCCTATTTCATGACGGGGCTCAGGATCGGCGGCGGCCTGGCGCTGATCGCGGCTGTCGTGGCGGAGTTCGCCGCGGGCTCTGCCGGCGCCGGCTCCGGCCTTGCCTTCCGTCTGCTGGAATCCCAATATCGCCTCAACATCCCGCGCCTGTTTGCGGCACTGGTCCTGTTGTCGCTGCTCGGCGTGGTCATCTTTGCGATCACCTCGTTCATTTCCTGGTTCTTCCTGCATCGCTGGCATGAAAGCAGCCTGAAAAGAGAAAACTGATGACTGCCTTCATGACGCTTCCCGACGCCCGCCGTTTCGCGCTCGCCAATGCCACACTGCCGGCGGTTCTCGTCAAAGGCCTGCCCTCCGTCGCCAAGGACGGTCTCGTGTCGGCCGATCTGATCATCGCGGACGGGAAGATCGAGGCGATCCTGCCGGCAGGTTCGGCACCCGCCGATCTGGTCACCGCCGACATGCGCGGCAGCATGATCTGGCCCTGCTTCGCCGACATGCACACCCATCTCGACAAGGGCCATTTCTGGGACCGCCGCCCCAACCCGGACGGCACGTTCGAAGGCGCATTGATGAACGTGCGCGAGGACCGGATCGCCAACTGGTCTACCGAAGACATCCGCGCCCGTTTCGAATTTTCGCTGAAAAGCGCCTATGCCCACGGCACCAAGCTGATCCGCACTCATCTCGATTCGATCCCGCCGCAGCCGGATATCTCCTTCCCGCTGTTCGACGAGCTCCGCGCCGACTGGAAGGACCGGATAGCGCTGCAGGCGGTCGCCCTGCTGCCGCTCGAATGTGTGCTCGACGAAAGCATCTTCGGCGGCATCGTCGCCACAACGAAGCGATATGGCGGGCTGCTGGGCGGCGCCACTCGCATCCTGCCGGATTTCGAGCGGATCCTCGACACGCTCTTCAAAGCTGCGTCCGACAACGGCCTCGACATCGACCTGCATGTGGACGAGACGGAAGACAAACAGGTTCTCACTCTGGAACAGATCGCCGAGGCGACAATCCGCAACCGTTTCGAAGGTTCGGTCACCGTCGGCCATTGCTGCTCGCTGGCGCGGCAGGACGACGAGACGGCAAAACGCGTCATCGACAAGGTCGCGAGCGCCGGTATCTCCGTTGTGTCACTCCCGATGTGCAACATGTACCTCCAGGACCGCCATGCGGATCGCACCCCCCGCTGGCGCGGCGTCACGCTGTTCCACGAGCTGGCGGCCGCCGGCGTCAAGACCGCCGTCTCCTCCGACAACACCCGCGATCCGTTCTACGCCTATGGCGACATGGATCCGGTCGAGGTGTTCCGCGAGGCGGTCCGCATCCTGCATCTCGACCACCCGCTCGATACCTCCGCCCGCGTCGTCACCTCGACGCCCGCCGAAATCCTGGGCCGGCCGGATATCGGCGTGATCGCTGAAGGTGGCCCCGCCGACCTCGTACTGTTCAGCGCCCGGCGCTGGAGCGAATTCCTTTCCCGTCCGCAGGCCGACCGCATCGTGATGCGGAATGGCATGGGCATCGACCGTCGCCTGCCGGATTACCGTGACCTGGACCCGATTTTGGACAAGTGAACATGCCGGACTACGCACAGATCAAGAAAGAACTCGAAGGCCTCGCGATCGAGGACAATCCGGCCCTGGTGCGCCAGAAGAGCCGCGATTTCTATTGGTATTCACCGATCCTCAAGGAAGAACTCGAAAGCGTCACCGCCGATCTCGTCGTCTCGCCGAAAAGCGAGGAAGAGGTGATCCGGGTACTGAAGGTGGCCTTCGCGCATGGCGTGCCGGTGACCCCGCGCGGCGCCGGCACCGGCAATTACGGCCAGGCCATGCCGCTGTCCGGCGGCATCGTGCTCAACCTCATCAACATGAACAAGGTAAAGGAAATCCATCCTGGCCGTGTCATCGCCGAACCCGGCATCGTGATTGCCGAACTCGACCGTCAGACCAAGGCCCATTCCGGCCAGGAACTGCGTTTCCACCCCTCAACCGCCCAGACGGCGACCATCGGCGGCTTCGTCGCCGGCGGTTCCGGCGGCGTCGGCTCGATCCATTGGGGCGGTCTGCGCGACCTCGGCAACATCCTGCGGCTGCGCGTCGTCACCATGGAGGCCGAGCCGCGCGTGCTCGACCTGACAGCCTGGGACCTGCAGAAGGTGACCCACGCCTACGGCACAAACGGCATCATCGTCGAGGTCGAGATGCCGCTCGCCCCGGCTTATGACTGGGTGGACGTGCTGGTCGGTTACGACGATTTCATGGACGCGGTGCGGTTCGGCGATGCGCTGGCCCACAAGAACGGCCTGCTGATCAAGGAAATCGCGCCGATCGCCGCACCCATCCCCTACGATTATTTCCCGCGCCACAAGCCGTTCCTGCGCGACCGCAACCAGTCGATCGTCGTGCTGATGGTGGCGCCGCACTCGATGGACGCGTTCACCGCCTTTGCCGAGCGCCAGAAGGGCGAGATCCTGTTCCGCTCCGACAAGGTGGAAAGCATGAAGGGCATCCCTCACGCCTATGAACTCGCCTGGAACCACACGACGTTGCGGGCCCTCAAGGTCGATCCCGGCTTCACCTATCTGCAGGTCCAGTATCCGGGGCCGGATCATGTCGCCAAGGTCGAGAAGATGACCAAGCTCTTCGGCGACGAGGTGCCGGGCCATCTGGAATTCATCAAGTTCGACGGCCGCATGCAGTGCTCCGGGCTTCCGCTCGTCCGTTATACGACCAAAGAGCGGCTGGAGGAGATCATGCAGATCCACCGCGACAACGGCTGCCCGATCTTCAATCCGCACCGCTACACGCTGGAGGAAGGCGGCATGAAGCAGACGGACGTGGTCCAGCTCGCCTTCAAGAAGGAGACCGATCCAAAGGGACTCTTGAACCCCGGCAAGATGATCGCCTGGGACAATCCCGACTTCGATTTCTCGGCCGGCAAGAACTACCTCTTCCCGGGCCTTGCCGCAGCAGGTGGCTGATGCGGGTCCTGCTCATCCATTCGCATCCGGTCGAGGAAAGTTATGGCGCGGCCCTGCACGCCCAAGCGCGCGAAAGCCTGACCAGAGCCGGGCACGAGGTGGATGACTGCAACCTCTATGCCGAAGGTTTCGATCCGGTCATGTCGCGCCATGACCGGATGGTCTATCACGACTATCCCAACAACCTGTCGCTGGTGAAACCCTATGTCGACCGGCTGCAGGCGGCCGAAGGGCTGGTGATCGTCACGCCGGTCTGGAATTTCGGCTGGCCGGCCATGCTGAAAGGCTATTTCGACCGCGTCTGGCTGCCGGGCATCACCTTCGAACTGAAGGACGGCAGGCTGACGCGAAAACTGCATATCGACAAGGTGGCGGTGGTGACAACCTACGGCGCCACCCGCTGGCGCGCCTTCCTCGCCGGCGACCCGCCGCGCAAACTCTCGAAGCGTGTGCTGCGGGTACAGACCAACCCGGCAAGGCCGGTGAAATTTCTGGCCCATTACGACATGAACAACTGCACGCCGCAGACGCGTGCGGCATTTCTGGACAAGGTGAAGCGCGAGATGGAGCGGTTTTAGCTCCCCGTATCGCGGCGGCGCGTCAATAGCAGGGCGTCGGCCTCCACCATCGCAGCGCGGGTCTCGGCGTTCGACCAGAGACCGGTCGGCGCACCAACGCCGCGCTCGGATATGAACAGGAACCGATCCACCTCTTTCCCGGCCGCCGTCACCGTCCGATAGGTTTCCCATCGCTGATGGATTCTCGCCGCAACCCGGAGCGACGGAATATTTTCCGGGCTGACGATCGAGACGATCCGCGTGAAACCGAGGCGACCGAGGCCAAAATCACGGCACGCAGCGGCCGCTTCAACAGCATAACCGCGACCGAGCCATTCGCGCCGAAGATGATATCCGATCTCCGGCTCCAGGCCCTTCGGCGTTGGCTGAAGGGAAATGCCACAGTCGCCAACCAACTCACCGGTCACTTTTTCCATGACACCCCAGAGACCGAAGCCGTTTTCCTCATAACTCCGGAAGGCAAGCTTTTCGAACCACGTTTCGGTCTCTTCGAAACTCTTGGCGCGCGGATAGAAACGCATGCTCCCGGAATCGCCAAAGATGCGATGCAAAATCGGCAGATCGGCCTTGGTGATCTCCCGTAAGGTCAGCCTTTCCGTCTCAAGAACCCCACGCATCCTCCGAAAGCTCCAATCATCGCCACACCGCCCACACCCTTTACTTGAAGGCGCTTTTTTGCGCTATTTCCCCACATCGCGAATCTTCATGTCCAGGAACACGGCAGACGATGACGAACCAGGTTTCACCACTCGCCAGCATCTTGCGCCCCTTGCATCCCCGTGATCCGGACGAGCATCACCGGGCCGCAACCCCGCTCGAACTGCTGTTCGACCTAGTGTCGGTGATCGCGATCGCATCCGCCGCGGGAGGGCTGCACCATGCGATCGCGGAGAACCACGCCGGCCAAGGTGTCGTCACCTTTCTGATCGCTTTTTTTTGCATCTGGTGGGCCTGGATGAACTTCACCTGGTTCTCATCCGCCTATGATAATGACGACGTCGTCTATCGGCTTTTGACGATGGTCCTGATGGGCGGGTCGCTGACCATGGCGGCCGGCATCCAGTTCCTCTTTACGGCGGCTCCGGATCTGACCATGGTCGTTTTTGGCTATGTCGTCATGCGTCTCGCCATGGTGTTGCTCTGGCTGCGCGCCGCCTACCATGACCCCGCCCGCCGCAGGACGAACCTCGCTTATGCCGTCGGCATCTTCCTGGTGCAGATCTACTGGGTGGTCTACCTGATGACGCAATCGGTATCGACCGGCTTCGGCCTGGCGCTGTGGGTTTTGGGCGCCTTGCTTGAACTCGCCGTCCCGGCAATTGCCGAGCCGCTCAGCGGCAACACGCCTTGGCACAGGCACCACATCATGGAACGCTACGGCCTCCTGAACATCATCGTGCTCGGCGAAACCCTGCTTGCCGGCTCCATCGCGCTGCGCCAGTTTGCCGGCGAATTCAACCTCATGCTGGTCCATACCGCACTTTCGGCACTGATCATCGTCTTTGCGCTCTGGTGGGCTTATTTCTCCCGGCAGGAACACCTTGGCAGCCACAGGCTCAGCCGCGCCTTGCAATGGGGTTACGGCCACTTCTTCATCTTCGCGTCCGGGGCCGCGGTCGGCGCTGGTTTTGCCGCGCTCGTCGACATTATCACTCATCATGCGGAAGTATCGTTGATCGTCGGCGATTATGCCGTGGCGATCCCGGTCGCGATTTATTTCGCAAGCCTCTGGTTCGTACGCGACCGTTTCGCCTGCACCGGCTTCGGCCGGTATGCGCTTCTTATCTTCGGTCTGCTTGGCCTCGTCGCGCCAGCCATCGGGCTCGGCCTCGAAGGCATCGCGGCGACGACCGCGCTCGGCGTCATCGTACGCAACCTGTTTGCCGGACGTGCTTATTTGGCGTCACCGACATCTCACCCCGGCCGCTAAACTTTTCCTTAAATTTTACCGGTTATTAATCTCTGGAAACCGAGAGATTAAGCGATGCGTATTGCGTTTTTCATCGCCCTCCTGACACTGTCCCTGTCTGCCTGCGCGTCTGCGCCGAGCCGGGTCACCAATGCCTGCGCGATCTTCGAGCAGCGCGACGGGCTATTCAACAACTGGGCGCGTGATGCCAAAAAGGCCGAGCGGGAATTCGGCGTGCCGGTGCCGATCCTGATGGCGACCATCTATGTGGAATCCGGCTTCCAGCCCTATGCCCGGCCGCCGCGCACCAAACTGCTCGGCTTCATCCCGTGGACACGCCCCTCGACGGCCTATGGTTACGCCCAGGCTCTCGACGGTACGTGGCTGACCTACAAGAAGGATACCGGCCGCTGGAACGCCAGCCGCACCGATTTCGGCGATGCCATCCATTTCGTCGGCTGGTATCACAATCAGAGCCATCTCAAGAACGGCATTCCACTGAGCGACAGCTACAACCTCTACCTCGCCTACTACACAGGCCAGGCCGGCTACGCGCGCGGCGAGTTCGGCAACGGCGTCAAGCAGACCGCGCAGAAATCCGCCGGCATGGCCGCCAAATACGAAGCGCAGCTCAGAAGCTGCGGCTATTGATGAAGCGGCGCCGGTTGCCGACGCCGCCGCCTTCTCGGATCAATTCGTCGCCTTCTTCGCAGGCGCGAGTTCCGTCTCGATCAGGATCGTCACCTCGTCGCTGACCGCCGGCACATAAAGGGTGAGGCCCCATTCGCTGCGTCTGATCCTGGCAATGGCAGAAAAGCCGAGCTTCGGCGCCTTCTCCATCGGGTGTTCGGCCATCGAGCCGTTGAACGTGACGTCGAACGTCGCTCGACGGGTCAGGCCGCGAAAGGTGAGGTCGCCGGTCATCTGCCCCTTGTTCTCGTCCGTCACCTTGACCTCGGTCGATACGAAACTGATCGGCTGAGCCGCCAGAAAGTTCCCGTCGCTGCCGATCTTCCTGTCAAAATTTTCGACGTCGGGAAACGGGAAATCGGTGCGCACCGAGGTCGGATCGATACTGGCCGACACCTTCGAAGCCGCCGGGTTCTTCGCATCCCAGAGGAGCTCCGCGCTCATCTGGGTGAAACGGGCCGTATAGTTCGACAGCCCGAAATGACCGACTTTCCAGGTGACGCTCGAATGGGCAGGGTCGGACACATAGGTGCCGGAAGGCGCGGGCGCCGGCCTGCTCTGGGGGAAGGCGGGCGTGGCGAACAGCGCCGAGAGCGCGAGAACATATAGGCATTTCATAAGCATAGCCTCTCTTGTTGAAGAACATGAATCGATGGTTGAAGTGTTCAAGCCGCCGTCTGAACCGGGCGGAGCTTGAGGAGTTGGCGGATGCTCTCTTCCTCGGCGGTGAAATCGTCGACCGTGATCGCCCCGAAGGCAGCCGCCGCAACCGCTGTCTTCGCCAGTGCGTGCGGCAGGGCATCCGGCCCTTGCAGACGGAAGGAGATCGGCGAGAGCGCCCCGAAGAGCAGCGCCCGTTCGAGGTCCGGCCAGCTTGCCAGGTCCGGCTCCACACCAGCATTGCGGGCGAAGGTGAGCGCCGCCACATGCATCGGCAGGCTGAACGGGCCCGAGCGCGTGGCGCGGCTGCGGTCAACCCCGGCAAGCATCGTCGCCCGCGTCGGGAGCGGTTGCTTGTTTCCGAAGCACTGGGCCACCCAGCGCGCCTGCAATTCGAGAACCGGGAAGGTCGGTCCGACCAGATCGAACAGGCCGAGGAAGGCGAGTCCCGGCAGGTCCGGGTGGAAGGTATGATCGTGAAGATCGGCGCCATAACCATCGAGCCCGATCGTCCGGACGATATCCTCCGAAAGCCAGGGCATCGACAGGCGGTAACCCGTACCGAACAGGATGGCGTCGACATTGGCGCTCGTCCCGTCACGGAACCAGACGGTGTGACCGTCGATCCGCTCGATCCAGGGCTTCACCGCGATCCGGCCCTCCGCCACCGCCGGCAGAAAACCCTGCGACTGGGAGATGCCCGCCGCAAAGGCATTGCCTTCCGGCTTCTGCGCCCCGAACTGGTCGGGAGAACCGGCCACCTGGAGGATCTTCCTGGTCAGCCCCTCGGCCAGCACGTCCGGCGGCAATACACTTTCCATCAGCACTGCGGCTCGATTGAACATCACGTGATCCGTCGGCACCCCGGCGATGACCTTCGGCAGGATGTAGCGTTGCCGGCGGCTGGTGGAGACCACCTGGGCCGCACCACTGAGCGCGATATCGGAGGCGATCTCCAACGCACTGATCGAGCAGCCGGCGACAAGCACCTTGCGCCCGCGATAACGCTCCGGGCCGTTATACTGGGCTGTGTGGGCGGCGCCGAGAGCTCCGGCAAAAGCATCGAGTCCCGGTACTGCGGGCAGGTCGGGCACGTTCTGCCGTCCGGTGGCGACGATAACCCGCTGGAAGACTTCGGAACGCTCCTCCCCGTCTTCTGCCGAACGGATCAGCCAGCCATTGCCAGCCCGCTCAAGCCGCTCGACCCGCGTCTTCAGTCTCAGATGCGGCAGCAGGCCAAAGGTGAAGGCATATCGTTCCAGGTAATCGAGCATCTCCTCTTGCCGCAGATAAACGGCGCTTTCGGTCGGGTGGTCGAGATCTGAAAAGGCGGTCATGACGCGGCTGGTATTGGTGCGCATGCCGGGCCAGATGGCGCTGGCGGCCGAAGCGGAATTCCATTGACCGCCGAGGCGGGACGAGGCCTCGAAGATGACGGGGACCAGCCCGCGGGCGATGAGGAAGCGCGCGGCGACCAGGCCGGCAGGACCGGCGCCAATCACGGCGACCGTATTCTCAGGCATTTTGAGATGATTTTCAGTAGACATCAGCTTGCTCCTTGTTCGATGGGAGCGCTTTAGCCAGTTCCGAGAATGTCGTTTCCTAAAAGCTCATTAAGTTGGGTCGCGGGAATCCTAAAACCTGCCTAACTGCGCTATGAACCTGTCCAAAGGGGGAAACGCTCGATGTTCGGGGACGAAATCGCAGGCTTCATAGAAAGCCCGGTGATGCAGATCATCGGCAGTTCGAACGCTGCCCGCCGGCCGGAGATCGGCCGAGCCGTGGGCGCATGGACGTCCACCGGAAGCGATACGATCAATCTCGTGACCTCAGCCTGGCAATGGCCCGAGACTGTCGCCAATCTGCGCGAAAACGGCAGAATTGCCGTCACTTTCGCCAGGCCATCGGACTACGTCTCCTATCAACTGAAGGGGCAGGCGACCATACGGCCCGCAGAGCCGGACGAGGTGGAGCGTTCGTCCCAGTACATCGTCGCGATCGTTTCGACCCAGATGAGACTTGGCATGCTGCCGGAACTGATCATGCCGGTGCTGTCGAACCGCGATCCGATGCTGATCACGATGCGCGTCGCCTCGGTCTTCGTGCAGACGCCCGGCTCTCGCGCCGGGGAACGTATCTGGAGCCCGACCCCATGACGCCGACGCCGATCAGGTTGACCTTGGCCGATCTCGAAGCCTGTTTCGAAGGCGTGATCCCCTCGATCATCTCGACGGCGGATGCCGACGGGTTGCCGAACATTTCCTATCTCTCGCATGTCGCCATGGTCGACGATCGGCATGTGGCGCTCTCGAACCAGTTCTTCGCCAAGACCGCAGCCAACATCCGCCTGAACCCGCATGCGATGCTGCTGCTGGTCGATGCACGCAATTCAGCACAATACCGGCTGGAACTGGTCTTCGCCCACACCCTGGAGGCGGGACCGCTGTTCGATCACATCGCGCTGCAGATCGACGCCAGCAGCGCTCAGGTCGGCATGGCTGGTATCATGAAGCTGCGCAATCTCGACGTCTTCCGCGTCACAAGTATTGCGGCGATCCCCTCCCAGGTTCAGACCGCCGAAACCCGAGGACCAAAACGGAACCGCCTGACCGCAGCCGCCAGGATTGCGGAGGCGATCGCCGCGGAGGCGGATGCGGACGGCATCATCGACGCCATGCTGGAGCGCCTGCGCACGGAGTTCGGCTTCGAGCACGGCTTGTTGCTGCAACTCTATGAAGAGCGCAACCAGCTCATCACCATCGGCAGCATGGGCTATGTCCCGTCCGGCATCGGTTCGGATATTCCTGTCGACGAAGGCGTGATCGGCGCGGCTGCCGCAGGCGGGCGTCTCGTCAAGCTGAGCGACATGAGCCGCATCCGCCGCTTCGGCGCTGCCGTGCGCGGCTCCTCCGCGGACGAAAACCGGACGCGGGCAATCCCGCTCCCCGGCATGCCGGATGCGATGAGCCAGATTGCCGTGCCGCTGATCGCCGCGGGCGTGGTGCGCGGCGTGCTTTTCCTCGAAAGCCGCGACCGCATCGCTTTCACCGGCGAGGACGAGGCGGCCCTTGCGATGATTGCCAGCCAGGCAGCCATGGCACTGGCCCTGAGCGAGAAGCTGTCGCTTGAAACCGAACCGCAACGGCCGGTCCGGGTCCAGCCGCCGACGTCCGAAAAGACGGTTCAGGTTGTCCACCATCGCTTCGATGACAGCGTTTTCGTCGACGGCGACTACGTCATCAAGGGGGTCGCAGGCAGGCTGCTCGCCTCGATGCTCGAACAGCACAAGGAAAGCGGCCGGCTGGAATTCACCAACCGCGAGATCCGGCTCGACGCGGCGCTGAAACTGCCTGACTTCAAGGACAATCTGGAAACGCGGTTGCTGCTTCTCCGCCGACGGCTGGACGAGAAGCGGCTGCCGATCCGTCTGGCCCGCCTCGGCCGCGGCCGGATTGGGCTTCTCATCGAAGGCCAGCTGCGGCTCAGCAAGGACGTCGTGTAGACCGCTTAGCGGCTGACGACGATGCGTGTGTTCGACAGTCCATGCCGGCTGGCGAGCGAGAAGAACGTCGCTGCATTTTCGGGATGCAGGCGGATGCAGCCATGCGAGGCAGGTCGGCCGAGCCGCTTCGTCTCGAAGGTCGCATGGACGGCATAACCACCATTGTAGAACACCGCAAACGGCATCGGCGCGTCATCGTATTTGCGCGAACGGTGGTCCCGGGACAGCCACTTGGCCCCCCAGCTTCCCGTCGGCGTCGAATAGCCGGGACGAGCGGTCGAGACCTTCCATTCATAGACGACGACACCATCCTGCTCGACGGTCATGGTCTGCGACGACAGGCTGACGCTGGCAACAAGACTTGCGGAAAAGGCAGCGGGCGCGAGAAATTGCGCACACAGAAGTGCCACGGCACCCATTACGATACGATGCATAAAAACCCCCAATAAAAACCCTAGAGCAAACGATACCCCAATCAGCTCAAGGAATATTTAAACCGGAGGGCGATATTCTCCGCAAATCACAAATTCGGCAGCCATCGCTGCAATAAAACAACTACGTGATCAATAAAGACTGAATACCGTAGGCCCCTCCCCTACACGGGACGCACGGGAGAGGCATCTCTATTCGGCGTTGCTTCAAAACACTTTCGCCGCCGTGACTTCCACTTCGACCAGGAATTCGGCACGGGTAAAGCCGCCGACGACGATCAGCGTCGAGACCGGTTTCGGCTCGAGCGTATAGCGGTCCCGCACCGCCATGTAGGCGGGAAAATCCTCGCGGCTGGTGACGAAGCCGGAAATGCGGATGACGTCCGAGTAGGTCATGCCCGCCTCTTCGAGGATGGCGCCGATCGCCTTGAAGCAGAGTTCGGCCTGGCCAGCCACATCCGGCGGAATCCTGTCTTCCGGCGAGATGCCGAGCTGGCCGGAGGTCACCAGCAGGCTTGCCCCCGCAGGGACGAGCAAACCGTGATTGTAGCCGCCGAACGGCTTGCGGACGGAGGTTGGATTGAATGTCTTAAATGCCATAACCGACGATACCCTTGATTTCGAGGAAGTCGTGAATGGCCCAGTCGGCATACTCGCGGCCATTGCCGGATTGCTTGAAGCCGCCGAAGGGCGCGAAGAGATCCCATGCGGGATAATTGATGAACACAGAACCGGCACGCAGCCGCGCCGCCACCTTGCGGGCATGGGCAAGGTCTCCGGACTGGACATAGGCCGCAAGCCCGTAGGGCGTGTCGTTGGCGATCTCGATCGCCTGCTCGTCCGTCTCGTAAGAGAGGATCGACAGGACCGGCCCGAAGATCTCTTCGCGGGCGATGGTCATGTCGTTGGTAACGTTTCCGAACACGGTGGGGCGGATGTAATAGCCGCGATTGAGGTTTTCCGGCCGGCCGGGACCGCCGGTGACGAGCGTCGCGCCTTCGGCGATGCCGGCCTCGATCAGCCGCTGGATCTTGTCGAACTGTACCTGGCTGACAACCGGGCCGAGATCTATGCCATCGGCGCGGGGATCGCCGGTCTTCAGTTTTTCGGCCGCAGCCTTGGCAACTTGAAGCGCCTCGTCGTGACGCCTGGCCGGTACCAGCATTCGGGTCGGGGCGTCGCAGGATTGGCCGGAATTGGCAAAGCAGGCGGTCACGCCCTCCGCCACCGCCTTTTCAAACTCGGCGTCTGCCAGGATGATGTTGGGCGATTTGCCGCCAAGCTCCTGTGCCACGCGCTTCACCGTATCGGCGGCGGTCTTGGCGACGATCACCCCGGCGCGGGTCGAGCCGGTGAAGGACACCATGTCGACATCCGGATGGCCTGCCATCACCTGCCCGACGTCCGGGCCGGTGCCGTTGACGAGGTTGAAGACGCCCTTCGGCGTACCCGCCGCCTCCATCACTTCCGCAAAGATGATGCCGCTGATCGGCGCGATCTCGGAGGGTTTGAGCACCATGGTGCAGCCGGCGGCGATCGCCGGTGCCACCTTGCAGACGATCTGGTTGAGCGGCCAGTTCCACGGGGTGATCAGCGCACAGACGCCGATCGGCTCTTTCACGATGGTCGTCGTACCGCGCGTCTCGGTGAATTCGTAGGCTTCGAACGCCTCGATCGTTGCCTTGAGATGCCCCTGCCCCGCGGCGGCCTGCGCGTCCCGGGCAAAGCCTATCGGCGCACCCATTTCCTGGGAAACGGCTTGCGCGATATCCTCGTAACGCTTTTCATATTCGACAAGGATACGGCGGAGCAGCGCCAGCCGCTCCTCCTTCGACCACCGGGAGAAAGTCGGGAAAGCGGCCTTGGCGGCCGCGACGGCCTTGTCCACATCCGCCTTGGAGCCGAGCGCGATCCGCGTATAGGCCTCTTCGGTGGACGGGTCGATAACGTCCAGCGCGACTGGAATGGCCGGTTCGATCCAGACGCCGTCAATGAAGAATTTCAAGTGGTTGCTCATGGGAAACCTCCGCGCGATCGAGGAATGGTGAGCCACTATCGGCCATCGCCATCTCCCTCGCAAGCCCGCCCGGATGCGTCGAAAAGACGAAGTGCGGAAGCTTGTTCCATCGCCACGCAGCGTTCGGCAGCCGACGCCCTTGCTCTTGCGGGCCAAGGAAAGCCGGGGAGCATCAACACGTCTTAAATATTCGCAAAACCCGTCGAAAGATATCAGCAACAATACCGCTTCATCCGAACTTAAAAGCTCGATGTTATCGAATAGATCATCCTCGCGACGGCCACGGAGTTTCCGCAACGCCTGGACGCGGCAGATCAACACGGCTTTCAGAAAGCAGGCAGGCCCGATGCGACGCAGCCTTCTCCCTCTCGCCCTTCTCGGGCTTTTTGCGCTGCCGATGCCCGGCGCACAGGCGACGGCCCTCACCGACGACCTTCAGGGTCTTTCCAAGCAGCAGGTCGAGGACAGCGTCGAGTTCGCATTCGGCAACGCGCTGTTTTTCCTGTTCCACGAAGCCGGACACATGCTGGTTTCGGAATTCAACCTGCCGGTTCTTGGCCGTGAGGAGGATGCCGTGGACACGCTCTCCACGCTGCTCCTGCTGGAAGCCGACGATGAAGTCTTCGATACGGCGCTCACCGATTCCGTCGATGGCTGGACATTTTCCGCAGAGGCCAGCGAGGCCGCCGAAGAGGAACTGGCCATGTGGGACGTCCACGCGCTCGACCGCCAGCGCGCCTTCAGCATGGTCTGCATGATGGTCGGCAAGGATGCGGAGAAATTCAAGGAATCGGCCGACAACCTTGAATTTCCGGAGGAACGCCGCAGGCAGTGCGTCGGCGAATATCTGAAAGCCCATGACAGCTGGTTCGGCGTCCTGAAACCGCATCTGCGGACCGACGGGCAGAACAACAAATTTACGATCACCTACAAGAAGCCGAACAACAAGGAACTTGAGGACTACGCCGACCTGACGAAGACGGCGAAGGTTCTGGATATCCTCGCCGAGCTTCTCTCGGGCCTCTACAAGCTGGACGACGGCATCAAGCTGACGGCCGCCGATTGCGGTGAGCCGAATGCCTATTGGTCGGCGGGCGGACGGGAAGTGACATACTGTTATGAGCTGATGCAGTGGCACATGCAGACGGTCGCCAAATATTTCAAAGAGGAAGAGGGCAAAACCGGCGAGAGCGAAGAGGCGGTCGACGACGAGAAAAAGCCCACTCTCCAGAACCTGTTCGGCAAGGCGACGGCGCGCTGGTAGCGCGCGCCCGCAAAAGTGAGCCCGGCGTCATCCTTCAAAAGATTGACGTCGGGCATTTTCATTGTCGCGTTCAAGCGCCATAGGGCGCCAAGAACGTCTTGGCGGCTTCGATCTCGTTGGGGCGGATCTCGTGCCCGCCGCCGTGCCATTCCAACGTCACCGTGTCGCCCTGCCGCCGGAAATAGTCGGCAAGGGCGCTGGTCTGCTCGATGGAACTGATCGGGTCGTGCTGGCCGGCCGTGATCAGGACACGGGCCTTGTCTTCGGCCTTGCGGTCCTTCGGCGTGAACGGGATCAGCGGATGCATCAGCACACCCGCATCGAACAGGCCGGGCTTCTCGATCATAATATTGGCGAGAATGTTCGCCCCGTTCGAGAACCCGAGGCCAAGCACGGTCGAGGAACCGTAGCGCTCGCGGTTGGCGGCGACGAATTCGCTCATCCGCTCGGTCGCCCGGGCAAGATCTTCGCAATCGTAGACGCCTTCGGCCTTGCGCCTGAAGAAGCGCGCCGCGCCGTGTTCGGAAATGTCGCCGCGCGGCGAGATCACCGTGGCACCGGCCAAAAGCCGGCCGCCAAAATCGAAGAACTGGTTTTCATCGCCGCCGGTGCCGTGAAAGACGAACAGGATCGGCGCTCCGGGTGCACCGGGGCGCGCCCGGTGCACATAACTGTCGTAACTCATGATAGTCTCCTTGGACGCTGTGCTTGACTAGGCGTCCAGCGGTTCGAGATGTTGTTCGAGCGTTGCCCGCAGATGTGCATGCTGTGCGGGCAGCTTCAGGGCTTCACCGAGATGGGCGGTGTCCTCGTCGCGATCGAAACCGGGTTCGTTGGTGGCGATTTCGAACAGCACGCCACCCGGGGTGCGGAAATAGATCGCCCAGAAGTAGTCGCGATCGATGACCGGGGTGACCTGGTAACCGGTATCCATCAGCG
The DNA here is from genome assembly GCF_039631515.1 of Neorhizobium tunisiense. Taxonomy (NCBI): domain Bacteria; kingdom Pseudomonadati; phylum Pseudomonadota; class Alphaproteobacteria; order Hyphomicrobiales; family Rhizobiaceae; genus Neorhizobium; species Neorhizobium tunisiense. The sequence continues at coordinate 575,213 of NZ_JBDIUU010000002.1, read as the reverse complement.
CCTTGCGGACTTCGAGCTGCGTTGCGCGGTTCTCGACGGCAAAGGCGATATGGTGGACCGAGCCTGCACCGAGATTGGCGCGGGCAATGTTCGGCATGGTTTCGATGTCGATGACATCGGCACCGTTGCCGCCCGGCATGATCAGGCGGGTCACGCCATCCTGGGCGTCGGCTTGGCTGTAACCCATGAACTTCAGGAGTTCAGCGGTCGCCCCTTCATCGCGAAGACGAAGCGAAGCGGAATGGAAGCCGCGGATCGCATGGTCTTCGGAAATGCCGTTGCCGACAAACTGCTTGCGGGCATCGTCCTTGACTTCGACGAGCGCGAACCCGTCGCCATCGGGACCGGCGAAATGCAGGCGGTTTTCACCGAACGCGGTGTCGGCCTTGATGCCGTCGGCGCCGGCTTTCGTCAGCCGGTCGGTCCAGAAACCGAACGAGCCTTCAGGAACCGAGAAGAGCGTCGTCCCCACTTCGCCGGTACCCTGACGGCCACGGGCGATATGCGGAAACGGGAAGTAGGTCATCACAGAGCCGGGTGAACCGACTTCGTCGCCATAGTAGAGATGATAGACATCCGGAGCGTCGAAGTTGACGGTTTTCTTGACCCGGCGAAGGCCGAGCGTATCGGTGAAGAACTTGTTGTTGGTGCTGGCGCTGGCAGCCATCGACGTGACGTGGTGCAGCCCTTTGATCTGGTCGAGCATTTTAAACCCCTTTCTGAGGCCACCTGTGCGGCCTGCTTTCTGGAGTTAAAATGGTGGAACGACCGCGAATTGGATAGACGCGACGATCCGAACGCATTGTTCACTCTGCGTAGACGACAAATAGTTAATCGTTCACAGAATTAAACTTGTTCAGGCAGGCGCCAGTCGACCGGATCCTTGCCGATCGACTGCAGGTAGGCATTCGCCTTCGAAAAGGGTCGCGAGCCAAGAAAGCCGTTGTGGGCCGACAGCGGCGATGGATGCGCGGATTTCAGCACCAGGTGGCGCTGCTGATCGACGAAGGCCGCCTTCTTCTGGGCATAGGAGCCCCAAAGGACGAAGACGACGCCATCGCACTCGTCGTTGACGGTGCGGATGACGGCGTCGGTAAACCGTTCCCAGCCCTTGCCCTGATGCGAGGCCGCCTGGCTCTCCTCGACGGTCAGCACGCTGTTGAGCAAAAGCACGCCCTGCTCCGCCCAGTGTTCAAGGAAGCCGTGCCTGGCCGGCGGAATACCGAGATCCGTCTCCATCTCCTTGTAGATGTTGACGAGCGACGGCGGAATGCGCACGCCGGGCCTGACGGAAAAACACAAGCCATGCGCCTGCCCGAGCCCGTGATAGGGGTCCTGGCCGAGGATGACGACCTTTACCTCGTCGAGCGGCGTCAGGTCGAGCGCGCGAAAATATTCCGAGCCCTTCGGAAAGATGCGTTTGCCCGCTTCCTTTTCGGCAACGAGAAAACGCTTGAGCTCACCCATATAGGGATTGGAGAATTCCGGCCCGAGCGCGTGTCTCCAGCTTTCCTCGAGCTTGACCTCGCCTTCCGCCATGTCCTTCCTCAAATCACGTGGTGGTTGGAGCGGGAATGCCAGTCCCAGGCCGAACGGATGATATCGTTCAGGCTGTATTTCGGCTCCCAGCCGAGCACCGCCCGCGCCTTGTCGTTATTGGCGACGAGAGAGGTGGAATCACCTTCGCGCCGGCCGACATATTCCACGGGGAAGGGTTTGCCGGAAACCTCCGAAATCGCCCCCAGCAGTTCCTTCACGGTCGTGCCGGTGCCCGTGCCGAGATTGAGTTCGACCGTCTCGCCGCCTGCGAGAAGGTAATCGACCGCCCGCACATGCGCATCCGCGAGGTCGAGCACGTGGATATAGTCGCGCACGCAGGTGCCGTCGCGGGTGTCATAATCGTCACCGAACACCTTGAACCCCTGGCGGCGGCCGAGCGCCGCTTCAATGGCAAGCGGAATGGCGTGGGTCTCAGGCGTGTGCCATTCGCCGATCCGGCCTTCGAAATCAGCCCCGGCGGCATTGAAATAGCGCAGCATGACCGACTTCAGGTCCTTGTAGGTGCCGTAGTCCTTCAGCGCCTGTTCGATGATGAACTTGGTGCGACCATAGGGGTTGATCGGCGCCTGTTTATGCGTCTCGTCCATCGGCACGCGATCCGGCAGGCCGTAGGTCGCGCAGGTGGAGGAGAATACGAAGGCCTTCACACCGGCATCGATCGCCGCCGACAAGAGCGTCAGCGCCCCGATGACATTGTTGTCGTAGAAGGCGACCGGATTCTTGACCGATTCACCCACCTCGATCAGCGCCGCGAAATGCAGCACGGCGTCGGGCTTGTGCTTGGCAAACACCTCGTCGAGCCGGGCGCGGTCGCGGATATCGCCCTGTTCCAGCTCACCCCAGCGCACAAACTCCGCATGCCCGTTGGAGAGATTGTCGAAGACGATCGGCTCATAGCCCCGCTCGGCGAGCACCAGGCACGTATGGGAACCGATATAGCCGGCCCCGCCGACCACGAGCACTTTCTGTTTCGACATCATTTTCCCTGCGGTTATTGAAGCCGGCCGCACTATAACCGGCGACGCTTAAATGGGAAGGGCGGACGACCACGAGAAATTTGGGTGGAGACGCCGCTTCCGAACTTGTCTATCCTACTCAGGATATTCCATAGGTCATTTCATGCGTCTCCTGTTTCTCGTCCTCGGATGGCTGTTCGTCGCGGTCGGCATTGTCGGCGCGTTTCTACCTGTCCTGCCCACCACTCCGTTCCTGCTTCTGGCAGTCGGTTGTTTCGCCCGCTCCTCGCCGCGGCTCGAGGCGTGGCTGCTCGACCACCCGAAATTCGGACCGTCACTGCGCAGTTGGCGGGAAAAGGGTGCGATTGCGCGCAAGGCGAAGATCGCCGCCATTTCGCTGATGGCGGTGAGTTATGCGGTCTTCTTGTTCGGCACCTCGCCGCCGTTGTGGCGGGCGGCGCTGGTGGCCGCGGTCATGCTCGGATCGGCAACCTTCATCGTCACCCGGCCCGATACCTGATCACTTGAACGTTCAACGGTGCCGCGATTGCGGCAGGACGTAGGGAATGTGCGCAGCCGGCAGACGACCGACGGCGCCGGTTATTCCATAGACACTGGCGATGATCTCGTCGTTGACCGTTTCCGTGCAGGCGCCTTCCGTCACCACCCGGCCGTGGTTCAACACCACGAGATGGTCTGCGAACTCAGCCGCCAGGTTGAGGTCGTGCAGGATGGCGAGCACGATGCCGCCGGCATTGGCGAAATCGCGGGCGATCTCCAGCACCGAGATCTGGTGGCCGAGGTCGAGGCTGGCGGTCGGCTCGTCGAGAAACAGCGCCCGGGGCACGCCGTCGGCGACCGGTTGCGGCACCTGCGCGAGGGCGCGGGCAAACTGCACCCGCTGCTGCTCGCCGCCCGACAGCGACGGATAGGGCCGGCTTTCGAACCCGCGAAGTCCGACGCGAGAGAGCGCCTGGCGAGCCTGCTCGGTCGGATTGAGTGCCCCTTGCGCCACCGCCCCCATGCGGACGATTTCTAGCGCGGTAAAGGGGAAAGCAAGCTGCGTGGCCTGCGGTAGCACCGCCCGGCGTCTGGCGAGTTCGACCGGCTGGCAGAGTTCGACGCTGGTGCCGTGATAGGCAACGAAACCCATATCCGGTTTCATCTCGCCGGAGATCACCTTCATCAGCGTCGATTTTCCGGCACCGTTCGGACCGATGACGACGGTGAACTTGCCCGGTTCGAGATCGAGGCCGACATCGTCGAGCAGCTTGCGGCCCGAGCGGGTGACGGTGACGTGTTCGGCGGAAATCATGGCAAGTCCCGCGTGGTGATGCCGTTTTTGCCCAGCAGCAGGAAGAGGAAGACCGGAGCACCGAACAGTGCCGTGATGACGCCGATCGGCAGCTCCGCCGGAGCGGCCACGGTGCGCGCAACGCTGTCGGCAACCAGCAGCAGCGCGCCGCCGCCGAGCGCCGAGCCCGGCAGCAGGAAGCGGTGCGACGGCCCCATGACAAGGCGCAGCAGGTGCGGTACGACGATGCCGACGAAACCGATCGAGCCGGCGACGGCGACGGTCGAGCCGCAGGCGGCGGCGACCGCGACGATGACGATCTTCTTCAGCCGCTGCACCGGTATGCCCATGTGGAACGCGGCCGCGTCGCCAAGTACCAGCGCGTCGAGGCCGCGCGCCACGAAGGGCATGATCACCATCACTGCGCCGACGAAAGGCAGGATGGACAATACCCGTCCGAACGTGGCGCCCCCGAGCGAGCCGAGGTTCCAGAAAGTGATATCGCGCAACTGCCGGTCGTCGGCCATGACGATCAGCAGGCCCATGAGCGCCGCCGAAAGCGCGCCGATCGCGATGCCCGACAGGATCAACGTCGTCGTCGAGGTCCGCCCGTCGCGGGTGGCGATGATGTAGAGCGCCCAGGTGTTGAAGAGACCGCCGAAGAAGGCCATCAGCGGCAGGAACTGGTTGCCGAGCACCATGGCGACCGGCGCCAGAATGCCGTTGCCGAGTACGATCGCCGCAACCGCGGCAAGCCCCGCGCCGGAAGTGACCCCGACGATACCGGGATCGGCGAGCGGATTGCGGAACAGGCCCTGCATCATCGCCCCGGAGACGGCAAGCCCGGCGCCGACCAGAAGGCCGAGCGCTGTGCGCGGCAGCCGGACCGCCTCGAGGATCACGCGCTCCTGGGTCGAAAGGCTGGCGCTGTTGCCGGTCGCATAGGTCCAGAGATCGCGCAGGCCGACGCCGGTCGGGCCGATGCCGAGCGAAAGCAGGCACGCGGCAAACAGCATCACCGTCAGCAGAAGAAGCACGACGACCCCGTGGCGGGTCCGGTCTCCATCATCCGCCGGACGAAAGGGCATCGCCAGCGCCTTCATCATCACTTGATCGCCCCGGGATAGATCTGGGCCGCGAGCGAACGGGCAGCCTCCGGCGTGCGCGGGCCAAAGCCGAGCAGCAGCAGGCCGTCCATGGTGACCAGCGCCTTGCTGGCGGCGGCCGGCGTCGTCTGCATCGACGGTATCGCAAAAACCTGTTCCGGTGTGATTGTGTGGTCGCCCCGAGACATGGAAAGCACGACATCCGGCTTGGCGGCGATGACGGCTTCGTCGGCAAGCGGCTTGTAGCCGTTAACCGTCGGCGCGGCATTGATACCGCCGGCCATTTCGATCACCGCGCCCGCTTCCGTATCGCCGCCGCCCGCCATGACGCGGTTATTGGCAAGCGAAAGCACGAACAAAACCTTCTTTTTCGGGCCGGGGATCCTGGCGACGTCGGCGGCGAGCTTCTTCAGCCCGTCTTCGGTCTTTGCTGCGAGCGCCTCGGCCTTGTCGGGCAGCCCGACGGCAACGCCCACGTCCCGGATCTTCCTGCCGATTGCATCCACCTTCGGCGGCGTAGGGATGACCACCATCGGCACTTCGCTGGCTTTGAGGATTTCGAGGACCGGCGGCGGACCCGAGCCCTCCTCCATCAGGATCAGATCGGGCTTCTGGCCGAGAATGCCTTCCGCGGACAGGGCGCGCATGTAACCGACATCGGGCTTGGAATTGGCCGCATCCGGATAGAAGCTCGTCGAGTCCCGTGCTACGATCCTATCCTCGGCTCCGAGCGCGTAGAGTATCTCGGTGATCGTGCCGCCGATGGAGACAATCCGCCTGGCCTCCGGATTGCCCTTGTCGGACGCCGCAGCGACGCCCGCGACGAGACCGGTGCCCAGGAGGACGGCTGCGAAAAGCCCCCTCACGGTGAAGGAAGACCCCATGATACTCTGCTCCTTGTACCCAAGCCGAGGCCCCAAATGCCCCAAATCCGCCTGGCCGGCGGCGATAACTTGAGTTGACTACGCAAGTTTTTTAGGCTTTTCAAGGGGACCGGCCGCAGATATCTTGAGCCGAAAGTGAAACTTTAAGTGAGGGTCTATCCATGTACATCGCCATGAACCGGTTCCGCGTCGTGCCGGGCTACGAAGAAGCGTTCGAAGCCATCTGGCGCGGCCGCCAGGGCCGCCTCGCGGAGCTGCCGGGTTATATCGAATTCCACATGCTCAAGGGCCCGAAGGCGGAGGATCACACCCTCTACGCATCCCATACCGTCTGGGAAACCTTCGAGGACTTCCAGGCCTGGACGAAGTCGGAACAGTTCCGCGCCGCCCATGCGAATGCCGGCAACAACCGCGCCAAGGTGGAATATCTCTCCGGCCCGCATTTCGAAGGTTTCGAAGTGATCATCCACGAAGACAAGAACGGCGTGCGCGCCGACGCTGCCGCCTGAGGTCCCGGATGAACGCCGTATCCGAAATCAAGCCGGACCGTCGCGAACGGGCTCTCGCCGCCCTTGCCGAGAAGCCCGACGGCGTCGTCGAGGCGATTGCCGCCAATGCCGACGTGACGCCGGCAGAGATCCTCGAAATCCTGCCCAAGGGCGCGGCGGTCATCGCCGACAAGGAGAAGTTCGCGGATATCTGGGCCGAGATGAGCACCTGGGGCGAAGTCCTGTTCATCGTCCACACCGAAGACATCGTGCTGGAGGCCGAAGGCAGCCTGCCGATGGGGTCTGAAGGCCATGGCTGGTTCAACATCCACGGCGACAGCCCGATCGGCGGTCACATCAAGAAGGATAACTGCGCCTCGGTGACCTTCGTCGACCGTGCGTTCCACGGCCGCCGTTCCTGCTCGGTATGGTTCATGAACGCCAAGGGTTCCGCGATGTTCAAGGTCTTCGTCAAGCGGGATGCCGCACGCGAACTGATCGCAGAACAGCTGCAGAAGTTCGAGGCCCTGCGCGACAGCTACGTCGCCTGAGTATCGGCGTTTCTGTGAGTTTTGGTGATTCGGACGAAAAACAACCGCTCGAATCACTTCCAAGGGGAACCTTTCGTTCTCTCCTGCATTGCAGCGTCATGGCAGGGTTCGCGGAGTGGGTTGGCTCGTCTGTTGTTTCAGCCAAATGCCGCCCTCGAAGGTGATTGTCATTGAATGAGGCGCCGCCGCGCCCAAAGGCGGACCGGTCGCTTTCCTTTCTCAAAGGAGAGAGCGATCCTTAGCGGCGCGGCGCGCTTCATCGACTTTTCAGGTCTCGTTGGGCCTAAACTGTCTAGAGCGCCGGAACCCATTTCCAGAAGACGCCCTCCATCCGCTCCGGATAATATTTGAATTCGCACTCGAAGCGGCGCCCATAGGCCTCTGCCGCCTTCAAGGCCATCTCGCTCACCGGTTTCATACCCGTTCCGGGCGCAAACCAATCTTCCATCAAATCATCGGGAATGTAGACGCCGATCCTCAGCGGCAGGGCGGTCAGCGTTGCATCGAGTTCTTCAGGCGGCATGGCTTCTTCCTCCACGAAAAGGCGGGCGCTCCGAAGAACGTCCGTCTTTCCGGGAAGTTCCGGTCTCGGACCGGCAGTCCGATCGGAAGCACCCCGGCAAACCGGCACCGTCAGTGGTGGGCGGCGTGATCCGGCTTGCCCTTCCGTTTGGTCGAGGCGAACTCTTCGAGCTGCTTTTCGCTCATGGATTTCTCCATGCCCTTCGAAGCGCCCTTGAGTTCGCTCTTCTTCATATCACCGCGTTTCGCGGCAAGTGCAGCACCGGCCGCTTTCTGCTGTGCTTTGGATTTCGCTGGCATATCTGCCTCCTCGAGTTTGCGCATTAAAACCAACCGCCAACGGCAGCTTTGGTTCCCTCCTGGGCGATCGGCGGAACCTGCGGCCTTGCCAAGGGTTGAGATATGAGCCCGGATGGATGTCCGGGATCCGCTCGACACCGCAGAAAGGGACCCATCGCCATGGATGCCAAACGCCCGCCCACCGACAGCCGCAAGACACCCGCCGACAGCGGCAAGGCCAATGACGCGCTCCAGCAGCAATTGAATGACGAACAATTGGACACGACCAATCCCGAGGCGCTGAAAGAAGCCGCAAGGCTCGGCAGCAAGGATGCCTATCTGGTCGAAACCGACCTCGAAGACCGCGACCAGCGCGAAGACGGCGACCAGCCGGACGGCCGCGCCAGCCCCATGGCGAATGCCGATAATCCCGAGGACTGAAACATCACCATCCTGCAAAACAACCGGAAGCGGAACCTCCGGGCATGCCCGGGTGTTCCTCTGCGCGACATTTGAGTATCGGAGAGCCGTGATGAATGCCGAAGCCGATGCAGCGCAGACCCTGCCGAGGGAAAAGGCCACCCATCCGGTCGATACCATGCCGGGGATGGAGGTGAAGGCCGCGCCGACGCTTGCCGATGCGGATGCGGAGGCCTTTGTCGCCGAAGCGGTCGAGGATCTCGCCAATTGCCATATCCCGTTCCTGCTGGCCGGCACCTTCGCCATCAGCGCCTATACGGGCATCACCCGCCCGACCAAGGATCTCGACATCTTCTGCAAGGCCGGCGACTACGCCCGCATCCTCGCCCATTTCAAGGACAAGGGTTATCATATCGAGGTCGAGGACGACCGCTGGCTCGGCAAGGTGAAGAAGGGCCGGCACTTCTTCGACGTCATCTTCGCCGCTTCGAACGGCACCATGCCGATCAGCGACGCCTGGTTCGAAAACGCCCGCCAGATCGAGATGAACGGCCACAAGGTGCGCATCATCGCCCCGACCGAACTCATCTGGTCGAAATGTTTCGTGCAACTCCGTCACCGCTATGACGGCGGCGACATCGTCCACATGATCCTGCGTGCCCATGACCAGATCGATTGGGAACGGCTGCTGAACCATATGGAAGTGCATTGGGAAGTGCTGTTGATCCACCTCCTGAACTTCCGCTGGATCTATCCGACCGAGCGCGACAAGGTGCCGGACTGGCTGCTGGACGAGCTGCTGGACCGTCTGAAGGCGCAGCGCGAACTGCCGCTGCCGCAGATGAAGATCTGCCGCGGCCGCATGTTCAGCCGCGTGGATTTCGAGATCGACGTCAAGGAATGGGGTTTTGCCGACGTGGGCGGCGAAGGCGACCTTCGCGACGGCGTCGAAGAGGAAATGGCCCAGGGAGGCGCAGCGTGAGCAAGGCAACGGACCCGAAGAGCGATACCGCCCAAACGGAAACAAAAAAGGCTGACACGACCAAGGCGTCGACGAAAAAGGCGAACGGCAAGCAGCGGATCGCCGCGATGGGCGACCTGCACATCAAGGAGCACGGCTCGGCGTCCTACAGGGAGCTGTTCAGCGAGATCTCGCAAACCGCCGATATCCTGGTCCTGACCGGCGATCTGACCGACCTCGGCAAACCGAAGGAGGCGGAAATACTGGCCGCCGACCTGCGCTCCTGCTCGATCCCAATCGTGGGCGTGCTCGGCAACCATGATTATGAATGCGGCTGTGTCGAGGAAGTCACCCACATCCTGAAGGACGCCGGCATCCACCTGCTGGAGGGCCAGGCGGTGGAGATCAACGGCGTCGGCTTTGCAGGCGCCAAGGGTTTCGCAGGCGGTTTCGGCCGCCACATGCTCGGCTCGTTCGGCGAGCCCGCCATCAAGGCGATGGTCACCGAAAGCGTCGAGGAAACGATGCGGCTCGAAAACGCGCTACGCCAGGTGCGCTCGGAGCGGGCCATGGTCATCCTGCACTACGCGCCGATCCGCGAGACCGTGGTCGGCGAGCCGGAAGAAATCTATCCGTTTCTCGGCTCGTCCCGCCTTGCGGAGACCATCGATCGTTTTCCAGTCTCAGCCGTGGTCCACGGCCATGCCCATCGTGGGACCTACGAGGGCAGGACGCCGGGCGGAGCGCCGGTCTACAACGTCGCCTCGCATATCGAGAAGCCGACGGGCAAACCATATGCTCTGCTGGAGCTTTAGGCCGTTATCGCGACCGAGCTCCTCTGGACAGGACCACCGGGGGGGAGGCCTAATCGTTCATCTAGGTTCACTGAGTGCAGGATCGCGTCGGCATTTCGATAAGGGCAACTGCCGGGTGGAGAAAATCTGCCGGATGATTCCGTCCTTGTCAGTCGAAACGTTCATGCAGAAGCAGGCGTAGCCGTGACTGTAGCCGATGGAGACATGCTCGCCCTCGGCCATGTCCTTGATCTTGTCCATGCCTTTGGCTCCATAGCCGCCCTGAAGCATGATCAGCCATTCATTCTGGGCATCAACCAGCGTCCAGTTGCGGGGCGTCGGATTGATCAGCCAGCCGCAACGCGTTTCGGCAAGTGCGGCTGCCGGCACAAGCAACAACGAAATGCATATCACAAACAGTCTCTTCATCACCGCCTCCGGGTCCAAAGAACGAGTACCTTGCGGCGATCAGGGTGTCCACGGCGGTTTGCCGCTGGGATGTTCACACATGCAGCGCATGCCCGAGCGCCTTCAGCGCGGCCTCGGCAAATCCTTCCGATTGCGTCGGATGCGCATGGATCGTCCCGGCAACATCCTCCAGCCGCGCGCCCATCTCGATCGCCAGCGAAAACGCCGCCGAGAGCTCGGAGATCCCCGCGCCTACGCCTTGGATGCCTAGCACCAGATGGTTGTCGGCCCGCGCCACCACCCGCACGAAGCCTTCCTCCGCCGACAGCGTCATCGCCCGGCCGTTGGCGGAAAACGGGAACTGGCCGATCTTGATCTCGCGGCCGCCCGCCTTCGCCTCATCCGGAGACATTCCCACCGAGACGATTTCCGGATCCGTAAAGCAGACGGCCGGAATGGCTCGTTTGTCCCAGGAGCGCCGCTTGCCGGAAACGATCTCCGCCACCATCTCGCCCTGCGCCATCGCCCGGTGCGCCAGCATCGGCTCGCCGGTCACGTCGCCGATTGCATAAATGCCGCGCATCGAGGTGCGGCACTGTTCGTCGATCCTGAGGAACCGGCCGTCCATGTCGAGTTCCAGCTCCTCGCGGCCCCAGCCCTCGGTGACAGGCTTGCGACCGACCGTGACGAGGACCTTGTCGGCGACGATGCGCCTTTCGTCCCGGGAACCCGTCTCCGCCAATAGTGCCTCGCCGTTCGAAGACAGGCCCTTGACCTTCGTGCCGAGCAGGACATCGACACCTAAAGCCACGAGACGCCTGGCGACCGGCTGGGTGAGCTGCGTATCGTAGAGCGGCAGGATGCGGTCGAGCGCTTCGACGATCGTCACCTTCGCTCCGAGCTTGGCAAAGGCGAGCCCAAGTTCGAGGCCGACATAACCGGCACCGACGACCGCCAGCCTCTCCGGCACCTCCGTCAGGGACAGCGCGCCGGTAGACGAGACGACCTTGCCCCCGAACGGCAGTATCGGCAGTTCGACCGGCGCCGAACCCGTGGCGATGACGATGTTTTCGGCGCGGATGACCTGTTCGCCGGTCTCGGTTTCCACCGCGACCGTCTTGCCGTCCCGGAATTTTGCCCGGCCGACGACGATCTTGACGCCGGCCTTCTTCAGGAGGCCCGCGACGCCGAGGGTCAGCCGGCCGGTAATACCGTCCTTCCAGGCCATGGTCTTTGCAAGGTCGATGGCCGGATTATCGGCCTTGATGCCCATGGCATTTTTGCCCGCAGCCATCGCGACGGTCTTTGCGAAATCGTCGGCCGCATGGATGATCGCCTTGGAGGGAATGCAGCCGATGTTGAGGCAGGTGCCGCCCGGTTTCGCCATTTCGACGATGACGGTATCGACCCCCAACTGGCCGGCCCGGATGGCGCAGACATAACCTCCCGGACCGGCCCCGATGACGAGAAGCTTGCAGGTGATCTCTTTCATTGTTCTTGTTCCACCTCACTCCTCGACGAAGATAAGCGCCGGCGTTTCCATCAGCGCCTTCAGGCGCTGCACGAAACTCGCGGCATCCCAGCCGTCGATCACCCGGTGATCGAAGCTGGAGGACAGGTTCATCATCTTGCGCGGCACGAACTGCGTCCCGTCCCAATGGGGCCGGACGGCGAGCTTGTTGACACCGATGATCGCCACTTCCGGATGATTGATGACCGGCGTCGACACGATGCCGCCCATCGCGCCGAGCGAACTGATGGTGATCGTCGAGCCGGACAGTTCCTCGCGCAAGGCCGTGCCGTTCTTGGCGGCATCGCTAAGCCGCGCCACTTCCCGGGCGCAGTCGAAGATGTCGCGCGCCTCGGCATGCTTGACCACCGGCACGACGAGCCCCGAGGGCGTCTGCGCCGCGATGCCGATATGCACGCCGCCATATTGGCGGATGATGCCCGCTTCGTCGTCATAAAGCGCATTGATGCCCGGCTGCTCGGCGATCGCCTTCACCATCGCCCGCATCAGGAAGGGCAGGATGGTGAGTTTCGGCCGGCCGGGTTTCTGTGTGCCGTTCATGCGCATCCGCAGCTCTTCGAGCGCGGTCATGTCGATCTCCTCCACATAGGTGATGTGAGGGATGCGGGATTTCGACAGCGCCATCTTTTCGGCAATGCGGCGGCGCAGGCCGACGACCTTGACCTCCTGCACCGCCTTGTTCGGCTGCAGCCCGGTTGCTACGGTTGTCCCTCCGCCCTGGCTGTTCAGGAACGCATCCAGATCCTCATGGGTGATGCGGCCCGCCGGACCCGTGCCAGGGACCTGCCGAAGGTCGATACCCGCCTCCTTCGCCCGGAGACGCACGGCCGGCGGTGCCAGCGGTTTTTCACCTTCCGCGCGGGGCGCTCCAATGGGATGAGGCAGCGGTTTGGCGAGAGGCGGTGATGCGACGATCTCAGCTTTTGGTTTAAGAGGTTCAACCTGTTTCTCAGATGACTTTTCGAGAGCCGCAACGGGTGAAATAGCAGAGGTGACCTGTGGCTCCTCGTCGCCAAACCCGTCCTCGACCTCCGGCTCCTCGCCTTCGTTCCCCTCGCCCGCGATCCTGATCTTGAGGATGACGGTGCCGGTAGCGATCACGTCACCGATCTCGCCGTGCCTGAAGATGACCTCGCCCTCGACAGGCGACGGGATTTCGACGGTCGCCTTGCCGGTCATTACGGCGGCGAGCACCATGTCCTCCCGTACCAGATCGCCGACGTTCACATGCCATTCCACCAGCTCGGCTTCCGCGACGCCTTCGCCGACATCCGGCAGCTTGATGAGTTTTTCCGCCATGTCTCAGGCCTCCATCATGTCGCGCAGCGCCCGTCCGACGCGGGCCGGGCCTGGAAAATAGTCCCATTCCTGCGCATGCGGATAAGGCGTATCCCAGCCTGCGACCCGGGTGACCGGGGCTTCGAGGTTGTAGAAGCAATGCTCCTGCACCAGCGCCGCCAGTTCCGCGCCGAAGCCGGAGGTCAGCGTCGCCTCGTGCACCACCATACAACGGCCGGTCTTCTTCACCGAGGTGACGATGGTGTCGAGATCGAGCGGCATCAGTGTGCGCAGATCGATGATCTCGGCATCGATGCCGGTCTCCTGCGCCGTCGCTTCGGCCACATGCACCATCGTGCCATAGGCGAGCACGGTGACCGCCGAGCCCGGCCGCCGCACCACCGCCTTGCCGAGCGGCACGACATAGTGTTCAGCCGGCACCTCGCCGAGCGGATGGCCCGCCCAGGAGGTCACCGGCCGGTCGTGATGACCGTCGAACGGGCCATTATAAAGCCGCTTCGGTTCGAGGAAGATCACCGGATCCGGGTTCTCGATCGATGCGATCAGCAGGCCCTTGGCGTCATAGGGATTGGACGGCACCACCACCTGCAGGCCACAGACATGGGTGAACAGCGCCTCCGGGCTCTGGCTGTGCGTCTGGCCGCCAAAGATGCCGCCACCGGTCGGCATCCGCACCGTAATCCCGCAGGTGAAATCGCCGTTGGAGCGATATCGCAGCCGCGCAGCCTCCTGGGTGAGCTGGTCATAGGCCGGATACATGTAATCGGCGAACTGGATCTCGACGCAGGGTTTGAGCCCATAAGCCGCCATGCCGATTGCCGTACCGACGATGCCGGATTCGTTGATCGGCGCGTCGAAACAGCGCGTCTTTCCGTATTTCTGCTGCAGCCCCTGGGTGCCGCGGAAGACGCCGCCGAAATAACCGACATCCTCGCCGAACACGACCACATCGTCGTCGCGCTCCATGGAGACATCCATGGCGCTGCGGATCGCCTCGATCATCGTCATGCGCGGCATGGGCGGGCCTCCGCGGAGAGGTTGGCATCGAGATCGGAGGAAGCAAAACCCCTTCTGGCCTGCCGGCCATCTCCCCCACAAGGGGGGAGAAGACTCGCGGCACCGCCCCACGCCAAATCCAGCGATGGTGAGGCCGGGTTAGCCCCTCCCCCTTGTGGGGAGGGGTTGGGGAGGGGTCTTCCAAAAGCAAAAACTTTCATCCCTCACACCCCCGCCTGCTGCCGCTGCCGTTTCAGATGCGGCGGCATTTCCGCATAAACGCCTTCGAACATGTCGCGCATCGAAGGCCTACCGCCGGAATGCAGCGTGCCATGTCGCTCGGCCTCCTTCTGGGCGGCAACCACCGTATCGCGGATTTCAGCCTCCATCTGCTTGTGACGTTCCTCGCTCCAGGTGCCGATGCGGATCAGGTGGTTCTTCAGCCGGATGACCGGATCGCCGAGCGGCCAGGCCTCCGATTCTTCCTTGGGGCGATAGGCGGACGGATCGTCGGAAGTGGAATGCGCCCCGACGCGATAGGTGACGTATTCGACCAGAGTCGGGCCGATATTGCGCCGTGCCCGCTCCGCCGCCCATTTGGCGACCGCGTGCACGGCGAGATAATCGTTGCCATCGACGCGCAACGACGGCAGGCCGTAACCGAGGCCACGGGCGGCAAAGGTGCCGGACCCGCCGCGGGCGACACCCTGGAAGGTCGAGATGGCCCACTGGTTGTTGACGACGTTGAGGACGACAGGCGCCCGGTAGGTGGAGGCAAAGACCAGCGCCGAATGAAAGTCCGATTCCGCCGTCGATCCGTCACCGATCCAGGCGGCGGCGATCTTCGTGTCGTTCTTGATCGCCGACGCCATGGCCCAGCCGACGGCCTGCACATATTGCGTAGCGAGATTGCCCGAGATCGTGAAGAAGCCGAACTCCTTGGACGAATACATGATCGGCAACTGCCGCCCCTTCAGGGGATCCGCATCGTTGGAATAGATCTGGTTCATCATCTCGACCATCGGATAACCGCCAGCGATCAGCAGTCCCGCCTGACGGTAGGTCGGGAAGTTCATGTCGCCCGGCAGAAGCGCCTTGCGGAAGGCGCAGGAGACCGCCTCCTCGCCGAGATGCTGCATGTAGAAGGACGTCTTGCCCTGCCGCTGCGCCATCAGCATGCGGCTGTCGAAGACCCGCAGCAGCATCATGTGCTTGAGGCCTTCCATCAGTTCCTCGGATGTCAGCGACCCGGCCCAGGGACCGACGGCCTCGCCCTCGCGGTCCAGCACTCGGATGATCGAATAGGCGAGGTCGCGGATCTCCTTCGCATCGACATCCACCTCCGGCCGCCGCACCGAGCCGGCCTTCGGGATCGGCACATTGGAGAAGTCCGGCTTGCCGCCCGGCCGCACTTCCGGCTCCGGCACATGCAGGCTCAGTCTCTGTCCATCCGTCATTCGTTTCTCCTCCCAAAGAACCGATCAAATCAGTCGTTCAACGCGGCGCCATCCGGAGTGCTCCGTCGAGACGGATCACTTCGCCATTCAGCATCGGGTTTTCGATGATGTCGCGCACCAGCCGCGCAAATTCGGCGGGCCGTCCGAGCCGCGGCGGAAACGGCACCGATTTGCCGAGCGAGGCGCGCACCTCGTCGGAAAAGCCTGCCATCATCGGCGTCTCGAAAATGCCGGGCGCGATCGTCATCATGCGGATTCCGTCGCGGGCAAGCTCGCGGGCGATAGGCAGCGTCATGCCGGCCACCGCCGCCTTCGACGCTGCATAAGCGGCCTGCCCGATCTGCCCGTCATAAGCGGCGACCGAGGCGGTGGCGACCAGCACGCCGCGCTCGCCCTCCTCGTTCGGCTCGGTCCGGGCAATCGCCTGCGCCGCCAGCCGGATCACGTTGAACGTGCCGATCGTGTTGATCTCCAGCGCGCGGGCAAAACTGTCGAGCGCATGGACGCCCTGTTTGCCGAGCACCTTTTCTGAGGGCGCGATGCCGGCACAGCAGACGGCACCGCGGATCGGCCCATTGGCGGCCTCGGCTTTGGCGACCGCGTTTTCGACCGCTTCGCCGCTGCGGACATCCGTCTTCACGAAGATCGTGCCCTTGCCAAGCTCCTCGGCTTTTGCCCGGCCGCTCGTCTCGTCAAGGTCGAGCAAAGCAACGCAACCGCCCGCCTCGACAAGCATTTTAGCAGTCGCGAGCCCAAGGCCGGAAGCGGCACCGGTCACCAGAAAATTTCCGCCTTCGATCCGCATCCCATCCTCCTCAGTTTGCCAGGCCGCGGGCGATGATGATCTTCTGGATGTCGGACGTGCCCTCGTAGATCTGGCAGACGCGGACATCACGATAGATGCGCTCGACCGGGAAATCGGAAATATAACCGTAGCCGCCGAGCGTCTGGATCGCCGCCGAACAGACCTTTTCGGCCATTTCGGAGGCGAACAGCTTTGCCATGCAGGCCTCGTCGAGGCACGGCTCCCCGCGATCCTTCAGCCTTGCGGCATGCAGGACCAGTTGCCGCGCCGCCTCGATCTGGGTCTTCGCATCCGCCAGCCGGAAGGCAACGGCCTGATGATCGAGCAACAATTTTCCGAACGTCTTGCGTTCCTTGGCATAGGTGAGCGCCACGTCGAAGGCGGCCTGCGCCATGCCGGCGCATTGGGCGGCGATGCCGATGCGGCCAGCCTCCAGCCCGGACAGCGCGATCTTTAGCCCTGCCCCTTCGGCGCCGATCCGCTGGCTTTCGGGAATGCGCAGATTATCGAACATCAGCGCCGCGGTATCCGACGCCTTCTGCCCGAGCTTGTCCTCGATCTTGGAGATCGAAAATCCCGGAACATCCGTGGAGGTGACAAAGGCGGAGATGCCGCGTTTGCCGGCACTCGGATCCGTAACCGCAAAGATGATCACCGTGCCGGCGATCTTGCCTGACGTGATGAACATTTTCGAGCCGTTGATGACATAGTCGCTGCCGTCTCGGGCGGCGCGGGTGCGGATCGCGGCTGCATCCGAGCCGGTATCGGCCTCGGTCAGCGCAAAGGCGCCGATATGGCGGCCTTCGGCGAGCGGTCTGAGAAACCGTTCCTTCTGGTCGTCGGAAGCGTGCATGTCGAGGAGAGAGCAGACCGGCGAATTGTGGACGCTGACCAGCGTCGAGACCGCGCCGTCGCCGGCGGCGATCTCCATCAGCGCGCTGGCATAGGCAACATAGGAACAGCCGACGCCGCCCCATTCCTCCGCCGTCCGCATGCCGAGAAAACCGAGTTCGGCGAGCTGTTTCAGAACCTCCGGCTCGATCGCGTGCGACTTGTCGCGCGCCGCGGCACCGGGCTTCAGCACCTCCCGGGAAAACTCCGCGGCAGTCGAGCGGATAAGCTCTTCCTCCTCAGTCAGCATGCACTGATCTCCTCCCCGAAACCGCCTGCATAACTGCTAAATTAGGACTGAACCTGTCCGGCGGCTACTCCTTTGAACTTGTTATTTGTTACCCCCGCGCGCAATTTTATTGCGCCTGCGCCCCACAATGGAACTCGAAGCCTCTTCGGCCGTTTGCCGGTCTCTCTCAACCAGGGGCTGGCCAGCATGTCGGAATTGAATGCCGTTACCGAGTTTCGTGCGTTTCCAAAGACATGGGGCGCCGAATATGTCGCCGCCGGCGAGGTACGGTTCCGGCTCTGGGCCCCAGGCCAGGAAACCGTGACGCTGAGGCTGAACGGCGAAGATACCGAAATGAGCCGCAACGACGACGGCTGGTTCGAGCTGCTCGCCACCGGCATCGCCCCCGGCGCCGAATATAACTACGTCCTTGTCGATGGCATGGTCGTTCCCGATCCCGCGTCGCGCGGCCAGAAGGACAGCGTCAACGGTCCCTCGCTGGTGATCGATCCGACCAGCTACACCTGGCAGCATCCCGAATGGCAGGGCCGGCCATGGGAAGAAACGGTCGTCTACGAAATCCATATCGGCACCTTTACCGAGGAAGGCACGTTCCGCGCCGCGATCGACAAGCTGCCCTATCTCACTAAGCTCGGTGTCACCATGATCGAGGTCATGCCGGTCGCCCATTTCGGCGGAAGCCGCGGCTGGGGTTATGACGGCGTTCTCCTCTATGCGCCTCATGCCGCCTATGGCGCGCCCGAGGATTTCAAGGCCTTCATCGATGCTGCCCACGGCCATGGGCTGACGGTGGTGCTCGACATCGTGCTCAACCATTTCGGCCCGGAAGGAAACTATCTGCCGATGCTGGCGCCCGGTTTCTTCCACAGGGAGAAGATGACCCCTTGGGGTGCGGCGATCGCCTATGATGTCGAACCGGTCCGGCAATATATCGTCGAATGCGCGCTCTACTGGCTGGAGGAATTCCACCTCGACGGGCTGCGTTTCGACGCCATCGACCAGATCGACGATCCGTCCGAAAAACATGTTCTGGTCGAGATCGCCGAACGTATCCGCGCCGAGATTCCCGAGCGCGCCATCCACCTGACCACCGAGGACAGCCGCAACATCACCTTCCTGCATCCCCGCGACGAGGACGGCAAGGCGCCGCTCTTCACCGCCGAGTGGAACGACGACCTGCACAACGCCGCCCATGTGTTCGCAACCGGGGAGACGCATGCCTATTACAAGGACTTCGCAAAGGAGCCCGAAAAGCTCGTCGCGCGGGCGCTGGCGGAAGGCTTCGCCTATCAGGGCGAGGTCTCGGCGCAGACCGGTAAAAAGCGCGGCGTGCCCAGCCTCGACCAGCCGCCGGTCGCCTTCGTCGATTTCATCCAGAACCACGACCAGGTCGGTAATCGGGCTCAAGGGGAAAGACTGATCGAGCTCGCCGGCCCCGACAAGGTGAAGGCGCTGCTCGCCATGCTTCTTCTCTCGCCGCATATCCCGCTCCTCTTCATGGGCGAGGAATATGGCGAGACCAATCCCTTCCTGTTTTTCACCGATTTCCACGGCGATCTCGCAAAAGCCGTGCGGGAGGGACGTCGCAAGGAATTCGAAGGCCATGCAGGCCACGAAGGCGAGACCGTCCCCGATCCGAATGCGAGGAAGAGCTTCGATGTGAGCAGGCTCGATTGGAAGAAGCTGGAATCGGCGGACGGCCACGATTGGCTGGGATTCACCAAGGCGCTCCTGAAATTACGGAAGGAGGTCGTTGTGCCCCTGCTCGGGTCGGCAAGCGGCCGCTCCGGAAAGGTGGTAAAGACAGACAAGGGTTTCTTCGCCGTCACCTGGACTTTTGAGGGAGGCACACTTTCCATGGCGCTCAACATCGGTGAGGCGGTCCAGGCGCTTGCGGACATGCCCGGCAAGGTGATTTTTGCCTGGCCCGAACCGGCCAAGGACCTGCCGCCCAACTCGGTACTCGTCCGTTTTAAAGCTGCGGGAGACCCGGCATGATGATCCCGACCGCCACCTACCGCATCCAGTTCCGCAACGGCATGACCTTCGATCGCGCCAGCGGCCTGGTGCCCTATCTGAAGCGGCTCGGCATCAGCCACCTCTACGCCTCGCCGATCTTCACCGCCACGACCGGCTCCACCCACGGCTATGACGTCACCGACGCCAACGAGATCGAGCCTGCGATCGGCGGCCGCGACGGCTTCGAGCGGATGGTGAAGGCGTTGAAAGCCGAGGGCCTTGGCCTGATCCTCGACATCGTCCCCAACCACATAGCTGCGTCGCTTGAAAATCCCTGGTGGCGCGATGTCGTCGAGCGCGGAGAGAAGAGCAGCTATGCCCGCCATTTCGATATCGACTGGACCAGGTCCCTGACATTGCCCTTCCTGGGTGACACGTTCGAGAAAGCGCTTGAAGCCGGCGAGATCTCCATCAAGGCCGATCCGAAGACCGGCAAACCCGCCTTGGCCTATTACGACACATTCTACCCGCTGACGCCGGCGAGCTATGCCGATCGTGAAGCGGAGGTGCTGAACCTGACCGAACGCGCCGCGATCGCCAGATTGCACGACCAGCAGCCCTACCGCCTGATGTCCTGGCGGGATGCGCCGCGCGAACTCTCCTATCGCCGTTTCTTCGAGATCACCGGGCTTGCCGGCATGCGGGTGGAGGACGGCACCGTGTTCGACGATACCCACCGGCTAATCCTCGAACTCGTCCATAGCGGCAAGGTCGACGGCCTGCGCGTCGATCATGTCGACGGCCTTGCCGACCCTAAAGCCTATCTCGAACGCCTGCGGCACGAGGCCGGGCCGGACTGCTACATCACCGTCGAAAAGATCCTCGGCGAAGGCGAGCATATCCCGACCGACTGGCCGATCTCCGGCACGACCGGCTACGAGTTCATCGCCACCGTGAGCGACGCGCTGGTCGATGGCCGAAAGCTGGACGACCTTCGGGGCGCGTATGAAAAGGTTACCGGCCGGCCGATCGACATGGAAGCCGAATTCCGTGCCGCGAAGCTCTTGATGGCCGACAAAAATTTCGCCGGCGAAGTCTCGACGCTCTTGAATATCGCCATGCAGATCCAGCCCACGGAGGACCGCGAATCCGCCCTGTCGGAGGCGGCCGTGAAGTCGGCGCTGCGGGAACTGCTCGTCGCCTTCCCGGTCTACCGCACCTACGGCACGCGGGAAGGCATTCCGCCCGAGGGCCGGGAGATGCTGGCAAAAGTTCTCGACAAGGTGCGCAACGGCCCGAACCCGCCGGACGATGCGGCACTCGCCTTTGTCGAACGCATCCTGGTCGGTGATGTCGAGCAGGCCGCCGCCGGCCAGGCATCGATCTTTCGCACCCGTTTCCAGCAACTCACCGGTCCGCTGATGGCAAAATCGGTGGAGGATACGCTGTTCTTCCGACATCACATGGCGCTGGCTCTGAACGAGGTCGGAGCCGAACCGCTGCCCCGAACCTTCTCGCTCGACCGCTTTCACGCGCAAATGCAGACGCGACTGGAAAGGCAGGCCGATGCGCTGTCGGGGACCTCCACCCACGACACCAAGCGCGGCGAGGATGCCCGTGCCCGGCTTTATGCGATCACCGAGGCGCCTGAACTCTGGGCCGAAGCCGTGGACCGCTGGCGCAGAATCAACAGCCAGGCCGTTCAGGTGCTCGAAGACGGCCCCGCCCCGGAACCTACGGTCGAATGGATGCTGTACCAGGCGCTTGCTGGCGCATGGCCGAACGCTCTCCACCCGGAAGATGCGCAGGGCCTCGAGGCGCTGGAGACGCGCTTCCTCGCCTATGTCGAAAAGGCACTGCGAGAGGCGAAGCTGCGCACCAACTGGAGCGATGGCAACGAGACTTACGAGAAGGCGGTTCGCGACTACGCCAGCGCACTCCTCAACCCCGGCAACCAGGCCTTCCTGGCGGACTTCACGGATACCCTGAGCCCCTTCACCCGCGCCGGCCTGGTGAACAGCGTCACCCAGACGATCATCAAGCTGACGGCGCCGGGCGTCCCCGATATCTACCAGGGAAGCGAAGCACTCGACCTCAGCCTCGTGGACCCGGACAACCGTCGCGAGCCGGATTTCGGCCTG
This sequence comes from Neorhizobium tunisiense, assembly GCF_039631515.1. Lineage (NCBI taxonomy): Bacteria > Pseudomonadati > Pseudomonadota > Alphaproteobacteria > Hyphomicrobiales > Rhizobiaceae > Neorhizobium > Neorhizobium tunisiense. The sequence continues at coordinate 553,661 of NZ_JBDIUU010000002.1, read as the reverse complement.
CTGCAGCAACGGCTGACGGAGAAGGACAAACTCGCCTCCGGCCCCGAGGAGGAATGGCAGAGCGGCCGGCTGAAACAGCATGTCATCGCGACCCTGCTGCGCGTGCGCCAGGAGGCGCCCACGCTGTTTCGGCGGGGAGAATATCTGCCTCTCAGGGCATCGGGCAAGCGCGCAGACAACGTCATCGCCTTCGCCCGCGCCGACATGGACGACGCCTTCATCGTCGTCGCCCCGCGTCTCGTGTTCAGCGCGCTCCATGCAGGCCTTGCGCCGTCCCGGTCCGAGCGCTGGGCGGAAACGGAAATAGCGCTGCCCGAACGGCTGGGACATCGCCGCTATCGCGATGTGTGCACCGGCAAGACCATCGATCCCAAGGATCGCATCACCGTCAACTCGGTGTTCGGCGACCACCCATTCGCGCTACTGCTGGCCGAATAGGGGCCGCCATGTCAAAATGAACCACGCAAAGACAAGGCGCCGATCCTTGGGAGACGGCGCCTTGTCGATATCTTCCAGCTTTGCGTCTGACCGATCAGCCTATGCCGATGAAGGACAGAACGGCGAGAACGATGACGACGGCTCCAACGAGCCATACGATGCTGTTCATGACTGTCTCCTTTTCAGTTCGATGCAGATGAAAGCAAGGCTTCCGGTTGGATTCAGTCAATAAATTAAGCAAATCCGACGAGATTCAGAACGGCGATGACGATGACGACCGCGCCGACCAACCAAACGATGCTGTTCATGACGTTCTCCTATTGATGTCGTGAAATTGAACGGCGACAGGCGTAAAAGGTTCCGGTGAAACACGTCCGGAACAAAGGTGTGCGGCGTGGGTTGAACAGGCGTCAAGCGGAGCTTTGCTCCGTCAATCGGGTGGGGCAATATGACCGGCAAGACTTTCCAGAACGGCACGACAGGACAAACAAAACTGCCGAGGGTCGTCATCGTCGGCGCCGGTTTCGGCGGGCTTGCGACAGCCGGCGCGCTTGGCAACAGCGCCATCGACGTCACCGTCATCGACCGGCGCAACCACAATCTCTTCCAGCCGCTGCTTTATCAGGTCGCGACCGCCGCACTGTCTCCCGCCGATATCTCCGAGCCGATCCGCCGGACGCTCGGGCGCTTCAAGAACATCAACGTCATGCTGGCCGAAGTCACCGGCGTCGATCCGATCGCCAAGACCGTTGCGCTCGACAACGGCACGTCGGTCCCTTACGACCGCCTCGTCATCGCCACCGGCTCGGACTATAATTATTTCGGCCATGACGACTGGCGCGCCTGGGCGCCGGGCCTGAAGACCATCCACGAGGCGCGGCTGATCCGCCAGCGCCTGCTGCTCGCCTTCGAAAAGGCCGAGCTTTCTCACGATCCGGAAGAGAAAAAGGCCCTCCTCACCAGCGTCATCATCGGCGGCGGCCCGACCGGTGTCGAAATGGCAGGCGCCATCGCCGAGCTTGGCCATTTCATGATCGCCCGCGACTTCCGCAAGCTGGAGCCCGATCACATGCGGGTCATCCTCATCGAGGCCGGCCCGAAAATCCTCGCCGCCTTTCCCGACAACCTCACCCAATACGCCATGAAGGCGCTCGAAAAGGCCGGCGTCGAGGTGATGACCGGTCTATCCGTCGAATCCGTCACCAAGGACGAGGTGATCGCCGGCTCGCAGCGTTTCCGCACCAGCTGCGTCATCTGGGGCGCAGGCGTCAAAGCGGCGCCCTCGGCCAGATGGCTGGGCATCGAAGGCAAGGCAGGCGGCCGCATTCCCGTCGAGCCGGACCTCTCCATCACCGGCTTTCCGGATATTTATGCGATCGGGGACACGGCACTGGGCCTCGCCGAAGACGGCAAGCCGCTGCCGGCCCTTGCCCAGGTCGCCAAGCAGCAGGGCCAATATCTCGGCAAGGCGCTGCGGGCGAACCTGCTCGACGGCAAGCCGGCCGAGCCGTTCCGCTTCCAGAATCGCGGCAATACAGCCGTCATCGGCCGCGATGCGGCGATCTTCGACTTCGGCAAGTGGACGCTGAAGGGCCGCCTCGCCTGGTTCCTCTGGGCGCTCGTCCATGTCTACCTGCTCGTCAATTTCGAAAAGCGCCTGCTCGTCAGCGTGCAATGGATCTGGCGTTACCTGACCCAGCAGCGCGGCGCCCGGCTGATCGACGAAAATGCCGCCACCTCCGTTCCGTCTTCCACGCAAAGGACCGAGACATGAACACTGCCAATCCCCAGCTCGAAGGCCTCTATCTCGCGGTCGCCGCGATCAACCGGCTCCTGGTCGAAAAAGGCGTCGTCTCTCACTCGGAAATCCAGGGCGCCCTGCAAGCGGCCGAACGCACCGTGCTCGCCGACGACAAGCCCCTCGCCGTCTCCACCTCCCATCAGAAGGCGATCGCCTTCCCGATCCGGCTCCTGCTTCTTGCCAATGAAGCGAGCGAACAGGGCACCAAATTCTGTTTCGAGGATCTGGCGCGGGAAGTCGGCCGCCGCACCTGAGGGCAATTCTCCAAACAGGAACGGCGGCGTGAGCCACGCCGCCGCCGTTTTCGTCGGCAGGGGAGCGGAGCTACAGGATTGGTTTGCCGCCGGTGACGGCGATCGTCGCGCCCGAAACGTAGCTGGAGAGCGGATCGGCCAGCATCACATAGGCGGTCGCGAGTTCGACCGGCTGGCCCGGACGTTTCATGGGGACCTGCTTGCCGAAGTTCTTCACCCGGTCCTCCGGCATGGTGGAAGGGATGAGCGGCGTCCAGATCGGCCCCGGCGCAACCGCGTTCGCGCGGATACCTTTTTCAGCGAGAAGCTGCGCAAGCCCCGCCGTGAAATTCTGGATCGCGCCCTTGGTGGTCGCATAGGCGAGCAGCGTCGGGCTCGGACTGTCGGAATTGATCGAGGCGGTATTGATGATGGCGCTGCCCGGCTTCATGTGAGGAACCGCCGCCTTGGTGAGATAGAACATCGCATGGATATTGACTTGGAAGGTCAGCTCCCATTCCTCGTCGCTGATGTCTGCAATGTCGGAGAACGTGGCCTGATGGGCGGCGTTGTTGACGAGAATATCGATGCCGCCCAATTCCTGGACAGCCCGGTCGATGATCGTCCGGCAATGCGCCGCGGTCTTGATGTCGCCCGGCACCAGCACCGCCTTGCGCCCGGCCTCCTCGACAAGGCGCCTGGTGTCCTCGGCATCCTCGTCTTCGTCGAGATATGAGATCAGCAGATCGGCGCCCTCGCGTGCATATGCGATCGCCACAGCCCGGCCGATGCCGCTATCGCCACCGGTAATTACCGCTTTCTTGCCGGCCAATCGACCGGAGCCGCGGTAGGAAAGCTCGCCGTGATCGGGCACCGGATCCATGCGTCCGGTAAAGCCCGGCATCGGCTGCTGCTGTTCGGGAAACGGCGGAGTGGGATACTGGGCCATGGGATCTTCCTTATTGTTGAACTGGTGAACTGATCGCCCCCAACTGACCCCGACTGGAGATGTTCCCGATCAAAAAACGAGAAGGCGCCTCGCAACACGCCTCCCGCACTGTCGGCGGATTCTTCGCCGATTCACGCCCCGGGGGTGATTGCTCCGTCGCCGCGCTGCAGGCGCTTCAGCTGGTTGACGATCCGGAGCGAGCTTGCGGCACGGGCCGCCGAGAAATCCGAGCTCTTCGACAGGATGCGCAACATATCCTCCGCCTCGTCGGCGGAGATCGTGCCCCGGGCGGTGAGGCCGTCGATCAGCATGAGCATCGCCCCTTCCACGGCGAGTGCCCTACGGTGCGCTTCCATTTCAAATTCATCGGCATCGGACATTACAGGCCCCTTGAATTGTCACCTGTCGAATGGTTTGCGGAGAAGATTGTTCCTCATCATCCTGCCCGGTCTTTTCGCAAGCCTCGAGGTCCTGTCGGCAGTCAGCCGCCGTTCTGGGCGTCATCGGGCGGTGACGGGCTCTTGTCGACCTTGCCGGGACCTGCCTTGTAAAAATACTGGCTCGCGACGAGCCAGCCCTTCAGCGGCCGCATCGGCGCGAGACAGGTGAGGAGCAGAAAGGGAAGCGAGACCAGCAGATGCACCCAGAATGGCGGCTGGAAGCTGGTCTCGATCCAGACCGCAAGCGCGATACTCGGAATGCAGCCGAAACACATGACGAAAAAGGCGGGACCGTCTCCCGGGTCGGCAAAGGAATAATCGAGACCGCAGACCTCGCAAGCCGGCCGCATCGACAGGAACCCGTTGAACAGATGTCCCTGGCCGCAACGCGGGCAACGGCCGCGCAGGCCGGTGCTGGTGGGGGGAAGAGGCGCCCAGTTTGCGTCATGGGACATGAGATCTGCCTTTCGTGACAGGAGACAAAATTTGTTTTCGGGTACTTATCCGCAAACCTCTATAACAAGTCGTTCCCTGACAGGCGGCAATTCGTTTTTGAAGCTCGGCACGAAACTTCTGTCATCGATCTATGGCAGGCAGCTCCGAGACAATAGTCTGTCATCGATCGAATCGGCACCCTTCACCTTAGACGGAATTTCATGGCTTCAATATTTTCAGGCCTCGGCATCGCCCATCAGGGTCGTTTCACCCGGCTGAAGTGGCATCGCCTGCGCCGCAGCCTCAAGGACCCGCTGTTTTCCGCCGGCGTCATGGCAGAGGGTTTTCGTCTTGGAGCATCGACCGAACTCGACCTGCGCGTCCGCGCCGACGGCGGCTTCGTCGTACTGCACGACGAAGAGCTTGAAGGCGAAACCACCGGCCATGGCCCCATCCGTGCGACTTTGCCCGAAGCCATCCGCGGTCTGACGCTGCTCGAAGGCGGCCATCCGCCAATCCTCAGCGAGGACCTGGCGACCATGCTTGAGACCGCTCATCCGGACGCCCTGCTGCAGTTCGACATGAAGGACGAGCTTGCGGTGATCGGGGCGCGCGGCATGGACCATCTCGCCGATTATTTCGCAAGCGCCGGCTCCTCGATCATCGTCAGTGGCGCCGATCTCGATCTTATCGTCGCCGTCAAGCAGAGGCTGCCGGATCTCAAGCGCGGCATCGACCCAACCGACAAGCTCATGGAGATCTATCGCGGTCAGGGCCTCAAGGCCGTCGAAGCGGATCTGCGCGACGATATGGCCGGCCCGACCGAGCCGGACACCATCTATCTTGCCTGGCAACTGGTGCTGCAGGCCGCCAAGGACGGGCTCGACCTGATCGGCCTCTGCCACGATGCGGGGAGGCTCGTCGATGCCTGGACCTTCAATCTCAAGAACCCGGACGCCGGTTTCGACGACGAAGAGGCCCGCGATTTCGCGGCCCTGATGGCGCTGAAGCCGGATCAGATCACCACCGACGAACCGGTCGCCACCGAGCGAGCCTGGGCACGGATCGGCGGCTGAGGCAGATCAGTCGTCGAAGCCGAACGGATCGCGAAACACCCGCCGGCTGACCAGCTTCAGGCTGCGGTCCGGCTGGATGATGTAGTTTTCCTCGACCCGCTGGCCGAGTTCGTTGCGGAACTCGTGCGGAACGACGCTGCCGATCGGCGACTTGGTGAGCTTGGTACGCGGCTGGCCTCGATAGGTGATGCTGCCGGGGATCGGCCGGATACCCGGCCCGATATCGATGGCTCCGGTGGTCCCGCCGCCGTCCGTGCTGCAGCCGGCAAGCGCGATCACGAGACCGGTTATGGCGATGATGTTTCTCATGGGCTGAATCCTTCCCGATGTTCCGCTCACGCGGTGGATTCACTGAACTTCGCGGATATGCGGGAAGTTCCATGCGGCGTGCCAAGCCGATAAATCCTCTACCCATCGCCAAAATATCCGATACATCTGTGACCCGCCAGTAACGGAATAGGGAGAATGACTGCCGTGACGAAATCCTTTGGAGCGATGTCGATCGCCGAGCTTTCCGCTCTCATACAGATGGGCAAGGTCGACCCGATCGAGGTCACGGAATCGGTGCTGTCAGGTATCAGGGCCTATCCGGACAAGGCCGTGTTCGTCTCGCTGCTCGACGACCGGGCCCTGGCGGAAGCCCAGGCATCCTCAAAGCGCTTGAAGGAAGGCCGCTCGCTCGGCCTGCTCGATGGCATTCCGATCGCCTGGAAGGATCTCTTCGACATCGAAGGCCTGCCGACCACCGCCGGCTCGAAGGTGCTGAAGAAGGCGACGCCTGCCGCCAAGGACGCCGCGATCGTCGATCTCCTGAAACAGGCCGGCATGGTCGCGATCGGACGCACCAACATGAGCGAATTCGCCTTTTCCGGCATCGGCATCAATCCGCATTACGGCACGCCGCACAATCCGCATGGCAAGGATGCGCCGCGCATTCCCGGCGGCTCCTCCTCCGGTTCCGGCGTCGCGGTCGCGGCCGGCCTCGTGCCCGTCGCGATGGGTACCGATACCGGCGGCTCGATCCGCATCCCGGCTGGCTTCAACGGCATCGTCGGTTACAAGGCGACCCGCGGCCGTTATGCGATGAACGGCGTCTATCCTCTGGCGACGAGCCTCGACTCACTCGGACCGCTCTGCCGCACGGTGCAGGACGCGGTCTTGGTGGATGCGGCGATGCGCGGACTTGCAGCCCCCCGGACGCCTCGCAAACCGGCACAACCGCTCGATATCGTCATCCCCACCAACATCGTCTTCGACGGCGCCGAGCCGGGGGTGGTGGCAGCCTTCGAAGCGGCGATCGAGCGGCTTGCAAAAGCCGGAGCCAAGATCACCCGCCTCGCCTTCCCGACCTTCGACGAACTTCCGAAGCTGATGGTGAAATACGGTCCGATGGTGACCGCCGAAGCCTTCGCCCTGCATCGGGAGAAACTGTCGGGACCGGACGCCGCGGAGATGGACCACCGGGTCGTGGCGCGCACGCGCCTCGGCGAAAAGACCAGTCTTTCCGACTATATCGCCATCGTCGAAAACCGCGCCCGGATGATCGCCGAAACAGAGGCCCTGATCGGCGACCGTTTCGTCGCCATGCCTTCGATCGCCCATGTGGCGCCGCCGATCACGCCGCTCGAAAAGGATGACGAGCTGTTCTTCGCCACCAACGGCAAGACACTGCGCAATACCGGCTTCGGCAATTTCCTCGACTGGTGCGGCGTCTCCATTCCCTGCGGCACCGGCGATGCCGACATGCCGGTCGGCTTCCTCCTGTCGGCCAATGCCAATTGCGACGAAACATTGCTGCAGGCCGCGATGGCGTATGAGGAGATCATCCGAGAGTAGCAAGGCGCAGCCGGATCGTGTCCATCAGACATCGGCGTGTCGGCAAAGCCGGCAAATTGCCCGCGGCCTCGCCGCATGGAAGAGTTGCCTCCCTGGGCAGCTAACTAAGGAACCGTTTCCCCGTAACCGGGATCGCGGCAGTTGCCTTTTGCTTGTTCCAATATTCTCGAGAGCCTAGCCTCTTCCCTGGATTTTGAGGAAAGCGGCGACCCATGCAACTCGATTTGAACGGCAAGACGGCACTGATTACAGGCGGCTCCAAAGGCATCGGCCTCGCCTGCGCCCAATCTCTCCTGTCCGAAGGCGCACGCGTCGTCATCTGCTCGCGTTCCCAGGCCAATATTGACGCGGCTCTGGCAAATTTGCCCGGCGCGTTCGGCTTTGCCGCCGACCTGACATCGGAAAACGAGGCGCTCTCGCTCATCGACAAGATCGAAGCGGACATCGGAGCGCTGGATATTCTCATCAACTGCGCCGGCGCCGCGCGGCGCACGCCGCCGCAGGACCTGAGCCCGGCCCACTGGCGGGCCGCGATGGATGCCAAATATTTTTCCTATATCAACGTCATCGACCCCGTGGTCAAGCGGATGGCGGCTCGCCGGGCGGGCGTGATCGTCAACGTCATCGGCGGCGGCGGCAAGGTCGCCTCACCCATCCACCTTCCCGGCGGGGCCGCCAATGCGGCGCTGATGCTGGCGACCGTCGGCCTTGCAAACGCCTATGCCGCCAATGGGCTGCGGATCATCGGCATCAATCCGGGCAATACCGAGACGGAACGGGTGACCGAGGGCCTTCGGGCGGAGGCGGCGCTCGATGGCATCAGCGAACAGGCAGCGCTCGAAAAACTGGTCCAGCGCATCCCTTTCGGCCGCATGGCGACGCCGCAGGAGATCGCCAACGTCGTCACCTTCCTGAGCTCGTCGAAGGCGAGCTATGTCACCGGTGTCGTGATCGGCATGGATGGCGCCCTCAATCCGATCGTCGTGTGATGAAACCTCCCGGATCCCGACCGGCGCCTCCTGCGGTCGATGCCGGATGCCTTTCATGCGTTTCCTCATTTTAACGTTCATAAGTGCAGGCCGATAACATGAGCAGCGATTCCGAATTCCTCTGGTACATCCCGAACGACGTCAAAGCCGGCCATCGCGGCGACTCCTCAACCGAGAACCACAACAGCCTGGAGACGCTGACCAGCCACGCCAACGCGCTGGAAGAGCACGGCTGGAAAGGCGCGCTCGTCGGTACCGGCTGGGGCCGACCGGATACGTTCACCATCTCAACCGCGCTTGTCGCCCGCACCACCACGTTCGAGCCTCTGATCGCGATCCGCCCCGGCTATTGGCGGCCGGCCAACTTCGCCTCCGCCGCAGCGACGTTGGATCACCTGAGCGGCGGCCGGGTGCGGGTCAACATCGTCTCGGGCCAGGACAATCTCGCCGCCTATGGCGACAGCGAGGGCGATCAGGCCCATCGTTATGCCCGCACCAGGGAATTCATGCGGTTGGTCCGCCGGCTGTGGACCGAGGAGAACGTCACGTTCAAGGGCGAGCATTTCCAGGTCGCCGGTTCCACGATTGAGCCTCGCCTCCAACCCCGTGGCGACCGCAAGCACCCGAAACTCTATTTCGGCGGCGCTTCCGAAGCGGCCGAGCAGGTGGCCGCGACGGAAGCCGATGTCCAGCTCTTCTGGGGCGAACCTCTCGACGGCGTGCGGGAGAGGATCGAACGGCTGAAGACACTGAGCAGGCAGCTCGACCGCGACCTTCCTCCGCTTCAATTCGGGCTTCGGATCACCACCCTCGTCCGCGACACGACGGAACAGGCCTGGGCCGATGCCGAGGCGAAGGTCGCCGAAATGGCCAAGGGCAAGGCCGGCAACTGGAACGACCACGGAAAGCCGGTCGCCGTCGGCCAGCGCCGGCTGCTCGAACTGCACGAGCGCGGCGACGTGCTCGACGACAACCTTTACACGGCGCCCGGCAAATTCGGCGGCGGCGGCGCCGGCACCACCTGGCTCGTCGGCTCAGCCGAAGACGTCGCCCGTTCGCTGCGCAAATACGAGGATCTCGGCATCACTCATTTCGTGCTCTCCGACACGCCTTATCTCCAGGAAATCAAGCGGCAGGGCGACCACCTGCTTCCGCTTTTACGCCGTTGAAGCCCGGCCTCTTCTCAGGCCTCCAGGCGCTTGCCGGTCTCCGTATCGAAGATGTGAACGTGCTCGATATCGATCCCGATCGACAGCGCCTCGCCGGGCACCTTCAAGATGCGCTCGCGGAAAACGCCGGTCACCTCATGGCCGCCAAGGCGCATCACCACCTGGGTTTCGGAGCCGGTCGGCTCGACGGTGACGATCTCGGCGTTCAAGCCGTTCGGATCGAGACGGAGATGCTCCGGCCGGACACCGAGCTGAATGGACCGATTGCCGAACGACGCCAGGTTGGCAGCGGGCACGGCCGTTCCGTCAGCCAGGACGAAGCTTCCGTTTTCGAGCCGGCCGGTCAGGATGTTCATGCTCGGAGACCCGATGAAACCGGCGACGAACAGGTTCGCCGGCCGGTCGTAAAGATCGAGTGGCGAGCCCACCTGCTCGATGACGCCGCCGTTCATGACGACGATCCGGTCGGCCATGGTCATCGCCTCGATCTGGTCGTGGGTCACGTAGACGGTCGTCGTCTTCAGGCGATGATGGTTCTGCTTGATCTCGGAGCGCATCTGGACACGCAGCTTGGCGTCGAGGTTGGAAAGCGGCTCGTCGAACAGGAAAACCTTCGGCTTGCGCACCATCGCCCGCCCCATCGCCACGCGCTGGCGCTGGCCGCCCGAGAGGTGACGCGGGTAACGTTTCAGATAGGGTTCGAGCCCCAATATCCGTGCGGCGTCGGCCACGCGCGCCGAAATCTCCTGCTTCGGCGCACCGGCAAGCCGCAGCGAAAAGCCCATATTGGCTTCCACGGTCATGTGCGGATAAAGCGCATAGGACTGGAACACCATGGCGATGTCGCGCTCCTTGGGAGCGAGCGTATTCACCACCTTCCCGTCTATGGCGATCTCGCCGCCGCTGATGGCTTCCAGCCCCGCGATCATCCGAAGCAGCGTGGACTTGCCGCAGCCGGACGGCCCGACAAGCACCACGAACTCGCCGTTGGCGATATCGACCGAAACGCCGTACAGGACTTCCAGCGCACCATAGCTCTTGCGCGCCTCTCTGATGGTCACCGAACCCAAGGGTTTACTCCATTCATGATGTCAATCATCCCAGCCGGGAGACTTTTCGGGATTGATGCGGCGATAACCGCGATCGAGCCTGCGGATCTCCGCCATGTCAGCCTCGTCCAATGAGACGTTAAGGGCGGCGAAATTGGCGCGAAGATTGGCCTCGCTGCCGGAGGCCGGAATGACAATATGCCCCTCGCCGATCAGGAAGGCGAGCGCGACGGCCGCCACCGTTGCCCCATGTTTGTCGGCGATACGGTTGAGAACCGGATCGCTGGCGATCTCGCCCTTGGCAAGCGGCTGATAGGCGGTGAGCGGCAGGCCGATCTTTCGCGCATAGGCGGCGAGCTTCGGTGACTGCAGATAGGGGTGGATCTCGACCTGGTTGGTGGCGAGTGTATCCTTCCCGACCAGGGAACGTGCCTTTTCGAGCAGCGCGATCGGGTAGTTGGAAACGCCGATCAGGCGCGCATAACCTTTATGCTGCGCCTCGACGAGCGCCGTCATGTAGTCCTCGAACGGCACGGCATCCTTGTGGGAAGGCCAATGGATCAGCAGCAGGTCGACGTGGTCGACGCCGATCGTATCGAGGCTCCGGCGCACCGACGGCATGAACTGCGTCTTGTCGAGACAGGTGTCGGCCACCTTGGTGGTGATGAAGAAATCACCGCGCGGCACGCCGGAGCGACGCACCGCCTCGCCGACTGGCTGCTCGGTATCGTAGCTCTGGGCGGTATCGAGATGGCGGTAGCCGATCTCGATCGCTTTCAGGAGGGCGGCAACGCCCTCGCTGCCGGTCCTGCCATAGGTGCCGAGGCCCAGTCCAGGGATGGTTTTGTCGGTCATGATCATCCTTTCGTGGCGCCGGCGGTGAGGCCGCCGACGAACAGGCGCTGCATCGAGAAGAACAGAAGCGCGATCGGCAGCGTCATGACGACCGAGGCGGCCATGACCGCACCCCAGTCGGTGTTGAACTCGGTGGAGAATTCCGCAAGTCCGATCGGCAGCGTCTTCACCGAGGAGTCGGTCGCAAAGCACAAGGCGAAGACGAACTCGTTCCAGGTGGTGACGAAGGCATAAACGACGACCGCGACGATGCCGGGTGTCGACAGCGGCAGCGTGATGCGGAAAAGGATGCCGAGCCGCGACGACCCGTCGATGATCGCCGCCTCTTCGAGCTCCACCGGGATCGCCTTGAAATAGGAGGTCAACATCCAGACGGAGAGCGGCAGGGTGATGATCATGTAGACGAGGATCAGGCCCCAATAGGTATTGACCAGCCCGAGCACCCTCAGCGTGATGAACAGCGGCACGATGATCGCCGCCGTCGGCAAAAGCTGGCCGATCAGCACGAAACTCTGCAGCAACGGTTTTCCGCGGAAATCGAACCGCGCAAAGCCATAGGACGCAAAGATCGCCAGGATCAGCGCCAGGAATGTCGAACCAACCGAAATGATGACGCTGTTGAGGAAATAGCGCGGAATATTGCTCTCGAAAAGCACCTTGTAATAGTTGCCGAGCGTCGGCGTCTCCGGCCACCAGATCGGCGGAACCGTATAGAGTTCCGGCAGCGTCTTGATCGACGAGACGAACATCCACATGAACGGGAAGAGGCAGATGAGCACAACGATTACCGCGCCGATGACGGTGATCGGCAGCGGCAGGCCCGTCCTCTTGAGGGTGCCGGGATCGCTCATTTGGCCTCTCCCGGCGCCGAGGCGAGCGCCCTGATGTAGATGATGACGATGACCAGCGCGACGGCGAAGAAGATCACCGAAAGCGCTGCCGCCTGGTTGAACTGCGTGCTTTCGAACGCCAGGCGGAAAATCTGGATCGGTGTGATCAAAGTCCGGTTGGCCGGTCCGCCGCGGGTGATCGCGTAGATGATGGTGATCGAGTTGAGGCCCCAGATCACCAGCAGCAGCGTCACCGCGACGATGACGGAGCGCACCTGCGGGATCATGATGAAGCGGACTTCCTGCCAGAAATTGGCGCCATCGACGCGCGCGGCTTCATAGAGGTCGTTGGGAATCGACTGCAGTCCCGCCAGCACCATGATCGCCACGAAAGGAAAAAGCTTCCAGACGTTGATCGCGATCAGCACCGGCATCACAGTATTGCCGTTGGTCAACCAGCCGATCGGCTCGGGAATGATGCCGGAACCAGTCATCATATAGTTGATGATGCCGAATTCCGTATGGAACATCCACGCCCAGGTGGTGGCCGCGACGATGCCCGGTACGACCCAGGGAATGAGCGTGATCGAGCGTACGATGCCGCGTCCGAAGAAGCTTTGGTTGAGCAGGATGGCGGTCGCCGTTCCGAGGATGACCTGGAAGACGATCGAGCCGCCGACGAACCAGATGGTGTTCCAGAAGGCCTGCGGCGTCGCGCGGGCCGAAAGCACGGACCTGAAATTGGTGAGGCCGACAAACTCGCCCTGCCTGTCGGTCACGCTGAGCAGACCGGTATAGGCAACGGGATAGGCGATCAGCATCGCCAGCACGATCAGCGCCGGCAATACGAAAACGAGGCCCGTCGAATTGCGGTCCATCTGCAGGTTTCCTTGAACGACATCGGGTGGAGTACATGCTCCGGGGAAAGACGGTTCCCCCGGAGCGATCGGCTATCGGTTATTTCTGGTCGAGCAGGGCCTGGATGTCCTTGGCTGCTCCGTCCATGGCCTTCTGCACGTCCTCGTCACCGAGAAGGATGCGCTGGATGCCGTCGAAATAGGCCTGGGTGATCTGCACCCAGTTCTTGTTGTTGGGCACGGCGCGGCCATAGGGCAGCATTTCCTTGAACACGGTCAGGATCGGATCGCTGAAGCGCGGCAGCGACATGGCCGATTTGCGGGCCGGGAACGTATCGGTCAGCGCGCCCTGGTTCGGCGCCTCGGCAAGGAACGCGACGAGTTTCTTCGCCTCGGCCGGGTTCTTGGCCGACGACGGGATGACAAAACTCCAGCCGCCGAGGAGTGCGGCGGTCGGCTTGCCGGCCGGATGCGGGATCTGCATCACGCCGATATCGATCTTCGGATTTTCTTTTTTGATCGAAGCCACGTCGAACTGGCCCGACTGGTAGGCCGCAACCGTCTCGGCGATGAACAGCCGGCGGTTTGCAGTACCGTCGTTTTCGAGCGTCGATGCCGGCGACTGCTTGTTCTTGAAGAAGTCCGTATAGAACTTGACCGCGGCCACCGCCGCCGGCTGGTTGACGACCGCCTTCTTGCCGTCCGCAGAAATGATGTCGCCGCCGTTCATCCAGATGAAGGGAAGCGAACGGAAGATCGTATTGCCGACTTCACCGCCACCGGTGATGGCAAAACCGGAAACCTTGCCCTTCGACAGCGTCTTGGCAGCGGCGACCAGTTCGTCCCAGGTCTGCGGCGGTTTTGCCGGATCGAGGCCGGCGTCCTTGAAGGCGCCCTTGTTGTAGATGACCGCATGGGTCTCGATGCGATACGGGATGGCCCAGAGCTTGCTGTTCCAAGTGCAATAGTCCAGCGAGGCTGGAATATAATCCTCGCGGTCCTTTAACACGTCATCGACCGCAAGGACCAGGCCGTTCTGGGCATAACCGTTTACCCAGGCGTGCTGGACATCGATGATGTCTGGCGCGGCCCCCGACTGCAGGGCGGTCAGGACGCGCTGCGGCAGACCGTCGGTCGTGGTGATCTCGAGCTTGACCTTGATGCCCTGATTGGCCTGTTCGAACTTGGTGACGAGTTCGCGCGCCCGCGCCTCGTTGAAATTGGGCGTCCACCAGACAACCTCACCGGCCAGCGCCACGCCGCTCGTCAGCATCGTCATTGCCGTGGCCATCACGGCCAGCGTCTTGAATTTCATCATCATCTCCTCCTCCGCGCGGCTCCATGCCGCGCTTTTCCCTACCGGCCTCCACCGGATTGGTTCACCGCGATGCTGCGGCCTGCCTTTCTCCCCCGAAATGCGCGATATCCTGCGAACGCGCCGGTCCCAGCGCATGGGCATTCATCGTCAGGGCTTTCATGAAGCCGATCGTGTAGGCATTGCCGGCATGCCACGGGGCCGGACAATCGAGATCGGGGACATGATCGGGAACCATCACCCCATCAAAACCCTCATCCCTGAGGACACGGACGATTTCCGCCATCTCGACATCGCCGTCGTCGACGAAGGTCTCGACATAGTGCGGAACCTTGCCGCGGACATTGCGGAAATGCACGTAGGCGATCGCGCCCAGCCGCGCGAAATGGCGGGTCGTTTCGTAAACGTCGCCATCGACCATCTCCTGTAGCGAACCGACGCAGAATTCGAGCGCATTGGCCGGGCTCGGCGCGATCTCCAGCAGGCGCTGGTATTTTGCGTGAGCGTTGACGAGGCGTGCATTGCCGCGCAGCCGCGCCACCGGCGGATCGTCGGGATGAGCCGCCAGCCGGACATTCGCCTTTTCCGCGACCGGCACGAGCTCCTTCAGGAACCATTCGAGGCGCGACCAGAGATCCCGCTCGCTGACGCTGATCGGCGCCGCACCCGCGACGGCCTCGCGGTAGCGCATGTTCCAAAGCATTCCGTCCGGGATCGGCGCGTCCGTATCGAATTCGTCACCGAAGAACACCGCGGTCATCGCGCCGCCCCGGGCGACCCGCTTGCGCTGCCAGCCCCAGACCCCGGCGATCGAAAAATTGTAGCCGAGAACCGGGATACCTGCCCTTCCGGCATCGCGGACGAGTTGTTTCAGCCCATCCATCTGCTCATGTTTCTTCGGTCCGTCCAGCAGGATGTCCGACCAGAAATTGGGCGACAGGTTCTCCATCGCCGCAACTTTGAGGCCATGCTTGGCAAGCATCGCGACGACGCCGGCCATATGGTCGTAGGTCCAGAGCGGCACGTCGATACATTCGCCATTGATGGGGCCGACTCCGCCGTTGCGATAAGCGCTGTTGTCGGCGTTGCGGGCATATTCGGTCAGGTGAATGACAATGTCGCCGACGCCGAGCTGGCTCGCGTAACGCGCGCCATCCTCCGACAGATGATCGCCGAACAGGGTCAGACCTACCCGCACCTTACCCTCCCCGATTGACGCCCGGCCTTGCCGCCGGCTAGTTCATATTTGAATGTCGCCAATTCGTAATATAACTTGCGCCAAGAAGGCCCGATTGTCAATTGTTCCGGCCTCATGAGCGTGCCCCGTCCTTCAGCGTGACCGCCCCGATCGCGACGCCGCTGGTGTTCATGCTGCCGTCGAACAAAGGCACGTTATAGGGCGCGTAGGGGTAGCGGCCGCAGGCCTCCTCGATAAGCTCCACCCCGAGCCCCGGCGCGGTCGGCGCCAGGATCGCCCCGTCCTCGAACTGCAGCGTCTCGCGCACCAGTTCCTTGCGCCACGGCACGTCCACCGAAACGGTCTCGAAGATCGAGAAATTGGGGATCGCGACCGACATGTGCAGCGTCATCGCATTCATCACCGGACCGACCGGGTTATGCGGCGCGATCGGGATCAGATGGTGATGCGCCATATGCGAAATGCGCTTCGTTTCGCCAAGCCCGCCCGCATGCGAGACGTCGGGCTGCAGGATATCGACGGCCTTCTTGCTGAGCGCTTCGAGGAACTTGCCCGGCTCGTACCAGCGCTCGCCGGCGGCGATCGGCACCGGGCTTTTCTCCCGGACATCGACCAGGGCATCGATACTTTCGGGCGGCGTCGGTTCCTCGATCCATCGCAGGTTATAAGGCGCAAGTTCCCGGCACATGGCGATCGCCGTCGGCACGTTGAGCCGACCGTGAACGTCGAGCATCAGGTCAACGTCCGGCCCGACCGCATCGCGCACTGCAGCAACGATATCGATCGTCTGGCGGCGCTGCTTGCGGCTCATCTCCAGGTCGGCAATGTCGAACGGGTCCCATTTGAGGGCCCGATAGCCCATGGCGACGGCCTTGCGCGCGTTCTCGGCATACTGGTCGGGCGTCACCGCGCCGAAGAACCAATGGTTGGCGTAGCATTCGACCCGATCCCGATATTTGCCGCCGAGCAATTCGAAGACCGGCACCCCGAGCGCCTTGCCCTTGATGTCAAGGAGCGCCGCCTCGATGGCGCCGAGCGCGGTGCGAAACACCGCGCCGGTGCGCCAATAGGAGTCGCGGTGCAGTTGCTCGACGATCGCATCGACCTCGAACGGATTGCGGCCGATCAGCACGCGCTCCAGCTCTTCCAGCGCCGATACGATGGTCTTCGTTTTCCACTCCAGCGTCGCCTCGCCGACACCTTCGTAGCCTTCATCGGTATAGAGTTTGACGAAGACGAAATTGGTGCGGGACACATTCGCAACAAAGATCTTCTGCTGCACGATCCTCATGAGGCTCCTCCTGGCAGGCCGACGCCAACCCCCCTCGTTATTTCCCTATGACTATCTGGCCTCGGCCTTCAGCCGCTTGATCGCCTCGAACTGCAGGCTGTCATCGGCCATCTGCATCAGTTCGATGCGGTGCCCGTCCGGATCCTCGATCCAGGTCTGCCAGTTGTTGTCGGCGGCCTTGATCGTCGGCCGGATACGCTCGATACCGAGCGCGTCGAGTTCGGCCACGGTCTTCTGGATATCCGGCACGGCAAGGCAGACATGATTGTAACCGACCGCCTCGCGCTCGGCCGCCTTGTCGCCCTCGCCTTCCGGAAAGATCTCCAGATACTGGTCATCGGTGATGCGCAGATAGACCAGCCAGAGCCGGCCTTCGCGGTCGAGGCGCATCATCTCGGAAAAACCGAGCTTGTTGACGTAGAAGTCGAGGGTACGATCGATATCCTTGACGCGAATGGCCACATGGGCGATCGACGAAACGGTCAGCATGGGAATGTCTCCAATTAGAGGCGGCCGTATTTGGCATAGACATCGGCAACGTCGGCGCCGGCGCGGATCTCGTTGCGCGAGCGGTTCTCGATGCCCATGATCTCTTCGGCGCGGTCGAGCACCGCATCCACCTTGTCGGCGGGAATGACGATCACCCCGTCCATATCGCCAAAAATCCAGTCGCCCGGATCGACCCGGATCTGCGTGGTCAGCGTTCCGGTGACCGCGATCGGCACTTCGATGCCGCTGATGCGGGTCCGCTGGCGGGATTCGATCGGGGAAAGGTAGCGGGTGAAGACGGGCCAGTTCTCCATGCCCATCAGGATATTGCCGTCGCGAATGCCGCCATCGACGACGACGCCGACGGCACCCTTGCTTTTCGCTCCGGTACTCATCAGCTCGCCCCAGTGACCGGCCTTGCGCTCGCCTGCCGCCGAGATCAGCACGACGCAGCCGGAATACATCCGCCGGAAGAAGGTGAAGGTCTTCACCTCTTCATTGTCGTATTCGTCGTCGGTGCGCATGTCCGCCGTGCAGGCGACGGTAAACGCGGGTCCGGCGATCCGCATCCCACGATCCAGCGCCCGGATGTCGAGATCCATGCACTGATGCGGAAGCCCCATCTCGTCGAGAATGTCGTAGACGGCGGCGGTGTAAAGCTTGTTGAAGCGTGCGGCTTTCGCCGCGATCGCTGCGGAATCTCTGTCCATGTGGTCTGCCTCCTCCAGCAGAAACCTTGGTCGAACCCGTCTGCCATCTGAAAAAGAATAGCAGATAAATTCATATTTGAACTTTCGAAGTTCAATAATGCATGATAGGAAGATGCCGAACCGATTGTCAACGGCGAACGTATTCCATGGATCAAATGAGTGACGCCGGCGCGTCGAAGTACACGATACCGGTCATCGACAGAATGATGGACGTCCTGGGGCAACTGGAGCGGCGGCCGAACGGGGCGACGATCCGCGAGCTGACATCGCTGCTCTCCCTGCCCCGAACGACCATCTATCGGATCGTCAACACGCTGCAGGGCCACGACATGGTCCGGCGCGACGATACCGGCGCCTACCACCTGGGGCGGCGGCTTCTGTCGCTGGCTTCCCATGTCGCGACCGGCGTCAGCGAGATCGATCTCGCGGCCTTTGCACAGCCCTTCCTCGACAAGCTGTCGGCGGAAATTGGCGAGGGCAGCAAGCTGTCGGTCATCGATCAGGACGGCATTCTCGTGCTCGCAGCAGCGCAAGGCCGTCGGCAATATGCTTTGACGGTGGCTCCCGGCCAGCGCATGCCGGTCCATGCCGGCGCCGCCAGCAAGATGCTGCTGGCGCATCTGCCGCCCGAAGAGCTGGCGGCCTGGCTCGCAAAGCCGTTGATCGCCTATACGCCCAAATCGCTGACCGATCCGAAGCGGCTGATGACGGAACTGACCCGCATCAAGCGGCTGGGCTGGGCACAGGATAGAGGCGAGAACGCGCCGAGCATCCAGGCCTTTGCCGCCCCCGTCTGCGACAAGGCGGGGCGGGTGGTCGCGGCGATCAGTATTCCCTATCTGGCCGGAGCGGAGGCGAGCCGCATGGAGGAGATCCGGCTTGCCGCCATCGATGCGGCGCGGGCGATGAGCGAGGCAATGCCGGTCTGATCAGGACCGGAAAGCCGACTGGGAGGAAGAATGAAGATCGTCGATCTCAAATGCGCGGTCATCGGCAAAAGCCCGATCGTACGGATCGTCACCGACGAGGGCATCTCCGGTTACGGGCAGGCCGAGACCTGGAAGCCCTATCTGAAGCCTCATATTCTCGCCTTCCGCGAGGCCTTGATCGGCGAGGACCCGACCAATGTCGAGCGCGTCATGCTGAAAATCCGCCAGCGCGGCGGCTTCAAGCCCTGGGGCTCCGCCGTCAGCGTCATCGAGATGGCCCTGTGGGACATCGCCGGCAAGGCCGCCAACGTGCCCGTCTACAAGCTTCTCGGCGGCAAGGTGCGCGACCGCGTGCGCGTCTATAACGGCTCGATCCGCTTCCCGATGACCGACCACCGGCCCGAGGACCTTGCCGACGACCTGAAAAAGATGATGGCGCTGCCGGAAGGCTTCACGATCATCAAGCAACCGATCGGCTTCCATTCCCCGATGAAGCGGGCGGTCGAGAATTTTTATTACCACGAACCGAATGCCAGCCCCTTCCATGGAGCGCTCGATCGCGGCCCGATCACCGAAAAGGGCCTGCGGCATTTCGTCGATTGCGTCGCCGCGATGAAGGAAGTTGCCGGCGACGCAATCGGGCTGGCACTCGACTGCGGCCCCGGCTGGATGCTGCCGGATGCGATCCGGCTGGTGCGCATGCTCGAACCCTACAATCTTCTCTGGGTCGAGGACCTGCTCTCAGGCGACTATACGCCCTGGGTCAATGCCGGCGTCTATCGTGAGCTCACCCGGACGAGCACGACGCCGATCCACACCGGCGAGCAGATCTATCTGCGGCAGAATTTCAAGGAGCTGATCGAAGGCCAGGCCGTCAACGTCGTCGGGCCCGACCCGGCCGATGTCGGCGGCATCGCCGAACTGAAATGGATCGCCGAATATGCCGACCTGCATTCGATCCTGATGGCCCCGCACGGAACGGCGAACGGGCTGCTGGGGCTCGCCGCCCTCATCCAGGTCTCGGCCACCCTCCCCAACAATTTCATCGCCTTCGAATACACGACCGGCGACCCCGCCTGGTGGTACGACATCGTCGAGGGCCTGCCGGAGACGATCGTCAAGGACGGCTTCATCGACGTCATCGACCGGCCGGGCATGGGCGTCGATCTCGTGCCCGAAAAGGCCAAACGCTACCTCACGGAAGACGACCGGGCATTCTTCGACTGAGGCCGCCCCGCCGCCGGCGGTTTCCCCATTTCCCAAGAAAGCAACGGCTCCGGAATCATCCCTCCAGAGCTTTTTTGATGTAGCCGCGAGACAGACACGCAGGCTTCTGACGGTGGGCAGATCATTTCAGGACGTCTAGTCATACCTTTGGATAGGGGGGCCAGTCCCCATGTCCAATAGTCCCGAGGGCCGCCTCCGCGTTAGACTTCGATCATCGACGAAGACACCAAGAATGGGGAGAGTTAGCATGCAGTTCCCACGGCCCTTGAAGGCACCGCCTGCCAGCCCATGGGCAAAGCGCACCGACGTTTCAAGATATCGGACGTCGGAGATCGATCTCGAAAGACTTGCCGCCAGACAGGCTCCGCAATGTCTCGACCAATCCGGACCGGACCTCAACCTCCGCCAGATCGCCATCGGCGGCCTTGCCCCGTGGCAAATGCGCAATGTGCAGACCTATGTCGACATGTATCTCCGCTCGACGATCCGCGTCGAGGCCTTGGCCGGTCTCTGCAACCTGAGCTGCGGCCATTTTCAGCGAGCCTTCAAGGCAAGCCTTGGCGAGACGCCGCACAAATACGTCACCCGCAGGCGCATGGAAATGGCCTGCCGGATGATGACCGGCACGGACGAACCCCTCTGCCGGATCGCCCTGGAATGCGGCATGACGGACCAGGCACACCTTACCAACAGCTTCCGCCGCCTTTACGGAATCGCTCCCAATGCATGGCGAAAGCGGATGCTGCTCAAAAAGTCCGGGCATGGCGTTCGCGAGACAGATCTTGTTCCGCTCAACTGACAAGACAAAGCTGCGTGACACCGGTAGATTTCTATCGCATCTGATTGTCAGAGCTATCCGGCGCTGCCGTGACTGATGGCAATAACGTCGCACTCGCTGCAGTCTGCCCGCGACATTGAGTTAGATCAGAAAATTTTCTGTCCAGAAGCTAGCGCCGTTCCGTCCAGGCCGGTCACCCCGTTGAGGCCGTGCCGTTGACGGATACGGAGGATCCGGGTTTGTCGATGGCTGCTTCCTCCGCCGCCGATCAGGAACGCGAACGGCAACGGCCATTCCGCTTGACGCTGCATCCTCTGCGCGACAGTAGCGACTGCGTTGTCTCTGGTGCCTCGAGCGCCACTCGTTTCAGTAAGGGCAGAATTGCAACTTCCCTCCTCTGTAAAGAGTGGTGGAACTGATCGAGGGAACGGTAAATGCGGGAGCGTTGACCGATTTGCTTTGCCCGCCTTCGATGCGGCCCACATCAATACGTGTCTTGCGGGCGGCATTCGCGGCATCGACGATTTCGACCAGGAACCGGAAAGAGGTCGGGCAGGAATTGGATACGATATATCCCGCTCCGCCAGGGATGATCGACACGCACGAACAGTCGGCGGCGGACGGAGGGAGCGTCGGGGGCCTGTTAAGATAGGCGGATATGAAGTCCCGGCATCCCTGAAGCTGGTTCATAGCCCGCGGATTGTGCTGCTGCGCCTCGATGACGGCCTCCTCGGGTTCAAGTCCTTTCCGAAGACCGCGCGCATAGGTCTGTCGCGCGCCGGCATCCCGGAACACCCAATCGATATTCTCCCTCATTTCGCTCGTATCGCAGGCGTTGGCGCCGCCCAGATTGGAACACCCGCGCAGTTCGGCGCGGCGCCGGCATTCGGCCGCCTTTGTCAGGTCGCCACCCATGCAGGCGGCGGTCATCTGGATCAGCTGGTCGCTGCAGCTCATGGCCGAGACGGCATCCCTGGGAAAAATTGGCGACAAGCCGATGCCTGTCGCGATGACGATCAGAAACGCGATGGGACGATAACACATTTCAGCAACGCGCACTGATCATCGCATTGCGGTTGAGGTCCATGCATGCCTTGAAGCTGCCCGCTTGCCCAGAGGATCCTCCTCCGATATTGCGCCAACTGCGTTCGCAGGTCGCATAGTTGGATCTGAAATGAGCGCATTGCCCCCCACCGCCGCTACTGCCGCCGCTGAATCCACCGCTCGATCCTGCACCGCTGATCGCCGCCCCGATATTGGCGCCGATTAACGCACCCTGCGCGATACTGCCCGCCGCGCCCAGAAGGTCATCGAAGAGGCTTCCGCTGTCATCGCTCTGCGCGGCGGGAGCCGACGGCTGCCTGCGGCTCTGTTCGTATTGCCGGTATTTCCTTTCCCGGCCGCCATATTCCGCATCGTTTCGCGCGTCCTTCGCCCATTGACTGAGCTCATCGCCCAGCGCAAACAGATAGCAGTTGCTGGCATTGTTCTTCTTGCATCCTTCCTGGACCGCCGACCTCGCGGCGGCCAACGTTGCCTGCTTCCATTGGAACAGGCAATGGACCTGCTTGCCAACCTCGTAGGCGACCATGGCCTTGTTGGCCCGCTGCCCGTGGAAGTTTCGCTTGTTCCAGTGAGCGGCGCAGACGTCGTACAGGCGGTCGCGCGCGCTCAAGGCGGGCGTCGTCGCCAGCGGCATCTCCCACTCGCTTTTGATATAGAACGCATGAGTAAAGTTGCCCTGCACGGGTTCCGCCTGAAAATGCTTGTAGAAGGCCTGCAGCCAATCGGATTTCGTGCCCTGGGGATATTGGAAGATAAATCTCAGGTAGTTTCCGTCGCAGCAACCGGCAGTCGCAAATTCCACCCGTCGATGGGAGCCGTCCAAGGTCTGGGCCGTTACAAAGGCCGTGTTGTTTTCACCTTCCGCCTTGATGATCTGGAACTCCTTATCCCCGTCCTCTGCGAGGTCGTTGCCGGGATATTCGCCTTTGATCGTGTTCAGCAGATCTTCGGCAGTTGTCGACGAGTCCACCTGAATTTTGATGTATTGTTCTCCGTCGCGGAATTTCAGAACGTCGTCCTCGCTTTCCTGTTTTTGAAAGCGCATCGGAATTTTCGTGATTTCATAGGTCTCGTCGTACCAGTCGAGCGACCAGGTGAAAAAGTCCTCCTCCGGCGCCTTGCTGGCCGCAACCGTCGCCGCCCCGCCATCGGTCCAGGCAACGGAAAGGAAATTCTTGCCCAGTGCGAGATACGCGTCATCCGGGATCGAAGGACCTTGAAAACCGCTTTTGACTTCGCCGATGTCCTTGGCCCGATAGGGCCCCAGCACGACCGCGAACCAGCCGTTCTCGGATTTCATTATCTTGACCTGGTGGCCCGCATAGGTTTTCGCGATCTCGATCGCTTCGCTGAGATCGGCCCGGCTCGCAAGCACCACCCATTTGCGTCCATCCGACAAAGTCTGGCTGCTTGCCGCCGAAGATGTTTGCGGGTTGAGCGTGGAAATACATAAGGCTGCGCTGAGAAAGATCGTGCGGATAAGTCGGGCAGCTTTGAAAACTGGCCCGAAGAACTGCCATTGCCTGACGGTGATCACGCACGCCCCCTTTTTAGATATCCCGGAAGCCGATGTATACGCATGGTATAGAATATACGCGGAATCTATACCGTGTTGCATCATCATCGCTATTCGGGGTTGCCCCGAAAAATAATGAACAACAAAAATAAGGCTACGTCAAATCTGCTTTCCATCTCGAAGATGACGCCATGACACCAGGTATTGGTATCGATAGTTGCTAAGTCACACCGGCTGGTTTAGGCTCTTCGGGATCTTGACATCTATCGGGTTACTGAAGGGGAAGAATGACTCGCGCGATATGCATCAGATGCGGCAGTGAAAAACACGGCTGCTGGACCCCGTGCCCGAAATGCCGGCACCAACCATTTGGTATTTCGGAAGTTGCGTGGTCGCTCGTTCTATCCGATCACACAATGACGCATGAAGGCTTGGCCGAGATCGGCAAATTTATCTCAGAAAACAAGCGGCTCCCAAATTTTGGTGGAGAGGTAGAAGCAGCCCTTCGACAGTGCGAGGAAACGGTCAGAGGTGCTGCACGAGGATTGGTGAAGAAAGGGCTGCTTCCCATAGAGGACGCTCCGGACGCGGCGATTCCGCTGGTTGGGGCCACCGCAACTATATCTCTGTCTCCGAGGGTTCAGGAAGCGATAGAGGATTTCTGTTTAAACCAGAGCTCGCCAGCGAGACCCGAAGCAGTCCTCGAATGGATCGTTGAAGACTGGCTCGAGAGGGAGGGTTACTTTGACTGAGCTGTGCCGGGGACTCCGGACGCTGCTTGCCGATCGCCGGTAACTATATCGGCAGCCTGGGCTCTCGGACTTCGCTATGAGCCGTGTTTTTACCCGTGGCTGGAAGCCAGAAGACTGGTAGCGGGAGGCAGAATTGAACTGCCGACCTCAGGGTTATGAATCCTGCGCTCTCACCAACTGAGCTACCCCGCCACAGGGACTGCGGAAGTTCCGGCGTGGCCGGTTCCGCTTTGGTCGTGCGGCTTATAAGTCCCCCGTCACCAAAGTGTCAAGCAGGGTTTGGGTAAAAACCGGCGGCAATTTTGTGCCGCGCGGTTAGCGCCGGTCTCAGGCCGCGACCGGGGTCGAAAGCAGGGCCTTCAGAGCGGTTTCTGCCTCGGCTGCCCGTTCCGAACGCTCGATGAAACCGCCGCCATAAACCCGCGCATCCGCCCCTTCGGCGGAATAGAGCACGCAGGCCTGACCCGGCGCCACGCCCGCCTCTCCGATTGCCAGATCGACATAGACGCCGTGATCGTCGCAGTGGAGGATGGCCGGTGTCGGCGGACGCGTCGAGCGCACCTTGGCGAAACAGGCGAATCCACCCTTCGCATCCTCGTCGAGTACACCGTCGCCGATCCAGTTGACGTCGCGCAGGTAGACGCGGTGGGTATCGAGCGCTTCTTTCGGCCCGACGATCACCCGGCGCGAGCGGGCATCGAGATAAACGACGTAGAGCGGCTCACCGGTGGCGATGCCGATGCCGCGGCGCTGACCGATCGTATAATGCACGATCCCCTCGTGGCGGCCGAGCACACGCCCGTCCATATGCACGATATCGCCGGCGAGTGCCGCGTTCGGCTTCACCTTGTTGATGATGTCGGCATATTTGCCCTGCGGTACGAAACAGATGTCCTGGCTGTCGGCCTTCTTGGCGACCACCAGGCCCATCTCCTCGGCCAGATCGCGCACCTGCGCCTTCGACATGCCGCCGAGCGGAAAGCGCAGATAGTCGATCTGCTCCTGCGTCGTTGCAAACAGGAACCAGCTTTGGTCGCGATCGCTGTCGATCGGGCGAAACAGCGCGCGGCGGTTCGGGTTGCCCACGGAAGGATTGGCGGAGGAGCGGATATAGTGGCCGGTCGCCAGCGCATCGGCGCCAAGCTCTCGTGCCGTCGCCAGAAGATCGGCGAACTTGACCGTCTGGTTGCAGGCAACGCACGGGACCGGCGTTTCGCCCATCGCATAAGCTTCGGCGAACGGGTTGATCACCGTCTCACGGAAGCGCTTTTCGTAGTCGAGCACGTAATGCGGGATGCCGAGCGTTTCGGAAACCCGCCGCGCGTCGTCGATATCCTGCCCGGCGCAGCACGAGCCGGCGCGGTGCACGGCCGCGCCGTGATCATAGAGCTGCAGCGTGATGCCGAGCACGTCATAACCCTGGCGTTTGAGCAGACCGGCGACGACGGAGGAATCCACTCCCCCCGACATGGCAACGACAACACGTGTGTCTTCCGGCCTCTTGTCAAAATCCAGCGTATTCACGAGTAACTCTCTCGGTCTCTCAAGCGCCGGTCCATGATGGGAGGGCGACATGTTCAGGGCCTGCGGCGGGATCGGCCGTCGGAGGCAATTCTTGCCGGATATAGAAAGGATTTGCGGCCTGCGCAAGGAGGAGCGCGAATCGCAGGCGCGGCGTATGCAGAAACGGACAAGGCCTCAACCGCGAAGACCGATGCAGTTTCCCCATGGATCGCGGACCTGACACATGCGCAGGCCGTTCTGGATGTCGATCGGTCCCCGATAAAGCGTCGCGCCAATCGCGGTGAAATGCTCGACCGCCGCGTCAAGATCATCGACCTGCCAATAGACGACGGATCCGCTGGCGCCGCTTCCCACCTTCTCGTCAGCCGCGACGATCTCGAGGCAGATCCCGCCGATATCGAGAAACTGAAATTCGAAAGCCTCGAGGTGACGCCGCACCGATTGCGGGAAAGCGGCCTGATACCAGTCCAATGCCCGCGCAACATCCGCGACATGGACAAGGATGGCGCATATCGGCTTTGCTTCGGTGTTCAATGCGGTCGTCCAGCGGAGGTTTGCATGGCCGACTGTCTATGCCCATGGACTGGTTTTGTAAAACACCCGGGCCGTCCCGCCGGTCCTCAGCACTCCGAAAAGCGGCCTGCCCGAGCCGGGAGGCCGGGATTCAAGATTGCAGCACGCCATGCCGTACGACCTTGCCGGCAGCCGTCCTGACGCTGCTGGCCGCACCTTCCGCCCGCACCCGCGGCAGGCTTGCCGGATATTCGCGCTGGATGAAGTCGATGATCTTTTCGCGGACCTCGCATCGCAGGTCGAAGGTCCGGGGGGCATTGGAGGCGGAGACGAGGATGCGGATCTCCATGACGTTTTCCCTGAAATCCGTCACCTGCACCGCCACCACCCGCTTGTCCCAGAGCTTTGACGTTGCGGCAATCTCCTCGACCTTGCGACGGACCGCATTTACCGGAACCGAATAGTCGAGATAGATCATCACCGTGCCGATCAGCTCCGAACTGTCGCGCGTCCAGTTCTGGAACGGCGTCTCGATGAAATAGCTGAGCGGCAGGATCATCCGCCGCCAGTCCCACAGTTTCACCACCACATAGGTCGAGGTGATCTCCTCGACATTGCCCCACTCGCCCTCGACAATCAGCGCGTCGTCGATGCGGATCGGCTGGGTGATCGCAAGCTGGATGCCGGCGAAGATGTTCTTCAGCACCGGCTGCAGCGCAAGGCCCAGCACGACACCCGCCACGCCGGCGGAGGCGAGCAGGCTGACGCCGTATTGCTGCACCGCGGGAAAGGTCATCAGCATCGCGGCGATGGTGATCGCCACGATCATGACGCTCGCGATCCGTTCGGCGATCCGCGATTGGGTGACATGCGTGCGGGCGAGCAGATTGTCTTCCGCATCCAGCTTGAAGCGGCGCAGATAAACGATCATCCACACATGCAGGGCGATCTTTGCCATCCAGCCGACGACGACGATGAAGCCGAGCAGCAGCAGGTGACGTATCACCTGCCCCTGCCCGGCACTGAGAGGAGCGATGGTCGCGCCGAGCGACAGCGTCCAGGTGAGGATCGCCAGCCGCATCGGCCGCCGCGTACGCAATACCAGCGACCGCCAGAACAGGTCCCTGCTCTCCACCAGCCGCGTCAGAAAGCGAAATCCGAAGCGCTGGATCGCAAGGCCGATCAGAAATGCGACGGCCATGACGCCCCAGCTGACGAGCCAATCCGGCAGCCAGGACGTATCATTGCGGAATTCCTGAATGAAGCGTTCCATGCCCCCTCAGCTAGGGTGCAATGCAGCATCGAAAAGAGCGGCCGCAAAAATTTCATGTTTTGGGAGTCTTCTGGGCGCGGGGTGATTTGTGGCAACAGGGCGATCAGGGACGGAGACGATGCAATTCGACCTCATGCGCTTTGTTGACGCGCAAGCGCCGGTCTATGGGCGCGTCATCGGCGAGCTGCGCGACGGCAAAAAGCGTTCCCACTGGATGTGGTACATCTTCCCACAGGTGGAGGGGCTCGGTTTCTCGATCATGTCCCAGCGCTTCGCGATCGGCTCGGTGGCGGAGGCGACAGCCTATCTGGAACATCCCCTGCTCGGCCCCCGGCTCACCGAATGCACCGAAGCAATGCTCTCCCATCCGGATTTGTCGGCGCACGCGATCCTCGGTTCCCCCGACGACATGAAATTCAAGAGCTCGATGACGCTGTTCGAAGCGGTCAGCAAAAAGGGCTCGCCTTTCAGCCAAGCCCTTTCGCAATTCTTTGATGGTGAGCGCGACGAGAAGACCGTCGCGCTGCTTCGACGTTAGGCGGCCGCCTGGATGGCCGAAAGCTTCCAGTCGTTGGCCGGCTTGCGCACAAAGGTCCAGACTTCGACGGTCTCGGTCACCGCGTTCGGATCGCCTTCGGCGACTGCGCCGGTCTTGCGGTCCTTCATATAGTCGATGCTCGAATAGCGCATCGCCACGGTCGCATAGTCCTGGCCGTTTTCGCGCCAGGCTTCCGCCAGGTCGCCCTGCAGCAGCTTGACGTCCTTCACCTCGTTCTTGACGCCGTTGGTGGCGTTCTCGCCGAGTTCTTCGGCCAGGTAGGACATCGCTTCCGGCGTCGTGAGGCTGCGGAGCTTGGCATAGTCTTCGTCGCCATAGGCAGACTGGACATTGGTCAGCAGCTTCTCGAACTGGTCGAGGTCGCGGTTGGTGATGCCGATCTCGTCGGTCTCTGGGCCGGCCTGGCGCGGAGCGGCATTGGAACCGCCGCCGAAACCGGTTGGCGCACCGCCGCCGCCCAGCGAGCCGATCTTCGGGATCTGGAAGGACGACGTATTCTGGCTCGGCGCATCATAGGCGTTGCGCGACTGGCCGAACCCGGTGTTCATCCCGCCTGCCGGGCCGCCAGCCGTCTGCTGACGGCGCGCGAACCAACGGAAAGCCAGCATCGCGAGACCGCCGATCAGCGCGATCTGCAGCAGCATGCCCAGCATGCCGGCCATGCCGCCGAAACCGGTGCCCATCAACATGCCGAGCAGGCCACCAAGGGCGAGACCGCCGAGTAGGCCGCCGAACATGCCACCGAAGAGGCCGCGACGGGGCTGCTGCGCCGCCTGCTGGCCAAGGCCGTTCTGCGGGGTCGTGGCGTTCTGTTGCGTATTGGGCGTCATCGACCGGTTGATGCCGGTCGGAGCGGTGGGCGCGGTATTGGTGGTTGCCGGAGCCGAATACGTGCGCGTGCCGCGGCTGCCGAAGCCGCCGCTGGCGCGGCGCGCCTCAGCCATGTCCACGGCGGTCAAGGAAACCGCCATTCCGATCGCCAGGATCGCGAACAGGTTCTTGAAACGCCGAAGGTTGGATAACATCGTTTTCTCCTCATAAACCGCTCAATCGCGGAATGCCCTGTTTATATAGAGAGGCTGCCTCCAGGATTTTAGGCCCATCCTCCATTTTTCCCGTCGAAGTAGATAACGGAGTTTGAAACGGGAGCCAAGCTCCATAAATACAACCAAAGGGAGAGGTAGCTCATATCGGCCTGCGACATCCAGGCGCGGATCTCTGCGTCGAAAGATGATCCTGCAGACTAGATTGCGCCGCGTGCAGAATGCCATTACCTTTGGGCGAGGCACACAAACGCAAAGGAGGTTGCCTATGTCACCGCGGGACGCCTGATCCAGCACTATCAAGACTTCTGCCTTTCAAAGGGCATCGACTTCACAAACATTCAATCCGTAAGGCCGCATGACGCCACCACGCTCTTCTGCAGCGCTGGCATGCAGCAGTACAAACCGCTCTTTTCCGATCCTTCCCATAGAGGAACCGTCGCAAACAGCCAGGCATGCCTGCGCCTGGGCGACCTGGACGAAATCGGAGACGGAACCCACTTCCTTCACTTCACCATGCTCGGCCTCTTCTCCTTCCGGGAGATGAGCGTTGGCGGTGCCATCGATTTCTGGCTCGAGTTCCTGCGAACGCTCGGTCTTGTGCCGGATCACGTCACCATTCATCCGGACCGCCTGGCCGAATGGACGCCGCTTTACCGCGGACGCATTCCAATCGTTCCGGATCCCGAATGCACGTGGAGCGATGGCAGCATCACCGCATACAGCACCGAGTTTTACAAGGATCGAGTGGAGATCGGCAACATCGTCAATCCGCTCGGAACCTGCATCGATGTCGGCTTCGGCGCCGATCGTCTCGACATGCTCATCAACGGCACGCCGCCGGAGGATGTGGTCGAAACGCTGAGCAGCGCGATCGTGAAGATCATCGAAAGCGGTTATCGTCCGGGAAACAAGGAGCAGGGTTACGTGCTGCGCAAACTGCTCCGCCGCCTGCATCGGATGGGCAGCACGCTCGACCATCCTTTCTTCATCGAGGAGGTCCAGCGCCAGGAACGGCTTCGGGCAAAATACCTGCGCCTGCGGGAAAAGCATCCCGGCATGAGCCCCGAATGGTGGTTCGACACCCATGGCATCGAGCTCTCCGACATGCAGGACATGTCGGACGGATAAAATGACGAAGGCCTCCGGCGGTTTTCACCGGAGGCCTTCGTCCTGTTCGGAAAACCCTCACGACCACAACGGGCGTGAAAAGCTTTGGCGATTGTTACTCGACGTTGAACGCCAGCGGCTTGGCCTGGCGGATCGCCGGATTGGCGGTCAGTTTCGCGAGCACGTCGGCCGGAACCGGACCGTCGACATAAAGGAGAGCGATCGCGTCGCCACCTTCCTTGTCGCGGCCGAGATGGAAGTTGGCGATGTTGACGCCGGCATTGCCGAGCGTCATGCCGATGAAGCCGATCATGCCGGGCACGTCGGTATTGGCGATGTAGACCATGTTGGTGCCGACATCCGCATCGAGGTTGATGCCCTTGATCTGGATGAAGCGCGGCTTGCCGTCCGAGAAGACCGTGCCGGCGACCGAGCGGGTCATCGTGTCGGTGGTGACGGTAAGCTTGATATAGCCGTCGAAGACGCCCGACTTGTCGCGCTTGGCTTCGGACAGGATGATGCCCTTTTCCTTGATCATGATCGGCGCCGAAACCATGTTGACGTCGGAGACCTGGCTGCGGATGAGGCCGGCGAGCAGCGCGCTCGTCAGCGCCTTGGTGTTCATGCCGGCGGTCGAGCCGTCATAGAGGATCTCGATTTCCTTGATCGCATCCTCGGTGACCTGGCCAACGAAGGCGCCGAGCACGTCGGCGAGCCGGATGAACGGCTTCAGGCGCGGCGCTTCCTCGGCAGTGATCGACGGCATGTTGATGGCGTTGGAGACGGCGCCCTTGATCAGGTAGTCCGACATCTGCTCGGCGACCTGAAGTGCGACGTTTTCCTGCGCTTCCGTGGTCGAGGCGCCGAGATGCGGCGTGCAGACGACGTTTTCGAGGCCGAAGAGCGGGCTTGCCGTGGCCGGTTCGACTTCGAACACGTCGAAGCCGGCGCCGGCGACATGGCCGGACTTGATGGCTTCGGCAAGCGCTGCCTCATCCACCAGGCCGCCACGGGCGCAGTTGATGATGCGAACGCCGGGCTTGGTCTTGGCGAGCGCTTCCTTGCCGAGGATGCCGCGGGTCTTGTCGGTCATCGGCACGTGCAGGGTGATGAAGTCGGCCTGGGCCAGCAGCTCGTCGAGCTCGACCTTGGTGACGCCCATTTCCTCGGCGCGTTCGGCCGAGAGGAAGGGGTCGTAGGCGAGAACGTGCATGCCGATGCCGATCGCCTTCTTGCAGACGATGCCGCCGATATTGCCGGCGCCGATGACCCCGAGGATCTTGCCGGTGATCTCGACGCCCATGAAGCGCGACTTTTCCCATTTGCCGGCCTGCGTCGACGAGTCGGCTGCCGGAAGCTGGCGGGCGACGGCGAACATCAGGGCGATGGCGTGTTCGGCCGTGGTGATCGAATTGCCGAACGGCGTGTTCATGACGATGATGCCGCGGCGCGAGGCGGCCGGGATATCGACATTGTCGACGCCGATGCCGGCGCGGCCGATGACCTTGAGGTTGGTCGCGGCGGCGATCAGCTTTTCGGTCGCCTTGGTGGCGGAACGGATCGCGAGGCCGTCATAGTTGCCGATGATCTCGGCGAGCTTTTCCTTGTCCTTGCCGAGCTTCGGCTGGAAATCGACTTCAACGCCGCGATCGCGAAAGATCTGGACGGCGGTTTCCGACAATTCGTCGGATACGAGAACGCGAGGTGCCATCAGTGGCCTCCTGAAAAAGTTTCTGTCGTGAATGAGGGAATGGGCTCCGCTTCGTCAGCGGAGCCGATACGCGACTTGGCTAAGCGGCGGCCTTGGAAAGCGCGGCCTTCTGCGTTTCGAAAGCGTAGGTGAGCCAAGGCATCAGCGCCTTCATGTCGGCTTCTTCGATCGTGGCGCCGGCCCAGATGCGAAGGCCGGACGGCGCATCACGATAGGCACCGATGTCAAGCGCGACGCCTTCCTTTTCGAGGATCGACACCATGCCCTTGGCAAAGGCTTCCTGCGCGTCGGTATCGAGAGCGGCAACATCGGCGTCGGCGATCTTGAGGCAGACGGAGGTGTTGGAGCGCGTTGCCGGGTCCACGGCAAGGTTGTCGATCCAGGCATTGGCGGCCACGAAATCGTGGATCACCTTGGCGTTGGCATCCGCACGGGCGATCAGGCCTTCAAGGCTGCCGACCGACTTGGCCCAGTTGAGCGCATCGATATAGTCCTCGACGCAGAGCATCGACGGCGTGTTGATCGTCTCGCCGACGAAGATGCCTTCGATCAGCTTGCCGCCCGAAGTCAGGCGGAAAATCTTCGGCAGCGGCCAGGCCGGAACGTAGGTCTGCAGGCGCTCGACAGCGCGGGGGCTGAGGATCAGCATGCCGTGGCCGCCCTCGCCGCCCAGAACCTTCTGCCAGGAGAAGGTGACGACGTCGAGCTTGGCGAAGTCCATGTCCTGCGCGAAAGCCGCCGAGGTGGCGTCGCAGATCGTCAGGCCCTTGCGGTCTGCCGGGATGAAATCGGCGTTCGGGACGCGCACGCCCGAGGTGGTGCCGTTCCAGGTGAAGACCACGTCGCGGTCGAAATCGACCGTGGAAAGGTCCGGAAGCAGGCCGTAGCCGGCTTCGATCTTGCGGACGTCCTTGAGCTTCAGCTGCTTGACGACGTCGGTGACCCAGCCGGCACCAAAGCTTTCCCAGGACAGCATGTCGACGCCGCGCTCGCCGAGCAGCGACCAGAGCGCCATTTCGACGGCGCCGGTATCGGAAGCTGGCACGATGCCGATGCGGTAATCCGCCGGCACATTCAGAATTTCACGGGTGAGGTCGATGGCCTGCTTCAGCTTCGCCTTGCCGATCTTGGCGCGGTGCGAACGACCGAGCGGAGCATCAGCGAGCGCTTCGAGCGACCAACCGGGGCGCTTCGAGCAAGGGCCAGAAGAAAAGTGGGTATTGTTCGGACGCAGGTCCGGCTTTGCGGCGTTTGCCATATGGCTATCCTTCCAGATAGATGGCCCTTCGTTGGGGAAGGGTGTCCCGCCGCTGTGGTTATGCCTGAGCGCCTTCACAGTCAAGAGGGCATGTCGCTCTCGGATAAATTTCTGCCGCATGTCTGTCGCCCGAAACGCAAAAAGCCGCCCGGAGGCGGCTTTGGCTGGGAGACGAGCTGGTATTACTTGTAGACGATCTGCTGCGGCGGGGGCTCGTAAGCCGGCGGCGTGTCGCAGCCGCCGAAGATGTAGCGGGCGCCGACGCGGGCTTCATGCGAATAGAAACCCTTGTCCTTGCCCGGGCCGCCGCCCGTTGAGTAGCCGAACATGTCGCCACCCGTGACATGGCGGAAGCGATAACCGACATCGGCCTTGACGTTGCAGGTAACGTCGATCGACGCGCCGGCCATGAGCGCGTAGGTGAAACGCCAGCTCTTTTCGCCGCCATGCGTCACTTCCGGGTCGCAACCGGCGCCGCTGTCGGCGCACGACGTGTTGCGCAGGTTCGACCACTTGACGTAGGTGCCGCCGATACCGGCACCGACGTAAGGTGTGAAGTAGCCATAGGTGCCGAGATCGACATAGGCGTTGGCCATAAGCGAATAGGCATGCATCGAGGCCAAATCAGTCGAGGTACACGCGGCGGCGACACCGCAACTACCGGAGGTCGAGCCGCGGAACTTGCTGTTGAACATGTAGTCGAGGGTGACGTCGGTGCGCAGGTAGCTGTTGATCTGGTAACCGACACCGCCGCCGAGCGTGAAGGCATCACGCAGGTCGGAACGGCCGAATTCGGCAAGCCCTACACCAGGCGTGCCGGTCCCCTGGTAGAACTCGGTGCCGCGCGACTTCTTGAAGGAATAACCGACGTCACCGCGAAGGTACCAGCCGGTCGCCTCCTGGACGGTCACTTCCGGCGCATCCTGATAGGGCTCCGGCTGCGGCTGGTAGAGATCGGCGGAATTGGCGGCACTCACCGTCAGTGTCAGCGCAAAAGCGCTGGCCAGCAACTTTCTCATGGGTTCATCTCCAAAGCTCGTATCGCGTATGGCGTGCAAAACGGGCAGCCAACGGGTTGATCCGCCGTGGATGATGATCGACAAAGGTTAAGTCTCGCTTAACCATGCTCGTTTACCGGGCGTTTTCCTTAAAACGGCAAGCAATTCTGCAAGTAACGGCAAATCCGGAGACTTGCGCAAAGGCACCTCGCCCCGCAGGAAGTGCGCGAACTCGCCCAGCGTTCCGCGAACTATGTCTGTCAGGCCGCGTTGCGGACATTGGCGATGACGCCGACCAATTCATCGACGATGCGCTCGATCTGTCCCCGGTCGTCGCCTTCTGCCATCACGCGGATCAGCGGCTCGGTGCCGGACGGGCGGATCACCAGGCGCCCCTTGGCGGCGAGCTCGGCTTCCGCATCGGCGATCGCCTGGCGCACAACATTGTCCTCCAGCGGCTTGCCGCCCTGGAAACGGACATTCTTCAGAAGCTGCGGCACGGGTTCGAAACGCCGGCAGATCTCGCTGATCGGCTTGCCGAGCCGCTTCGCCCGCGCCAGAACCTGCAGGCCGGCGACCAGGCCGTCGCCGGTCGTGCCGAAATCGGAGAGCACGATATGGCCCGACTGTTCGCCGCCGACGTTGAAATCGTTATTGCGCATATGCTCGACGACATAACGGTCGCCGACCTTTGTGCGCGCCAGATCGAGCCCCTTGCCGTTGAGGAAACGTTCCAGGCCGAGATTGGACATCACGGTCGCGACGATACCGCCGCCTTTGAGCTTCTGGTCCTCGGCCCAGCTCTCGGCGATCACGGCCATCAGCTGGTCGCCATCGACGATCTCGCCGCGCTCGTCGACGATAATCACCCGGTCGGCGTCACCGTCGAGCGCGATGCCGATATCGGCACGCACTTCATGCACCTTCCGCTGCAGCGCTTCCGGGCTGGTCGAGCCGCAATCGAGATTGATGTTCGTGCCATTAGGCTCGTTGCCGATCGTCACCACCTCGGCCCCGAGCTCCCAGAGTGCAAGCGGCGCCACCTTGTAGGCCGCACCATTGGCGCAATCGATCGCGACGCGCAGGCCATGCAGGGTAACGTCGCGCGGCAGCGTACGCTTCACATGTTCGATATAGCGGTAAATGTCGCCCTCGACGCGCTTCGCCCGGCCGATATCGCCGGACTTGGCGAGCTGGGAATGCAGGTCGCTGTCGAGCAGGTCCTCGATGCGCATTTCGAGTTCGTCGGAAAGCTTGTAGCCGTCCGGGCCGAACAGCTTGATGCCGTTATCCTCGTAAGGGTTGTGCGAAGCGGAGATCATCACGCCGACATCGGCGCGCAGCGACCGGGTGAGCATGGCGACGGCCGGCGTCGGGATCGGTCCGAGCAGGAAGACGTCGAGGCCGGCAGCTGTGAAACCCGCCACCATGGCGTTTTCCAGCATATAACCGGAGAGACGTGTATCCTTGCCGATCACCACCCGATGGCGATGATTGCCGTTGCGGAAGATCGTGCCGACGGCAATGCCGACGCGCATGGCCAGATCCGGCGTCATCGGATGAATGTTGGACTGTCCGCGAATGCCATCAGTGCCAAAATAGCGGCGTGTCATATAAGCTCCTTCGTCATCGCGCCTGAACGTCGCGGTCCTTGCAGGGATCGAACCCGCAGCATGTTAGACGGTAAATCCGGCCTGAAGCTTGGCTCATGCCATAGATTAACGGCACAAGCACATAAATTAGCGTCAAAATCGATTATATCCCGTTACTAATAAATAAACTCTTCCAAGCAAAAGCCGCCGCGGATCGCTCCGCGGCGGCTTTTTAATGCGATAGCCTGGATCAGTGCGGCTGCGGTTCCAGACCGCTTTCCGGTTCTCCGCCCTTCGGCTCGTCCTTCTTGGAGCCAGCCGAGGGAACGGCCGAACCACGGGTCGGCGGCGCGTCGTCGCCGAGATCGCGCGACGGCTTATGGCCCTTGATCAGCGCCTTGATCTCCTCGCCCGAAAGCGTCTCGTATTCGAGCAGGCCTTCGGCAATCGCGACGAAGTCGTCGTGTTTTTCGGTGAGAATGCGGCGCGCCTCGGTATAGGCTTCGTCGATCAGACGGCGAACCTCGGTGTCGATCTTCTGGGCAGTCGATTCCGAGACGTTCTTCGATTGGGAGACGGAATGGCCGAGGAAGACCTCCTGCTGGTTTTCGCCATAGGCGACCTGGCCGAGCATGTCGGAAAAGCCCCATTGGGTCACCATCGCGCGGGCAAGCTTCGTCGCCTGCTCGATGTCCGAGGATGCGCCGGAGGTGATGTTCTCCTTGCCGAAGGTCAGTTCCTCGGCAACGCGGCCGCCCATCATGATGACCAGACGCGAGACCATCCACTTGTAGCTCATCGAGTAGCGGTCGCCTTCCGGCAACTGCATGACCATGCCAAGCGCACGGCCGCGCGGAATGATCGTCGCCTTATGCAGCGGATCTGCGACAGGCACGTTGATCGCGGTCGTGGCGTGGCCGGCTTCATGATAGGCGGTGAGCTTCTTTTCCGCTTCCGTCATGGCGGACGAGCGACGCTCGGCGCCCATCATGATCTTGTCCTTGGCGTCTTCGAACTCGCTCATGGTGACCATGCGCTTGTTGCGGCGCGCGGCCATCAGGGCTGCTTCGTTGACGAGGTTCATGAGGTCAGCACCGGAGAAGCCGGGCGTACCGCGGGCGAGAACCTTGAGGTCGACATTCGGCGCCAGCGGCACGTTGCGGGCATGGACCTTGAGGATGCGCTCGCGGCCGACGATATCCGGGTTCGGCACGACGACCTGGCGGTCGAAACGGCCTGGACGCAGCAGCGCCGGGTCGAGAACGTCCGGACGGTTGGTCGCGGCGATCAGGATGATGCCTTCATTGGCTTCGAAACCGTCCATCTCGACGAGGAGCTGGTTGAGGGTCTGCTCGCGCTCGTCGTTACCGCCGCCCAGGCCTGCGCCA
Organism: Neorhizobium tunisiense; assembly: GCF_039631515.1. NCBI lineage: Bacteria > Pseudomonadati > Pseudomonadota > Alphaproteobacteria > Hyphomicrobiales > Rhizobiaceae > Neorhizobium > Neorhizobium tunisiense. Next base: position 516,465 of record NZ_JBDIUU010000002.1, on the reverse strand, counting down.
CGGTGACGGCCGACCGCGTCGATTTCGTCGATGAAGATGATGCACGGTGCATTCTTCTTCGCCTGCTCGAACATGTCGCGCACGCGGCTTGCACCGACGCCGACGAACATTTCAACGAAGTCGGAACCGGAAATGGTGAAGAAGGGCACGTTGGCTTCGCCGGCGATCGCCCGAGCGAGCAGCGTCTTACCGGTACCCGGAGGGCCGACAAGCAGCACGCCGCGCGGAATACGTCCGCCGAGACGCTGGAATTTCTGCGGATCGCGCAGGAACTCGACGATTTCTTCGAGATCCTGCTTGGCTTCGTCGACGCCGGCGACGTCTTCGAACGTCACGCGACCATGCGCTTCGGTGAGAAGCTTGGCCTTGGACTTGCCGAAGCCCATCGCGCCGCGCGAACCGCCCTGCATCTGCCGCATGAAGAACAGCCAGACGCCGAGGATGAGCAGCATCGGCAGCAGCGTGCCGAGATAGCTGAGGAAACCCGAGGATCCATCCGTTTCCGGACGGGCGACGATGGTGACGTTCTTGGCCTGCAGCCGATCCATCAACGAATCGTCGATGACGGGCGAATAGGTCTGAAATCCCGAGCCGTTTTCATTGTAGGTGCCGAGCACCCGGTTGCCTGTGACGACGACATCCCGCACTCGCCCCGAATCCACATCCCGCAGGAACTGCGAATAGGGGACCTCACGCGAACTGGTCTGCGACGGTGCCGTCTGGAACATGCTGAACAACGCGACCAGCAGGAGGGCTATGATGACCCAGAGGGCGATATTACGAAAGTTTGGGTTCATTGAACTCCCCGGACTGCGACGGCCAGCTTCTTGAGGCGGCCGCCTTGCTTGCCGCATAACATAGGGTTGCGGCAAGTCCTTGCCAAGGCGAACCGGAGCCGCTGCCTACCTTTTCCGCGAGGAATCCTTAACTGGCAGCCGGGGAAAACCGTCGCATCCGAGCAAAACCGCTAACTCGCTGCCAAATCTAAGTTCGAACTGCGGCAAAAAGCGGTCGAAAGGCGCAAGCAGCGGGCGAACGATACTTCGTTCGGCCATTCCTTTGTTCTCGCCATCCTCCGTCGAAAGGAGGGCATTGGCTTCGATGAAAGGCATCGCCGCCACGGCGCGCATGGCGATCGCGGGCGGCACGCCGGGAAACAGCGCCAATGCCTCGTCGCGATCCGGGGCAGTCGGGCCGACGATGATCTCGTCCGGGCCGGCGTTCGTGATGCGGTAGCGACCGTCCCAGATCGCCGTATTGCCCGGAGGAATGTGCAGCGGCAGAATGCCGCGGTTTTCACGGACGAGATAAAGCCCGTCGCGGCGCCGGTCGAAGATCACCCGGCCGGCGGTGATGCGGCCAGGCTGGCCACCGTCGAGAAAGGCCACCACCCGGTCCATGCTGTCGCTGCCGAGCGCATGTGCCCTGCCCCCGAGCACCGCGGCAAGGAGCGACAGCGCATGACGGCGTGACGCCGCATCCCCTTGCATCCCCGAGGCATCGATATGCCCCAAAACACCTTGGGCGATCGTCACATGCTCCCGCACAAGCCGCGCCGCCTCGTCGGAAAGCGTGATGCGCCGCGCGGCCGCCGCGGCCTGGACGGCAGCGTCGAACGGGCTTTCCTGCGCCAGCCGCCCGCGGACCCTCACCCGCTCGTAATGGGGATCGACATTGCTGGGGTCGTCGATCCAGCCCTGTCCTTCTTTCGCCAGGAAAGCGCGGATATCGGACCGGCGGCTGCTGAGAAATGGCCTGAGCAGCCAGCGGCGGCTGTCGAGAAGTACCGCCTGCGCCATGCCGGCAAGGCCCGAATTCTCCTCGCCCTCGCCGCGACCGGCGCGCATGGCGACGGTTTCCGCCTGATCGTCGAGCGTGTGGCCGGTGACGATCGCAGTCGCATCGATCTCGTCGGCGACCTCGAGCAGCAGCCGGTAGCGTGCCTCGCGGGCTGCGGCCGAAATGCCGCTGAGGGGCTTGTCCCCTTCCCAGCGGCGAATGAAATGCGGGATGCCGAGTTTATCGCAAAGGGCCGCGACGGCGCGCGCCTCATCCGCGGATTCAGGCCTTAGCCCATGATCGATCGTCGCCGCGAAAAGCGACAGGCCGGAGCCGGGGAGATTGAATTTGGAAAGGGCGATCAGCAGCCCGCAGGAATCGCTGCCCCCGGAAATCGCCACGAGAAGGCGCGCGGGTCTGGCGATATCGGCGATCAGCCGCTCGGCCGCCTGTTCAGGCGACAGGATTTTCGGCCCCGCGGTCACCAGAAAACGACGCCGCGGATCAGCAGGCGAGGCGCTTCTGTTCGCTGCCGACCTTGGCAAGCACCGCTTTGGGCGCGGTCGGATAACGCCGGGTGACTTCCTTGAGGGTTGCGCAGGCCGTGTCGGTATTGTCGAGTGCTGCAAGCGACATGCCGAGCTTCAACAGCATTTCCGGCGCCTTGGGCGATTTGCTGTAGGTCTGATGCGCGTTGAGGAAGGTCTTGGCGGCGTCGTTGTATTTTCCCTGGGAATACTGCGATTCACCGAGCCAGAAGCTCGCATCTGCCACCTTGGCGCCCTTCGGATAGGCGGCCAGATATCCGTTGAATTCCTTTTCGGCGAGCGGGTAGTCGCCGGCCAGGACATGGTTGTAGGCAGTCTGATAGGCATCGTTTTCGGTGCCGAGCGACGCGGTCTGCTGCGGATCGGTTCTGCCCGTCGGCGCCGGCGTCCTGCCGGTCGTCGGCGGGCCGGTCTCGACGCCCGGAAGCCCGGCGGCATTGTTGGCCCGGTCGTTGCGGCTTGCGCCACGCGGATTGCCGTTCTGGTCGATATCCATCGAACCGAGCGTCGTCGGAGGCGGCGCGCGGCCCGGTGTCGCCCCGCCGACACCCTGACCGGACGGCGACTCGATGATCCGTGCGACATCGTCGGAGGACTGGGCGGGAGCGGTCGCTTGCGGCAACGGCGGCTGGGCGGCAGGAGCGCGGTTGGACGCCACGGCCGGTTTCCCGGTCGTGTCGTCTGCTTCGGTGCGCTTCTTCTTTTCCAGGTCCTGGAAGCGGAATTCGTTGTCTTCCTGCGTCTTGCGCAGCTGCTCCTGCATCTGCAGCAGCTGAAAACTCATTTCCTCGATCCGGCCGTTCAACTGGCGGACCTCTTCCTGGAGCTGCTGGATGCGGACGGCATCATTGCTCTGCGCCAGAATGACCGGGGGCGGAGTGGTTTCCCGCGGCTGTTCTGCAGCAGGCTGATTGCTGCCCTGGAAGAGTTTCGGCAGCGCGAAAGCCCCAGCCGGGGCGCTCGTCGCCATCAGCCCCAGCATCGCTGCCAAGACAAGTTTCTTCATCTTCGTCCGTCCTGCTCTTTAGTCTGCGCCGGATTGGCGCGAGAGGAGATTTTTCCAACTGCCGGCAAAAAGCAACCGAGTTCCCAGTCAAAAATCCCGGAAAACAGGGCTAAACTATGGAAAAAACAAAAAGGCGGCCCGAAGACCGCCTTTTATTCTCGAGCTGTTGCTCGGATCACATGCCGGCGCCGCCGAGGACGGTGACAGCGCGACGGTTCTGCGACCAGCAGGAGATGTCGTCGCAGACGGCAACCGGGCGTTCCTTGCCGTAGGAGATGGTCTTCATGCGATTCGCCGGAACGCCGCGCGAGGCGAGATATTCCTTGGTGGCGGCAGCGCGGCGGGCACCGAGCGCGAGATTGTACTCGCGTGTGCCGCGTTCGTCGGCATGGCCTTCGACGGTGATCGCATAGTTCGGATAGCGGGCCAGCCACTGCGCCTGACGGTCGAGCGTCTGCTGGGCGTCGGCACGGATCGAGGTGCTGTCGGTATCGAAGAAGATGCGGTCGCCGACATTGACGGTGAAGTCCTGCGTAGAGCCGGGCGTTGCGGCGCCGGCACCGTTGAGGCCGAGCTCACCGGCATTGTTCGGCAGGTTCTTCTTGTTGGCGCAGCCGGCGAGCGCAAGCGCCAGCGTCAGCGCGATGACGGCAGGATTGCGGGCGAGGATCTGCATGCGGCTCATCGCCGAAGTATCGATGCGGCTCATGGCCGGTCTCTCCTTGATCAGTAACTTTCAGAGTTTCCAGATTCTAACCGGGTTGGGTTAACCATGATCAAATTCTTATGGTTAACAAAATATTCCCGATGTCCCTTTTCGTTCATTTTCAGCAGATTGAGGCGGGAAAGAGGCGCAAAACCGCCTCTTTTGCCCAAATGCCCTATTCGAGCAGCGGCGACCACGCGGGGTCCGAACCGTAGGACGGCGTCTTGACCTGGAGTTCGTTATAGCCAGTCAAGTCGATGGAATAGAGCTGCGGGCCACCGGCGCCGGCATTCTGGCGGAAGAACATCAGCACGCGACCGTTCGGCGCCCAGGTCGGACCTTCGTTGTGGAAGCCGCTGGTCAGGATGCGTTCGCCCGAGCCGTCCGGCTTCATCACGCCGATCGAGAACTTGCCGCCCGACTGCTTGGTGAAGGCGATCAGATCGCCGCGCGGCGACCAGACCGGCGTCGAATAGGAACCGTCGCCGAAGGAGATGCGGGTCTGGCCGGAGCCGTCGGCATTCATCACGTAGATCTGCGGCCGGCCGCCGCGGTCGCTTTCGAACGCGATGCGTCCACCGTCCGGCGCATAGGAAGGCGACGTGTCGATCGCGGCCGTCGAGGTGAGCCGCGTCGTGGTACGCGAGCGCAGGTCCATCGTATAGATGTTGGAATTGCCTTCCTGCTGCAGGCTCATGATGACCTTCTGGCCATCCGGAGAGAACCGCGGCGAGAACGTCATGCCCGGAAAATTGCCAACCACTTCGCGCTGCCCGGTCTCCAGCTGCAGCAGATAGACCCGCGGCTGGTTGCCCTCAAACGACATGTAGGTGACTTCCTGCCGGCTCGGCGAGAAGCGCGGCGTCAGCACGATATCCTTGGTGTTGGTCAGCATGCGGACGTTGAAGCCGTCCTGGTCCATGATCGCCAGCTGCCGCTGGCGGGCGGTCTTCGGTCCGCTTTCGGAAACGAACACGACGCGGGTGTCGAAATAGCCGTTCTCGCCGGTGATCTGCTTGTAGATCGCATCGGCGATGATATGCGCGACGCGGCGCCAGTTTTCCGGCTGGGTGAAGAACTGCTGGCCGGTCATCTGGCTGCCGGCAAACGTATCCCAGAGGCGGAACTCGGCCCGCAGGCGCCCGTCGCCTTCGCGGGTGATACGGCCCGTCACCAGCGCCTGCGCATTGATGACCTTCCAGTCCTCGAAGCGCGGCGCCTTGTTGGGATCGGCGATCTTTTCGATGAAGGCGCTCTTGTTGATCGGCGCAAACAGCCCGGAGCGCTGCAGGTCCGCGGCGATCACCTGGGAGATCTGCGGGCCGAGCTCGTTGTTCGACAGGAAATCCGTCACCGCGATCGGCAGCGGCTGAACATTACCCTTGTTGATGTTGATCTCGACGACAGCGTTGGCCGGGGTGGCGGCCATGAAGGCCGTCAACATCCCCGCGGCCACCATCACGGCGCGGAAAAAAGAGCTCTTGATCATTTACACAAGCCTTTCAGCTTAACACCAGAGTTTCGGGGCAGGTTCCGTGTCATCGGTTCCATACCTGCCGGCTCACAATGCGAACTCCGACGGATCGAAGTTCAGCACCAAAACGTTCCAACCTTTTTCGCCTTCATATTTTGCGGCGGGCAAATTCTTGAGCGGCGCGGATTTCAGAAGGGCGCGGCGCGTGCTGCCCTCGACCGCACGCCGGGTTCCTTCCGGTCCACCGGTCGCCGTCACCTCCGGCTCGCCGACGATATTGCCGGACTGATCGAGCTGGACTCGGATCTTCACACGCACTTCGGAAACGCCAGTCAGCCCGCCGACGAGCGACCAGTTGCCCTGGATCTGTCCCTTGACGTTGTCGATCTCGCTGGAGCTGAGGCCGGTGCCGATCGTCTTGGTATCGCCGCGGCTGGCGACCTGCGTCGAACGCTTGGCACCACCGCCGGCTGCCTCTTGCTTATTGAGCATAGCGGCGATCTGGTCGGCGTTGAAATCGCTCGCCATGGAAGACGACGACTTGGCGGTTTCCTGCTGCTTGCCTTCCTTCTTGTCGGACGGCTTGACGGATGCGGTCGCCTTGTTGTCGGTCTTGGCGGTTTCGGCCGCCTTGGCCGTATCCGGCTTCGTCTCGGCCGGCTTTTCAGCCGGTTTCTCGACGGGCTTGGCCTGCTCCTTCGGCGGTTCGGGCTTCGGCGGCTGCGGTCTGGAGGCAGGCGTCGGAACCGCCTGCGGCAACTCTCCCGTTTCTGACGTATTCTCGGCCTGCACCGGCGCGGGCGTCGGCTTGGCGGCCTCCGGCTTTGGCGGCGTTGGCTCGGGTTTTGGCGGAGTGGGTTCCGGCTTCGGCGGCGTGATTTCCGGCTTGGGTTGCGGCAGGGCAGCCATCTCCGTCGGCTTCGGAGCCGTCTCTTCCTTGACGATGTCCTTGACCTGGTTCTGTTCCGGCGTCGGGGTCGGGGTCGGCCGTTCCACCGGCTTGGGAGCCGCCGTGGTTTCGGTCGGCTGCGGCTTCGTCACCGGCGTCGGAGGTGTCTTCAGATCGACATCGTTCTCGCCGGCGTTCTGGGCGTTGTCGACGATCTTCTGGTTCTTGGTTTCCTTCGGCGAAGGTTTCGCGGCAGGCGGCGCCTTCTTGTCACCCTGCTGGGTCTGGGTGATCGATTCCACCGGCACGATATCGACGGGCAGCGCCTCGACGTCGGCCACCTCGAAGGACGCAGGAGCGCTGAGCGAGACCAGGGCTAAGCCTAGCACCACCGTATGCAGAACCAGCGATGTGCCGAGACTGACCTTCATGGTGGTTCGATCACTTCGCCTGTTCTTGAAGCGTGACGAGGCCGATATTCTTGTAACCGGCGGCGGAAATGCGGGCCATGACCTTCATCACGACGCCGTAGGCGGCGGTCGTATCGCCGCGCACATAGATGCGTTCGTTATAACCGGTCGTCGCGATCGCCTGCAGCTTCGGCACGATCTCGTCGAGGGCGATCGGCGTTTCCTGCAGATAGATATCGCCCTTCGGATTGACCGAGACGGTGATCGGCTGGGTATCGGCGTTCATCGCCTTCGCCTGCGTTTCCGGCAGGTCGATCGGCACGCCGACGGTCATCATCGGTGCCGCCACCATGAAGATGATGAGCAGCACGAGCATGACGTCGACGAGCGGCGTCACGTTGATTTCGCTGATCGCTCCCCCGCGACGTCCGCCGCGCCTGCGACGACCGCCACCCGATGACTTTGCTCCTCCGGCCGACATACCCATGAGACGTTACTCCTTGAGCCCGAAAGGCTTTTACTGCGCCGCCTGGCGCGGCTGCAGCTTCTCGTCGATCTGGCGCGACAGGATGGCGGAGAACTCGTCCGCGAAGCCTTCCATGCGAGCGGAGAGCTTGCCGGCATCGGCGGTGAACTTGTTGTAGGCGATGACCGCGGGGATAGCCGCGACGAGGCCGATCGCAGTGGCGAGCAGCGCTTCGGCGATACCGGGCGCGACGACCGCGAGATTGGTGGACTTCGAACCGGCGATCGCCTGGAACGAGGTCATGATGCCGACGACGGTACCGAACAGACCGATGAAGGGACCGGCGGAGCCGATCGTCGCAAGCGAGCCGAGGCGGCCCTCATAGGTCTCCGCTTCGCGCGACATGGTGACGTCCATCGCCCGGTCGATACGCATCTGCAGGCCGATCGGCGAGCGCGCGCCGCGCTCGAAGCTCTTCTTCCACTCGCGCATGGCGGCGACGAAGATCGCCGCAAGACCAGTATTGGTCCGCTCCGACAGCGTGCGGTAAAGTTCTTCAAGCGACTGACCGGACCAGAAGACCTGCTCGAACTGGTCGAACTGGCGCTTGGCCTTGCCGAAGCTGATATATTTGTCGATCACGATCGCCCAGGTCCAGACCGATGCGCCGATAAGGCCGATCATCACCAGCTTGACGACCAGACCGGCCTGCATGAACAGCGACCAGAGGCTCACTTCGCTCGCCGCTGCCGCCAAACCTACCTGTTCCATCTACTATCCCCGAATCCAAACGCCCGGCTTTAAGGACCGGGCGGTTCAAAAGCGCGCTCTCGCGAGTATGTCTTTGATCGCCGGAAGCGCTTAGCCCTAACCCCAAGATACCCTGAGCTTCAAGCTTGGCTTCTCGCTTTCAATTTTGGTCAAAGGAAGGCGTGCGTTGCACAAATTCCTCATGTCTCAGTAAGACACCATTATCGTTAACGAAAGGTTTAGGCAGGCCTTGCAATCGCGAGTTCCCAGATCACTTGAAGTTGGAGCAAGGAAAGCCGGTGACTTCGAACTTAGTTTTTTCTCATTCACGGGTTATGACACTCTGAGAATCGGATTCTCGGGGACACACCATGTGGCGCGCAATGATGATAGCCTTGACGATGTTGATTGCGGCGCCGGCCTATGCCGCCTCGGTCGACTGCAAGGGTGTCCCCTCGCCCGATGAACGGATCGTCTGCAACGATCCCCTCCTTTCGGCGCTGGACACGCTGCTTCCGCGGGTCCAGGAAAAAGCTGAACGGGAGAAAAAGGCCGAGACCCGCCAGGTTCTGCGCGATTTCACGAGCAGCCGGTCATCCTGCGGCTCCGACCGATCCTGCGTTCTGAGCACGTATATTGCTGTCCTTGGAGAGCTCGGCGGGCCCAAGAGCATTCCCGCTGACATCACCGCCAGCACGATCGCCGGCGGGCGGGCCAAGCCCTCCCCCACATTGCCCGCAAAGATCGGCCAATGCTCCGTCACCAACGTCACGGCGGTCCATCCGCGGGTCGGCCAGGATCCCGTCAAGGACGAGGATTACGACGCCGGAACCGGTATCGAATACGCCAATGAGGGCTATCAGGTTTCCTATGCCCGCGAGGAGGCGCTGATCGCCTCCAAGCCCGGCGACAAGGTAACCATGTGCCTGATTTCCATCCCCAAACGCTGCCCGCAGGGCGACGAACGGGGCCGCGAATATTTCGTCACCAACGCGCGCACCGGGCAGAGCTGGGCAATGGCCGACTCGCAGCATGCCTGCGGCGGCCTGTAGGTCCCGTCCTAAACCGGGTTGACCTGTTCCGTGGGGCGCCCGAGAAACTTTTCCGCCACGCTTTCCGGCAGCCGGCGCGGACGCCCGTGCCTGTTGATGACCGCGATCACCACTTTCGCGGCGATCAGCAGCGTGTCTCCACGACGGATTTCCTGGTTGAGCACCATCTTGGCGCCGCCCGCTTTTTCGGTGATCGTCTGGATGATCAGGATATCGTCCATGCGGGCCGGCTGTTTGAAGTCGATCTCCATCCGGTGGACGACGAAGACCAGGCCTTCTTCGTCGGCGGAAAGCAGCGCGCTCTGCTCGCAACCGAGGCAGCGCAGATAGTCGGTGCGGCCGCGCTCCAGGAAATGCAGATAGCGTGCGTGATAGACGAGGCCGGAAAAATCCGTGTCTTCATAATAGACGCGCTGGGCCAGGCGATGGCCGCTCTCCAACAATTCGCCCGATAACAAAAAATTGTGTTCCTTCATGGTCTTGCCTTGGAAATTCTAGCCACTCCACTGGATAAGCGCGCAATGCCGCCCCAGTTTTGACGTCCTGTCACATATCCTCCCTATCAGGAAATCAATCGAAAACCAGCGGAGACCAACTCATGAAGATTGCAGTCCTGGGCGGCGACGGTTTCGTCGGGTGGCCGACATCGCTTCACCTGTCCGACGCCGGCCACGACATTCACATCCTCGACAACCTCTCCCGCCGCTGGATCGATACCGAGCTCGGCGTCCAGTCGCTGACGCCGATGGACAGCATCCAGGAACGCACCCGCATCTGGCATGCCGAGACCGGCCGCCGCATCCATTTCCACCTGATCGATCTTGCGAAAGACTACGAACTCCTGAAGGGCTGGCTGGCAAAACACCGCCCGGACGCCATCATCCATTTCGCCGAACAGCGGGCCGCGCCCTATTCGATGAAGAGCGACCGGCACAAGAACTACACCGTCAGCAACAATGTAAACGCCACCCACAACCTCTTGAATGCGCTGGTCGAACTCGATCTCGACGCGCATCTCGTGCATCTCGGCACGATGGGTGTCTACGGTTATTCGACAGTCGGCGCCGCGATCCCGGAAGGATATCTCCCGGTCGGCATTGAAACGGCCGACGGCCGCACCGTTTCCCAGGAAATCCTCTATCCGAGCAATCCCGGCTCCATCTACCACATGACAAAATGCCTCGATCAGCAGCTCTTCCAGTTCTACGCGAAGAACGACGGATTGCGGATCACCGACCTGCATCAGGGCATCGTCTGGGGCACCCATACGGAACAGACCCGCCGCCACCCGCAATTGATCAATAGATTCGATTATGACGGGGATTACGGGACGGTCTTGAATCGTTTTCTCATCCAGGCGGCGATCGGTTACCCGCTCACCGTCCACGGCACCGGCGGCCAGACCCGCGCCTTCATCCACATCCAGGATTCGGTTCGCTGCATCGAGATCGCGCTGAACAACCCGCCCGCCCGCGGTGGTCGGGTCGAGATCTTCAACCAGATGACGGAGACCCATCGGGTGCGCGACCTTGCCGAGATGATCTCGAAAATGACCGGCTCAAAGATCGCCTGGCTGCCGAACCCCCGCAAGGAAGCACCGGAAAACGAGCTGACGGTAAGAAACGAAAAATTCCTCGGTCTCGGTCTCGACCCGACGACACTCGGCGAAGGACTGCTCGAAGAGATCGTCGAAGTTGCGAAGAAATATGCCTATCGCGTTGACAGATCACGCGTTCCGGCCGTCTCCGCCTGGACGAGGGACATTGCCGCGAAGGTGGAGCATGATCCGGAGGGTGTGAGGTTGAAGTCGGTGTCGTGAAGACATGAGGCCTGCGCCGCGACAGACAGTGGCGAGGTTGTGCCGCATGGGCCCCTCATCCGCCTGCCGGCACCTTCTCCCCGCTAGGGAGAAGAAATCTGCCGCATGCATATCCTCGAATCAAATGCGACGGCGCATAGGATCGCGACGCAACCACAAATCTCTTCTCCCCTCGGGGAGAAGGTACCGGCAGGCGGATGGGGGCCCCTGCGGAACAATGACCTTGATCCTTTGGATGCCAACCTCATGACAAACGCCTTCGTCACCCTCGTCACCAATGCCGACTACGCCATGGGCGCCACCGCGCTGGCCCGTTCCATCCGCCGCACCGGCACTGAGGCCGATATCGTCGTCCTCCATACCGGCGGCGTCGAGCGCCCTGCCCTCGCCGCGCTCGAGACCCTTGATTGCCGCATGGTCGAGGTCGGCCATCTGCCCCTTTCCGACGCCTTCAACGAGCGGCATCAGCGAAAAAACCTGCATGGCGCCGCCCCCTTCACCAGGGGCCGCAAGCCGGATTTCCACACGCCACTCGACAATTTCTGCAAGCTCCGCCTCTGGCAGCTCACCGACTACGAGACCTGCGTGTTCATCGATGCAGATGCCCTGGTGCTGAAACCGATCGACAAGCTGTTTTCTTATCCGGAATTCTCCGCCGCCCCCAACGTCTATGAAAGCCTCGCGGACTTCCATCGCCTGAACTCCGGCGTCTTCGTCGCCAAACCATCGGCGGAGACTTTTGACAGGATGCTTGCGGCGCTCGACCAGCCGAACGCCTTCTGGCGACGGACGGACCAGACGTTTCTGGAGACCTTCTTCCCCGACTGGCATGGACTGCCAGTGTTCACGAACATGCTGCAATATGTCTGGTTCAACATGCCCGATCTCTGGGACTGGGAAAGCATCGGGGTACTACATTACCAGTATGAGAAGCCGTGGGAGAGGGATCACCCGAAGGCGGACCGGCTGCGGCCGCTGATCGACCTCTGGCAGGCGTTTTACGAGGGCCGCGAGATCCCCGCCCTCTCCACCCTGCCGAAACCGGGAGAGACGCCATGAAGGTTCTGGTCTCCGGCGGAACCGGCCTGGTCGGGCGTTACATCGTCGAAAGCCTGCTCGATGCCGGATATCGGGTAATTGTCGGCGGCCGCACGCCGCCGGCGCCTGACTTCTTTTCCAAACCCGTCGAATTCGCGCCCCTCTCGCTCGATCCCGCCCTCGACCAGACCGAGGCTTTCGACGAGGCCTATTTCTTCGTGCATGCCGCCTTCGACCATCTGCCCGGAAAATACCGCGGCGGCGAAGGCGACGATCCAGATCGCTTCCGCCGGCTGAACCTCGATGGCACCGTCAAGCTGTTCGAGACCGCCAGGAAGGCCGGCACCCGCCGGGCGGTCTTCCTCTCGAGCAGGGCCGTCTATGACGGACAACCGGCCGGAACGCTGCTTGACGAAGATATGGTCTTGGAGCCCGGCAGCCTCTACGGCGAGATCAAGCTCTCCGCCGAGCGGGCATTGTCACACCTGTCGGCCCCGGGCTTTGCGACATCCTCTCTCAGGCTTACCGGCGTCTGCGGCAATCTTCGCCCCAACAAATGGGACGCTCTCTTTTCGGATTACCTGGCAGGCCGGCCGGTTCCGTCGCGTGCGGGCACGGAAATCCACGGCCGCGATGTCGCGGCCGCCGTTCGTCTCATGCTGGAAACGGAAACCGGCAAGATCGCCGGCCAGGTTTTCAACGCGTCGGATATTCTGACCGACACCGCCGAAATCCTCGGCTATCTGGCAGGTCACCGTCGCAACCTGCCGTCGCCGGCAGATCGTAGCGCCGTCAACGTGATGTCGACGGACAAGCTGAGGGCGCTCGGCTGGCTGCCGGGCGGCGCGCCGCTCTTGCGGCAAACGATCGCGGAGCTTGCGGCCGCTCTCAATGCGACTGCGTGAAGCGCCGCATCTTTGCCTCGTTCTTTGCCTTTTCGATCGCCCGCTTGTGCTCCTCGGCCCATTTCTGGCCCGCATCGCCACCCCAGAGCAGCCAGGCGATATACCCGGTCGACGGATTTTCGTCGTCGCCGAAATTCTCGGCCCGCTTGTCCGCCTTGTGGCGGGAAAAATAGCTCACCATCCGCCGCACCGTCTTTTCCGAGAGCGATCTTCGGTTCTTGAGGTCGCGGGCTCGCGCCACTCCGACCATCGTGCCGCCGCGACGATACTGCGAACGCAGTTTCAAGCCTTTCTCTGCCGCCTCCGCCACTTCGGCGGGCGGAATGTGATCGGGGATCTCGCTATCCATGGGTCTTCCTCAGTTCGGACTGGCTTTTGAGAACGCGGTCACGGTCTCCCTGGCGAATGAGGAACGCAGGCCCATCGGCATCCGCCTTGCGCTTGATCGTCTTGCCCTTGATCCGGCGCTCCACGTCGCTGGTGAATTTCCGGGTAACCCTGCCCTCGGCCTCGGATCGCCCCCAGGTCCACGCGACCTCGTTTCCGATCTCGATCTTCTGCATGGCGTTCTCCTTTCGGGGGAGAAACGGCAAGCGATGCGCAGATGTTCCAGCCGGAATGCGCGCAGACCAAAAGGCGCGGGCGGAAAGGGCGCTGACCCGCCCGCGCCGACGATCGGAGATGGCAAGCTTTCAGGTCCGGCCGAAGGGCCGAAAAGGAGCGAACTTAGGATTTCAGGTCGAGATCGCCGTCGCGCCATACGAGGTGGCGCGGACTGGCCGGCAGGTTCTCGATCTCCTCGGCGATGAAGTAGGGCGGGATGTCGAGCGCCCTCAGCGCCGCGGTCGTCGCCGGAACCCATTTGAATTCCAGATCGTGTTCGTCTTTGATCCGGTGGACGATGTCCGTCGGATGGAAGGGAAACGTCTCCGGGATGTCCATCAGATAGTAATAACCGAGTTCATGCCAGTCGCGGTCTTCATAGTGGAAGAAATTCTCGACCGACCAGAGCAGCCGACCGACCGTCACCTCGACGCCGATTTCCTCGACCATCTCGCGTCTGAGTGTTTCTTCCGATGTTTCGCCGATCTCCGCCCGTCCGCCCGGAAAGGTCCAGAAAGCCTCGTCCATAGCCCGGTGCACCAACACATGACCATCCCGGAAGCCTAGCCCGGCAATCCGCATCTGGAAGATACGCTTGCTCTTGGTCTTGATACGGATGCGAGTGCGCCCTGCCATGCGGTTTACCCCAGTTCGATCACGACGATTTCCGGCCTCGAGCCCACTCTCACCGGCAGGATGGAACAGCCCAGCCCCCGGGACACGATGAGATCACGCTCCCCCTCACGATAATGTCCGGCCGGATAACGCCGCGAGCCCTGCGATGCCGCGGCGGGCTGCCAGCCCAGGATATTGATCTGGCCGCCATGCGTGTGACCCGAAAGCGTCAGACTGACCCTCTCGCTCACCTGCGGAAATATGTCCGGCTCATGTGCCATGAGCAGCACCGGCGAGTCGTCGTCAATCTGCGCGAGCGTTCCCGGAAGATCGTCGATGCCCCTTAACCTCATCTGCTTGAGGTCTTTGCCGGGGCGCGGAGCCATCTGGTCGCCGAGACCCGCCAGCCAGAACGATTGTCCGTCTTTCTCTAGTCTGACGGCCTCGTTGATGTAGGTCGGTATTCCAACAGCCCTCAGTGCAGCCGCCGCGATATTCTCAGTGAAGGGATTTCTCTGGAAGAACAAATCCTCATAATGATCATGATTGCCGAGCACCGCATGAACGCCGAGCGGCGCCTTCAACACCGAGAGCGCCCGTGACCAATCCGCCGACGGAATATGTTCGGTCAGCAGGTTCATTCCCGACACGTAATCGCCGAGCAGCAGGATGACATCCCCGTTCAGCGCATTGGCCGCCGAACAGATCGATCCGATGCGGTCGAGGCTCATCCAGGGTTCGCAGGCGTGAAAATCCGCCAGGACGACGACGCGAAGCTTCAGTCCCGGCGTCCATCGCCTGGGCGTGACGGCATATTGCGTCAGCCGCGGCCGTGCCATCACCTCCACGAAAGGATAGGCGGCCAGAGCGAACAGGGCCGCAACTCCTCCGGCAAAGGCCTTGAGCAAAGTCCGCCTTGTGAGCACTCAGTCATCCTCGGTGAACATCCGGAACTGTGCGGCCTCGAGATCCTTCGGCGGCTGCATTCCCAGATGTTTCCACGCGTTTGCGGTCAAAACGCGGCCTCGCGGCGTGCGCTGGATGAACCCCTGCTGGATCATGTACGGCTCGATGATGTCCTCGATCGCATCGCGCGGTTCAGACAGGCCCGCAGCGATCGTCTCGATACCGACCGGCCCGCCGCCGAAATTGACGGCGATCATGTTGAGGTAACGTTTGTCGAGCTGGTCGAGGCCCATATTGTCGACCAGAAGACGGGTCAGCGCCTCGTCGGCGATCTCCCTCGTCACAGCCTCGGCCCTCGCCACCTCGGCGAAATCGCGCACCCGGCGCAACAGCCGCCCTGCGATGCGCGGCGTGCCGCGGGCGCGCCTTGCAATCTCCCGGGCGCCGTCGTCGGTCATCGGCAGGCCCATCAGCCGCGCGCCGCGCCGGACGATCAGTTCCAGTTCCTCGACCGTGTAGAAGGCAAGCCGCACGGGGATGCCGAAGCGATCGCGCAGCGGCGTGGTGAGCAGGCCAAGACGGGTGGTGGCCGCGACCAGCGTGAACTTCGACAGATCGATCTTCACCGACCGCGCCGCCGGTCCTTCGCCGATGATCAGGTCCAGTTGGAAATCCTCCATCGCAGGATAAAGGATTTCCTCGACAGCCGGATTGAGCCTGTGGATTTCGTCGATAAAGAGCACGTCGCGCTCTTCGAGATTGGTGAGCAGGGCTGCAAGGTCGCCTGCCTTGGCGATGACCGGGCCGGATGTCGAGCGGAAATTGACGCCGAGTTCCTTCGCCATGATCTGCGCCAGCGTCGTCTTGCCGAGGCCAGGCGGGCCGACGAACAGCACGTGGTCCAGCGCCTCGCCGCGGTTCTTCGCCGCCTCGATGAACACCTTCAGGTTGGCGCGCGCCTCCGCCTGGCCGGTGAACTCGTCCAGCGACTGCGGGCGCAGCGTCGTATCCAGGTCTTCGCCCCGCTTTTCCGGCGTTATCAGGCGGGCGGGTTCACTCATGCGAGAAGTTCCATTCCGGGTATATGTCGCGCGGCAGTTTTGTCGAAAGTCACCGTTTTTGAACAGCCAACTCTCTTTGCCAGCTCAGCGATGAGGTAATCTGCAACGTCAAACCTGCCGAAACCATTGGTCAGAAACATGCTCCCTATAAGATCCGAATCCTCGAAGACAAGCTCTCGGCTTTCCAACAATCCCCGAAACAGCGACGCAATCTCCTGATTTTTGTAGCCGTAACTCTTCCGCATGACCCAACAAGCTTCGGCAAAAACGAAGAGCGAGATATACGCCGGATTTTCTGCCGATCTTGAACGGAAGAACTCAACTGCGCTTTCGTACTGCTTCGGATCGTCCGTCATCAGAAACCTGAGAAGTACGTTTGTGTCGATGCCAATCACGCACGATTCTCCGATCATCATCTGCCGCCGCTTGAGCCACGGCTTCGCTCATTTCTTCGATGGTCAAACGGACACCGTTGGGAGCATGGCCGAGAATACCCGCAAACTCCATGATGCTCCGCGTCTTGGCCCTCAATTTGACGTCACCATTTTCAATGATGAAGTCCATCTGATCGCCTGGGCTAAGATTGAGATATTTCCTGATTTCTATCGGAATCGTCGTCTGACCTTTAGAGGTCAATTTCGCGCCGTAGCCCATAAGCAGCTCCATTCCTTACATTTTTATTGTAGTAAGGATTCCACAAAAGGCAAGGAATCACCGAGCCAGTTCCTTCAGCCCCAGCCGGATGAGCTTGGCGCTGTCGCCCCCCTCGCCGCCGTTCTTGAGCGCCGCCGCAACCGCGTTCGCGGCCTGATCGCGGGAATAGCCGAGGTTGGTGAGCGCCGAGACGGCATCCGCGACCGGTGCAGCGGCCACACCTTCGCCAAGCTCCTGCTTGAGGCCGATATTGCCCGAAGCCTCGCCGGCAAAGGCGGGCGCCTTGTTCTTGAGTTCGGTGACGATGCGCACCGCGACCTTCGGCCCGACGCCGGGCGCCCGCGAGACTGTCGTCTTGTCCTGCAGCGCGATCGCATTGGCGAGTTCGGACGGTGTCAGGGTGGAGAGCACCGCGAGCGCCACCTTGGCGCCGACGCCCTGCACGCTTTGCAACAGGTTGAACCATTCCCGTTCCAACGCCGTCAGGAAGCCGAAAAGCTTGAACTGGTCCTCACGGACATAGGTTTCGATGAACAGCACCACCGCTTCGCCGACCGAACCCATCTTCGACAGCACCCGCGACGAACAGAACACCTCGTAGCAAACGCCATGGACATCGACGAGTACATAGTCGTCGCCGATTTCATCGATAGTGCCTTTGAGCTTGCCGATCATGAAGGATGTCCGTCAGGGATGGGTTTCGGGGGAGATGATGGAGATCAGCGGAAAATAGGTCCGGTACTTCGCGACATCCCGGCTGAGCAGCCTGTAGCCTTTGACCATCGCATGGGCACCAATGTAGAAATCGGGAAGCGGCGAACGTTTGTCCCCGCCCAGGCGACGGTACTGCAAAAAGGCGTGGCCTGCCGCATAGGCCGCCTCCCAAGGGAGATCCTCCCGCCGGAAAAGACTGGACGCAAGTGCCGATTCCAGTTCCTCGCTCGTCGCGTAACCCGCGGCCATTTCCGCATAGATCAACGGATTGATCAGCAGCGGCCCGTTTGTCTGGGCAGCCGCCAATTGTTCGGTCGACCATTCGGTGAAGGCGCTCCGCGTGTGGAACACGTCGATCAGGACATTGGTATCGACAAGGGTCGCCATGCGATCAGTCTCTCAGAAGACGATAAAATTCCTCGCCACTCATATCGCCGAGAGACATGGACCCTTGATGCCGCCTGAGGTGATCCATGAGCATGCGAACATTGCGTTCGGCTTCCTCACGAGACGGCTCAACACGGCGAAGCACGGCTTCACCCTCGCGAAGAACAAATTCCACCTCGCTGCCCGGTTCAATCCCCAGATTGGAGCGGACATTTTTCGGGATCGTAACCTGGCCTTTTTCGGTGACACGCATGGTAATACCTCTGAGGTATTACTTATCCACCCACCCAGAACAAGTCAAGAACAAACTATCCCGCAAGTGCCGCGCGCATGCGCTGGCCGCCCCGATTATGAGCGTGGCAGATAGCGATCGCCAGCGCGTCGGCGGCGTCGTTGCCCTTGAACTCCGCCTTCGGCATCAGGATTTTCAGCATCATGTGAATCTGCTGCTTTTCGCCGTGGCCGACGCCGATCACCGATTTCTTGACCGCGTTCGGCGCATATTCGGCGACCGGCAGCCCGGCGCGCGCCGGCACCAGCATGACGACGCCCCTCGCCTGGCCGAGCTTCAGCGTGGCGACTGCATCCTTGTTGACGAAGGTCTGCTCCACGGCCGCCTCGTGCGGCTGGTAGGCATGCACCACTTCCGCCAGCCCGTCGTGCAACTGGCAGAGGCGGGAGGCGAGGTCCATGTCGCCGTCGGAAGTGACGGTGCCCGAGGCGACGAATTTCAGGCTGTTGCCGAGCGTCTCGATAATGCCCCAGCCGGTGCGCCGAAGCCCCGGGTCGATGCCGATGATGCGAATCGTGCCTGTCATGCCCATACCTTATCCTGATGCCCTAACCAGTGCCACGAGAATGTGAACAAACCGAAAACGCGAATGGAGAACGGTTTACCCTCTGGTAACCATGTCGGGAAGGTTTGCCCCCTTTCGGGTCGCCGGTCGGCAACGCCCCAGCGGCTCGCGCGTTGCAGATCGCGGCTTGTACGCAATGTGAGGAGGCAGCCATGATAGGCAGACATCATTCCCTATCCGTCAAGGTGATCGGGCTTGTGCTGGCGCAGAATGGGATTCTTGCGGGGCTCCTCTTTTATGTTGCCGATGAACTGACGCCTTTCGAGATGCTGGGCATCGCGGCGTCGTTGATCGCCCTGACCCTCGTCACCGTCACTATGGCCGGCACGCTCACCGCTCCATTGCGCAAGGTCGCCGGAACCGTGTCGGAAATCGCCGCCGGCCATGCGGAGGTGCCACCCGAACACCTGGCGCGCACCGATGAAATCGGCTCGATCTCCCGGGCGCTGGAGCGGCTTTGCCGCAACCATCTCACCCGGCTCGTCAGGGACGAAGAAGCGCGCGAGCGGCAGGAGGAAGAGGAGGAGGAGGCGCAAGCGCGCATGCGCGATCTTGCGGCCGCCAGAGAGGAGGCACGCGACCTGAGAACAGTGGTCGAAGCGCTCGACGGCGGCCTGCGGCGCCTGGCGGTCGGCGATCTGACCGTGCGGATCGATATGCCGTTCCCCGAACGATACGAGGGCCTGCGCGCCGATTTCAATCACGCCCTGACGATCCTGGAGGACGTGCTCGCAATGATCGGCAGCTGCGCCCACGACCTTCACACGGACTGCGCCGAGGCTCGCGACGAAATGACGAAGACCGCCGAGGCCGGCGGCCGGTTGACGGCAACCATCGCCAGAACAGCCGCGGATGTCGGCAAGCTTGCCGAGACGCTGAGAGTGCGAAAGATGCAGGTCCAGCACGCAGCCGAAATCGCCAACAATGCCCGGCTCGACATGCGCCCGCCGAAGGAGATGATAGAAGGCGCAACGGAGGCGATGGAGGCGATCCGCAAGGCATCGCTCAAGATCGAGCCCGCCACAGCGACGATCCGGGAGATCGCCTTCCAGGCCAACATGCTCGCCCTTAATACCGGTCTCGAAGCGGCTCGTTCGGGTGAGGCCGAGATCGATCTCAAGACCGTGGCCGAGGAAATCCGCGGGCTTGCCGAGCGGGCTGCCGAGGCAGCCAAGGAAATCTCAGGTCTGTCCCGGAGGTCGGCGGAAGCGGCCGAACTCGGCGGCAAGTCCGTCGAGAAGGCGGGCCAAGAACTGGATGCGATGACGATCTATGCGGATGCCTTGCATGGTCACGTGACGGCACTCGCGGCAAGCTCTGGCACCGAGATCGAAGCCGTCGCAGCCACCAGAACCACGATGACGACGCTTGCCAAGGCGAGCCGCGACCAGATCGGCGCCCTGGATGCGCTGACGGCAAAGCTCGGCCGCATGAACCGCGATATCGCTGCGATCGACCATCATGCAGGACGATTCACGCCCGTCACGATCCTCAACGCGGGAGGGGTGACGGTCCCGGAAAGCCTCAAACCCGCGAAGCCCGGTTCGCACCTGCGCCTGGTCAAGTCATGAAGCTGGAGGGCCCCGCATGCCGCCCCTTTTGGGCGCCTGTTTTTCTGTCGGCCGCAGGGTCGTATTTCTGGACGTGACTGCCTAGATAAGTGGAACACTCTGTCAGTTATTCCGCCTTCAGGACGTGCCGATGATCCCTTTTTCCATTCTCGATCTTTCACCCGTCGGTGAAGGATATTCCGTGAGCGACGCGCTCGACCAGTCCCGCCGCCTGGCGATCAAAGCCGAGGAGCAGGGTTACAAACGTCTCTGGCTCGCCGAGCATCACGGCATGCCGGGCATTGCGAGCGCCGCGACCGCGATCGTCATCGCCCATGTGGGGGCGGCCACCAAGACCATCCGCGTCGGCTCCGGCGGCATCATGCTGCCCAACCATTCGCCGCTCGTCATCGCCGAACAGTTCGGCACGCTGGAAGCGCTGTTGCCCGGCCGCGTCGATCTCGGCCTCGGCCGGGCGCCCGGGACCGACATGCGCACCGCCAGCGCGCTACGCCGCAATCTCGATGCCGGCGCCGAGAGTTTTCCGCACGACATTCTCGAACTGCAGCGCCTGCTCGGCACGCCGGAAAAGGACCAGGGCCTGCTCGCCACCCCGGGCATGGATTCGCATGTGCCTATCTGGCTGCTCGGATCGAGCGTCTACAGCGCCCATCTCGCGGCCGCCCTCGGCCTGCCCTATGCGTTTGCCTCGCATTTCGCGCCCGACATGCTGATGGAAGCGATCTCGATCTACCGCGACCGTTTCCAGCCGTCGCTCGGACTCGAAAAGCCGTACATGATGGTCGGCGTCATGGGCGTCGCGGCCGAAACGGATGCGGAGGCGCAGCGTCACTTCACGTCGTCGCAGCAGCAGTTCGTCAATCTGCGCAAGAACGTCCGCACCCGCTTCCCGAAGCCGGTCGACAGCATGGAAGGGCTCTGGACGCCGATGGAGAAGATGAATGTCGAGCACACGCTGCGTTACGCAGCGGTCGGCTCGGTCCCGACCGTCGAGGCAAAGCTCAGGGAGTTCCTCGATGAAACCGGCGCCGACGAGTTGATCATCTCCATGCCGATCCACGATGTCGATGCACGGTTGCGGTCCGTCGAACTGTTCGCGACGCTGCCGATGATGGAAAAGGTGAGAGCCTGAAACAAAGGCGGGCTGGTCATGCCAGCCCGCCCGGTAAAATCGTGAGGTCGAGAACGGATCAAGCCGAAAGCTTGGCCATGACCTCTTCGGAAACCTCGAAGTTCGAATAGACGCTCTGCACGTCGTCGTCGTCTTCCAGGTTGTCGATGAGCTTCAGCAGCGACTGCGCCTTCTCCTCGTCCACCTCGATCGTGTTCTGCGGCCGCCAGATCACCTTGACCGTCTCGGCCTGGCCGAGCGTCGCTTCGAGCGCCTTCGAGACTTCGCCAAGGCTTTCGAAAGCGCAGATGATCGTGTGGCCGTCCTCGTCGGTGGTCACGTCGTCGGCACCGGCCTCGATCGCCGCTTCCATCACCTTGTCCGCATCGCCGACGCTCGCCTTGTAGGTGATTTCGCCGACGTGATCGAAGGAGAAGGAAACCGAACCGGTTTCGCCAAGCACGCCGCCGGCCTTGGTGAAGATCGAGCGGACGTTGGATGCCGTGCGGTTGCGGTTGTCGGTCAGCGCCTCGACGATGACGGCAGTGCCGCCCGGGCCGTAACCTTCGTAACGGACGGAATCATAGTTTTCCGCATCCGCGCCGGCAGCCTTCTTGATCGCCCGGTCGATATTGTCCTTGGGCATGGACTGCGCCTTGGCGTTCTGGATCGCCAGCCGCAATGCCGCGTTCATGGTCGGATCAGGCAGACCCGTCTTGGCGGCGACGGTAATTTCGCGCGCAAGCTTGGAAAACATCTTCGACCGGATCGAATCCTGCTTGCCCTTGCGGTGCATGATGTTTTTGAACTGTGAATGGCCAGCCATGGCACCCCTGACACTTTAGCTTGTTCTGGAACTCGTTCTGGAATGGCGCCTTATAATTTCGAAGCCTGAGCCGTTCAAGGGCATTCCAGGGTAAGGCAAGGCTTTTCCTGACGCTGCACTGCCGAACAGGACCAGGAACAAAGCCAAAGCCTTGCCGTTTGTTCACCGAGACGAACAGCAAAGGAGACAATCCATGGCAAGCATTACCGAAGCCCGCGAAGCGCCCGAACGTCAGCTCTGGGACGAGATCAACGACATCCATGCCGGCATGCTCGGCATCGAGGGCTCGCACATGCATTTTCAGCCGATGGCGCCGAATGCCGATCCGAAATCAAGCACCATCTGGTTCTTCACCAAGGCCGATACCGATCTGGTACGGGCAATCCGCGCCGGCAGCCGCGCCCATTTCGTGGTGATCGGCAAGAACCACGACTACCACGCCTGCCTGTCAGGCGCGCTGGAAATCCGCAACGATCGCGCCAAGATCGACGAATACTGGAGCGCGGTGACCTCAGCCTGGTACGAGCGCGGCAAGGAAGACCCGCTGCTGACCCTGCTCGCCTTCCGGGTCGATGATGCGGAAATCTGGGCCTCCACCGACAGCACGCTGAAATTCGGCTGGGAGATCGCCAAGGCCAATCTGCATGACGAGAAGATGCCCGACGTCGGCGTCAAGCAGCACCTCGCCTTCCCGCAGTTTCACTGAACGGGAAAAAGGCCGCAGGGGCAATCACAGCCCCTGCGGTACCAGTATCGTCGGCTTTTTCGGCAGGCTGCGCATCGACACCCGGATCGTCGGCTCCTTGGCATAGGCGATGTTGAACTTGGCGTCGAACATGGCGATGAAATTGTCGAGCGGCGGCCCCCAGCGATGCATCGGCAGGATCAGCGACGAACGCAGCCGCTGCACCACCCGGCTCATGCTGTCCGCCCCCATCGTCAGGCCACCGTCGACCGGCACCATCAGGATGTCGAGGCGGCCGATCTCCGTATACTGCGCCTCGTTCAGCTCGAAATGCAGATGGCCGAGATGGCCGATGCAAAGGCCCGCCACCTCGAAGATGAAGATCGAGTTGCCGTTCTCCTCGATGCCGCCGCCCCAATTGCGGATATCCGACACGACGTTGCGGACATAGACATCCCCCACTATGACGCGGTGCTGCGCCTTCTCGCCCGGGACATCGCTCCAGCCGTGCAGGACATGCTTGATCCCGGGATCGGGGCTGAGCGTAAAATGGGTGTTATGCGCCTTGTTCATGGTCGCGACATCAGGAAGCCGCGACGGTCGGTAGGCGCCGCTATAGTCGGTGGCGATGCCGATCCCTTCAGGTGTCTCGATGAAATAGGTGGAATGGCCGACAAAGGTGATCTTCACCTCTTCCCTCTCGGCCAGCGCCAGGTTCTTCTTCGCCTGGGCGAACTGCAGGCCCGAGGGATTGAAGCTCGCAAAGGTAACGCCGGGCAGCTTTTGCGCGATCGCCTGGCATTGGCTGATGGGCAGGCCGTCCTGGGCGAGCGCTGCGAAAGCCGACAGGAGGAGGCCGGAAAGACCGAGTGCGAGAGCCCGTAGCATCATGCTGATCCCAAAGAACTGCGTTCATGCTCATTCCCGACGAAAACATGCGGCAATGCGAAAGGCCGGTCCAGCCGCAATCGCCGTGCCCCGTCTCACAATTCTGTCATTGGTCGAGGCCATGGAATTGACTATTGAAAACTATCGGCAGCGCCCGCCAGCAGCCGGATCGGAAGAGCAGGAGGATTTTTCATGAAGCACGACATTGCGATCAAGACCCAGGACGGCACCGCCAAGGCTGCCGTCATCAAGCCGGAAGACGGTGCGGCGACGACCAAGGGCGTCATCCTCTACATGGATGCCTTCGGACCGCGCGAAGCGCTCTACCGGATGGGCCAGCGGATCGCCGATGCCGGTTACACCGTGCTCGTTCCCGATCTCTATTACCGCTCCGGCGAATATGGTCCGTTCAACGCCCGGACCGCCTTCAGCGAGGAAAGTTCAAAAAACCAGATCAGGGCAATGATGCAGGCAGCCACCCAGGCGCTGACGGCGCAGGACGGCGCCGCCTTCATCGAAGCGCTGGAAGCCGAAGGCGTCACCGGTGCGATCGGAACGGTCGGTTACTGCATGGGCGGCGCCCGCGCGATCACCGCCGCGGCCCACTATCCGGAGCGCATCAAGGCGGCGGCGAGTTTCCACGGCGGCAATCTCGCAAGCGAGGCGCAGGACAGCCCCCATAGGCTGGCGGACAGGATCAAGGCGCGCGTCTATATCGGCGTCGCCGGCATCGACAACAGCTTTCCGCCGGAACAATCCGCCCGCTTCGCCGAAGCATTTCGCACCGGCGGTGTCGACCATATCATCGAGAACTATGTCGGCATGGGGCATGGCTGGGCGGTGCCGGACCACAGCGTCTACAACAAGGACGGTTCCGAACGCCACTTCAAGCGCCTGCTGACGCTGTTCGAAGAGACCCTCTGAACGACCCCTCCGAAACGACAAAGGGGCGGCTTCGGGCCGCCCCTGATCTCATTGAAATCTCGCAATTCCGGTTGGCAACGCTGTGCCAGGCTTACTTCCGGCGCTCGAAATTGCTGCTGTTGGCCAATTTCGGCTTGTCCTTCTTCTTGAAAGGCTTGTCGTCTTTCTTGAAAGGCTGGGCGTCCTTGCGGAGCGGCTTGGCATCCTTGTTGAAAGGCTTGCCTTCCTTGCTGAACGGCTTCCCGTCGCGTGCCTCGGCCGCCCTGGGGCCACCCGGGCCCGCCGCGTTGGACGTGTTCTTCCTCGGCTTGCCCTTCGCCCAGTCGTCGCCGTGAGGTTCCTTCGGACGGTCGTCATAGGACTTCTTGGCATAGGGTTTGGCCGGCGCGGGGCGGCTGAGGTCCGGCGCGCTGGTCAGCCGAGTGACGCGGATGCCGCGTTCCAGTGCCTTCTCCTTGCCGACCGCCTGCATGAAGGCATCGGCGTGATCGGCGGCGATCTCGACGAAGGTTTCGTCCTGCTGCATCTTGATCGCGCCGATTTCGCGCTTGGTGACGTTGCCGTTGCGGCAGAGCATCGGGATCAGCCAGCGCGGCTCGGCATTCTGCTTGCGGCCGACCGACAGCGAGAACCACACGGCCGGGCCGAATTCGTCGCGCGACGGGCGCGGGGTCATCGGGAAATCGCCCTCGCCGCCGGCGCGCTCGCGCGGCTTGCGGGCATCCTGCTGCACGGAGATCTCGATCAGATCCTCCGGCGCGGAATATTTGGTGCGGTAGAGACTGACGAACGCGGCTGCCAGCTTTTCCGCACCATGGCTCTCGACCAGCTTGGCGACGAGATCCTGCTCTTCCTCGCGCGGCTTTTCGCTGAAGATCGGATCGGCCAGCAAACGCTCGTCGTCGCGGCGCGTCACTTCTTCGGCCGACGGGGGACGGGCCCAGGTCGCCGAAATGCCGGCGCCGCCGAGCAGCCGCTCCGCCTTGCGGCGGGCATTGACCGGCACGATCAGGGCGCTGATGCCCTTGCGGCCGGCGCGGCCGGTGCGGCCGCTCCGGTGGAGCAGCGTTTCCGGATTGCTCGGCAGGTCGGCATGGATGACGAGGTCGAGACCCGGCAGGTCGATGCCGCGGGCGGCGACGTCGGTCGCGATGCAGACGCGTGCACGGCCATCGCGCATCGCCTGCAGGGCATGAGTCCGCTCGTTCTGGGTGAGCTCGCCGGAGAGCGCCACGACCGCGAAATTGCGGTTGTTGAACCGGGCGGTCAGGTGATTGACGGCAGCGCGGGTCGAGCAGAACACGATCGCATTGGTCGCTTCGTAATACCGAAGCACGTTGATGATCGCATTCTCACGGTCGGCGGATGCCACAGTGAGCGCGCGATATTCGATATCGACATGCTGCTTTTCCTCGGCCGAGGTCGCGATCCGCACCGCATCGCGCTGGTAGCTCTTGGCGAGCTTGGCGATCGCGGCCGGCACGGTTGCCGAGAACATCAGCGTGCGCCGCTCGGCGGGCGCCGATTCCAGGATGAATTCCAGGTCCTCGCGGAAACCGAGGTCGAGCATCTCGTCCGCCTCGTCGAGCACGGCGACCTTGAGCGCCGACATGTCGAGCGCGTTGCGGCGGATATGGTCGCAGAGACGGCCGGGCGTACCGACGACGATGTGGGCGCCGCGCTCGAGCGCGCGCCGTTCGCTGCGGATATCCATGCCGCCGACGCAGCTGGTGATCACCGCCCCGGTCATCTCGTAGAGCCATTCAAGCTCGCGGGTGACCTGCATCGCCAGTTCGCGGGTGGGCGCAATGACCAAGGCCAGAGGCTGCCGCGCCGGGCCGAACTTCTCCGCGTCGCCGAGCAGTGTCGGTGCGATCGCAAGCCCGAAGGCGACGGTCTTGCCCGAACCGGTCTGCGCTGAAACCAGCGCATCGGAGAGGATGAGAGCCGGATCGAGCATGGATTTCTGGACGGGGGTCAGCGTAACATAGCCCCGTTTCGCCAATGCCTTGGCGATCGCCGGAACGGCGCCGTTGTAGTCGGTCATCTAAATCTGTCTTTCGGATTGTCGCGCACAAAGCGCTGTGGCCGCAACACTCGCAGCCGAACTTGGGCCGTTCCTACTTATTTGCAGGGCAAATGTCAAAGCGCATGTCCGTGTGGGGCGACGGTCAGGGCTGCTCTTGACGCCATAAGCTTAATATCTGACGTAAATCGTCCGTTGGGGAAATCGAGCGGAGAAGGCCATGTCCGGCATTTTCGAAAAGCAGGCCGAACTGCAAGCGCAAGCGGATGCGATCGTCAGCGCCCTCGGCCTCGAGGATGCCTTGCGTCTGGCCGGAAATCCGGTGCGCGTCGGAAGCTCCGCGCTCGGCCTCATGGTCCGCCGCGACATCGACATCACCGTCATCTGCGAAAGGCTGGACCCCGCCACCCGCCGAACCGTCGCCGAGATCGCCGGCGAACTGATGCTCGACAGGCGGGTCGGCGCGCTACGCTACCGCAACGACAGCGGCGTCTGGAATGTCGACCCGCAAAACTACCCGGACGGCCTCTATCTTGGCCTCACCTACCGGACGGAGACGGGCGAGGACTGGAATCTCGACATCTGGTTCATCGACGAGCCGGACCGCCAGCCCGACCTCAGACACCTGAAAACGCTCCTGCCCCGCTTGACCGACACGGGGCGGGAAACGATCCTCATGATCAAGGCCGAACTCGCAGCCAATGCGCCGAAGGGCGGCAAGCCGGCCCCGAGCGCGCTCGTCTACGAGGCCGTGTTGGATGGAGAGGTGAAAACAACTGCGGAGTTCGAAGGATGGCTTTTGCGTTAGCAGAAACGTTAGCAGAACGCCGGAAGGGTGGCACAGCCTCCACGTAATGCAATCAGGACCTGCAATCAAAACATCTACCGGACTCGCACTAACGACGATTGCGCGCTATATAAAGGTTATGGCAAAGGCAGAACTCAAACGAGAGCCGACTGGCAAGTGGGTGGTACGCGATTCAAAAAGCGGCCGCTTTGTCGAAGTGCGCGGTGCCGATTCGATGAAGTCGTCGCAGCTCCCTCTCAAGAAGAGCGTCGATCTCACGAAGCCGATTGCCGAACAGGCCCTTGAAGACGACCCATCAGGTCGCGTAAGTTCTCCGTGAAGAACTGATCTTGCCGGGCGCGCTGCTCGATACCCATACGTTTTACTGGCTGGTAACGGCCGTCGAGACGCTGTCGGAAGAAGCGCTCATCGCGATCGCCGACAACCAGACTGCGGGGACGCTCTACGTGTCACCAATTACGGCCTGGGAGTTGACAATCGCTTCCCGCAAGCCGGCACACAGGGACCCGCCAAATCTCGATGCAAAGTCGCCGGCCCAATGGTTTTCGAAGGCCGTCGCAGCAACCGGGACGAAAATTGTTCCAATCAAGCAGCGCATCGCCTGCGAGGCAGCCGCCGTGGTGATGGATACCGGGCATAAGGATCCGGGCGATTGCTACCTGATCGCCACCGCACGGATCAAGAACGTCCCCATCATAACGCGCGATACCGTCATGCTGGATCTCGCCTCACCCGAATATCTCGAAGTGATCGTATGCTGAGATGTTCACCCCTATCCGGCGGCCCAAGATAGCCGTCCTTCTGTCACCGCCAGAACGACGGAATCGTCTCCGCAAGCCGCGGCCCTATCCGGAGCGGCTCGATCTTTTCCGCAAGGCCTGTCACATCGGAAATCTCGATGCCGAGGCCGCAGATGGTCGCGGGTCCGGTCGCCGCCTCGAAACGGCCCTTCGGCATTTTCGAGATGAAGCGGTTGAGCGGTTCTTCCTTGTCCATGCCGAGCGAACTATCGTAGTCGCCGCACATGCCGGCATCCGACATGTAGCCGGTGCCGCCGTTGAGGATCTGGCAATCGGCGGTCGGCACATGCGTGTGGGTGCCGACCACCAGGCTGGCGCGGCCGTCGACGAAATGCCCGAAGCACTGCTTTTCGCTGGTCGCTTCCGCGTGGAAGTCGAAGATGATCGCGTCCGCCTGTTCCTTCAGGGGAGCTGCGGCGAGGATCGTCTCGGCGCTCTTGAAGGGATCGTCGAGCTCGGGATGCATGAACACCCGCCCCATGATGTTGGCGACCAGAATACGTGCGCCGTTGCGGGCGTAAAAAATGCCGGATCCCTTGCCCGGCGTGCCGGCGGGATAGTTGGCGGGACGCAGGAACTGCTCGTGGCGGCCGGCGAAGCTGACGGCCTCCTTCTGGTCCCAGACATGGTTGCCGGTCGTCACCACGTCGGCGCCGGCATTGATCGTCTCGAGAAAGATATCCTCGGTAATGCCGAAGCCGCCGGCGGCATTCTCGCCGTTGACGATGACGAAATCGAGCTTCAGGTCGGCGACGAGGCCGGGCAGCTTTTCCCACACCGCCACGCGGCCGGTCTTGCCCACCATGTCACCCAGGAACAAAAGGCGCATTCTTATCCAATCTGTGCGCGGCCCATATCTTCGAAGGGCCGGTAACCGCTCTCCGTCAGGACAGCGTTTAGTCTGATATCGTGAGGTTCAGCGGGAACAGATGCCACTTCCTGGCAGTCGAAGGCAATCCCGATCAGCCTCGGGTTCAGGCCTTTTTGCTGCAGGCGATGGATCGCCCGGTCATAATAACCGCCGCCGTAGCCGATCCGGTGCCCCGCGGCATCGAAGGCGGAGAGCGGCACCAGCATCACCTGCGGCTCAAGCTCCGCCGCGTCGGGCCCCGGCCCGAACGTGCCGAACACGCCCGGCACCAGCTCGGCACCGCGCACCAGCTCGCGAAAAACGATCGTCTGCTTGTCGAGGATGACAGGCACGCAGAGCCGCGCGCTGCGGTCTCTGAGATGCGCCATCAGCGGCCGCAGATCGACTTCCGACCGGATCGGCAGGAAACCCGAAACGATCGTGCCGGCGTCGAGGCTGATTGCCTCTGCCCCAAGCGACGCGATGGCCAGGCTCTTCTCGATGCGCTCGACCGGCGCAATGCCGTCCCGTGCGGCGAGCCGCCCGGCACGAAGCTCCGCCTTGGTCTTCAAGACGTCCATCATACCTTGTCGGTCCGCCTGACCAGCAGTTTGTCGATGCGGCGGCCGTCGAGGTCGATGACCTCGAAGGTCCAGCCGTTCTTGGTGAAGCTCTCGCCGAGTTCCGGCAGGCGCTTCATCTCGTCGAGCACGAAGCCCGCGACCGTCTCGTAACCCGGATCGTCGCCGAGCGAAAACCCCATCTGGTCGGCGAATTCATCGACGGGCATCCAGCCGGCGATCAGGAACGAACCGTCGTCGCGGGCGACGATCGCAGGTTCTTCGTCCTCTTCCTCCTGGAAGACGCCGGTAATCGCCTCGAGGATGTCGCCTGACGTGATGATGCCTTCGAAATGGCCGTATTCGTCATAGACCAGCACCATATGGGCGGGCGCCCGGCGAAGCGCCTGGATGACGTCGAGCGCGCCGGTCAGGTCGGAGACGACGGGCGCCTCGCGCATGATGCCGCGGATGTCGAGCGTCTTTCCGCCGGCGATGAAGTCATAGGCGTCCTTGACAAAAAGCGTACCCATGATCTCGTCCGAACTGCCGTTGCGGATCGGCAGGCGGGATCGCTGGGTGGCGCGAAGCTGCTCGCGGATTTCGTCCGGGCCGTCTTCGATATCGATGACCTCGACATCGCGGCGCGGCGTCATCAGGCCGCGCGCGGTGCGGTCGGCAAGCCGCATGACGCCGGAGATCATTGCCGATTCCTCCGTCTCGATAACGCCGGCGCTCTGGGCCTCGGCAAGCACGGTGCGGATTTCCTCGTCGGTGACGCGGTCGCCCTGCTCGCCCCGCTGGCCGAGCAGGCTCAGGACGAGCCGGCCGGAGACATCGAGCAACCAGACGATCGGCGCGCCGACCGTCGCCAGCATTTTCATGGCGGGTGCTACACGGGCGGCTACCGCCTCCGGCGCGCGTAGCGCTATCTGCTTCGGCACCAGTTCGCCGACGATCAGCGACAGGTAGGTGATGAAAACGACGACGGTGCCGACGCCCAGCCAGTCGGCGAGGTTGCCCGCCATGCCCTGCGCTTCGAACCAGGTGGTCAGCCGCGCGCCGAGCGTGGCGCCCGAGAATGCGCCGGACAGCACGCCGACCAGCGTGATGCCGATCTGGACGGAGGAAAGGAAGCGGCCGGGGTCTTCGGCGAGCCGTATGGCGGTTGCCGCGCCGCGATTGCCCTGCTCGGCCATGATCCGGAGCCGCACCGGACGGGAGGAGACGACGGCAAGTTCCGACATCGCGAGGACACCGTTCAGGACGGTGAGGGCAATGACGATGAGTATTTCGGTTAACAAGAGAAGCTCTTTGATTGGAACAATATGCCTGCACGCGAAACGGATGTGCCGCTCCGAGGAGCGCCCGCATCCATCCGACCGCGCCAAAGGCGCTTCGTCCGCGACGTTTCGCGCACAGTTCAGAAAACCGGGCTGGTTCTCGGAGCTATGCACCTTCACGCGCATCCGGAAATCATAAGGTCGCCATGCGGGCATTGCAATGGCGGGAACAAAATGAAGGGCTTCGACCGTCACGGAAACGGCGCGGGCAGCCCGATCATCCGCCCGCGCGAAGCCGGTCGGTCGGGGGAAACGCCTGAGATCGGAGGAAGAATAAGTGCGATCCACGGCAACCGATGGATGTTTACGATCCTGGGTGCCTACAAACGTAGGTGGGCGCCGTGTGTCCAAGCCCACGGGCCTGGCCAGGGACAGCTCCCTTTGGATCGAGTATGGCCCCAGGGATTGTGGTTCCTGTCGTGAGGCGCAGACCGCGCCGCCAATATATGTGCGATTGCCAGTCCGCACCAGTGGCGGAAAGCCTTTATTATCGACTTCGGATCAGTTCACCTGCGCCGACGCGCGGCCGTTGAGCTTGGCGGTCAGGCCATCCAGTCGCGAAGCGAGCTCGCCGAGCGCCGAGACCACGAGTTGCTCGTTGCGTTGCTGGTTTTCGAGCGCCCCGTCGCGATTGGACTTGAGCGACGCGACCTCTGCCTCGAGCAGGCCAAGCTTGCGGGTCATCTCCGAAAGCTCGTCCATGATCATGATGCCGGCCATCACGGTGATGCGCAGATCGCCGATCTCGCCGAACTGGCCTTTGAGATGTCCGACATAACGGTCGAACCGGTCGGCGAGTTCGGTCAGGTGATCTTCCTGCCCTTCCTCGCAGGCCATGCGATAGGCCTTGCCGTCGATCATCACCGTTACCTGGGCCATGGCATTCCCTTTTGATCTTGGCGCGTCAGCGATCGAGCACGGCGCGGATGGTTTCCATCGCCGTCACCAGGCGCCGCGAGACTTCCCGGTTGACTTCTTCCAGCCGATTGGCGCGGAATTGCGACTGGTCGAGTTCCTGCGCCAGACGTGCCCGGTCCGCGTGCACGCGGCGAACCTCGCCTTCCACGTCTTGGGTTTCCCGCTGACGCTCGATGCGCGCATCGACGGCGCTCTCCAGACCGCCGATCGCCGCCCTGAGTTCCGAAATCACCATGTCGATCGTCTTTTCCGACGGCATCCGAAGCTTCCTGTCGATACGCGAAATGCGCCGAATCGATGCGACCGGCCTCTCCAACACGGGCCGAAGACTATTCACCGCCCGCAAGCCGGTCAATCAATCCAGGTCCTTCAAAAGTGTCCTAACTGTGGATCGTCCCCCATGTTTCTGTCGCTCGACACAGGCTGCCACCTGCTGCTTACAATTCAGGCAGGCTGCAGGAAAGTTCGTCATCACCCCTTCGCAAAGGCGGCGCTTTTGTTGACTTGCGCGTTGCACCTGCTAAGGATCAGCCGCTCTCAGGTGGTCCCCGGGCCACCCCTCAAGTGGTCCCGCGCGGACCGTGACCGACACCCGTAAAAAGCGGATTAGCCATGACCTCTCTCGACAAACATAACCGGATGGCGAACGCGATCCGATTCCTTGCCATGGATGCTGTAGAGAAGGCCAATTCCGGCCATCCCGGCCTGCCGATGGGCGCTGCCGACATCGCGACCGTCCTGTTCACCCGCTTTCTGAAATTCGATCCGAAGAACCCGCTCTGGCCGGACCGCGACCGTTTCGTGCTGTCGGCCGGCCACGGTTCCATGCTGCTTTATTCGCTGCTGTTCCTCACCGGCTACGAGGACATGACGATGGAGGATTTGAAGCAGTTCCGCCAGCTCGGCTCCAAGACCGCCGGCCATCCGGAATACGGCCATGCCTCGGGCATCGAGACCACCACCGGCCCGCTCGGCCAGGGCATCGCCAATGCCGTCGGCATGGCGATCGCCGAGCGCAAACTGGAAGAGGAATTCGGCTCCGACCTGCAGAACCATTTCACCTACGCGCTGTGCGGCGACGGCTGCCTGATGGAAGGCATCAGCCAGGAAGCGATCGCGCTTGCCGGCCACCTGAAGCTCAACAAGCTCGTGCTCTTCTGGGACAACAATTCGATCACCATCGACGGCGCCGTGTCGCTGTCGGACTCGACCGACCAGGTGATGCGCTTCAAGTCCGCCCACTGGAACACGATCGAGATCGACGGCCACGACGTCGACCAGATCGCCTCCGCCATCGAAGCCGCCCAGAAGTCCGACCGCCCGACCTTCATCGCCTGCAAAACCATCATCGGCTTCGGCGCCCCCAACAAGCAGGGCACCCACAAGGTCCACGGTTCGCCTCTTGGCGCCGAGGAAATCGCCGCCGCTCGGCAGGCGCTGAACTGGGAGGCGGAAGCCTTCACCGTTCCGGCCGACGTTCTCGACGCCTGGCGCCTTGCCGGCCTGCGCTCGACCAAGACCCGCAAGGACTGGGAAGAGCGCCTCGCTGCAACCGAAACCGGCAAGAAGGCCGAATTCGTGCGCCGCTTCGCCGGCGACCTGCCGGGCAATTTCGACAGCGCCATCGACGCCTTCAAGAAGAGGATCGCCGAGAACAACCCGACGGTCGCCACCCGCAAGGCGTCCGAGGATGCGCTCGAAGTCATCAACGGCATCGTCATCGAAACGCTCGGCGGCTCGGCTGACCTGACGCCGTCGAACAACACCAAGACCAGCCAGATGAAGTCGATCACCCCGACCGATTTCTCCGGCCGCTACATGCACTGGGGCATCCGCGAGCACGCGATGGCCGCTGCCATGAACGGCATCTCGCTGCATGGCGGCCTGATCCCCTATTCCGGCGGCTTCCTGATCTTCTCGGATTACTGCCGTCCGTCCGTCCGCCTCGCAGCCCTGATGGGCATCCGCGTCGTGCACGTCTGGACGCATGATTCGATCGGCGTCGGCGAAGACGGCCCGACCCACCAGCCGGTCGAGCAGATCGCGGCACTTCGCGCCATTCCGAACCTCTTGATGTTCCGCCCGGCCGACGAGACCGAGACGGCCGAATGCTGGCAGCTGGCGCTCAAGGAAAAGCACCGCCCGTCCGGCCTGGCGCTGACCCGCCAGAACCTGGCGCCTGCTCGCAAGACCTATGAAGAGAAGAACCTCTGCGCCCAGGGCGCCTACGAACTGGTCTCGGCGGCCGACGCCAAGGTGACGATCTTCGCGTCGGGCTCCGAAGTCGAACTGGCGCTGAAGGCGCAGGCGACGCTGGACGGCAAGGGCATCGCGACCCGCGTCGTTTCCGTCCCCTGCGTCGAGCTCTTCTTCGAACAGCCGGAATCCTACCAGACCGCGGTCATCGGCAATTCGCCGGTCAAGATCGCCGTCGAAGCGGCGGTGCGCGAAGGATGGGATCACTTCATCGGCCCGAACGGCACCTTCATCGGCATGAAGTCCTTCGGCGCCTCGGGCCCCGCCAAGGACCTCTTCAAGCACTTCGGCATCACTGCGGAGGCGGTTGTAGCCGCAGCCGAAAAACAGCTCGCCTGAGCAAAGACAGACCGTGAAAGGGGCGCGTCTAGCGCGCCCCGCCAAGACAGACCGCACATTTTCGGGAGAATGACATGACTGTAAAAGTTGCCATCAACGGCTTTGGCCGCATCGGCCGCAACGTCCTGCGCGCAATCGTCGAATCCGGCCGCACCGACATCGAAGTCGTCGCCATCAACGACCTCGGCCCGGTCGAGACCAATGCCCATCTGCTCCGCTACGATTCCATCCACGGCAAATTCCCGGCCGAAGTGAAGGTCGAGGGCGACACGATTGCCGTCGGCGGCGGCAAGCCGATCAAGGTGACCGCGATCAAGGACCCGGCGACCCTGCCGCATGGCGAACTCGGCGTCGATATCGCGCTCGAATGCACGGGCATCTTCACCGCCCGTGACAAGGCGGCCCTCCACCTGACCGCCGGCGCCAAGCGCGTCATCGTCTCGGCGCCTGCCGACGGCGCAGACCTCACCGTCGTCTTCGGCGTCAACCACGATCAGCTGACCCGGGAACACCTGGTCATCTCCAACGCGTCCTGCACCACCAACTGCCTGGTCCCGGTGGTCAAGGTCCTCGACGACGCGATCGGCATCGATCATGGCTTCATGACCACGATCCACTCCTACACGGGCGACCAGCCGACCCTCGACACGATGCACAAGGACCTTTATCGCGCCCGCGCTGCAGCGCTCTCGATGATCCCGACCTCGACGGGTGCGGCCAAGGCCGTCGGCCTGGTCCTGCCGCACCTCAAGGGCAAGCTCGACGGCACCTCGATCCGCGTGCCGACCCCGAACGTCTCGGTCGTCGACTTCAAGTTCGTCGCCAAGAAGACGACCACGGTCGCCGAAGTCAACGACGCGATCAAGGCCGCGTCCAACGGCGCGCTGAAGGGCATCCTCGGTTACACCGAAGAGCCGCTCGTCTCCCGCGACTTCAACCACGACAGCCATTCCTCGATCTTCGCGATCGACCAGACCAAGGTGCTCGAAGGCAATTTCGTCCGCATCCTCACCTGGTACGACAACGAATGGGGCTTCTCGAACCGCATGGCCGACACGGCCGTGGCGTTCTCGAAGCTGATCTGAGGATTGTTGAGGCTGCCTTCGGGCGGTATCGGCAGGGTGTTGCCCCCTCCCGCAAGGGAGGGGTTTTTTGTTTGTCGAGGAGGGTCGGCGAGGAGATGCTGGCTTTGCGTCCACGGCAAACGCCGACAGCCGTTAAGCACTCACAGCCGCTTTAACCGAAAACGGAGGCAGATTTCCACGTCGGCTTTAGGGGCGATATGAAATTGAGTAGGCCCGGAGGGAGCGCCCACCATCACTCAAAAGCCTTAGATGCCGGGCTTTCAGGGATGCCTAGGGGGACACGATGTCCCCCTTTTGTGTCTATGCATCGCACAACGCAATTCGCCATGCAACATCTCAAGGGGCCTTCATGCCGTTAGTGATGCAATGCGCATAAGCTTTGTACTGTTGAGTTTATGGCTTACTTCTTGCTCAGGCTATTTAAGATGTTGTCTGTCCTAACAGACCCTAGCACCGGCTTACGCCTTCCCGTGAACTGGCTTTGAGCGAACTTTGGATCAGGCCCAACCTCGTGCAGGAAGATCTGACAAACCTCCATGCCCGGTAGAAGAGCTATCGGTACTTCACCAACGTTGCTCAATTCGAGTGCTAAACATCCTGCGAATCCAGGCTGTATTCCAGCGGCCGTTTCGATAATCAATCCTCGTCTTCCTAAAGAAGATTTTCCGGTGACATATCCTGCCAAGTCAGAGGGAAGGCGAAGCCATTCAAGAGTGATACCTAACACGAAGTTTCGTGGATGTAGTATGAAGCGTTCGCCGAACCTGACGAAATGTTCTTTAGTTGGAACGGGTTCGTCCTCAACGCCACTAACCTTGAGGACTTCTGTCCGTGCGTGTCGCATTGTCCTAAACCAACGTCCGAGACGCAAGTCGATAGAAGCTGCTCCAGTGTTGGAGAGCCGTTTAAGGTCAGGAGCCGGGACGATTGACAGCATTCCCGCATCAGCAGTTGCGGCAAGATTAAGTCTAGCTGACAGACCCGTACTGCTAAGCATTTTTCACCCCTTGCGTCTTGGTTTCGTACTCAAGTACCTCCATGGTTTTGAAGACAAGATCGTTCAAAACTTCTAGTCTGGTCTGTTCGCTAAAGTTGAAAGCCCCCCACAGCCTCCAGTCTAAACGCACCTTCCAGCCAGCATTGATCATGTCACCTAAAGATTTTATTCCTGAAGCTGGAGAGAGTGCGCAAAAATGCTGTATGATCCTGTCTCTCTCAGCATCAGATGGTAGGGATAACCCACTCGATTGAATATGAACTCGAACAGCGTCAATGAGGTCGGCTGTTAATGCCTCAGACGCCGAATCAGCCATCTTCAGCACAAATTCGTCAGCAGTGGGTATTCTCTTAGGCGGATCAAGAAAGAAGGAAGTGAAGCCGGGTGGCAACTCGACTAAATAGCTTGCGCATGCTGCCTCTAGGGCACTTACACGCGCCGCAAGGGTCGGATAATGGGGTGCGCGATCACCAATATTGGGGGCGATTAAGTATATGAATGAATAAAGAAAACTTTCCCCAAATATTCTCAGGCCAATCAGATCGCAAAATATCTCCTCAACCTGCCGAATGGCAAGCTTATAAGATTGTGTCCAGATATTCCGAAGAAATAAGTCCGACAAAAGGTCAGCGTGGCTATTTGATATATTGAATATTCTCTGAAAGTCTTTCCAGTTATTTGTGTAGGCTTCAACAAGTTTCTGCTGAAGCTTCATATCTAGGCCGCCGAGCGCGGTGCTTCTCCCCTTCTTTTTTCGCCAAATTGAATGTCCAATTTCGTGCCCTGCCAACGGAATGATCAACGGGTTACTCGCCTCAGTGGAGGGGAGGCCTATAAACATGAGATGCGGCAAATCATCCGTAACAGCGGGATAAGTGAAAGGCGAGAATTGCCATTCGGAGCTAATTATTAGCTTTGCATCGCCGCCATAGATCTTCAGGCACAATTGCAAAAGTGGATCGTACATCTCGAACGCGTTTCTGACGTTCGTTGATCGCAGGATAAACCCGAGTACAGAGTAGTAACGCGCAATGTGAGCGTTGGCGTGAGCACACGCCTGTTGCCGGATTTGTATATCGGTTGTTGCGTCCATCTTCGACAGTCTGCCAAGGTCAGACTTATAGATCTCTGTCAGCAACCCTAGAGCGGCCTTAGGCTCTTCGTAGGGAAACTCGGACGACTGCAGCTGCTTTATCTGTTCGAGCACAGCATGCAGCTTTTGCTTAACTAAATCGAGGTCAAGCGAAACGGGCATCGTGGATCGGCATCCATTCATCATCCGCAGCGGGTGCCAAGTCGTCTAAGAGAACTCTATGAAGAGACAGACAAAACCTCTTAAGTGCTGCTACAACGCTTTCGTCTGCGCTTGCGCCAGACCCAACGTCACTTACACTCTTGACGAGAGTTTTCAGCTTGCCTTCGAGTTCCTTCATATTTGTCGATGCCGTACCTTCGACGCTGTAAAATGCAGAGTTTAGTATTTCTACATTTACAGGATTTTCACTTAGCGCAAATAATCCTGCCGTCGGAGCATTGCCTGATGGTGATGCCAAATACTTTCCAAACGTCGATATGACCTCAAGATCGGCATCTTTGTGCTTTTCGAGGTGATCCAATTGGATTGCGGCATCGAGTGCTAAAGAAGGAAAGTCTATGGTCTCTAATCTCGGATCGGTTTGCATGAAAACCTCCTAGGTTTGCGGAAACCCTATCTGCGTCGCGATTTCTTCGTCAATGCACGAAATTGATTAAGGAACAACACTTTTCGAATCCTGTCTTTCCATCGCGATGGATCTCATAATGAGTGTGGCTGAATGCTATATTGCCTAGCGTGTGCCAGACTGGATATGCAAATATGAGTGCGCCCCTCTATTTCAAGCACTCTATTGCGCCTGTTTCCATGGTGCTCATATGTACGGCAGCGGATTGCTGCATTTCATTTTCAAGCGGAGCGACAGCACTCTCGCAGGCCTAATTCGCTGCTATCATGGCTTTCAGTTTGTCCGCCATAATGCGGTAGGAAACCAAAAAAATACGAGGGAGTATTTAAGACCTTTCGTGCGGCCCCTTCCCCATGGGGTGCTGCTAGTCTGGTGTGTCAAAATTCTGATCCGGCACGCCTACGATCTCTCTTTGCCAGCCTTCGCCATGCCCGGAAGGACATAAGGCGGGGGGGCACCTTGTCCGCAGGGGTATACCTTTGCGGACGTAATTTGTTGCAGCAGTTTTGCAGCCGCAAGGCTCTAATTTCGCAACGGGACAGTCAAGACAAAGGACAATGCCCTTTTAGGCACCTGTTTTTCGTCACGCCCGGAATACCTTCGCTTCCGAGGGACCAAGGCAACGTTCTGGACTACCACGCGCCACAAATTTTCACCTCCGCTCATCCCCACCCCTCCAACCCATGCCTACAATCCCCTCGCTCCCACCACCGGAGTGTTTCGCGAGACGTTCGCGGGCAGGCGGGGGCCGGCGCTTTCATTGGAACCGTAACGTGCGGGGATGGTGGAAGAGGTGAAAGCCATGGGTCAGGGGCAACCCCAACCCTATCAAGCCTCCCCCTGGCCGCCGGGCCGGGTTCGGTTGAGCCGTGCAAGTGGCAAGGTTTCCCGAAAGGAAGCCGCGAACACAGCCACGCAGCGAGGCGAGGTGATCACCTGTAGGGGCAGGACACCCCGAGAAAACGCCGAAGGCCACGCGAATGCGGAGCCATACTATTATTTACTATGAGGTTCCGCATTCGTGTGGGCTCTCCGATCATCCAGCGTCCCCAAAAGTGGGCACCGGTTTTGGGACAAGACGCTGGGCAGAAAGTGAAAAGCCATCGGCACCAAGGCACGCGTCCGTCTTTTTTCCGGCCCTGCCCTTCTCTTGCCGGAATTGTTCCCGCCTAATCGATCAGTCGATTCGCCTGGCCCTCGGCCGGGATCTGCCCCATTCTTGCATGGCCGTGTTGCGGCGTGGCACAGTTCCGGTTTCCGGGGCTGCGGGCGGGGATGGTGTCGGCAAGAGGTGCGAAGGAAGGGACTTTAGGTGGAGGCTTTTTATATCGTCCTGCTGGTCGGCACGGTCCTGGTGCTGGCGGCTGCTCTTTCGAGCCTCCTCGCCTTCCGCTTCGGCGCTCCCCTCCTGCTGATCTTCCTGTCGATCGGCCTGCTCGCCGGCGTCGACGGCCTCGGCATCCAGTTCGAGAACTATTCCTTCACCTTCATGCTGGGCTCGCTGGCGCTGGCGATCGTGCTGTTCGATTCCGGCTTCATGACCCCCATCCACTCGTTTCGCCTTGCCGCGGCGCCGGCGATCACGCTTGCGTCGGTCGGGGTGCTGCTGACGACCGGCATCTTCGCCGTCGGCGCGATGATCCTCCTCAACTTCAACTGGCTGGAAGGCCTGCTGCTGGGATCGATCGTCGCCTCGACCGACGCGGCGGCGGTCTTCTTCCTGCTGCGCGTCAGCGGCATCAACATCCGCGACAAGGTGCGCTCGACGCTCGAGGTCGAGTCCGGCACCAACGATCCGATGGCGATCTTCCTGACGATCGCGCTCGCCGAACTTCTGGCGACCGGCCAGGGCCTTTCCGGCCTCGACCTGCACTTCCTTTTGCTGTTCGTCGAGGAAATGGGGCTCGGCGTCATCTGCGGCCTGTTGGGCGGCATGATGATCGTCTGGGTGCTGAACCGCTTCACCTCCGACCGCGGCCTGGCGCCGATCTTCGTGCTGACGCTGGCGCTTCTCGTCTTTTCCTTCACGGGCGCCATGGGCGGCAGCGGCTTCCTGGCGGTCTATGTGGCCGGCATCTATTCCGGCAACCGCAAGATGTTCGCAAAACCCCAGATCATCCGCTTCAACGAGGGGCTGACCTGGCTTGCGCAGATCATCATGTTCCTGGTGCTCGGCCTGCTCGCCACGCCCTCGCAATTCCCGGCCATCCTTCTGCCGGCGATCGGGCTGGCGCTGTTCCTGATCTTCGTCGCCCGGCCGATCGCGGTGTGGCTGAGCCTGCTGCCCTATGACTTCACCCAGCAGGAAACCAGCTTCCTCGCCTGGGTCGGCCTGCGCGGCGCCGTCTCCATCCTGCTGGCGATCATGCCGGTCTTGAGCGGCGTCGAGAACGGGCAACTCTTCTTCAACGTCACCTTCATCATCGTGCTGGTCTCCCTCCTCGTCCAGGGCTGGACGATCAAGCCGGTCGCCCAGAAGCTCGGCCTCATCATTCCGCCGCGCATCGGCGCCGTCGACAAGATCGAGCTCGACCTGCCGGGCACCGCCCATCATGAGCTGATCTCCTACCGCGTCATGAAGGACAGCCCGATCCTGCAGGGCGAACGCATCCCCCGCTGGGCGATGCCGTCGCTGGTCATCCGCGACGGCCGCAGCATGCGTTACCAATATGCCGGCCGGCTGAAGGAAAACGACCAGGTCTACCTGTTCATCTCGCCCGCCTACTCGAAACTGCTCGACCGCATCTTCGCAAGCCAGGTGCCGGTCGACGAGGACGACGCGGAATTTTTCGGCGCGTTTGCGATCTCGCCGGCGAGGCCCGCCAAGGAACTCGACGCGGCCTACGGGCCGGGCCTGCTCTCCGCCAACGAGCAGAACATGACCGTCGGCGACCTCATGACGTCGCGGCTCGGCGGCCGGGTGGATTATGCCGACCGCATCCGCTTCGGCTCGATCATCCTGATCGTGCGCGAACTCGACGAGCACGAACATGTCCGCAGCATCGGCATCTCGCTGGAACCGGTGGAGCCGGCGACCAACCTGCCGATCTTCATCAACATGCGCGAGATCGCCCACCGCGTCCGCGATCTGGTGCGCAAATACCGTGGCAAGCACGTGCCGGTGAAGCCGGGTGCCGTTCCGCCGGAAGGTCCGGCATAGAGTGACGAAAGCTCAGCCGGAGCGCAGGCATTCCTGCCCGCAGCCTTTGCGGGCCTCGTCGGCAAGAGCTCGAATAAAATCCTCCCCCCGCTGCATGATCGCAGTAGAATTGGCATGCCGCGTATCCGCGACAGACGGAATAGAGATCGCTGCAACCAATCGTCTTGCGTCGCCGGTCAGGCATAGTAAGGTCCGCTACGAACTTTCCGAGTAAATGGATTAGCATCATGCCGGCCTTCAAAACCCTTGACGACCTCACCGATATCGCAGCCAAGCGCGTGCTCGTGCGCGTCGATCTCAACGTTCCCGTTGCCGACGGCAAGGTCACCGACGCGACCCGCATCGAGCGCGTCGCGCCGACCATCCTGGAACTTGCCAGGAAGGGCGCCAAGGTCATCCTGCTTGCCCATTTCGGCCGCCCGAAGGGTGAGCCGGTCGCCGACATGTCGCTGTCGCTGATCGTCTCCGCCGTCAACCAGGTGCTCGGCCAGAAGATCCTCTTCGCTTCCGATTGCATCGGTCCGGAAGCCGAACAGGCAATCGCCCACATGAAGAACGGCGACATCCTGCTGCTCGAAAACACCCGTTTCCACAAGGGTGAGGAAAAGAACGATCCGGGCTTCACCGAGGCGCTCGCCAAAAACGGCGATATCTTCGTCAACGACGCCTTCTCCGCCGCCCACCGCGCCCATGCCTCGACGGAAGGGCTGGCCCATCACCTGCCCGCCTATGCCGGCCGCACCATGCAGGAAGAACTCGAAGCGCTCGAAAAGGGCCTCGGCAATCCGGCCCGCCCGGTCGTCGCCATCGTCGGCGGCGCCAAGGTTTCCACCAAGATCGACCTGCTGCAGAACCTCGTGAAACGGGTCGATGCGCTGGTGATCGGCGGCGGCATGGCCAACACCTTCATCGCGGCACAGGGCATCGACGTCGGCAAGTCGCTCTGCGAGCACGACCTCGCCGAAACCGCCCGCAAGATCATGGCGGAAGCGAAAGCGTCCAATTGCGCCATCGTGCTGCCGGTCGATGGCGTCGTCGCCCGCGAGTTCAAGGCCGGTGCCGCCAATGAAGTGGTGGATATCAACGCGATCCCGGCGGATGCCATGATGCT
This sequence comes from Neorhizobium tunisiense, assembly GCF_039631515.1. NCBI lineage: Bacteria > Pseudomonadati > Pseudomonadota > Alphaproteobacteria > Hyphomicrobiales > Rhizobiaceae > Neorhizobium > Neorhizobium tunisiense. The sequence continues at coordinate 473,847 of NZ_JBDIUU010000002.1, read as the reverse complement.
CGACGTCGGGCCGAAGTCGGTGGCAGCCGTCAACGAATGGATCTCCAGGGCCTCGACGCTCGTCTGGAACGGCCCGCTCGGCGCCTTCGAGATCGAACCCTTCGACAAGGCGACGGTCGCTGCCGCCAAGCATGCGGCAGAGCAGACCAAGGCCGGCAAGCTCACCTCCGTGGCAGGCGGCGGCGATACGGTCGCGGCCCTCAATCACGCAGGCGCCGCCGACGACTTCTCCTATGTCTCGACCGCCGGCGGCGCGTTCCTGGAATGGATGGAAGGCAAGGAACTGCCGGGCGTCTCGGTGCTGATCAAGACGGCCTGATCTGTCATCTCTCGGAATCAGAGCGCGCGCATATAGGGCGGCGCGCTCTGAAGTTAACGGGTTTAAAATATTTTAGATGTTTTAAACGATTGAAATGAATTCAAACGTTTCAATAGCTTAAGGGTGGATTTCCCTTTAAAATAACTTCTGTTATCGGCGACTGACGACTTAGGGAGAATGAGCGCGTATCGCGCCAACTTAGGGACAGGAGTGTAGTATGGTGGACGCCAAGATGTTGAACAAGATGAGTTCTGCGCCCGGATTTATTGCGGCGCTGGATCAAAGCGGTGGTTCAACACCTGGAGCGTTGCGTCTTTATGGCGTCTCCGAAACCGACTATCAGGGTGATGAGGAGATGTTTCGCCTGGTGCATGCCATGCGCGTCCGCATCATGAGCGCACCCGCCTTTTCGGGCGAAAAGGTTATCGGCGCTATCCTGTTCGAACGGACCATGGACGGCGACGTCGAGGGAGAGGCCGTTCCGTCCTATCTCTGGGAAAAGCGCGGAGTCGTGCCCTTTCTCAAAGTCGACAAGGGCCTGAATGCCGAGGAAAACGGCGTCCAGACGATGAAGCCGATGCCCGAGCTGGACGCTCTGCTGATCCGCGGTCGCGAAAAGGGGATATTCGGGACCAAGATGCGATCGGTGATCGGCCATGCCGACAAGGCCGGCATCGCTGCCGTCGTAAAGCAGCAGTTCGAGGTTGCACGTCAAATCATCGGCCAGGGCCTCATGCCGATCATCGAGCCTGAAGTCTCCATCAAAAGCCCGACAAAGGAACAGGCTGAAGCGATCTTGCGCGACGAGATCGCGCAGCAGCTCGACAAGCTTCCCGCAGGCGAGACGGTCATGCTCAAATTGACGATCCCGACGGTCGCCGATTTCTATGCTCCGCTGGTCGCCCGCAAATCGGTCGTCCGCGTCGTCGCCCTTTCCGGCGGCTACAGCACTGCGGACGCCTGCGAAAAGCTCAGCCATAACCACGGCATGATCGCCAGTTTTTCGCGCGCTCTGGCGGAAAACCTCCGCGTTTCGATGAGTGACGCGGACTTCAATGCGAGCCTGGCCGAAACGATCGATCAGATCTACGCCGCAAGCGTCAATAAGTCCTGATGCGATCCTGATATCGGCCGTGGAGCGTGTCGCTGTTTTCAGGCGGCATGCGACGGAAGCTGGAAGAAGGATCTCGAAAAGGCCGCTTGAGGAGCGCCTTTTCAAGGAGGAGGAAGAAGGCCGCCCCGGCAACGGAGCGGCCTTTCTGTTTGCTGCGACCTTGAACCGAACGGGCAAAACGACGTTCATTGCATGATGGAGGTTTGCCCATGACGGAAATTGAAGAAAAGGTCCGCAGGCTTTTCGACGAATACGGCCGAACCAGCAATGACGCCCTGAAGGACGCGGCGTCGGTGAATGTCTCCGGCGTCGCGGCGTTCTTCGCGCCCTATTTCGTCGGCTCGACGCCGCAGGCGGTGTTCGGCGGAGCCAATGACGCGGCATTCCGGGACGTGATCCCGCAAGGCTTCGCCCGATATCGCGATGCCGGCGGCAAGCGGATGGACATTACCGGCGTCACGATCACCTGCCTCAACGATCTTCATGCGCTTGCGGAAGTCGGATGGGATTTTTCCTACGTCAACAAGGCGGGCGAGGCCGGCAATGTCCGGTTCACCAACTTCTATCTGGTGACGATCGCCGATGGCGACCCCCGGATTTTCGCCTATATCACCGGCGACGAGGAGAAGGCGATGCGTGACCACGGTCTTGCCTGAGCCGATGATGCCGGCCGCTTTCATTCCTTTGATGACCGCTATCAAAAACATTGGCTGGTAATGGCCGCCAATGAGGCTTTTAAATCCGGCATCGCTTCCGGAGAATTTCACCATGCCGACCGCCGATTTCGTCACCGTCGATGTTTTCACGACAGAACGTTTCGCCGGCAACCCGCTCGCCGTGGTGCCGGATGCGCGGAACTTGACCGATCAGCAGATGCAGCGGATCGCCATCGAATTCGGTTATGCTGAAAGCACCTTCGTCCTGCCGCCGGAAAATCCGGAAAACAGCGCCCGGGTGCGCATCTTTACCCCGACGATGGAAATCCCCTTTGCCGGCCATCCCAATGTCGGCACCGCCTATGTGCTCGGCCAGCATGCGGATCTGTTCGGCAAGCCCGTCGCCGACACGCTCCGGTTCGAGGAGGTCGCCGGCCTGGTGGAAATCAGGCTGCTGCGGGAGGCGGCCGGCGTGATCGGCGCCACGATCCGCGCACCGCGTCCGCTGGAGATCGGTGCCGAAATCGAGCCCGGATTGATCGCCGCTTGCGTTTCGATCGACGTGAAGCACGTCCGTACCACAGCCCATGACCCGGTCTTCGCCTCGGTCGGCCTCGCCTTTGCGATCGCCGAGCTCGATGGCCTCGAAGCACTTGCCGCCGCCCGGCCGAACATCACGGTCTTCCGGGAGGCAGCTGCAAAACACCAAGGCGCCGACGGCGATTTTCCGATCTTCCTCTACGTGCGTAGCCCGGAAAACCCGTTCGCCATACGTGCCCGCATGTTCGCGCCGCTCGACAACATCATGGAGGATCCGGCGACCGGCAGCGCCTCGGCCGCCCTCTCCGCCTTCCTGGTGACGCGTGCCCCGGAAATGGATGCCGAGGTCCACGTGACGATCGAACAGGGCGTCGAGATGGGACGCCGCAGCATCATCGAACTCGATGTGGTGAAGAAGGTCGGAACCGTCACCGACGTCACCATCACCGGCCGCTGCGTGCCCGTCATGCGCGGCTCGATCGACGTCTAGCGATATAAACTCTACAGCGTGGTGAATTCGCGCAGGATCAGCGCGGCGCTCCAGACCGCGAAGGCGACGATCGCCAGCTTCCAGAAATCCCCCCGGCGCCGCAAGCCCGGAAGATCGAGCGGCTTGATGATCTGCACCAGCATGGCGAAGATCAGAAGAACCGCGATTGTCTTTGTCATCTACGCTTTGCCGATCTCGTCCGCCACAGGCTGGACATTTTTGCGCTCCACCACAGATAGATGTGGAGGGGATTCGAGGAATAGCTAATCCGCTTCGCTTTCGTTAACGCCCGGTTCATCGGCATGCAACAATGCTTGCAGGCGAAGCCGTGATTGATCGCATTCGCGCAAAGAGCTGACAGTAGCAAAGATGAGACGAAACCTCCTTCCAATCCTCGCCCTCCTTTGCGGTACGCTTCTCCTCTTCCTGGGCAACGGCCTGCAGAGCCTGCTTCTGCCCGTGCGCGGTGCGCAGGAGGGTTATTCCAACGAAGTGCTCGGCCTGCTCGGCACCACCTGGGCCTCCGGCTTCGTCATCGGCTGCTTCGTGGCGCCGAACGTAGTGCGTCGCATCGGCCACGTGCGCGCCTTTTCCGGCTTCCTGTCGCTGATCTGCCTGAACGTGCTTTTGACCGGGCTGCTGGTCGACCAGAACACCTGGCTGGTTCTGCGCGCCATCACCGGCTTCTGCACCGCCGGCACCTCGATGATCATCGAAAGCTGGCTCAACGAGCGCGCCACCAGCGAGAGCCGCGGAACCATCTTTTCCCTCTATATCTCGATCACCCTTTTCGGTGTCGTCGGCGGCCAGTTGATGGTGCCTTTCGCGAATATCGCGACGCCGACATTGTTCATGATCTGCGGCATCCTCTACAGCCTCGCCGCCCTGCCGACGACCTTGTCCAAGGCCGCCTCGCCGCAGCCGCTGAAACGGGCGCGGCTCGACCTGCCTGCCCTCTTCCGCAATTCGCCGATCTCCTGCATCGGCATCCTCCTGATCGGCGTCGCCAACGGTGCCTATGGCACGCTCGGCGCGGTGTTCGGCACGCGCGCCGGCCTCGACCAGGGCGCGGTCGCGGCAATGGTCAGCATCACCATCTTTGCCGGCGCGATCATGCAGTTTCCGGCGGGCCGGCTGTCCGACCGGATGGACCGCCGCCATGTGCTGGCCGGCCTCTCGGCCGCAGCAGCGCTTGCGGGCCTGGCAATCCTGGTGATCCACCCGACCGGCACCTATGAGATCGTCGTGCTGGTAGCGATCTACGGCGCCGCCGCCAACGCGCTCTATCCGATCGCGGTTGCCCACGCCAACGACTTCGCCGCGCCGGAGGATTTCGTCAAAGTCTCCGGCGGCCTGCTTCTGCTCTATGGTATCGGCACGATCATCGGACCGACGCTCGGTGGCCCTGTGATGAGCTGGGCCGGCCCGCATGCCCTGTTTGCGGTGACGGCGTGCGCGCATCTTCTGGTAACCGCCTATGCGATCATCCGCATCCGCCAGCGGGCGCCGATACCGGTCGCCGAGCGCGACGCCTATACGACGGCGTCAGGCGGCAGCTCCCAGCTTTCGACGCCGGAAAGCCTGTCGCTCGACCCGCGCTCCCGCACCGCCGGTTCGGCACCGGATGTGAATGCCAAAGCAGATACGAATGCCAGAAAGGAGGCATCATGAGCTTTCTCGATGACGAACGGCCGAAGAAACCGAAGACCCACGAACTCGGCTGCGACCTCTCCATGCTCTCGGTCAACGAGCTCGAATCGCGAATCGATCTGCTGAGGCAGGAGATCGCCCGGCTCGAGGCCGAGAAGGAGGCAAAGGCCGCAGGACGGCGCGCGGCCGACAGTCTGTTCCGTTCCTGAACGTCGGGCTCCGGCAAGAATCCTAAGTATTTCCGCTTAGATTTAAGACTATATTAATCATTAACGCAGAATATAGAGATGTTCAGGCTTCCTGGACTCAGACAGTTTCACCATTCGGCGAATGGTCTGATTTCTCCCTGTTTTACCTTGAGAGCCGCCTTTCCGCGGCTCTTCTTTTTAGGGCGGCACCGACCCCGCTCAGGCTCCTGGCCTTCGACACCGCCGTGGCGACGGTTTCAGCCGGCTTTTCCACAGAAACAAACTGTTGTATTGGACGCCAAAATACGTCTCATTTCAGGAACATGGCCGCTGTTTACCACTTCTTGTGGGTATTAACCTTTCCTTAAGAAACGTCTTGCGGATTTCCATTATAAGTATCATGTTCAGGTCAGTCAGAACGGCATGGGAACTTTTATCCGCCGTTGTCATTGCCTGAATGTGATTGCGTTGAGCAGGATGATTTCGATGTCCGAACAGGGATTGAATACCGTAAGTTTTGCAGGCCGTGCCGCTGCCTCTTCGCAGTTCAAGGCGCTCTACTCCGAAGGTATGTCGCTGGTCGAGGAGACCGCGAGCTATCTTGACGGTACGGGCCGCGCCGCTTCGAAGGTTCTGCCGCGCATGGCATCGGTTCTTTATGCGGCCGAGTCCATGCGGCTGACCACCCGCCTCATGCAGATGGCCTCCTGGCTGCTTCTGCAGCGCGCCGTCAACAATGGCGAGATGAGCCGCGAACAGGTCATGTCGGAAAAGAGCAAGGTCCGCCTCGACGGCTTCAACGTCGACCGCAATGCCCCGGGCTGGCTCGATCTGCCGGAGGGTTTCCGTGATCTCGTCGAACGTTCGCTGCGCCTCCAGAACCGTGTCGCCATTCTCGACCGCGAGATCTACCGCCCGGCCGACCCCGCCGTGCTGCCGGACAACGAAAACAGCGTCCGCGCCCAGCTCAACCTGCTGCGCACCGCCTTCGGCAACTGATTGCCATAGCGCAAAGCAAATACATCTGATCGAACCAGAGGGCCGTGCGCAAGCATCGGCCCTTTTCATTTTGGTCAGCGCCTTCGAAAGTCCGGGTCCATCTCGGCGCGCTCCACTGCCTCGATTGCGACATTGAACGCATCGGCCGTGGAGTGGGCCCGCTGCGCCGCCGCTTTCAGCCAATCATGTTGATCGGCCGACATCGGCAGGAAGCTCTCCATATAGGCGTCGATCTCGTTTCGGCTCGTCAGCCGCGCCTTCTGGCCTGAGAAGCTTTCATAAAGCTTCAGGTGAGCGTCGAACGAATTCCAGTTGTTCTTTCGAACTCTGTATTCCGACACCCATTTGACCAGCCCGTCGAATGACTCCTGGCTCTCGCCGCCCTGGATGCCGCGGCGCATGATATTCGCCACGCATTCGTCCTCGCTCAGATCGAGCCAGATCAGCGTCGTTGTCCTCGGCAGGGCGATGCCGACGTAGAGGCCATAGACGCCTTCGATCAGCCACGTTTCACCCGATGCTATCGTCCGAACATCCTCGTGCACGACCGCCCTGTCGCGTGCAATCCCGTAGCGACCCGGTTCCCAATGCACGTCGTCGAGGTGAACGAGCGGCAAGCCAAGCGGCTCTGCCAGCCTTGGCGCCAGCCAGGTCTTGCCGGACCCGCCGTTCCCCATGATCACGATCCGCCGGTATGCGGCTGGAATATCGGATTGCTCTTTCAACGGCTCCTCCCCGTCAAACACCGCAAAACGAAAAAAGCCCGGCGTCCGCCAGGCTCTTCGTAACTCGTGTGCCAAGAAGCGTATTAGAGGCCGAGGCCGCCGAAACGCTTGTTGAACTTGGAAACGCGGCCGCCGCGGTCCATGAGCTGCTGGTTGCCGCCCGTCCAGGCCGGATGCGAGTTGGGGTCGATTTCCAGGTTCATGGTCGCGCCTTCCGAACCCCAGGTCGAGCGGGTTTCGTATTCGGTGCCGTCGGTCATGACCACTTTGATCACGTGATACTGCGGATGGATGCCAGCCTTCATGTCGATATTCCTGCTCTGCGAGGTCCATTTGTCGCAATTGCGAGCGAGAGGCCTCTTTAATAAATGAAGCCGCAGACCGGTCTGGTCACGGCTTCCCAATTCGATGCGGAGCCTATACAGGAAGGTCGCCGGAAGTACAAGTACCCGTAAGGCCGAGAATTGAGCCTTTCGAGCCTATGGAGATGACGTGGCAGACGCCCGAGAAAACCAGCCGAGAGGCAAAGCCTTAAGACCGCTCGCAAGGCTCCTTCCCTATCTTGCCCGTTATCGTTCGATGGTCGCCGCGGCAATCGTTTTCCTCGTTCTCGCCGCAGCCACGACGCTCGCCCTGCCGCTGGCCGTGCGCCGCATGGTCGACCATGGCTTTGCCTCTTCCGACGGCCATTTCATCAACAACTATTTTGGAATGCTGCTGGCATTGGCAGCGCTGCTCGCCGTCGCCAGCGCCATGCGCTACTACTACGTCATCACCATCGGCGAGCGGGTCGTCGCCGACCTGCGCCGCGAGGTGTTCTCGCATGTGACGTCGCTGTCGCCGTCCTTCTTCGACGTCAACCAGTCGGGTGAGATCGTCTCGCGACTGACGGCCGACACGACCCAGATCAAGTCCGCCTTCGGTTCCGCAGCCTCCCAGGCTTTGCGCAACACCATTCTCTGTCTCGGCGCCATGGGCATGATGATCTATACGAGCCCGCGGCTCTCCGCGCTGGTGCTCGGCGCCATCCCGCTGATCGTCTTTCCGCTGGTCGGTTTCGGGCGCTCGGTCAGGAAACGCTCCCGCGCCGCCCAGGATACGCTTGCCCAGACCTCGGCCTTCGCCTCCGAAGTGATCGGCGCCACCCGCACCGTCCAGGCCTTTGGCGGCGAAAAAACCGCCAACGGCCGCTACGGCAGCACGGTGGAAAGCGCCTATGACGCCGCCCGCGCAGCGATCAAGGCCCGCGCGTTGCTGACCGGCTTCGGCATCCTCCTCGTTTTCGGTAGCATCGTCGGCGTGCTGTGGTACGGCGCCCAGAGCGTGCTGGCCGGCACGATGACCGCCGGTACGCTCGGCCAGTTCGTGCTCTATTCAGTGATCGCGGCGAGCTCGCTCGGCCAGCTCTCGGAAGTCTGGGGCGAGCTTTCCGCAGCCGGCGGTGCCGCCGAACGGCTGACCGAACTGCTGCACGAAGTCCCGGCCATTCGCGACGCCGAAAACCCGGTCGCCCTCCCCTCCCCGCCGCATGGCGAGGTCGAGTTCGAGACCGTCTCCTTCGCTTATCCCGCCCGGGTCAGCGCCATCACGCTGAACTCGCTCTCCTTCAAGGTGAGATCGGGGGAAACAGTGGCGATCGTCGGTCCCTCCGGTGCCGGCAAGAGCACGATCTTCTCGCTGCTGCTGCGCTTCTACGACCCCTCCGCCGGCTCGGTAAAGCTCGACGGCATCGACCTGCGCCAGGCAAGGCTTGCCGAGCTGCGCTCCCGTATGGCGATAGTCCCCCAGGACGTCACCATCTTCGCCGCCTCGATCCACGACAACATCGCCTTCAGCGTCCCGGATGCCAGCCGCGAGGCGGTCCGCGCCGCGGCGATCGCCGCTCAGGCCGACGAGTTCATCTCGAAGCTTGATAACGGCTACGACACCATGGCCGGCGAGCGCGGCATCACCCTCTCCGGCGGCCAGCGCCAGCGCATCGCGGTCGCCCGCGCCATCCTCAAGGACGCCCCGGTCCTGCTGCTCGACGAGGCGACCTCGGCGCTCGATGCGGAAAGCGAAACGCTGGTCCAGAAGGCGCTCGACGGGCTGATGAAGAACCGCACCACGCTGGTCATCGCCCATCGGCTGGCGACCGTGCTGAAGGCGGACCGCATCCTCGTGCTGGAAGACGGGCGGATCGTCGAGGAAGGCACCCACCAGAGCCTGATCGCTGACGGCGGCCTCTACGCCAAGCTCGCGCGGCTGCAGTTCCACGACATCGAACGGCAGAACGCCACCGCGCTGTGATCCTTCACGCCAACGTGTTTCGCTTGGTCTAAACTGGACGTGAACCGGGCGCGCCGAGTGCCTACTTACCGCAGACCTGCTAGTATCGCAGATACCATTGCCGCCAGAAGCTCGAGGTCCATGAATTTCAGTCAACTGCCGCCCAGCCTCTCCCTCGATGATTGCCTGGACAAGATACAGTCCCGGACCTTCCGGTTCTTCTGGGATGGTGCCCATCCCGAATCGGGGCTGCCGTTCGACAAATGCTTCGTCTCGGGCGCGCCTTCCCCGAACATGGTGTCGGTCAGCGGCGTCGGCTTCGGTGTTCTCGCCATCATCGTCGCCTGCGAACGCCAGTGGATCACCCGTTCGCAGGCACTGGCGCGCATATCCACCATCATCGATCGCCTGAGGCATTCGCCGACATTCCACGGGGCATTCGCGCATTTCATCGACGGAGCAACGAGCGACGTCATCCGCTTCTCCGGACGTGACGACGGCGGCGACCTCGTCGAAACGACGCTGCTGATGCAGGGCCTGATCTGCGCCCGGGAATATTTCGCCGGAGAGACCGCCCGGGAAGAGAAATTGCGGGCAGACATTACGCGATTGTTCGACGAGGTGGAATGGAACTGGTTCACCCGCGGCAAGGATGAGGCTCTCTACTGGCACTGGAGCCCGAACTACGAGTGGGCCATGAACCTGCCGATCCGCGGCTGGAATGAAGCCTTGTCCTGTTACGTCCTGGCGGCCGGCTCCGACACCCATCCGATCAAGCCGGTAAGCTATCATGCAGGCTGGGCGCGGTCGGGCGCCATGCTGAACGGCGAGATCTATCTCGGAACCAAGCTCCCGCTCGGCGAGCCTTTTGGCGGCCCGCTGTTCATCTCGCATTATTCGTTCTGCGCGCTGGATCCCAGGGGCCTGAGCGACCGCTATTGCGGCAACTACCATGACCAGGCCGTGGCGCATACGCGCATCAACCACGACTACTGCATGACCGTGCCCGACTATGCGAATGCCGGGGTCTGGGGCCTCAGCGCATCCGACGGACCGCAGGGTTACGGTGCCCATTCGCCGACATTCGATCGCGGCGTCATCGCCCCGACGGCGGCCCTGTCGAGCTTCCCCTTCCTGCCCGCCGAGGCGGAAAGTGCCATGCGCGCATTGCTTCACTACGAGGATGGCAGACTGCTCGGCCCATTCGGCTTTGCCGATTCCTTCGCGCCGAAAACCGATTGGGTGGCGGGCACATATCTGGCGATCGACCAGGGCCCGATCATCGCCATGATCGAAAACTTTCGGTCCGGCCTGCTGTGGCGCCTGTTCATGAATGCGCCTGAGGTTCGTCGCGGCCTGGAGCGGCTGGGCTTCACCTCGACCACCCATTCCATCGCGGCGGACACGCCTACTCCAACCGCCTGAACGTCCACTTCACCACGTAGTCGCCGTTGCGCTTCACCTTGCTCTTGGTCCGCACCTCGACCGGTCCGCCGAGAGCGGCTTCGGCGTCTTCGAAGGCCTGGCGCGCCTCGGCGATAGCCTTGTGATAGACGCTGTTGTCGCGCTTGGGGCTTTCGGCGACCGCCTTTATAAGGGCGTCCATATCCGGCTTGTCTCCGGCCATCACTCAATTTTTCCCCGCCGCCTGGGCTTAACGGCCTTTAATGAATACGGACAGTGCCGGGCTTACCGCTCGGTGAGTTTCAGCTCGATGCGGCGGTTCTGGGAGCGGGCGTCCGGCGTATCGCCTTGCGCGATCGGCTGGAATTCGCCGAAGCCGGCAGCGACGAGTCGGTTGGCCGGCACGCCCTTGGAAATCAGGTATTTGACCACCGAAGTGGCGCGGGCCGAGGAAAGCTCCCAGTTGTCGCGGTAACGGCCGGAACCGGAAAGCGGCGAATTGTCCGTATGCCCATCGACGCGCAGCACCCAGTTGATCTCGGCCGGGATTTCCTTGGCGAGATCGAGAAGCGCCGCTGCAAGCTTGTCCATCTCCACCCGTCCGGCCGGGTCAAGCTCGTTGCCGCCGACGGGGAAGAGCACTTCCGACTGGAACACGAAACGGTCGCCGACGATGCGGATGTTCTCGCGGTCCGAGAGGATCTCCCGCAGCCGGCCGAAGAAGTCGGAGCGGTAACGGTTCAATTCCTGGACGCGCTGCGCCAGCGCCACGTTGAGGCGCCGGCCGAGATCGGAGATCTGCGCCTGCGAGGAAGCGTCCTTGGCTTCCGAGGCCTGCAGCGCCTGTTCGATGGCGGCGATCTGGGCACGCAGCGCGGCGATCTGCTGGTTGAGCAGCTCCACCTGGCTTGCGGCGCGGGCACTCAGCTGCTGTTCCTGGTTGAGCTGGTTGGTAAGGTCGCCGATGCGGGCATTGGCGGCGCTGCTGCTGCCGCTCCCCTGGCTCAGCAACTGCTGCAGGCGCGAGCGGTCTGCCTCGGCAGTCGCGAGCGAGGATTGCAGGTTGGCAAGCTGGTCCTCGACATCCTGGGTATTGCCCTTTTCGAGCGCCAAGAGTTCCGTCAGTTCGGCGATCTGGCTGTTCAGCCGGTTCAGCACCTCGTCCCGGCCGGTGATTTCGCGACTGAGCAGGAACTGCGCGAGCACGAAGACGGTGAGCAGGAACATGATGGCGAGCAGCAGCGTGGAAAGCGCATCCACGAAACCCGGCCAATAATCGACACCCCGCTCGCGACGGCGGCTCTTGCCAAGCGCCATCGCTTACTTCCCCCCGATCTTGTCGGAAAGCCGGTCGAGCGTTCGGCGGAGCGCCTTTGATTCTTCCTGCTGCGCCTCGATCCAGTCGCGCAGCATCTGCTGTTCGTTGCGCATGTTCTTGACCAGACCCTGGATGCCTTCGGCGAGATTGGCCATGGCCGACAGAGACCGCTCGTTCTGATGAGCATCGACCGGCCCCTTGGTCTGGGCGGAGGCGAGCGCCCGTAGCTGTTCGGTCAGCGCCCTCAAATCTTCGGAGGAACCGCTCGCGATCGTTTCGGCGATGGCAGGCGGCATGTCCGACCCGAGATCGGTCACCGAAGACAGCCAGTTTTCGAGTTCCGTATAGAAGCGGTTCTGGGCGCGGCCGGCCTGCAGGTCGAGAAAGCCCAATATCAGCGAGCCGGAGAGGCCGAGCAGCGACGACGAGAACGCTGTGCCCATGCCGGCGAGCGGCTGGGCAAGACCGCTCTTGATGGCGGCCAGCACGTCGTTGGAACTGCCGGAATTCGGGTCGAGCGCGCCAATCACGTTGCTGATCGAGCCGATGGTTTGGATCAGGCCCCAGAACGTGCCGAGCAGGCCGAGAAAGACGAGAAGGCCGATGAGATAGCGGGACGTGTCGCGTGATTCGTCGAGGCGCGTGCCGATCGTGTCGAGGATGGAACGGAAGGCATTGGTCGACAGCGCCATCTTGCGGCGGCTGCCGATCAGGGTGCGCATCGGCGCCAGCAGGCGCGGTTCGCGGCCGACCTTGTCGGCGCTGCCGGCGGCGCGGAAGGAATTGAACCAGCGCACTTCCGGCATCAGGGCGATCACCTGGTTGAAAACCAGGATCACGCCGATCAGGAGAACGCCGAGAATGAGGCCGTTCAGGCCCGGATTGGTCTGGAAGGCGTGGGCGGCCTGGCGGTAGAGGATGGAAGCGACGAAACCGACGATGATCAGGAAGATCAGCATCGTCCATAAAAACGAGGCAGGATTGGAAAGTTTGTAGGCATAACCGCCGCGGCCCGTTTCAGACGCGTCCAAATCGTCCACTGTCGCATTCGCCATAATATGCTTCGCCTCCGGTAGTCTTACGCGCCGGAGGCTAGTTGAAAATTGCGACGAATTGAAGTGCAGAAGCTTAGGAAAACAGTCAGCTATCCAGTACTTGAGCTCTAAGCCGGGCGGTGGCGCAAAAATGCCTCAGCGGGTCGGTCAACGGGTCGGAATGGGCCGGTTGACGACTTCGATCAGCGCCTTCTGAATGAGCTCGTTGCCGGCAACGACATTGCCGCTGCCGAAGATGTCGGTCGTGCCCTTCATGTCGGAGACGAACCCGCCCGCCTCGCGGATCAGGATCAGGCCGGCCGCCATGTCCCAGGGCATAAGGTCGGTTTCCCAGAAGCCGTCGAGCCGGCCGGCAGCCACATAGGCAAGGTCGAGCGCAGCCGCGCCGAACCGGCGCATGCCGGCGACTTCACCCATCACGTGGCGCAGTTCGACCAGGAATTTGCCGTGATTGCCGCGGCCGAGATGCGGCATGCCACAGCCGATCACGCAGTCGGACAGCACGCGGCGGGCGGCGACCCGGATGCGGCGGTCGTTCATGAACGCGCCGCCGCCCTTTTCGGCGGTGAACAGCTCGTCCGTCGCCGGATTGAAAACGACGCCGGCAACCACTTCGCCGTTGCGCTCAAGCGCAATCGAGACGGCGAACTGCGGAATGCCGTGCAGGAAGTTGGTGGTGCCGTCGAGCGGATCGACGATCCAGCGATGCGCGCCGTCGGTACCCTTCAGCTCTTCGCTTTCCTCGCCGACGAAACCATAGGTCGGACGCGATTTCAGCAGCTCGTCGCGGACGATCTTTTCCGCCTTCAGATCTGCCTGGGAGACGAAATCGCTCGGGCCCTTCACCGAAACCTGCAGGTTCTGCACCTCGCCGAAATCTCGCGAAAGCGACTTGCCTGCCTTGAGGGCAGCCTGAACCATGACGTTGAGAAGGGCGGAGCGGGCCATGCGGGAAATCCTTGGGGTTGTCCTGACTTGTCGTCTGGACGGGACGGCGTTTTTTTCGGTTTTTATTGATGGGCGGGTTCAAGACCACAAAACCGCGGGAAATTCAAGTCATGGCGCCGGCAGAGCGGCTATTCTCTCGGCCGCGAAGCATCCGACGCTCAACCCTGCAGCCAATCCGCGGCAAGTCCGGCGCCAACCGACAGCAGCGTGGCCGACCACAGATGGATGGCAAAACTGCGAGTGCCAAAAATCACCGAGTAGACCGCCTTGACCACCATGTTGACGAGCACTCCGATGCCTATGGCGCGCACGGCAAGGTTTGCATCGAGTCCCGGCAGCATGCCCGCCACCGTGACGGTCGCGGCATCGACATCGGCAAGCGCGGAAAGCGCCGAGGCGGCAAGGAGACCGCGATCACCGAAATAGAGGGTCGCGGCACGGGCGAAAAATGCCACGGCGGCAAGCAGGACTGCCATCTTGGCAATCGCGGGAAGTTCGAACGGGTTGCCGGGAAAGCTTTCGCCTACCCCAGCCTGCTTCCCGAAAGCAAGGAATGCGGCGTAACCCAGCATGACCAAAGCACCGACGCAGAGCGGCAGCAGCAGGGTCGGCAGCAGGCTGGCCGCCAGCATTCCGATCAGGAAAGCGACCCGCAGGAGTGACACGGCACCGGCGCCGATGGCGCCGGCGGCAAGCGACGTCTCGTTCGCACCTTCCCGGCTGCGCCTCGCAAACGTGATGGTCGTGCCGGTCGAGGAAACGAGGCCGCCGATCCCGCCGGCGACCACGTCGCCTCGCGAGGTCCCGAGCAACCGGACCGCGATATAACCGGCAAAGGAGATCGAGGCGAGCGTGATGACCAGCAGGACGAGGCTTCGCGGCGAGATGCCGCCGAACGGACCGAGCGGATCGGCCGGGATGATCGGCAGGAGCACGAAAGTCATGGCAAGCAGGATGACGGCGGAACGCAATTCCACCCATTGCATGCGGCGGATCGCCCCGTGCAGAAATTCGCGGCCTGCAAGGATCGAGACAAGCGTGGCTCCGGCCGCCGAAGCCAGCACCATGTCATGGGTAACGGCCAGCACGCCAAGACCGAATGTGAGGAGGGCGGTAATGACCGAGGTGGCGCTGAAACTCTCCTCAGCGATCGCCTGGTGCAGCTCGAACAGGGTCAGGACGACCGTGACGGCGATCAGAAAACCGACGGTCACGATGCCCGGATAGGCAGATGCCGGAGCGAGGCTCCGCTCGATCAAGCCGGCAACGCCGCCGAGCATGCCGATCATCGTGAAGGTGCGGATGCCGGCCGCCCGAGCTCCCGGCGGTTCGTCCCGTTCGCGCCAGTGACGCTCCACGCCAACGGCGGCACCGATGGCGATCGCCAGCCCGACACGTGCGAAAAACTCGATCTGGTCCAAGCCCGCCCCCTCCTGGTCCCTGCAACCGAGCCGGACCGCGCCTCACCCACGTCGGAATTTGTTCGCCGCATCGATCGCGCGGCGCTGCTGATCCTCGTTGATCCCGAGATAGAAATCCTCGAGCTCCGGGTCCTGAAGGCCGGCGCGGCGCGACAGCACGTACCACTTTGCCGCTTCTACCGGATCAGGCCGAGTGCCGAGCGCGTTGACATAGAGATGGGCTAGCTTGTTCTGGGCCACCACATTGCCGCGATGGGCGGCGATCCGCAGCCACTCGAAACCCTTTTCGTAGTTGCGGTCTCCCGCAACGCCATTGACAAGCCAGAGGCCCATGTCGAGCTGTGCGGTGTCGAACCCGGCATCTGCGGCACGTTCCAGCCATTCGCGGGCCCGCGCCTTCTTGTCCGCCGGCAGGTCCTTCAGCGTCACATAGAGCTGCGCCACCGCATATTGGCTGTCGGCCACGCCCTGCCGTGCGGATTTCTCGTAGAAGGGCAGTGCCAGATGCAGGCCCTTGTCGCCCGGATTTTCGGAGACCAGGATCTGCGCCCAGTTGAATTGCGCCGAGGCGTTGCCCGCTTCGGCGGCCCTGCGCATGAAATCGTCGGCCTTCGTCTTGTCGCGGGCCACGTCGCGCCCGGTCATCAGCAAGAGCGCGTATTGGAACATGGCGGCCGGATCGCCGCCCTCCGCCGCCTTCTGATACCAGAATGCCGCGGTCTTGGCGTCGCGCTTGATGCCAAGCCCCTTGGTCATCATTTCCGCGACCAGCGTCTGCGCCGCCGCATCGCCGGCCCCGGCCCGGGTCAGCGCCTTGTCGAGCGCCGTCACATACATTCCGCGCTGGTATGCCCCGTAGGCATCGTCCACGGTGCCGGTATAGGCTTTTTCCGCCGGTGCCGGCGGCAGTGCGGCACCCATGCGCTGGTAAAGCTCGACGCCGCCCGAGGGAATGATGCCGTCCGGCTGACCCTCAGGCTCCCTGGTTCCCTTTGCTGAGCCCGGAACCGGCTGGATCTCGACCCGCCCTTTTTTCATCGGCTGGAAATCGGGCTCCACCGGCCGGGTCACGGCCCTGGAATTCGCCTGCGCCAGCGCAAAACAAGGCATCGCCGCCGAAGCGATGAACGTCGCCAGCAGCCCTTTCAGAATCACGCGGGAAAGGCGGTTCGACGGCATGGGCTCCATCAAGCCTCAAACCGTGGCGCTTTTTCGTCCAGAATTGCGTTGACTTCGGCGACCGCGGCGCCGGGACCCTCGGGGTTGGAAAAGACCGCTCCCTTGAGCGCCACGAATTCCGCACCGGTCTCCGCAACGGCAAGCGCGGATGACGGATCGGTGCCGCCCATGACGATGCAGGGAATCTCGATCATCGAGGCCCACCATTCGCCGAGCGCGAGGTTTTTCGGATGCGCTTCAGGCTTGATGTCGCCGTCGAGCTTGCCGAAGAAGATGTAGTCGGGGCGAAATTCGCCGATCGCCAGCGCCTGGTGCCGGTCGGCCGCACCGCCTGTACCGACGATCATCTTCGGCACGAATTTCTCGATCGTTTCCTCCAGCTCCGCCAGGTTCCCGCCGAGATGCAGGCCATCCGCCTTGATGCGGCCGGCCACCCGGCTGTCGCCGGAAATCAGCGCCGCGGCACCCGCCGCCTGGATCAGGTCGACCAGTGCTTCCGCACGCTTCTGGAACGCCTGGTCGTCAAGGCCGTATTGCGGCACGATCACCGAAGCGACGTCGCCGCCGGCAAGCGCTGCTTCGAGATCCTTGGCCTGCTGATCGGCATCGTCATATTGCGGCACGATCAGCACGAGGCGGCAGCGGTCTTCCTGTCCGGTCATGTTTCTTCCCGTTCGGCGGATATCGACTTGTGAAAATCCGCACTCGTTTTCTGTCCGCAAATTCGATAGACCGGACCGTCTGCCGGATCAACCATTCCCTCATCTCCTTCGAGTCTTCATGCCCGATACGCTTAGCTTCGCGTTCTTCACCTTCGCCATCCCCGCTGTTTTGCTTGTCGGCCTCTCGAAAGGAGGCATCGGCGGTGCTATCGGGCTGCTCGGCGTGCCGCTGATGTCGCTCGCCGTCGATCCGGTCAAGGCGGCGGCGATCTTTCTGCCGATCCTGATCGTCATGGACATCGTCGCATTATGGTCCTGGCGGAACTTCAACGATCCCAAGACGCTGCTGGTGATCCTGCCCGGCGGCATCATCGGCATCGCGCTCGGATGGGCAACGTCGGCCTATGTCTCGGACAATGCGCTGCGCCTCGTCATCGCGATTGCGACGATCCTGTTTACCGTGCGCTATTTCTGGCAGGTCTACGGCCCTCGATCCAACCAGCCGAGGGCTCCCCTGCCGCACCGCCCCGGCGCTGCCACCTTCTGGGGCACCTTGTCCGGTTACGCGAGCTTCGTCGCCCATGCCGGCGGACCGCCGTTCCAGATCTACGTCCTGCCGATGCGGCTCGATCCGAAAGCCTATACCGGCGCCAGCATCCGCTTCTTCGCGATCGTCAATGCGGTCAAGGTCATCCCCTACTTCTTCCTCGGCGCACTCGACGCGGAAAATCTCACCATCTCCGCAACGCTTCTGCCGGCAGCCCTGATTGCGACCATGATCGGCGCGGCCATCGTCAAGCACCTGAAGGCGGAAACCTTCTATCCGATGACTTACGGTCTGGCATTCTGTGCGGGATTGAAACTGCTCTGGGACGGGCTGCCGTTCTGATCCGGCAAAGCAAGCGCGGCGCAGCTAAAAAAGCAACGCAAAATAAGGCGGGCGGCATTGTTGCGATGCACAATAAATCTTGCCGTTATCGAGCGTTTACCGTAAGTTCAATGCATGACAACCGTTGACCCCTTTGCAGCCATAGCTGATCCTAACCGGCGGTATCTGCTGGAGGAATTGCGGCGCGCGCCGAAAACCGTAAACGAACTTGCGCAAGGCCTGCCAATCAGCCGGCCTGCGGTATCGCAGCATTTGAAGGCTCTTCTGGATAACAATCTGGTGAATGTGACGGCGGAAGGCACGCGGCGCATCTATTCCGTCAACAGCAAGGGCTTCGACAGGCTCAACCTGTGGCTGGATCAGTTCTGGTCGTGATGACCGGCTTTTAAACCGTGGGAATTGTGGCTCCCTTCCACGACCAGAACCTTGTCATTGTTATTTCTGGGTTATTTCTGGATTATTGGTTTGCCGCTTTTATTATTCGCCTCCGACTGATGAAAAACCGGGCGAGCGGCGGGTTCTCCTACTGAGGAACTAATGACGCGTAGATGCCTTTAGGCGCTGCATTTGGTCCTTGATGCGCAGCTTGCGCCGCTTGAGTTCGGCTATTTCACGGTCGTCGGCGGAGGGGGACGCTAGAACGGTCTGGAGCTCCTCCTCCAAAGCACCGTGCTTCTTTTCAAGCGATGCGATATGAGCCTGGACGGTCATGTGGCATGTTCCTTCCTTAGTCACCTACCACGGCATTCCCTAATGCCGAGGCTTCAGGTTTACGAAGGAAGTGTGACACGATCGGCCGGCTTTGTCGAAGGTGAAATCATGGTTTGAAGTGGGCAAATTCGTGACCTTGTCTAACTTCCCGTTAACGCGGTTTGGTGGTAGAGGCTTGCGGAGAATGCCGGCGACCGCTGAAATGCCGGGCGTGAGAATGGGGACTGGAATATGGCAGATCAGGAACAGGCGGATGTCCGGCTGGTGCTTGCGAAACTTCGACAGGAACACGAGGATTACGACGCCGCCATTAACGCCATGATCCAGGTCGGCTGTGACGCCCTTCGCGTGCAGCGCATGAAGAAGAAGAAACTGTCGCTGAAAGACAAGATGACTCAGCTCGAAGACCAGATTGTTCCGGACATCATCGCGTAAGGGTCCTGCCATGTCTGAAAGACCTGCCGTCGCCATCATCATGGGCAGCCAGTCCGACTGGGAGACCATGAAGAACGCCGCCGACACGCTGGAGGCGCTCGATATCGGTTACGAGGCCCGTATCATATCGGCGCATCGCACGCCGGAGCGGATGATGCAGTTCGCCAAGGGCGCCCGTGCCGAAGGTTTCCAGGTCATCATCGCCGGCGCCGGCGGTGCGGCCCACCTGCCTGGCATGACCGCCGCCATGACCCCGCTTCCGGTTTTCGGCGTGCCAGTTCAGTCGAAGGCGCTTTCGGGCCAGGACAGCCTGCTGTCGATCGTCCAGATGCCGGCCGGCATTCCGGTCGGCACGCTTGCTATCGGCCGGGCCGGCGCCATCAACGCCGCCCTCCTGGCAGCCGCGGTTCTCGCCCTCAACGACGACGAGATCGCCGACCGGCTCGACGAATGGCGCGCCCGACAGAGCGCCGCCGTTGCGGACTATCCAATCGACGAGGCTCCATGACCGTCAGCACCATCGGCATCATCGGCGGCGGCCAGCTCGGCCGCATGCTGGCCATGGCCGCAGCCCGGCTGAACTTCCGCACGATCGTGCTCGAACCGCAGGCCGACTGCCCTGCAGCTCAGGTCGCCAACGCCCAGATCACCGCCGCCTATGACGATCCGGCAGCGCTTGCCGAACTCGCCAGCCGCTGCGACGTCGTCACCTACGAATTCGAGAACGTGCCGGTCACCGCCGCCGAGGCGCTGCAACGCTCGGCGCCGGTCTATCCGCCGGCCAAGGCGCTCGATGTGTCACAGGACCGGCTGACCGAAAAGCGGTTCCTGAGTTCCTGCGGCATAGACACCGCTCGATTCCATGCCGTCGACAGCCAGTCCGACCTCGAAACGGCACTCGTCGATTTCGGCGGCCAGGGCGTGCTGAAGACCCGCCGGATGGGTTATGACGGCAAGGGCCAGCGCGTGTTCCGCTCCGCCGCGGACAGTCCGGCCGGCGCCTATGACGCGCTCGGCGGCGTGCCGCTGATTCTCGAAAGCTTCGTGCCCTTCGAACGCGAGGTCTCAATCATCGCCGCACGCGCCGGGGACGGCACGACCGCCTGCTACGATCCGGCCGAGAATGTCCACCGCGGCGGCATTCTTCACACCTCCACCCTGCCCGCAAGAATCACCGAAGCGACAGCGAAGACCGCCCGCGAATCGGCCGAGAAGCTGCTGGCCGCGCTCGATTATGTCGGCGTCATCGGCATGGAGTTCTTCGTCATGGCGGATGGAACGCTGATCGCCAACGAGATCGCCCCGCGCGTCCACAATTCCGGCCACTGGACGGAGGCCGCCTGCGTCGTCTCGCAGTTCGAGCAGCATATCCGCGCCGTCGCGGGGCTGCCGCTCGGCAATCCGGTTCGCCATTCCGACTGCGTGATGACCAACCTCATCGGCGACGACATTCTGGACGTGCCGGCCTGGCTCTCGCGCGATGATGTTCTGGTCCATCTCTATGGCAAGACGGAATCCCGACCGGGCCGGAAAATGGGCCATGTGACCGAATTGAAGGGCCTGAAAACGTCGTCACAAGGTTGACATGCAGATTGGCTCGGGTTATCTGCACGCCCAACTGAGAGCGCGCCCCTCGAAGAATCTTGGCGGCGCGCTTTTGATTGATAGACATGCGGCTCTAAGCCCACAGACTGCTGGACCAGGAAAATGAAGATCAAGAACTCGCTTAAGGCGCTGAAGGCTCGTCACCGCGATAACCGTCTGGTTCGCCGCAAGGGCCGCGTTTACATCATCAACAAGCAGAACCCGCGCTTCAAGGCTCGTCAGGGCTGATACGGGCATTCAGCTCCGGTCTCGGCCGCAGCCGATCAAATTGTCGGTAACACGACAAATCGGGTTTGACCTTCGGCGCAGGCGGATTACCTTATCCGCATGCGCTATTTTCGTTTCAGTACTCTGATTCTCGCCGCGAGCCTTGCCGCCTCGCCCGCTCTCGCCCAGACAGCGACGTCCAAGCCGCCCTCAGCCCCACCTGCCGCCGCTCCGGTCGTACCGGCTGTCGCGCAGAAACCGGGCAAGCCTGTCGATCCGTTGTTCGATGCCTTGAAGCGCGAACGCAATCCGGAAAAGGCGCGCGGCATCGCCAGCCAGATCATCGCCGACCTGAACGATTCGGGCAGCGCCACCATCAACCTGCTGATGCAGTGGTCTGCGACCGCCATCAAGGAAAAACGCAATGCCGCCGCACTCGATTTCCTCGATCAGGTGACCGTGCTCGATCCCGCCTTTGCGGAAGGCTGGAACCGCCGTGCGACGCTGCATTACACGATGGGCAATCCCCGCAAATCCATGGCCGACATCGCCGAGGTGCTGAAGCGCGAGCCGCGCCATTTCGGAGCGCTGGCCGGCATGGCCGGTATCCTGACGGAAGCCGGCAAGGACGAACTGGCGCTGAAGGCATGGCAGGACTATCTCGCCGTCTACCCCGCCGACCGCGACGCCCAGGAAGCCGTTTCCAAGCTTTCCGAAAAGCTCGCCGGCAACCGGACCTGAGCCTTCGGGCGGCGCGTCCATGATGATCTTACCCCTTGCCATCGCCGGCGTTGTTGCCACCGCGTTTTGCTTCACCGCCTGGAAGGCGAAAGCGATCGAAGCCGCGTTCCCGAACACCGGCGAACTGATCGATGTCGGCGGGTTTTCGATGAACTCGCTGCATGTGCCCAAACCTGAAGGCGCAGATCTGCCTGCGGTCGTCTTCATCCACGGCGCCAGCGGCAATTTCCGCGATCAGGAAGCGGCCTTCCGCCAGGCCCTCCAAGGCCGCGCCGAAATGCTCTTCGTCGACCGGCCGGGCCACGGGTATTCCGAGCGCGGCGGCCTCGAAAACGGCTTCCCGGACGGCCAGGCGGCGGCGATCGCGAGGCTGATGGAAAAGCGCGGCATAGACAGGGCGATCATCGCCGGCCATTCCTTCGGCGGCGCGATCGCTGCGAGCTTCGGCCTCCACCATCCGGAAAAGACCGCCGGCCTGCTGTTCCTGGCGCCCGCCACCCATCCCTGGCCCGGCCGGATCGACTGGTACTACAATCTCACCGCCCGCCCGGTGATCGGCCGGCTGTTCAGCCATCTCCTCGCCCTGCCGGCCGGCCTTGTGGTGATGAAGACTGCGACACGCTCGGTCTTTCACCCCAACCCCTGCCCCGAGGCCTATCTTCGCGACGGCGCGCCATATCTGGTCCTGCGCCCGAAAGTATTTCGCAGCAACGCCATCGACGTCGCCAACCTCAACGGCTACGTGACCCGCGTTGCACCGCGCTACAAGGAGATAACCGCGCCGACGGTAATCATCACCGGCGACAGCGACGCGATCGTCGCGGAGGAGATCCACTCGCGCGGCCTTGCCAGCGATATCGCCGGGTCCGAACTCGTCTCCATCCGCAATCTCGGCCACAAGCCGGACTATATCACGACCGACGTCGTGATCGCGGCAATCGAAAAACTCGCGGGCCTCCCCCGCGACCTGAAGGCCGCCGCGCATGTCGCGGAAGCGCGCATCGCGCCGACAGCGGAAGACTCGGCGCCCGAAATGGATCTCTCGATCGAGAAAACCTGAGCCAGGCTCAGACGACGCCAGCCCGAAGCAAGCTGGCCGCCCCAACCTCCGGCCATACGGAATCGGAGAGACGAGATGCAGATCGGCAGCATTGGCAGTGACTATTCGGCGCGGCCTGCGAAGCAGGAGGGCGCGTCGGCCGCGACGGATGCCTCAGCAGCCGCGTCGTCTGGTCCATCCAGCCCCAAGGACGAGCCCTACGATCGCCTCGTCCATGGCCTGACGTCGCTGAAGAAGGCGAGCGACGAGGCGGAAGAGCAGGCAAAGGCGCGTGCCAGGCAGAAACTCGACGATGCCAAGCAGCAGCTCGAGTTCATGCGCCGCTGGGGCTTGGATCCGCAAGTGATCGCCAAGCAGGCGGCCCAGCTCGGCGTCGTCGTCGCCGGCGCCGCCCGCGAATTCGCCGAGGCCCTGACCGGGGGCGGCAGCGGCGCCGTGCCCTCCGCCAACGCCCCGCTCAGTGCAGCAACGTCGGATCCGATCCTGAATGCCGGCGAACAGGCCGCAGCTGCCGATAGCGCCGGTGACGAGCCGACAGAGGACGACAAGCCCGTCTCTTACGCCGAGCAGGCCTATCTCGACGCGATGGACGAATCGCCGCGTGAGACGCCAAAACTGTCCCTCGACGACATCAAGACCGCGATGGAATTCAGCACCGTCGCCCGCCAGATCAAGGCGCTTCTGGAAGAGGCGGCCCGCAGGCTGCGCGAGCAGAACAGCGCAGCCACAGTGCCCGGCACCGGAAGTCTCGACGCCTCCGTCAACGCGCTGACCGGCACGATCTCCGCCATGCCGACCGTCAGCATCACCATCTGAGGTTTTTATCCGGCCGCGACCATGCAGAAAGCTGGCGTGAGGACCGATTCAGCCCTGCCGCACGATGGTACCGATCACATTGACGACTAGGCGCGATGCCGTCAGGGCCGACAGGCCATCGATGTCGGCGGGAGGATAGAGTTCGACGAGGTCGAACCCGGCAATCCTTGCCCGTCTGCCGAGACCGCTGATCAAATCGATCACCTGCGTATAGGTGAGGCCTCCGGGCGTACGCGCTGCCACACCGGGCATGACGCTGGGATCAAGGCAGTCACAGTCAAGGGTGACGACGACCTGCGCGCCTTCGGGAATGTGTCGGAGAGCGGCTTCGACGCCCTGTGCGTGAATCTCACGGGCCGTCACGAAATGGCTGCCATAGCGCCGCGCTGCCTCGATGTCCGACAGGCGCGCACTGCCGACGCTGCGGAGCCCGACCTGTACCATGCCGGCGACATGCGGCATCTCGCTCGCCCGACGCATCGGGCTCGAATAGCCGTGACGCTCGCCATTCACCTCGTCGCGCCAGTCGATATGGGCGTCGATCTGCAGAATCCAGACCGGCCCGTGATTGGCAAAACCGGCGAGGAAGGGAATAGTCACCGAGCAGTCGCCACCGAGCAGGATCGGTATAGCCGAAAGAGCCAGGACCTGGCGTGTCTTCTCCTCGATCTGTGCCCGGTTGCCGATATTGTCATGCAGGATGGTCGGGATGTCGCCGCCGTCGACGCATGAGACCCGCTTGCCGTCGAACAGCGGGCCGCTAAGATCGAAATCCCAGTGCTCGACGAGCGTGACATCATCTTGGCTCGCGGCGCGGATGGCGTCGGCGGCCAAAGCATGGCCGCTGCTGTCCTTCCCGGGATAGGTGCTGCCGTGGCCGGCTCCGTAGATCACGGCGCGGGGTGTCCGGCTCCCAGAGAGGTGATCGGAAAAGCCGAGAAATGGGGGCGAGGAGGTCATTTCTTGATGGCTCTGATGATGGTTAGCTGAATTCGGGTATTGAGGGGCGGTGATCAAGGCGACAGGTTCGCGACCGCTTCCACAACATCTCCTAAAAGACAGTCCGCGACGGGCAAAGTCCAGGATGCCCTACAGAGACATTCCAGGCAAGAAACACCGTTTGCAACGTCTGCGTTGCAAGCGGTTCGAGATCAGACCTGGATTTCAATCAACCGCCGGATCGCTCCGGCGGTTTTCGTTTGTCCGTTTGCCGTGCCTCAGATGCCGCTCTGGCCGTCCGAGCCGATATAGGCGATGCGCAGCATGTTGGTGGCGCCGGGCGTGCCGAGCGGCACGCCGGCCGAGATGATGATCCGGTCGCCGGGCTTGCCGAAGCCTTCAGACACAACGATGCGGCAGGCACGGTTGACCATGTCGTCGAGGTCGGTCGCGTCACTGGTGACGACGCAATGCATGCCCCAACCGACCGAAAGGCGGCGCGCCGTCTGGACGATCGGCGACAGCGCGATGATCGGCACCTCCGGACGTTCGCGGGATGCGCGCAGGCCCGTCGTGCCCGACGAGGTGTAAGTGACGATCGCCGCTAGCTTCAAAGTTTCGGCGATCTGGCGGGCGGCCAGCGAGATTGCATCCGCACCGGTTGCCTCCGGCGTCGCGCGCTGGGCATAGATGATGCTCGGATAAAGCGGATCCTGCTCGACCGTGCTGGCGATCGACGCCATCATCGACACCGCCTCGACCGGATACTGGCCGGAGGCCGATTCGGCCGACAGCATGATTGCGTCGGCGCCTTCGAAAACCGCGATCGATACGTCCGACACTTCGGCGCGGGTCGGAACCGGCGCGGTGATCATCGATTCCAGCATCTGGGTTGCGACGACGACCGGCTTGCCGGCGCGCCGACACAAGCGCGTCAGCTGCTTCTGGATGCCCGGCACGGCTTCGATCGGCATTTCGACGCCGAGATCGCCGCGCGCCACCATGACGGCATCGGAAAGCTCGATGATCTCGTCGATGCGCTCGAGCGCCTGGGGCTTCTCGATCTTCGACATGATGCCGACGCGGCCGCGGGCGATCTTGCGCACTTCGGCAAGGTCGTCGGGACGCTGCACGAAGGACAACGCCACCCAGTCCACATCGTCGGTCGCGAGCACCGCGTCGAGGTCGACGCGGTCCTTTTCGGTCAGCGCGCCAACGCCGAGCAGCGTATCGGGCAGGCTGACACCCTTGCGGTCGGAAATGCTGGTGCCGGCGATGACCTTGCAGACGATGCTCTTGCCATCGGCCTTCTCGGCCTTCAGCGCCAGCTTGCCGTCGTCGATCAGCAGGCGATGGCCCACCTTCACCGCTTCCAGGATTTCCGGATGCGGCAGGAAGACGCGGGTCTCGTCGCCGGGTTCGTCGCGGTTGTCGAGCGTGAAGGTCTGACCTGGAGTGAGCGTCACCTTGCCGGCTGCGAACTTGCCGACGCGCAGCTTCGGACCCTGGAGGTCGGCCAGAATGCCGATCGGCCGGCCGCTGCGTTCCTCGACGGCGCGGATGCGCTTGATCAGCGTGCGCATCAGGTCGTGGCTCGCGTGGCTCATGTTGATGCGGAAGAGATCAGCCCCCGCTTCATGCAGCTTCTGGATCATCGCCTCTTCGGACGAAGCCGGTCCGAGGGTAGCGAGGATCTTTACTTTGCGGTTCCGCCTCATCAGTTGTGGCCTTCTTGTGTGCCAGGCGTATCCGAAAGCTGGACCATCCAGCTTCCCTGACGGCCCGTATCATATTCCTTGAAGCCCATGCGCTGGAAGCCACGGGCAAAACAGTCATTGACGCCGACGACTTTGAACTCGTTCTCCGCGACGCACATGTTCACATTGCCGGTCCAGCGGCCGCCCCGGGCCGCGTCCTCGGCATAAAGGTAATAATAACGCGACTGGAGCTCGCCCTCGATCAGCGTCGCGCAGGTGGAGGCCGGAACCTGCCACCAGCCTTCGGTGGTCCAGCCCTCCGTGGCGCGATAGCCGATCGCCACGCCGACGAGGTTCTGCGTGGCGTTGCAGACCCGGAAATCCGCATGCGCGACGGCCGCCGCGAAAAGCGGGACACCGGAGGCGACCATGGCGGCAAGCACAGGGGCGGAAACGATGGAGCGAAGAGTGGTTCTGGGGGATTTTTTCGACACGGTTTCCGTCAGGACTCCATGGTTATTCGTGAAGCACTTTCTTCGCGCGGCGGAGTCGGAAAGTCAACGTAACTCTAATCGATTAGTCTTCCTCATACCCTCAATCCAAGCCGATCGTCGCGCCAGCACGGCTTGCGTCGCGGCTTTCCCCATGCCATCAACACCCGTCTTCCGACCGACCTTTCGAAACCATTTCATTTCCGATGGCGATGCAGGACTTCATTCCTTTCGAAATCATAGACGGCGATTATGACAGCGGCATGGTGCTGCTCGCCGACCATGCCATGAACCGCCTGCCCGCCTCCTATGGCAGCCTCGGCCTGCCGGAGAGCGCCTTCCACCGCCATATCGCCTTCGATATCGGCATCGAGGCACTGACCCGCCAGCTTGCCGGCATGCTGAACGTACCGGCCGTGCTCGGCTGTTTCTCCCGCCTGCTGATCGACCCGAACCGCGGCGAGGACGATCCGACCCTGATCATGAAGATTTCCGACGGGGCGATCATTCCCGGTAATCATCCGATTACCCAGGAAGAGTGGGATCTACGCCTCGATACCTATCACCGGCCCTATCACCGCGCCGTCGAACGCACGATCGCCGAGGCAGGTGCGTCGGGCCGCGCGCCGCTCGTGCTCTCGCTGCATTCCTTCACGCCGTTCTGGAAGGGCGTCGCCCGCCCCTGGCACGCGGCCGTGCTCTGGGACAGCGACGACCGCGCCGTGACGCCGCTCCTCAACCTGCTCGGCGAACCCGGCGACATCGTCGTCGGCGACAACGAGCCCTATGACGGGGCGCTGAAAGGCGACACCATGTACCGGCACTGCATGGTATCGGGAACCCCGCACGCGCTTCTCGAAGTCCGCCAGGACCTGATCGGCGACGCGACGGGCATCGCCGCCTGGGCGGAAAGACTGGCGCCGGCCTTCAAGACGCTCAACGCCGACCCCACATTGCATGAATACAGGATCTTTCCCTCGCGCACCGGCCCCTATCCAGTCTGACGCGACACCAGGAGATGCGCCCATGAGCGAACCCATCACCAGCGAACTCACGAAAGAACAGCAGACCGAATTCGAGGCCGCCGCCTTCCGCCGCCTCGTCCAGCATCTGCGCGAACGCACCGACGTGCAGAATATCGACCTGATGAACCTCGCCGGCTTCTGCCGCAACTGCCTGTCGAACTGGTATCGCGATGCCGCCAACGACGCCGGCGTCGATCTCTCCAAGGACGCATCCCGCGAGATCGTCTACGGCATGCCCTACGAGGATTGGAAAAATCTGCACCAGCAGCAAGCCTCGGATGCACAAAAAGCCGCATTCGACGTGAACAAGCCAGCCCATGGTTGATCGATTTGCCGATTGGGCTTGACCTTGCGGCGGCTTTTCGGCAGTTGACGACCATTCAATGAAATCCACACGATCAGGAGGCCCCGATGTCTGATGCTCATGGCGTCGCCCGCGACCAGCTTCGCGCATTTATCGAGCGCATCGAACGACTGGAAGAAGAAAAGAAGACCATCGCCGACGACATCAAGGATGTCTACGGCGAAGCCAAGGGCATGGGCTACGACACGAAGATCATGAAAAAGGTCATCGCCCTGCGCAAGAAGGACGACCAGGAGCGCATGGAAGAGGATCTTATCCTCGATACCTACCTCCAGGCGCTCGGCATGATCGAGGCCCCTGCCGACCAGGACGCCGCCTGATCCGTCTCAGGCATGCAGGCCAGGCAGAACGCATGAAAAAACCCGCCATTCCGGCGGGTTTTTTATGGTCTTCGATTGGCCCGGCTATCAATTGTTCGGGCCGCTGAACCGGTTCGGGTCGATCGCCACCGTGGCGGCAACCGGCCTGAAGCCGCCGCCGGAATAACCTGCCGAATATTCGTTGTTCAGCGTCCGGCTGACGACGCGCGGTGCCTTCATCGAGGCGGCCGCGTTGGCACGATTGTTGTTGAGAGCCCATTTCGCCAACACATCGCCCGTCAACGCGCCGCCACTTGCCGACTGCGGCACATTCTGGTTCGGACGGCCGCCCTTGGCGGGGATCGGAAGCGCGCTTGTCGAAGCCGTGACCGGGCTGCGCGGCGCGTCGAACCCATCGCCGAACTGCACACCCTTGTTGGAATGGATGACCTTCGGAGAAGCCGACGCCGTTTCAACCGGCTTCTGGACCGGCATCGGAGCCGCCGCCATTGCCGCAGCAGGCTGGGCCGGAGCAGGCTGGACTGACGCGGGCTGGGTTGGAGCGATAGGCATGGGCACCGCCGCCTGGCGCGGCTCGACGCTCTGGGCAAGCGCTGCAACGAGAGCCGGCGTCAGTTCCTGCTGTTCCTCAGCCTTCGCAGTGGCATTGGCCGGAGCGGCGATGTTCGGCCGCTGGCCGGGCAGCGGAATGGACGCGGCATCCTCCAGCGCCGGCATCGGGCCGACGGACGCGGTCATCACGCCGCTTTCTGCATCACCCTTGAAGCCACGCGGTCCAAGCAATGTCGGAACCGGGATGTTGTAGGTGGAAAGATCGGCAAAAGTCTCGCCGCCGGGCTGGACCGGAGCGGACGCCTGCAGCGCGAGCGCTTCCTGGGCCGGGTTGCGCGCCGGAGAATAGAGCGCCGTCGCAAGCCCACCGGCATCCGAACGGAAGGCGGGACGCGAAAGCGGCACGGGCGCGGCAATCGTCTGCGCCTGTGCCGGCGCCTGATTCTGGGTCTGGGCCTGATTCTGGCCCGTCAAAGGCGAAGCCGAGGCAACCGCGACAGGCGCTTCACCCTCGTCCTCCCCAGCAGGCTTTGCAGCCGGAGCCGCACGCCGCGCCACGGCAGGAGCAGCACTTTCCTCATTGTCCTCCTCCTCGTCGGCACCACCGCCGCCGAACAGGAATGCCAGAAGGTTAGGCTGCCGCTTGCGTTCCGAATCGCCGCGGATGCCGGCACCGGCGGTGCTGGCGATCTGGATCGAATCGTTGCCGACGCGCCGCTTGTAGTCGGCCATCGCCGTCTCATAGCCGGGAAGCGGCTTGCCGTCGGCGGGAAGATGGATCGTGTTGCCGTTCGGAAAAATCTGCACCAGTTCCTGGCGCGTCATCCGCGGCCAGGCACGAACGCCGCCGACATCGAGATGCACGAAAGGCGAGCCCGAGGTCGGGTAATAGCCGACGCCGCCGACCTGCATCTGCATGGCGAGCCCGCGCAGTGTCGAAAGCTTCACGCCCGGAATGTAGAAGTCCATGGCCTTGCCGAGCATGTGCTGGCTGTTCTTGGCGACACCGGTATTGCGCGAACGGGTACGCAGCATGTTGTTGGTGGTCGGCGAACGATAGGCGGAAACCACGTGGATATAGTCGCTGGCGCCGGAACGCCGATAGACTTCCCAGACGAGGTCGAAGAGTCGCGGGTCCATCCTGGCCGGTTCGTTGCGACGCCAGTCGCGCAGGAACTGGTTGATCTGGGCGAGGCCCTTGGGATCGAACTTGCCGTTCCGCTTGAAGGTGATCACGGCCTTCTCGCCGGTATGGACGAAATAGAGTTTCAGGCTCTTTTCCTGGGCGGCTGCGTCACTTGCGGAGATCGAAAGCACGGGCAGCGCCATCAACACCAGCAGGGCGACCGCCATGACGCGCCGGGTCAGACTGACAAAAAGCCCAGCTCTGCCGCCACGCCTCTTCTCACCCGAAGGCGTTTCTTTTGCATACTGATCCGGCAAAACGATCCCCGTCCTGTCGACAACGTCCCACGTTGCCTCAAATGACTGTCAATTGCGGTGACACGATGGCAAATGTGCCACACATGTACAACCTTCTCCCATATAGTCAACAATTGACTAATCGGAGATTGACAAACGTTGACAGGACATCCTTGTGCGAGGGTTAACACTATCCAATATATTAGTAATTAATTAAGTAACTAGGCCGCTTCCTTGAGTGGATCGTCCGGATCGATGCCGTAATCCTTCAGTTTACGATAAAGCGTCGAGCGTCCGATGCCGAGTTTGCGGGCAACCTGGCTCATCTGGCCGCGATAGAACTTCAGCGCAAAGCGGATCAGCTCCTCCTCGACATCGGCAAGCTTCCGCACTTCCCCGGTCTCGTCGGTGCTGACGATGACGTTTTCCTGTGGATAGGCGGCGGCGAGCATCGCCTTCGCATCCGGCCTAGCGTGCCGCGATTTGTCGCTGTTGGCAAATACCGGCGAATCGGCGAGCGCCTCGCGCATGGCGTGGTCGGACAGGGCACCCGGAGCTGGCATGACGGCGGTCGCTACCAGTTCCGCCTGCCTGAATTCCGGGATCTGCGCGGCGATCTGCGGAAAATCGTCTTCGGTGAGCTCGTCGCCCTCGGCAAGCACCACCGCCCGGAACACTGCGTTTTCGAGTTGGCGGATATTGCCCGGCCAGTCGTAGGCCGTCAGAAGCGCCAGCGCGCCGGCGCCGAC
Source organism: Neorhizobium tunisiense (assembly GCF_039631515.1). Classification (NCBI taxonomy): domain Bacteria; kingdom Pseudomonadati; phylum Pseudomonadota; class Alphaproteobacteria; order Hyphomicrobiales; family Rhizobiaceae; genus Neorhizobium; species Neorhizobium tunisiense. Next base: position 442,888 of record NZ_JBDIUU010000002.1, on the reverse strand, counting down.
CGACAGCGTCCTGTTGAGCTTCTGCTCGGTCGAGAACCGCTCGGCAAACACCCGGGCGAGATGCGGAATGTCTTCCTTGCGGCGGCGCAGCGCCGGAATGGTGATCGGGAAGACGTTGAGGCGGTAATAGAGGTCCTCGCGAAAACGGCCGGCCCGGACCTCCTCGATCAGGTCCTTGTTGGTGGCCGAGATCAACCGGACATTGACCTTCTGGACCTTGGAAGCCCCGACCGTCTCGACTTCGCCCTGCTGCACGGCGCGCAGCAGCTTCACCTGCACGTCGAGCGGCAATTCGCCGATCTCGTCGAGGAACAACGTACCGCCATCTGCCTCCACGAACTTGCCGGTATGTTTTTCCGAAGCGCCGGTGAAGGCGCCCTTCTCGTGGCCGAAGAGGATGCTCTCGACCAGATTGTGCGGAATGGCGCCGCAATTGACGGTGATGAACGGCTTGCCGGCGCGGTCGCTGTTCGACTGGATGGCGCGGGCGATCATTTCCTTGCCGACGCCGGATTCACCTTCCAGCACGACCGGAATGTTGGAATGGGCGGCGCGCTGGGCAAGATCGATGACGCGCAGCATGTCGGGGCTCGCCGAGATGATATCGCCGAAACCGACGGCGCCGGCACGATGGCGGCGGCCGACGCGGGACTTCGATTCCTTCTGGTCGAGCTTCAGCGCATTGGTGATCGAGGCGCCGATCCGTTCCGGCGATACCGGCTTGACGACGAAATCGAAGGCGCCGGCGCGCATCGCCTGCACCACGTATTCGATGCTGCCCTGTCCGGTCTGGACGATGACCGGCGTTTCGATACCGAGTTCGCGGATGGCCGCAAGAAAGCTGAGGCCGTCCATTTCCGGCATCATCAGGTCGAGCACGATGACATTGATGTCGGTCGCGGTGCGCTTCAGGAACTCCAGCGCCACAAGTCCGTTCTCGGCAAGATGGGCGGCATGGCCGTAACGTTCAACCGCATTCTTCAACAGGCGACGCTGAATAGGATCGTCGTCGACAACGAGGATTTGCGCAATCATGCTCGGCTCCCACCAATGGTCATCATGGCCTTTTTAGGCTGTTATCCCGCTGGTTGTGTCAGAAAGCCTTGAACATCCCCTTTTGAGAAAAGCTTGCATTTTAACGGCCGGCAAGGAAAACAGACGCAACAGGTTGAGAAGGAAAAAGTGATGAGAATGTCCGCACCCGCCCTCCCCGAAATTCCGGCCGCACCCGCCGCGGGCGCTGCTGCCTCCGACCCGGCACTCGGCCTCCTGCCAGTCTGGAAGCTCTCGGATCTCTATGAGGCCAAGGATGCGCCCGCGTTCACGGCCGACATGGAAAAGGCCGCCACGCTATCGATCGCCTTCGAGGAAAAGTGGAAGGGCAAGCTTACCGAAGCCGCGACCAAGACCGGCGCCGGCGGCATCGGCGAGGCGCTCAGGGAATACGAGGCACTCGACGACCTGCTCGGCAAGATCGGCTCGTTTGCCGGCCTCACCTATTTTTCCGACACGTCGAGCCCGGCCAACGGCAAGTTCTACGGCGACGCGCAGGCGAAACTGACCGACATGTCCGCGCACCTGCTGTTCTTTGCGCTGGAGCTCAACCGCATCGACGACGCCGTGATGGACGCCTGCATGGACCGTGATCCGGCCGCCGGCCACTACCGCCCCTGGCTGGTCGACCTGCGCAAGGACAAGCCCTTCCAGCTCGACGACAAGCTGGAACAGCTCTTCCTCGAAAAATCGATGACCTCGGCCGCCGCCTTCAACCGTCTCTTCGACGAGACCATGGCCGAGCTCCGCTTCGAGATCGACGGCGAAAAACTGCCGCTCGAAGTCACACTCAACATGCTGCAGGAGCCGCAGCCGGAAACCCGCGCCAAGGCCGCCGCCGCGCTGTCGAAGACCTTCGGCGACAACCTGCGCGTCTTCACGCTGATCACCAACACGCTCGCCAAGGACAAGGAAATCTCCGACCGCTGGCGCGGCTTCGAGGACATCGCCGACAGCCGCCATCTCGCCAACCGCGTCGAGCGCGAGGTGGTCGATGCGCTGGCCGAAGCCGTGAAACAGGCCTATCCGCGCCTCTCGCATCGTTATTACGCGATGAAGGCAAAATGGCTCGGCATGGACCAGCTGAATTTCTGGGACCGCAACGCGCCGCTGCCGGAAACCCCGAACGCGCTGATTTCCTGGACGGAAGCCAAGGATACCGTGCTCGACGCCTATCGCGGCTTCGCGCCTGAAATGGCCGAGATTGCCGCCCGCTTCTTCGAGGAGGAGTGGATCGATGCGCCGGTGCGCCCGGGCAAGGCGCCGGGTGCCTTCGCGCACCCGACCGTGCCGTCGGCCCACCCTTACGTGCTCGTCAATTACATGGGTAAGCCGCGCGATGTGATGACGCTCGCCCACGAACTCGGCCACGGCGTGCACCAGGTTCTGGCCGGCGATCAGGGCGCCCTGATGTGCCAGACGCCGCTGACGCTGGCGGAAACCGCTTCCGTCTTCGGCGAAATGCTGACCTTCCGCGCGCTGCTGGAAAAGATCACCGACAAACGCGAGCGCAAGGCCATGCTCGCCCAGAAGGTCGAGGACATGATCAACACGGTCGTGCGCCAGATCGCCTTCTACCAGTTCGAGCGCAAGGTCCACACGGCCCGGAAAGAGGGCGAGCTCACCGCCGAGCAGATCGGCGAACTGTGGCTTTCCGTCCAGGGCGAAAGCCTCGGCCCGGCGATCAGGATCTCGGAGGGCTATGAAAGCTGGTGGACTTATATCCCCCACTTCATCCACTCGCCCTTCTACGTCTATGCCTATGCCTTCGGCGACTGCCTGGTGAACTCGCTCTACGCGGTCTACCAGAACGCGGCTCCGGGCTTCCAGCAGAAGTATTTCGAGCTTCTGAAGGCGGGCGGCACCAAACATCACTCGGAACTGCTGAAGCCCTTCGGCCTCGACGCCACCGACCCGTCCTTCTGGTCCAAGGGCCTCTCGATGATCGAAGGCCTGATCGACGAGCTGGAGGCTCTGGACAGGGCGTAGGGCATAACAGCCCCTCATCCGGCTGCCGCCACCTTCTCCCCGCTCGCGGGGAGGAGAGATACACCGCACCGTTCTGCCCCGGTCGCCGCGCTGGGCGTGGCACTTCCCCTCGCCCCGCTTACGGGGAGAGGGTTAGGGTGAGGGGCAAGCACTCGTGAGGGGCAATTGGACATCGCAATGGAATGACAAAACACGCCCCCTTCACGCTCTTTCGTGACGACCCCGCCGGCCGGAGCCTCGTTTTCGACCGGCCGAAGGAAATCGTCACGGCTCGGACCACCGCCGAGGTGCTGCCCGCACTTCGGCGCCTGGAAGAGGCGCGTCTCAGCGGCCACTGGCTGGCGGGCTACATCTCCTACGAGACCGGCTACGTCTTCGAGGACAAGCTGCGGCCGCTGATCGTCGACAACCGGCCGACGCCGCTGATCGCCATGGGCATATTCGACAAACCCTCTGGCAATGAACATCCGCTCGCCGGGCCGCACGGCGCAGTCGTCGATGACGGTTCCTCGCAGGGCTCGTTCCTCCGCGAACCGCGCGCGATGTGGGATCTCGCAACGTACCGGGAACGGTTCGACCGGCTCCACCAGCACCTGCGCAACGGCGACTGTTATCAGGCGAACCTGACCATGCCGGTCACCGCCCGCTGGCATGGCGATCCGCTCAAGGCCTTCTGGTCCCTCGTCGCCCGCCAGCCGGTACGCTACGGCGCATTCATCGACCTCGGCGGCCCGCTCGTCCTGTCACGCTCGCCGGAACTGTTCTTCTCGGTGGATGTCGACCGTTACATCGAAACCCATCCGATGAAAGGAACTGCCCCGCGCGGCGCGACCGTGGAAGAAGACGAGGCGATCGTCGCCGAAATGCTCACTGACGAGAAGACGCTCGCCGAAAACCGCATGATCGTCGACCTCCTGCGCAACGACATCTCGATGATCGGCGAGGTCGGTTCGCTCTCTGTCCCCAAACTCTTCGAGATCGAGACCTATCCGACCGTCCACCAAATGGTGAGCCATGTGCGGGCGAAATTGCTCCCCGAGATCGGTTTTCCGGACATCCTTGCGGCGCTCTTCCCCTGCGGCTCGATCACCGGAGCGCCGAAAATGTGGGCCATGCGCATCCTCGCCGAACTGGAGGACGCATGCCGCGACGTCTATTGCGGCGCCATCGGCTGGTGCGATCCGGCCGGCCCGATGCGTTTTTCGGTGGCCATCCGCACGATCACGCTTTTCAACGACGAAAAAGCCGTCTTCAATGTCGGCGGCGGCATCGTCTTCGACTCGAAGGCCGAGGCCGAGTATGACGAGTGCCTGTTGAAGGCACGCTTTGCGGTGGGCGACCAATGGATTTCTCGCTGATCGAAACAATGCGCTGGGAACCGGGCAAGGGATTGCTCAGGGTGGACCAGCATCTGCGCCGGCTCAGCCGGTCGGCGGATGCGTTGGGCTTCCGCCAGCCGCCGGCCGATACGCTGAAACAGCTTCAGGCGGCCACAGCCGCCAGCGAGACGCCTCTCCGCGTCCGCCTCGTGATGACCTATCGGGGCAAGATCGAGATCACCACGACGCCGTTTACACCGCTTGCAGCCGATACCGTTTGGCGGATCCAGGTTGCGAAGGCCACGCTTCCCTCGGACGACCCGACCTATCGCCACAAGACCTCCCGCAGGGAACTCTACGAAACCGCGCGCGCGGAATTTACGCCCGAAGAGGCCGATGAAGTGATTCTCCTCAACGAGCGCGGCGAGGTCTGCGAAGGCACGATCACCAACGTCTTCGTGGAGAGCACCGACGGTTCCCTGCTGACGCCAGCGCTTTCGAGCGGTCTCCTGCCCGGCATCCTGCGCGCCGACCTGATCCGCGAGGGAAAAGCGAAAAGCCAGATCCTCCGCCTCGCCGACCTCGAAAACCGCCGCTTCTTCGTCGGCAATTCGCTGCGCGGCCTGATCCCCGCCGAACTCGTCGCCCAGGCGGCGCGATCGGAAATCCCGGCGGAAGCCCCTCGCCCTGCCGCCCGCCCGGCAAAAATGGCCCGGGCAGGCCGGTAAATGGATGCACCCAGCCACCTGGCGGATCATCTGCTTTCGCTTGAAACGGCACTGCAGACCCGCGAGGTCCGCAATTCCGAGGAAAAGCTGCGCGAACTGCTGGCGCCGGAATTCCGCGAATTCGGCCGCTCCGGCCTCGCCCATACGTTCGACGACATCGTCACCCGCCTCGTCGCCGAGACCGGCCCGAACAACACGTCGATCTCCGATTTCAGCGCCACGATGCTGAGCGACACGATCGCGCTCGCCACCTATCGCGGCACCCGCATCAACGACGACGGCAGCCGGCTCTTCGCCAACCGCAGCTCCATCTGGCGCCTCGACCCCGACGGCAATTGGCGCATGGTTTTCCACCAGGGCACGGCGACGGAGTGATCTTGAGGGAAGGGCTTCAACCTTGCCCGGTTTCCCGCCCCTCCTGCGACTCGCAAGGATCGCAGTCGCGCCCGCCGCAATTTGAATAACGCTGCCGATTCCTCCCCCGAAGATCGACAGGCTCTTTATTGTGACGACGTTTTATGATCTAGAGCGCCGCGAATTGCCCGAGTGCAGCCTTTAAATTTCCATTCCACTGCCGATTAAGCGGGGCAGCGGCCCGAGAAGGCCGCGATCAAGGAGAAAGACATGTCAGAGACTACCTATCCGGTTTATGGCGAAATCACCGGTCCGATCGTGATGATCGGTTTCGGCTCGATCGGCCGCGGCACGCTGCCGCTGATCGAACGCCATTTCAAGTTCGACAAGAGCCGGATGGTCGTCATCGACCCGCGCGAAGAACCCGCCGACATGGAGATCCTCAAGAAGCACGGCGTCCGTCACATCAAGGAATATGTGACCAAGGACAACTACAAGGATCTCCTGAAGCCCCTTCTGACCGAAGGCGAGGGCCAGGGTTTTTGCGTCAACCTCTCGGTCGATACCGGCTCGCTCGACCTGATGAAGCTCTGCCGCAAGCTCGATGTTCTCTACATCGACACGGTCGTCGAGCCCTGGCTCGGCTTCTATTTCGACAAGAACATGAAGAATGCCGACCGCACCAACTATGCGCTGCGCGAAACCGTGCGCAAGGAAAAGGCCAAAAACCCGGGCGGCGCGACCGCCGTTTCCACCTGCGGCGCCAATCCCGGCATGGTTTCCTGGTTCGTCAAGCAGGCGCTGGTCAACCTCGCCAATGACACCGGCCTGAAATTCGACGAGCCGGATCAGCATGACCGCGAAGGCTGGGCGAAGCTGATGAAGAAGCTGGGCGTCAAGGGCGTCCACATCGCCGAACGCGACACCCAGCGCACCAAGCACCCGAAGCCGCTCAACGTCTTCTGGAACACCTGGTCGGTCGAAGGCTTCATCTCCGAAGGCATGCAGCCGGCCGAACTCGGCTGGGGCACCCATGAGGAATGGATGCCGAAGAACGGCAAGAAGCACAAGAAGGGCAACAAGGCCGCCATCTATCTGGAACAGCCGGGCGCCAATACCCGCGTCCGTTCCTGGTGCCCGACGCCCGGCCCGCAGTATGGCTTCCTCGTCACCCACAACGAATCGATCTCGATCGCCGACTATTTCACGGTGCGCGACAAGGACGGCGAAGTGACTTTCCGCCCGACCTGCCACTACGCCTACCATCCGGCCAATGACGCGGTCCTGTCGCTGCATGAAATGTTCGGCAATGGCGGCACCCCGCAGCCGGTCCATCACGTTCTCGACGAGGACGAACTGGAGGACGGCATCGACGAACTCGGCGTCCTGCTCTACGGCCACGAGAAGAACGCCTACTGGTTCGGTTCGCGCCTGTCGCTCGAGGAAACCCGCCGCATCGCGCCTTACCAGAACGCCACCGGCCTACAGGTGACCTCCGCGGTTCTCTCCGGCATGGTCTGGGCGCTCGAAAACCCGACCGCCGGCATCGTCGAAGCCGACGAGATCGACTACAAGCGCTGCCTCGAAGTACAACTGCCCTATCTCGGCCCGGTCGAAGGTCATTATACCGACTGGACCCCGCTCGACGGCCGCCCGGGCCTCTTCCCGGAAGACATCGACACCAAGGATCCGTGGCAGTTCAAGAACATCCTGGTCCGCTAATCCAACGAACGGGTTCACTGATCCGATAAGACACAATGGAAACCGCCTGCCTTGCCGCAGGCGGTTTTTTGCATGTTGAAAGCTTCTGCCTTTTCAAGGCCACATCTTGCGTTACATAGGGCGATGGCGGCAAGGTTTCTCAAACCGAAAGCCGGACCGAATCGCGGGAGACCGATCATGAAATTCAAAGTGAGCCTCGCGCTCATCGCCGCAGCCAGCTTGACCGCCTGCGTTTCTTCCCCTCCGCCGCAACAGATGGCGGCCGTGCAGCCGCAGGGCGTCGAAGGAAGCTGGGTCGATCCGAACGGCATCGTTTCTTCTTTCCAGGCCGGCACGTTCAACACCCGCTCCAGCGACAGCAACACGCTGCTCGCCTCGGGCACCTATACCAGCCTGTCGCCGACGCTGGTCGAGATCAACATGACTTCGCTGGTGCGCAAGACCCAGTCGCGTGTCAACTGCTCGCTGGTCAACATCAACCAGCTCAACTGCACGCAGGATAGCGGCGCTCAATTCTCGCTCTCCCGCCGCAGCTAAGGCGGCGCATCCCACCCGCTCATCGCAACCCCGCTTCGGCGGGGTTTCTCGTGTTTCGGAGCGACCCTGCGGTTCGTGGCCGGGAGCCATTGCGGGTTCGCTTACTCCCGACGGAAGGCGGCCGGGAGTTCGACGGGCACATCCAATGGCTCGAAATGCCGAATGTTTTCCGTGACGATGGTAAGGCCATAGGCTCGCGCCGTGGCCGCAATAATGATATCGCTCAGGCCGGGGCTTCGGCCCTTGCTCTCGGCTTCGTCTTCCAACGCTCCCGCGATCCGCGCCACCACGGCGTCTATCGGCAATACCCGGTCGCCAAAGCTGTCGGATATGAAATCCAGCCAGGCCGAAAGACGCTGCGCTCTTGCGATCCCGCCGCGCCTGTGAAGCGATCGCATTCCCTTTTCGATTTCGGCAATGGTGATGGCCGACAGGAAGAGTGCCTCAGCCTCGCCCTGTTCGTGGAACCAGGCCCGCACCTGTTGGAGCGACGCTATCCGGTCCGGCGCGATCCTGCTGATGATATTGGTGTCGAGCAGGTAGCCGCTCACAGGTCGACATCGCGCAGTTTCGACGGCTTCCGCTCAAGGTCGACACCGCCTGGAAACGTCAGCAGGAAATCACCGAAATTTGGCCGCGGCCTGTCCAGCGCCTTTTTCGCCGCCTCCGCCGCTTCGACCGACACAAGCACGGCCGCCGGTTTTCCATGGCGGGTAATCGTCACGAATTCCCCGTTCGCCGCCTCGTCCACGAGACTGGCGAAACCGGCCTTTGCCTCGGCCACACTGATCGTCGACATCCTCGGCTCCATCGAAATGACCATATATGGTCAACTTACTTAAAGACCATTGGAAAATCAATATGCAGCTTCGTGATCAGCGCCGATAGCGCCCTGTAATATTTGTCACATTTCCCTTGAACCCACCGTCGGTTGATGAAAACATGCCAGCCGGAACAGTTGTCACATTGAAAAACTAGAACAGATAAAAGGGCGGCACAGCCGGCCGAATAGAAAGAGGAGAGATCAGATGAAGAAGACATTGGGGCTCGGGCTTTTGACCGCTTCGGTCATGGCTCTTTCAAGCGGTGCGGCATTTGCCGATTTCGAGCTCAATATCCTGCACATCAACGACTTCCATTCGCGTCTCGAATCCATCAACGCAACCGATTCCACCTGCTCGGCTGAGGATGAAGGCAAGGGCGTCTGCTTCGGGGGCGCCGCCCGCCTCTTGACCGCGATCAACCAGACCCGCGATGCGCTGAAGGCGCAGAACAAGAACGTCATCCTGCTCAATGCCGGCGACAACTTCCAGGGCTCGCTCTTCTACACGACCTACAAGGGTGCCGCCGAAGCCGAAGCGCTGAACGCCATGAAGTTCGACGCCATGACCGTCGGCAACCATGAGTTCGACGACAGCGACGACGTGCTCGCCACCTTCCTCGACAAGATCCAGTTCCCGGTCGTCACCGCCAACGTCGTGCCGAGCGCTGCCGCCAAGATCGGCAACCGCATCAAGCCGTCGCTGGTGCTGACCGTCGGCGGCCAGAAAGTCGGCATCGTCGGCGCCGTCACCAACGACACGGCCGAAATCGCCAATCCCGGCCCGAACATCACGATCGCCGACGACGTCGCCAAGATCACCGAGGCGGTTCAGGGCCTGAAGGCTCAGGGCGTCGACAAGATCATCGCGCTGACCCACGTCGGTTATCCGCGCGACCTCGCCATGATCGCCAAGATCCCGGATGTCGACGTCGTCGTCGGCGGCCATACCCACACGCTCTTGTCGAACGTGGCCAAGGGCGCCGCAGGCCCCTACCCGACCTGGTCGGACAATCCGGCCGGCTACAAGGTGCCGGTCGTCCAAGCCTATCAGTATTCGAAATATCTCGGCGACATCAAAATCGTCTTCGACGACAGCGGCGTCGTGAAGTCGGCCGAAGGCGAGCCGATCCTGATGGACAAGTCGATCACCCCGGACCCGGCCTTCCTGGCCCGCGTCGCGGAGTTGAAGAAGCCGATCGAGGACTTGAAGAAGAAGGTCGTCGGCGCCTCTGAAGCTGTCATCGACGGTGACCGCCGCGTCTGCCGCGCCAAGGAATGCTCGATGGGCAACCTCGTCGCCGATGCCATGCTCGACCGCACCAAGGGCCAGGGCATCACCATCGCCATCCAGAACGGCGGCGGCCTGCGCGCCTCGATCGATGCCGGCGAGGTCACCCAGGGTGAGGTCGTCAGCGTCCTGCCCTTCCAGAACACGCTCGCCACCTTCCAGCTCACCGGCGCCGACATCGTCAAGGCGCTGGAAAGCGGTGTCAGCCAGATCGACGATGGCGCCGGCCGCTTCCCGCAGGTCGCGGGTCTCAAATATTCCTTCGACAAGTCGAAGCCGGCCGGTTCCAAGGTCAGCGACGTGCAGGTCAAGGACGGCGACAAGTTCGTCGCCATCGACCCCGCCAAGACCTATGGCGTCGTCACCAACAATTTCATGCGCGCAGGCGGGGACGGTTATGCCGTCTTCAAGGCCAGCGGCAAGAACGCCTATGACTACGGCCCGGACCTCGCCGACGTGACGGCCGAGTTCATCGCCGCCCGCAACCCCTACAAGCCCTATACGGACGGCCGCATCACCGACCTGACGCCTGCAAGCTACACGCCGCCGGCCAAGCCCGCGCCTGCCGCCCCGCCGGCAGCAGCCCCTGCGGCACCGGCTCCGACGGCCGCTGCTCCGGCAGCACCGGCACCTGCCGCTCCGGCTCCGGCTCCGGCTCCGGCTCCGACGATGGCGGCTCCTGCGACCCCTGCACCCGCCGCTCCGGCTCCGACGACGGCTGCTCCGGCAGCGCCTGCGGCACCCGCTCCGGCTCCGAACACGATGGCGGCAGCTCCGGTTGCTCCCGCACCGGCAGCAACAGCTGCCAAGCCGGCAGGTCCGACCAAGTACACGGTCGTCAAGGGTGACTCGCTGTGGAAGATCGCCGAAGCTACCTATGGCGACGGCGAGAAGTGGACAGAGATCGCCAAGCTCAACTCGCTGCGCCATCCGAACGTTATTCAGGTCGGCACCGAACTGGAACTGCCGGCGAAGTGACACCGCTTGACCCGGATCAAGGTTCGGGTCGGCGATCCAGGCAACGAATTGGGACGATTTGTCCCTATCCCATTATCGGCCCGGGCTTTCCCGGGCCGATTTTTGTTTCTAAGTAATTCGCAAGATAAAGAGCGCGTCGTCGCGCGCGTAAGATTCAACCGAAAGTGTCCGCATGACCTCGCAATCCGCCCACATGCCCTCCGATCATCCGAAGGTTGCTTTCGGCAAGGTCGGCGTGCTGCTCGTCAATCTCGGCACACCCGATGGCACTGACTATTGGTCGATGCGGCGCTACCTGGCGGAGTTCCTGTCCGACAAGCGGGTGATCGAGTGGTCGCGGCTCTACTGGTATCCGATCCTTTACGGCATCGTGCTCAACAAACGGCCGCAGAAGGTCGGCAAGGCCTATGAGGCGATCTGGAACAAGGATCTCAACGAGAGCTACCTGCGCACCTATACCCGCAGCCAGGGAGAGCTGATGGCCGAGCGGCTGAAGGACCTGCCGAACGTCGTGGTCGACTGGGCGATGCGCTACGGCAAACCGTCGATCGCCGAACGCATCGACGCGCTGAAGGAAAAGGGCTGCGAAAAGATCCTCCTGTTCCCGCTCTATCCGCAATATGCGGCCTCAACTACCGCGACCGTCAACGACAAGGCGTTCGAGCACCTGATGAAGCTGCGCTGGCAGCCGGCAGTACGCACCGTGCCGCCCTATCACGACGAGCCGGCCTATATCGAGGCGCTGGCGGACTCCGTCAGGGCGAAATACGCGGCCCTCGACTGGGAGCCGGAAATGCTGATTGCCTCCTTCCACGGCATCCCGCAATCCTATTTCAAGGCGGGCGATCCCTATTACTGTCATTGCCAGAAGACGGCGCGGCTCCTGAAGGAGGCGCTCGGCCTCACGGACAAGAATTTCATGATCACCTTCCAGTCCCGTTTCGGGCCGGAGGAATGGCTGCTGCCCTATACCGACAAGACGGTCGAGAAACTCGCCCATGACGGCATCAAGCGCATCGCTGTGATGAACCCCGGCTTCGTCTCCGACTGTCTGGAAACGCTCGAAGAGATCGCCGAAGAAGCGGGCGAGATCTTCCGGCATCACGGCGGCGAAAAGTTCGCGCATATCCCCTGCCTGAACGACAGCCCCGGCGGCATGACCGTGCTGGAGAAGGTCGTTCGCCGCGAACTTCAGGGCTGGGTTTAGGCCGCTCCCGCCAGGTCGTGAGACCGCGGCGCGATGATCTCAAACGTTCATCGGGTCCGGGGGATAGCCAGTTCGATCGTTTCGCCGTCCGCCGGAACTAGCAGCTGCGAAGAGCCAACTCCCGCAGAACCCGCCGCCGCGCGCAGGTCGGCGCGGGAGACCGTGGCATGATCGAGAGCCTCCATATGCACCGCGACCACGGTCGCCTGCGGGGCGGCCCGGCAAAGTTCGATCGTCTGCGCGGCATCCATGACGATGAGATCGCCGTCCCAGAGAGCGCCGCAGGAATGGCTGACGATGACATCCGGCGCCGCCTGCTTCATCGTTTCCGTGACCGGCGGATAGAGTACCGTATCGCCCGCCCAATAGACCACCGGCTCGCCGGGAGCCGCGAGCGTCAACCCCATCACGGAGCCCATCTTCTTTTGGACCGGGCCAAGCCCATGACTGCCCTGGCAGCGGGTGATCACTATCCCTTGCCAGACGATGGTATCCTCAAGCGGCGTGACGTCGGCAAATCCTTCGCCACTGATCACCGGTTCATCCCCCGGCTGGCAGAGCACCGGCAGATGTTTCGGAACGAGCCGTTTCGCCACGGAATCGAAATGGTCCGAATGAAGATGCGAGACGATAACGAACTCGACGTCCCGCAGGATGTCCTCCACGGAAAGCGGCAGCTCCGTAAGCGGATTGGGAGATTTTCCGGTGTAGGAAGGCAAGCTATGCGCAGGCGCAAAATAGGGATCGATCAAGATGGTGCGACCCGCATACGAAAGCTTGAGCGTCGCGTTGCGAATCAATTGGATCTTCATCGGCATTCCTTTTCTGCCCTCAAGATCAGAAACTTAGAACGACGGGAGGTGATGGTCCAATCAACGTTCTGCATGAACGCGACCCGGCAGCGTGCCTGCAAAACACATGGCGCTCGCGGGCGCCCGGATACCCAATCCTGTCGATCAGTGGACCTCAGTCGCCTTGAAGCCTTCCGTCACGGCCTTCCAGAAATCCGGGTCCTCGTATTCCGTCGGATCCTCGATACCGGCAAGGTGGAAGGCCTCGCGCCGCTCGACGCAGGTGCCGCAGCGGCCGCAATGGAGAGCACCGCCCTTGTAGCAGGACCAGGTTTCGGCAAACGGCGTTCCATTCCGGGCGCCGTCCGTCACGATATCCGCCTTCGAGCCGTTGACGTAAGGCGCGAGCAGCCGGACCGACGCGTAGCCGTCGAGCGCCTGATCCTGCATTGCCTGGAAGGCAGTGATGAAACCCGGCCGGCAATCCGGATAGATGAAATGGTCGCCGCCATGCACGGCGATCGCAACCGCATCCGCCTGCCGCGCCGCCGCCACCCCGAAGGCGATCGACAGCATGATCGCATTGCGGTTCGGCACCACGGTCACCCGCATGGTCTCCTCGGCATAGTGCCCGTCCGGCACATCCACGTCGTCGGTCAAGGCCGAGCCGGTCAGCCGGCTGCCGATCCCGCGCATGTCGATGATCTCGTGGAAGACGCCGAGCCGCGCGGCGCAGGCGGCGGCGAAATCGAGTTCCTTGCGGTGCCGCTGGCCATAGTCGAAGGAGATCAGACCCAGCAGCTGCTGTTCGGCGGCAATCCTGTGGGCGAGCGAAACGGAATCCAGTCCGCCGGAGCAGACGACGATGGTTTTCATGGGCTTTCATCCTTGTTTTGACCGGGTAGGCTGCGACCGGTAATTCGAACCCGCTTCCTAGACCGGCAACGCGTCCTTGTGAATAACCCGGACGACGTCAACGGCGGTCCGGCTGTCATTTCTTCCCTGCAAAGAACGTGCTAACTCATCACGTGTGATCTGGCGGACTTACCGCCTGCAATGGAGGAATTTCATGAACCTGGGCGGCTTCGATTACGTCGTGATCGGTTTGGTGGTACTGGTCATCCTGGTCCTGTTCGCCGGGATCAAGACCGTGCCGCAGGGTTATCGCTACACCGTGGAGCGCTTCGGTCGCTACACGCGCACCCTGGAGCCCGGCCTCAACATCCTGACGCCCTTCATCGAGCGCGTCGGGGTGCGCATGAACGTCATGGAGCAGGTGCTCGACATACCGACCCAGGAAGTCATCACCAAGGACAATGCCAGCGTCTCCGCCGATGCAGTCGCCTTCTATCAGGTGCTCAATCCTGCCCAGGCCGCCTACCAGATTTCCAACCTGCAGAACGCCATCCAGAACCTCACCATGACCAACATCCGCTCGGTCATGGGCTCGATGGATCTCGACGAACTGCTCTCCAATCGCGAAGTCATCAACGAACGCCTGCTGCGCGTCGTCGACGAGGCCGTCGGCCCCTGGGGTATCAAGGTCACCCGCGTCGAGATCAAGGACATCCAGCCGCCGGCCGACCTGGTCGAATCGATGGGACGGCAGATGAAGGCCGAGCGCGAGAAGCGCGCCCAGATCCTCGAGGCCGAAGGTTCCCGCAGCGCCCAGATCCTGCGCGCCGAGGGCGCCAAGCAGGCGGCCGTCCTCGAAGCCGAGGGCAAGCGCGAAGCCGCCTTCCGGGAAGCGGAAGCCCGCGAGCGCCTGGCGGAAGCCGAGGCCAAGGCGACCCAGTCCGTTTCTCAGGCCATTGCCGCCGGCGACGTGCAGGCGATCAACTATTTCGTGGCGCAGAAATACACCGAGGCTCTGGTCGCGATCGGCAAGGCGCCGAACTCCAAGATCGTGCTGATGCCGCTGGAGGCTTCCTCGATCATCGGTTCGCTCGGCGGCATCGGCGCCATCGCCAAGGAGGTTTTTGGTGACAGTTCTGGACCTGCCGCACCACCACGCCCGCCGGCCGGCCCGCGTCCCCAGCCCGGCCCGCGCACCGCGCCGGTGCTCAATCCGTTCAACCCGAATTCCTCAGAGACCTGAGCCATGCTGCATGATGCTGTGGTCAATCTCGGCCCCTGGAGCTGGTGGATATTAGGCGTCGTCCTGCTCGCCGCCGAACTCGCGGCACCCGGCGTTTTCCTGATCTGGATCGGCGCTGCCGCGATCGTCATCGGCGTGCTGTCTCTGGCGCTCTGGGATGCGGCGTTCTGGAGCTGGCACGTTCAGCTCCTGCTCTTCGCGGTGCTTTCCGGCGCCTTCGCGCTGGCCGGCCGCCGTTTCTATTCCAGCCGCAACCAGGCGACCGACGAGCCGAATCTCAACCGCCGCGGCGAAAGCCTCGTCGGCCGCACGGCAACTCTCCACGAACCGATCGCCGAGGGGCGCGGCCGCATCCGGCTCGACGATACATGGTGGTCGGTGATGGGACCGGACCTGCCAGCCGGCACGCAGGTAAAGGTGGTGGCGGCAAGCGGCCGCGACCTCAAGGTCGAAGCGGCCTAAGGCCAGCTTGTCCGAAAGCCGTTGGCAGGCCCGGTTCGGTTATCAGGCCACGCCGACCCGCAGCAGGTCGTGGAAGTGGACGATGCCGATCGGCTTGCGCTCCTCATCGACGACGAGCAACGCGCCGATGCTGTGCTTGTTGAGCAGCGCCATGGCCTTCGTGGCGAGCGTTTCCTTGCTGACGGTCTTCGGGTTATGTGTCATCACATCATCGACCCGCGCTTCGCGCAGATCGAGATGAAGGTGCCGGGAAATATCACCATCGCTGATGAAGCCGCAGAGGCTGCCATCCTCGTCGACCACGCCGACGCAGCCGAAGCGCTTGCGCGACAGTTCCTCGATCGCCTCCAGCATGAGGACGCCCTTTTTGACCAGAGGCATGCGATCACCGGTATGCATCAGGTCGCCGACATGGCTGAGCATCGCGCCGAGCTTGCCGCCCGGATGGTAGACGCGGAAATCGGTTGCCGAGAAACCGCGTGCTTCGAGCAGCGCCACGGCAAGCGCGTCGCCCATTGCAAGCTGCATCAGCGTCGATGTCGTGGGCGCCAGGCCGTGCGGGCAGGCTTCCTGTTCCCTGGGGAGCAGCAGAACGACATCGGCTTCGCGGGCGAGCGTCGAAATCTCGCCTGACGTCATGGCGATCAGCGGAATGGAGAAGCGGCGGGTGAAGGACACGATGCCCTGCAGTTCGGCAGTCTCGCCGCTCCAAGACAGAGCCAGCACCACGTCGCCCGACCCGATCATGCCGAGATCGCCGTGATTGGCTTCGACGGGATGTACGAAGAAGGAGGGCGTGCCGGTCGAAGCAAGGCTGGCAGCGATCTTGCGGCCGATATGTCCACTCTTGCCGATGCCGGTCACGACAACCCTGCCGTCGATGTCGCCGATCAGTTCCGCAGCCTTGCGGAAGGCGTCGCCAAGGCCGTTCTGAAGCGCCAGCTCCAGCGCATTAAGCCCTTGTTTTCCGAAGGAAATCGTCCTCAAGGCGGAATCGACGAGGTCGTTCTCGACCAGTTGCAAAGCTCTCTTGATCATGGGCAAGCCTTAACCCTTTTCACCCGTCAAGTCCATCGGCTTGGCGCGTAGCGACCAAGTTCACCGCCGTCCATGGCGTCGCAACCAAACGTTAACCACATGGCTTTACGTTTGGGTAAGCATTTGCGATTGCCCGGGCAGGCCTTATGAAGATCACCACAACGACAGGCGGGACGCGTCAGGGGCGCCGGGCGGCACTCGGCCTTCTGCTGGCCTGTTCGGCGCTTGTTTCGCCCGCAGCCGCCCAGACCCGCAATGTGTTTCCGCCGCAGAACGGCTCCCTTCCCTCGGTCGCGAACGCCACGTCAGCGACTTCGAATACGGCCTCCAACACAGCATTGAGAGGCAGCACCTCGGCGCAGCCGACGACCAACGCCACCAATGCCGCCGACGACCAGAACCAGGACGATCCGAATGTCGCGACCGGCACCACGCCGGCCCGCAACCAGGCGGCCAGTCAGGAGCCTCCCTATGAGGACGACCTGAACCAGCCGCGCGAAGAGCCACTCGACCGCGGCGCGGAACCTGTCGAAACCCAGGAACAGCCGCGCGAGCCGGGCGATCCGACCGGCATCCGGATGGGCAGTTTCCTGCTCCGCCCCTCGATCAACCAGAGCATCGACACCGAGACCCGCCGCTCGAACGGCACCAAGATCCGCCGCGATTACCTGTCGACCACGATCCGCGGAACGTTGAACTCCGACTGGTCGCGCCATTCGCTGACGGTCACGGGCGAAGGCACGCTGGAGCGCAATCTCGGCAGCAGCAGCCAAGGCGAGCAGCCGGAAGCGAACGTCAATGCGGATCTGCGGCTCGACCTTTCCAATGACACGGTCGCCCATATCACCGGCGGATACCGGTTCTCCCGCGAGGACGACTACGATCCGAACGCGCTCGGCGGCGCCTCGACCCAGCCGGGTGTCCATGAATTCACCGGCGGCGCCTCCGTCCAGCGCGACTTCGGCAAGGTCCGCGGCACCGCCGCACTCGATCTCTCCCGCGCGGCCTATACGGATGCGAAACTCTCCGACGGCACGATCGTCAGCACGAAGGACCGCAATCGGACCGGCATCGACGGCCGCCTGCGGCTCGGCTACGAACTCTCCCCGGCGCTCGTGCCTTACGTGGAAGTGGCAACCGGCCACACCTTCTACGATCTCAGGCGCGACAATTCCGGTTATGCCCGTTCGTCGCAGAGCTACGCGGCGCGCACCGGCGTCGAATTCGATCTCGGCGAAAAACTGCGCGGCGAAATCGGCACCGGTTACGAGGTCGTCGATTACGAGGACGACCGACTGAAATCGGTCGGCGCGGTCACCTTCAACGGCAGCGCCACCTGGTCGCCGCAGCGCGGCACCAATGTCGATCTCGGCCTGCGCACCACGGTGCAGGATTCGACCACGCCCGGAGAGAGCGGCTGGGTCGAATACCAGGCGACCGCGGCGCTGACGCATGAAATGCGCGACAACCTCATCGCCCGGCTGAGCGGCAGCACAACCCTGCGCGATTTCCCGAGCGGCGGCCCGAGCGACGAGACGGTCTGGATCGGCGGCGCCGGCCTCACCTGGGCGATCAACCGCTACCTCGATCTGACCGGCGACGTGGAATACGAACAGGCGGACGGCGGCGGCGCCGACGACAAGATCATCCGCGCCGGGGTCGGGCTCACCTTGAAGCGTTAGGCCCCGGTTCGGGCGGCAATCCACTCCATCAGCGCGTTCTGAGCATGCAGCAGAAACGCCTTCGCCGCCGTGCTCTGGCAGGCGGGATGCGTCATCGCATCCGCGGTCACCTCCTGACCGCGAGCCACCGGCGGACAGGGAATGAAGATCGCATCGGGGCGGCAGCGCTCGAGAATGGCCGCCGATATGCGATAACCGGCTAATTCGCCTTCCGGCACGCCACTTGGCCAGCTATCCGTGAAGATGACATCCGCATCCTCAAGCTCGCGCATATCAGTGCTCTGCCTGAAATTGGGATTGAGGAGTGCCGGTTCGCCCACGTGCCAATCGTCCGGATAGACCTGCACCACCTCGATCGGCAGCGAGATCGACGCCTCGACCCATGACCGGAGAATATTGGCGTCGGGCGCAACACCAACGATCTTCAAATCCTCGATGCGCGCCCTTTTGGCTCTGACATAGGCGAGGTCCCCGAGCGTCTCGCAAGGGTGGTTCGATCGCGTCCGGGCATTGATGACCGGCGCCCGGGCATGTGCCGCAAGTTCCCGGAGCTGGCCGAGTTGCGGCGTGCGGACGACGACCATGTCGAACCAGTTGTCGAGATAACCGGCCAGATCGACGATCGCCTCCCGTCCGCCGAGACTGACCGGCGCGTGCGTGCAAATGCCGCCCATAGCGTGGATGCCGAGATCGAAGGCAGTCGTATTGCGCCAGCCGCCATCGTCGACGATCAGGGCGACCCGCAGCCCTTCGAGGCTTTGCGGCATCCGCCGTTTCCGCCACGCTTCGTCAAGCGCGCCGGCGCGCTCAAGGATCGCCGCTATGGCGTCCGCCGAAAGATCGTGGAATTCCAGAAAATCGCCGACAGTAGAAACAGCCATGGCACCCACATCGTGAAAAACAAAACCCCTCATAGCAGGACCATGAGGGGTTTGCGTGACGTCCCAACCGGCAAACAGCCGGGTGGAGGGATTACTTCAGCGAAGCGAGCAGCGCCTTCATCGGTCCCTCGATTGCCGGACGGATATCGGCGCGCTGCAGCGCAAACGCGAGGTTGGCCAGGATGAAGCCGTCCTTTGCACCGCAGTCGAACGTCTCGCCCTTGAACGGATAGGCCGCAAATTCCTGGGATTTCAGGAGCGTCAGCATGCCGTCGGTGAGCTGGATCTCGTTGCCGGCGCCGCGCTCCTGGGTTTCCAGGATCTTGAAGATTTCCGGCTGCAGGATGTAGCGGCCGTTGATGTAGAGGTTGGACGGAGCCGTGCCCTTGGCCGGCTTTTCGACCATCTGGGTGATCTTGAAACCTTCGCCGACCGGCGCGCCGATGCCGACGATGCCGTATTTATGCGCCTGGTCCGGATCGCATTCCTGCACCGCGATGACGTTGCCGCCGCTTTCGGCATAAAGATCAACCATGCCCTTGAGGCAGCCCTTGCCGCCGGCCATGATCATGTCGGGCAGCAGGACCGCGAAAGGCTCGTTGCCGACGATGTCGCGGGCGCACCAGACCGCGTGGCCGAGGCCGAGCGGCACCTGCTGGCGCGTGAAGCTGGCGGTGCCGGCAACCGGCAGAAGGCCGGCGAGCAGCGTCAGTTCGGCATTCTTGTTGCGCTCGCGCAGCATCTGTTCCAGCTCGTACTGGATGTCGAAATAGTCCTCGATGACCCCTTTGCCGCGACCCGTCACGAAGACGAAATGCTCGATCCCCGCTTCCGCCGCCTCATCCACCACATACTGGATGACCGGCTTGTCGACCACGGTCAGCATTTCCTTCGGCACTGCCTTGGTGGCGGGCAGGAAGCGCGTGCCCAGACCTGCTACCGGAAACACTGCCTTACGGATCTTCTGTTGTTGTGCCACTCATGCCTCCTGAAAGCACGTCATTGTGCGAATATTCGATTCTCGGCATCTAATGACGAATTGCTACCGTTTCGCAAAGACTGCCGCGGGTCTGGCTTCTATGGTAAAGAATTTGTTGACCCAATTCTGTTATTACATCGTTAAGCCGCATGCCACTCTTGCCGCAAGGCTTGGTAAAAGAAGAATGGACCCGACTGCCGATGAAGACGCTTCGCACCAACCTGTTTCGTGGGTTTGCTTTCTCCGTGATCGCCGGGCTCGCCGCCGCGGCCCTGCCGATAGATGCTCAGGCAGACGCCGGTTTCAAGACGTGGATCGCAAAATTCTATGATACCGCCGCCAAGAGCGGAATCACCCGTTCTACCTATGAGAAAGCTTTCGCCGGTGTCAGCGAACCCGATCAGGGCGTGCTTGAAAAGGCCAATTACCAGCCGGAATTCAGGTCGAAGATCTGGGATTATCTCGACAGCCGCGTAAACCCCTATACCGTCAAGATCGGCCGCGAGATGGCCGCCAAGCACGGCTCGACGCTTGCTTCCCTGGAGCGTCATTTCGGGGTCGACAAGAACATCCTGCTCGCCATCTGGTCGATGGAATCCAACTACGGTGCCGCACTCGAAAATCCCGACCGCCTGCACCACGTGCCGCAGGCCTTAGCGACGCTTGCCTGGGGCGACCCCAAGCGCGCCAAGTTCGCCCGCACCCAGCTCATCGCTGCGCTCAAAATCCTGCAGTCAGGCGACATCACCCCGAAGCAGCTGACCGGCTCCTGGGCGGGCGCCATGGGCCATACCCAGTTCATCCCGACCAGCTACCTGCTCTATGCCATCGATGCGGACGGCAACGGCCGCCGCGATATCTGGCATTCGGTACCGGACGCGCTTGCCACCTCCGCCAACCTGCTTGCCAAGAACGGCTGGCAGAGCGGCAAGACCTGGGGTTATGAAACGGTGCTTCCGGCGGGTGGTGCCCGCCACGAGGGCCAGACCAAGACGCTCGGCGAATGGGCCAAGCTCGGTTTTGCGCGTGCGAACGGCAAGAACTTCCCCCGCGGCACCGACCGGGCGACACTGAAGCTGATGGCCGGCGAGACCGGCCCGGCCTTCCTGATGCTCGGCAACTTCTTCACCGTGAAGAAATACAACGCCGCCGACAGCTACGCGCTGGCGGTCGGCCTGCTCGCCGACGAGATCGCCGGGTTCGGCGGCGTCCAGCAGAGCTGGCCGCGCCCCGAAGGCACGCTTGACATCAAGCAGAAATTCGAGCTGCAGAACCGCATGAAGCAGCTCGGTTATTACGAGGGCGAAGTCGACGGCAATTTCGGCTCCGGCTCGAAGGCTGCGATCTCGGCGATCCAGAAACGCCTCGGCATGCAGCAGAACGGCGAGCCGTCGAAGTCGCTTCTCGAAGCTTTGCGTTGACAAGCAGGCGTCTTGCACCACATCGTTTGAAGGAGTTTCCCGCAAGGCATGCGGGGCGGCGGAGGCATGAAGGCTTTGGATAAATCCGGGCAAACCGAGACCGTTCAGAACGGCGCCTGGCGGAACTGGCCTCGAAGGAATAAGGGCCTGCGAAACGGGGGATGGGTGCGCTTGGGCCTTCTCCTCCT
Organism: Neorhizobium tunisiense; assembly: GCF_039631515.1. Classification (NCBI taxonomy): domain Bacteria; kingdom Pseudomonadati; phylum Pseudomonadota; class Alphaproteobacteria; order Hyphomicrobiales; family Rhizobiaceae; genus Neorhizobium; species Neorhizobium tunisiense. Next base: position 421,350 of record NZ_JBDIUU010000002.1, on the reverse strand, counting down.
CGCGGTGCTTCTTGCCTTGCCGCTCGGCGCACCCCCGGCTGTCGCCCAGGAACCAGTCCCGCGCCGCAACCTCTTCGATTACCTGTTCGGCGGCCCGCGTTATGAACGCGAAGACCCCTATGAGCGGCCCGCACCCTATAGCCGGCGCCGCTACGATCGCGACGGCTCGATCATCGAGATGAAGCCGCGGCCGCGCCGCAGCACGGGACGGGCCGCCGCCCCTCGCCCGGTTCAGCCGATCGCGCCGCCGGAGCCGGAACCGGTCGCCAAGCTCGAAAATGCCAAACAGGTCCTGGTGGTCGGCGACTTCATGGCCGGCGGCATCGGCAGCGAGCTGGAAGCGGCGTTTGCCACCGCCCCCGGCGTTGCCGTCACCGAACGCAGCGACGGCTCCTCCGGTCTCGTCCGCGAAGATCATTTCGATTGGGCCGCCGAGCTTCCCGCCATGCTCGACGAGGTGAAACCCGCCGTCGTGGTGATCATGCTCGGGGCTAACGACCGCCAGCAGATGACGATCGGCAGCACCAAGGAAAAATTCCGCAGCGACGCCTGGTTCAAGGAATACGAGCGGCGGGTAACCGAACTCGCCGGCATCGTCGCCTCTCGCAAGCTGCCTCTCCTCTGGGTCGGCCTGCCCTCCTTCCAGTCACCGGTGACGACCGCCGACGCCGTGACGCTCAATGCCATCTACCGCAACCAGGCGGAAAAGGCCGGCGGCGAATTCGTCGATATCTGGGAAGGTTTCGTCGACGAGGACGGCAAGTTCGTCGTCACCGGTTCCGACGTCAACGGCCAGCAGGTGCGCCTGCGCGGTTCCGACGGCATCACCTTCACCAAGGCCGGCAAGCAGAAGCTCGCCTTCTACGTGGAAAAACTGGCCCGCCGGCATCTCGGCGAAATGGCAAGCCCCGATGTGGTCAAGCTCGACGGTTCCAACCTGCCGGCGCTCTCGGCGCTTCCCGCCTCGCCCGGCCAGGCCATCCCGACCCATCCGATCAGCCTTTCCGACCCCGAACTCGACGGCGGCAAGGACCTTCTCGGCGCCGGCCCACTCCCGTCCGTCCTCGTCGAAACGCCGCGCGACAAACTGGTCAGGCGCGGCGAACTCGCCCCGGCGCCGGCCGGACGGATCGATGATTATCGGGTTCCGGCCGCGAGCGCGGCGACGCGTTAGCGATACGCCTTCGCGAGGGACCGGTCACGCACAATGTCGGAGAGAGAGCGAAACCGCGCCACATCCAATCTCCCCCCTTGTGGGGGAGATGCCCGGCAGGGCAGAGGGGGGTGCCGCGGCATACTCTTCGGCAGTTGAGTTCGCGGCACTACCCCCTCTGTCACCTTCGTGACATCTCCTCTTCAAGGGGGATCATTGGGAGAATACCGCGCAAACCCACCGCCTTACCGCGGCAGGACCGAGCTTCCCATCAGTGCCTCATCGATCGCCCGCGCCGCCTGGCGGCCTTCGCGGATCGCCCAGACGACCAGGGACTGGCCGCGGCGCACGTCGCCGGCGGTCCAGAACTTGTCGACCGAGGTCCTGTAGTCCCTGTCGTTGGCGACCACGTTGGTCGAGCCGCGGCGGTCGACATTGAGCGTCAGCTTGCCTTCGAGCTCGTTCAGCACCCCGTCCGTCAGCGGACCGGAGAAACCGATGGCGATGAAGGCGAGATCGGCCTTGATGATGAAATCCGTGCCGGCGATCGGCTTGCGGCTTTCGTCGACTTCGCAGCAGCGCACGCCGGTGAGCTGGCCGTCTTCGCCGACAAATTCGAGCGTCGCCACCTGGAACTCGCGCACCGCACCTTCGGCCTGAGAAGACGAGGTCCGCATCTTGGTGGCCCAGAACGGCCAGACGGCGAGCTTGTCTTCCTTTTCCGGCGGCTGCGGGCGAATGTCGAGCTGGGTCACCTTGACGGCGCCCTGGCGGAAGGCCGTGCCGACGCAGTCCGAGGCCGTGTCACCGCCGCCGACGACGACCACATGCTTGGCGCCGGCGAGAATCGGATCGGCCGCCCAGGCGACGCTCTCGATGTTCTCGCGGCCGAGGCGACGGTTCTGCTGCACGAGGTAAGGCATCGCATCATAGACGCCATGCAGATCGACGCCCGGAATGCCGGCCGGGCGCGGGGTTTCCGAACCGCCGCAATAGAGCACCGCATCATGCTCGGCGATCAGCTTCTCGACCGGGATATCGACGCCGATATTGGCACCGTAATGGAAGGTCACCCCCTCGCCGGTGATCTGCTCGACCCGGCGGTCGATAAAATTCTTCTCCATCTTGAAGTCCGGGATGCCGTAGCGCAGCAGGCCGCCGGCCTTGGATTCACGCTCGTAGACATGCACTTCATGGCCGGCGCGGCCGAGCTGCTGGGCGGCAGCCAGGCCGGCGGGACCGGAGCCGATGATCGCGACCTTCTTGCCGGTATGAACGGTTGCGGGCTGCGGCGCGATGAAGCCGAGCTCATAGGCCTTGTCGGCGATCGCCTGCTCGACCGTCTTGATCGCGACCGGCGCATCCTCGAGGTTCAGCGTGCAGGCTTCCTCGCAAGGAGCGGGGCAGACTCGGCCGGTGAATTCCGGGAAGTTGTTGGTGGAATGGAGGTTGCGGATCGCCTCCTCCCACTTGTTGTTGTAGACGAGGTCGTTCCAGTCCGGAATCTGGTTGTGAACCGGACAGCCGGTCGGGCCATGGCAATAGGGAATGCCACAGTCCATGCAGCGCGCCGCCTGCTTGGTGATCTCCGCATCCGACATCGGGATGGTGAATTCGCGGAAATGGCGGATGCGGTCGGAAGCCGGCTGATACTTGCCCACCTGCCGGTCGATCTCCAGGAAACCCGTTACCTTGCCCATGTTTAAACCCTCAATCCGTCCTGCCGCTACCGCAGCCGGTTAAAACCTAACAACCCGCGCGAAACTTATTCCGCAGCGACGCCCATCCGCATCCGCTCCATCTCCACCAGAGCACGCCGGTATTCGACCGGCATGACCTTGCGGAATTTCGGCCGGTATTCGCTCCAGCGGTCGAGGATTTCCTTGGCGCGGTTGGAGCCCGTGTAGTGCAGGTGGTTGGAGATCAGCTGGTAGAGGCGCTCCTCGTCGTGGCGCGTCATGTCCTCGGAAACGTCGACGCGTCCCTTGTGCATGAGGTCGCCGCCGTGATGGTGCAGCTTCTCCAGCATGTCGTCCTCTTCCGGAACCGGCTCGAGTTCGACCATCGCCATGTTGCAGCGCTTGGCGAAATCGCCGCTCTCGTCCAGCACGTAGGCCACGCCGCCGGACATGCCGGCCGCGAAGTTGCGCCCCGTCTCGCCGAGCACGACGACGATGCCGCCGGTCATGTATTCGCAGCCGTGGTCACCGACGCCTTCGACGACCGCGATGGCGCCCGAGTTGCGCACGGCGAAACGCTCGCCGGCAACGCCGCGGAAATAGCATTCACCGGTGATCGCGCCGTAGAGAACCGTGTTGCCGACGATGATCGAGTTCTCCGCAACGATCTTCGAATTTTCCGGCGGGCGGACGATGATGCGGCCACCCGAAAGACCCTTGCCGACATAGTCGTTGCCGTCACCGACCAGATCGAAGGTGATGCCATGCGCAAGGAACGCGCCGAACGACTGCCCGGCCGTGCCGCGCAGCGTCACATGGATGGTGTCGTCCTTGAGGCCCTTGTGGCGCCAGCGCTTGGCAAGCGCACCCGAAAGCATCGCGCCGGCGGAGCGGTCGACGTTCCTGATCGGCACTTCGAAAACGACCGGCTCCTTGTTTTCGAGCGCAGGCTGCGACTTCTCGATCAGCTTGCGATCGAGAATGTCGTCGATCGGGTGCTTCTGGCGTTCGGTCCAGTATGTGGCGTTCTTCGGAGCCTCGACCTTATGGAAGATCTTCGAGAAATCGAGACCCTTGGACTTCCAGTGGGCGATCATCTCGTCCTTTTCCAGAAGCTCGACCATGCCGATGATCTCGTCGAAGCGGGTGAAGCCGAGCGAAGCCAGGATCTCACGCACTTCTTCGGCGACGAAGAAGAAGTAGTTGATCACATGCTCGGGCGTGCCCTTGAAGCGCTTGCGCAGCACCGGATCCTGGGTGGCAACGCCGACGGGACAGGTGTTCAGGTGGCACTTGCGCATCATGATGCAGCCGGCGGCGATGACCGGAGCCGTCGCGAAACCGAATTCGTCCGCACCCAGCAGCGCGCCGATGATGACGTCACGGCCGGTCTTCAGGCCACCATCCACCTGCAGGGCGATGCGCGAACGAAGCCCGTTCAGCACCAGCGTCTGCTGGGTTTCGGCAAGGCCGATTTCCCAGGGCGAACCCGCATGCTTCAGCGAGGTCAGCGGCGAAGCGCCGGTGCCGCCGTCGAAGCCGGCGACCGTGATATGGTCGGCGCGCGCCTTGGCAACGCCCGCGGCAACCGTGCCGACGCCCACTTCCGAGACGAGCTTGACGGAAATGTCCGAGGTCGGGTTGACGTTCTTCAGGTCGTAGATCAGTTGCGCCAGATCTTCGATCGAATAGATGTCATGGTGCGGCGGCGGCGAGATGAGGCCGACGCCGGGGGTCGAATGCCGGGTCTTGGCGACCGTTGCATCCACCTTGTGGCCGGGCAGCTGGCCGCCTTCGCCGGGCTTCGCACCCTGCGCAACCTTGATCTGCAGCATGTCGGCGTTGACCAGGTATTCGGTCGTCACGCCGAAGCGGCCGGACGCGACCTGCTTGATCGCCGAGCGTTCCGGGTTCTGGCTTCCGTCCGGCAGCGGCATGTAGCGGTCGCTCTCCTCGCCGCCCTCGCCGGTGTTCGACTTGCCGCCGATCCGGTTCATGGCGATGGCGAGCGTGGTATGCGCCTCGCGGGAAATCGAGCCGAACGACATGGCGCCGGTCGAGAACCGCTTGACGATATCGACCGCCGGCTCCACGTCATCGATCGAAACCGGCGTGCGACCAATCTCGCCCGCCGTCTTGATCTTGAACAGGCCGCGTATGGTGTTCATCCGAACCGCGCTTTCGTTCACCATCTCGGCGAATTCGCGGTAACGGTCCTGGCTGTTGCCGCGCACGGCATGCTGCAGGGTCGCGACCACATCCGGCGTCCAGGCATGGCTTTCGCCGCGCATGCGGTAGGCATATTCGCCGCCGATATCGAGCGTCGAGGCAAGGACCGGGTCCTTGCCGAAGGCGGCATGGTGCCGGGAAACCGTTTCCTGGGCGATCTCTTCCAGACCGACACCCTCGATGTTCGAAGCCGTGCCGAAGAAATACTTCTCGACCAGAGCCGAGGACAGGCCGATCGCATCAAAAATTTGCGCGCCGCAATAGGACTGGTAGGTCGAGATGCCCATCTTGGACATGACCTTGAGGATGCCCTTACCGACCGCCTTGATATAGCGGTAGACGATTTCCTGGGCGTCGACTTCCTTGGGGAATTCGCCGCGCGCATGCATGTCGGTCAGCGTGTCGAAGGCGAGATACGGGTTGATCGCCTCGGCGCCGTAACCGGCGAGACAGCAGAAGTGATGGATCTCGCGCGGCTCGCCGCTTTCGACGACGAGGCCGACCGAGGTGCGCAGGCCCTTGCGGATCAGGTGATGGTGCACGGCCGCGGTTGCAAGCAGCGCCGGAATAGCGATCCGGTCCGGGCCGATCTGGCGGTCGGACAGCACGATGATGTTGTAGCCGCCCTTGACCGCGGCTTCGGCGCGTTCACAGAGCCGGTCGAGCATTTCCGGCATGCCTTCGGCACCGCGCTCGATGTCATAGGTGAAATCGAGCGTCTTGGTGTCGAACCGGTCTTCCGTGTGGCCGATCGAGCGGATCTTCTCGAGATCGCCATTGGTCAGGATCGGCTGGCGCACTTCCAGCCGCTTGGCGTTCGCCGCCCCCTCGTGGTCGAGAATGTTCGGACGCGGGCCGATGAACGATACCAGGCTCATCACCAGTTCCTCGCGGATCGGGTCGATCGGCGGGTTGGTGACCTGTGCAAAGTTCTGCTTGAAATAGGTGTAGAGCAGCTTCGACTTTTCAGACATGGCCGAGATCGGCGTATCGGTGCCCATCGAGCCGATGGCTTCCTGGCCGGTCGTCGCCATCGGCGACATCAGGATCTTGGTGTCTTCCGACGTGTAGCCGAAGGCCTGCTGGCGGTCGAGCAGCGACACGTCACGGCGCAGCGCCCGCGGCTCCACCGGCTTCAGGTCTTCGAGGATGAGCTGGGTCTTGTCCAGCCACTTGCCATAGGGATGCTTGGTCGCGAGTTCGGACTTCAGCTCCTCGTCGGAGACGATCTGGCCCTTTTCCATGTCGATCAGCAGCATCTTGCCGGGCTGCAGGCGCCACTTCTTGATGATGCTCTCTTCCGGCACCGGCAGCACGCCGGATTCCGACGCCATGATGATGCGGTCGTCGTCGGTCACCATATAGCGAGCCGGACGCAGGCCGTTGCGGTCGAGCGTCGCGCCGATCTGGCGGCCGTCGGTGAAGGCAACCGCGGCCGGGCCGTCCCACGGCTCCATCAGGGCTGCGTGGTATTCGTAGAAGGCCTTGCGTTCCGGCGCCATCGACTGGTTGCCGGCCCAGGCTTCCGGGATCAGCATCATCACCGCATGGGCGAGCGAATAACCGCCGCGCACGAGGAATTCGAGCGCGTTGTCGAAACAGGCCGTGTCCGACTGGCCTTCGTAGGAGATCGGCCAGAGCTTGGAAATATCCTCACCGAACAGCGGAGAGGAGACCGACGCCTGGCGCGCCGCCATCCAGTTGACGTTGCCGCGCAGGGTGTTGATTTCGCCGTTATGGGCGACCATGCGGTAGGGATGCGCGAGCTTCCAGGACGGGAAAGTGTTGGTCGAGAAACGCTGATGCACCAGCGCCACTGCCGTCTCGAACCGAGGGTCGGCCAAATCCTTGTAATAGGCGCCGACCTGGTAGGCCAGGAACATGCCCTTGTAGACGATCGTCGAGGACGACAGCGACACCGGATAGAAGCCCATATCGACGCCGCCGAAGGCGTCATAGATGCGGTTGGAGATCACCTTGCGGATCAGGAACAGCTTGCGCTCGAAATCGTGGTTGGTCGCGGCGTCCTTGCCGGCGCCGATGAAGACCTGCACGTGATGCGGCTCGGTGGCGGCGATGTCCGGCGCCTTGGAGAGCGACGAGTTGTCGACCGGAACGTCGCGGAAGCCGAGGAACTGCTGCCCCTCCTCCGCGATGACATCCTCGATCACCTTCTTGTAGTGCTCGATCTCGTCGGCCTTGCGCGGCATGAAGATGTGACCGACGGCGTATTCACCGGCCTTCGGCAGGGTGACGCCCTGCGCCGCCATTTCCTCGCGGAAGAAACGGTCGGGGATCTGCACCAGAATGCCGGCACCGTCGCCCATCAGCGGGTCGGCGCCGACGGCACCGCGATGCGTCAGGTTTTCGAGGATGAACAGGCCGTCCTTGACGATCTGGTGCGACTTCTTGCCCTTCATATGGGCGATGAAACCGACGCCGCAGGCATCGTGCTCGTTGCGCGGGTCATAGAGGCCCTGGCGCGCGGGAATGCCGCTGGCGACAAAGGGAATGCGAGCTTTCGTCTCGGTGGACACCGGGGCTTCGGCGTGATGAGCCGGGCCTGATATCTCGGAGATGGTCTTCGTCATCGTCATTCCTCCTGTTGGCCGCCTTCGGCAGCGGGCAAAGTGGCTCTCAATTGTCTCTTGGGGATGACAAGCCCAAGCTCCATCCCGTGTTTCATGCGATGGCGCCGCTCCGGCCTCAGCTACAGCTTCGCAGCGCAGCATAACGCGGATCGGCGCAAACGTCAGCGGGAAAGACGCATCCATCGGCGCTTCTTTTCCCGAAATTAGGACAGCACTTCTGTCCTAATTTCCAAAATCTATGCCATAGAAGTTAACTCGCGACAAGAGCGGTTGTTAAAAATCTGCCGCATCTAGCGACAGAAGATTACGCCGAATGGCGTAGATGTCGAAATTTAATTACAACTGGCCGCCTTTTAAAGCGTGGCGCCTGCTGACCTAACCGTTTTGGCCTCCTCTGCCATCCTCACCGATTGATTACCGGTTCAAAAAGATTAATCTCCGCACGCTTCCGAGACAAAACTTCCAGGGTATTTTTCAGAATGTTTTTCGCTTCCGACAATTGGGCCGGCGCCCATCCCTCCATCAATGAACGCCTCTCCAAGGAGTCGACCCGGTTCGCCGCCGCCTATGGCAACAGCGATCTGGACAAGGCGGTCGAAACCCGTTTCAACGAGATCTTCGAGCGCGACGTCTCCGTCTATTTCGTCTCCACCGGCACGGCTGCCAATTCGCTGTCGCTCGCCAGCATCGCGCGGGTCGGCGGCGTCGCCTTTTCCCATTCGGAAGCGCATGTGATCGAGGACGAATGCGGCGCGCCCGACTTCTTTTCCGGCATGCGCATGGTTCCGGTTGAGGGTGAAGACGGCAAGATGGATCCGGCGAAGCTTAGCTCCCGCATCGCCGGCTTCCCGCAGGATTCGCTGCATCACGGCCGCGCCGCCGCCGTCACCCTTACCCAGGCGACAGAGACCGGCACCATCTACACGCTCGACGAGATCGACGCGATCACCGCAATAGCAAAGGCGAACGGCCTGCCCGTGCATATGGACGGCGCCCGTTTTGCCAACGCACTGGTCTCTCTCGACGTCTCGCCCGCCGAAATGACCTGGAAACGCGGCATCGATATCCTTTCCTTCGGCGGCACCAAGAACGGCTGCTGGTGCGCGGAAGCGATCGTCTTCTTCAATCCGAAACTCGCCACTGATTTCGCCTTCATCCGCAAGCGCGCCGCCCAGCTCTTTTCCAAGACCCGTTTCATCTCGGCTCAGTTCGATGCCTATCTTGCCGACGGCCTCTGGCTCAACATGGCAAGCCACGCCAACAGCATGGCCGACCGGCTGCGCGCCGGCATCGGCTCGCTGAACAGCACGCGGCTTGCCTGGAACACGACCTCCAACGAGGTTTTTGCCGTACTCAACAAGGCATCGGCAGAGGCTGCGGAAGCGCAGGGTGCGAAATTCTACGGCTGGCCGGTGCCGACCAACATGCCGGAGCCGGTCAGCGATGACGAAACCCTGATCCGCCTCGTCACCTCGTTTGCGACCACCGAAGAGGATATCGACCAGTTCCTGTCGATCTGCAAGGCGGGCTGAGGTTTCGTTTGACTGCCAAGCTTGCGCGGATTGGGGCAAGGACGGCGCCGCGATTCGATCTCCCCCCTTGTGGGGGAGATGTCCGGCAGGACAGAGGGGGCTGCCGCCCACTCTTCGTCAATTGAGTTTGCAGCACCACCCCCCTCTGTCACCTCCGGTGACATCTCCCCCGCAAGGGGGGAGAAGGGAGCTTGCCGGACCGCCCCCTCACCCCAAATTCTGCGGCGCGATCTGCGCCACGATCAGGCTCGACAGCGCCTCCGTCAGCGCGGCATCGGCGCCGCGCCGGGGGACGAGCACGAATTCCACGTCTTCCAGCACCGGCAGCCGGTCTCCGGGGATCTCCTTCAGCCCCGCCGGCGCCATGCTGCGCGGCTGCACGAGCACGCCCATGCCGGCCCTTGCCGCCGCCGTCAGCCCGCTCAGGCTGCCGCAGGTGCAGACGATCCGCCAGGGCACCTTTTCCCGATCGAGCGCTTCCTGGGCCACCCGCCGGGTAATGCTCGGCGGCGGAAAGGCGATCAGCGGCAACGCATCGCCGCGTGACAGGACATGGTCCGGATCGCGCGCCAGCCAGACCAGCGGTTCGCGATAGAGCAGCCGCCCATGCGTCTCGCCGATATGCCGCTTGGCGAGCACCAGGTCGAGATCGCCGATATCCTGCATCTGGTAGAGCACGGCCGAGAGCGCCACGGTCAGCTCCAGATCGACCAGCGGATAAAGCCGGATGAAGTCCTCCAGGATCGAGGTCAGCCGGCTCGCCACCACGTCTTCCGAAACCCCGAGCCGCAGCCGCCCACGCAGCCGGCTTTCGCCGAACAGCGAGGCGACCTTGCCGTTCATATCCAGCATGCCGCGCGCATAGCCGAGCAACGCCTCGCCCTCCGCCGTCAGCTTCACCTGATGGGTATCGCGAAACACCAATTGACGGCCGAGCGATTTTTCAAGCCGCTGGATATGCTGGGTCACGGTCGACTGGCCGATGCCGAGCCGGGCTGCCGCTTCGGTAAAACTGCCGGTCTGCTGCAGCATGACGAAACTGTTCAGATGGTGAAGGTTCAGCATGGCTATCCGTTATCGTGATAACTGTTAGTGTTTGAATTCTGCTTCATGATAAGTGATGGGTAAATCCTCAAATCCGAGGAAATCCGCCCATGAGCCGTTTTCTGCCGGACCGCTTCACGGTCCTTCTCGTCTGCACCGTCATCCTCGCCTCGGTCCTGCCGATCCACGGCGTCTATGCAGACTGGTTCAACGTCGCGACCGATATCGCCATCGGCCTGTTGTTCTTCCTGCATGGCGCGCGCCTGTCGCGCGACGTGGTGGTAGCCGGCATCCTGCACTGGCGCCTGCACCTGACGATCCTGCTGACGACGTTTGCGATCTTCCCGATCCTCGGGCTGATGATCGGCTTCATTCCGGACGATATCCTGGCGCCGCCGCTCTATGCCGGCATCCTTTTCCTCTGCGTGCTCCCCTCGACGGTACAGTCCTCGATCGCCTTCACCTCGATTGCCGGCGGCAACGTGCCGGCGGCGATCTGCGCCGCCTCCGGCTCCAACATCTTCGGCATGTTCCTGACGCCGCTGCTCGCCGGCGTCCTGCTCTCGACCACCGGCGACGCCGGCTTCTCCTGGGATGCACTGGAAAGCATCCTGCTGCAACTGCTCGCCCCCTTCGTCGTCGGCCAGATCCTGCAGCCCTGGATCGGCAACTGGATCCGCTCCAAGAAGAAGATGCTCGCCCCCGTCGACCGCGGCTCGATCCTGATGGTCGTCTACCTGGCGTTCTCGGAAGCTGTCATGGAAGGCCTCTGGCACACTTTTTCGGCCCTCGATATCGGCGTCGTCATCCTGGTCGACATGGCGCTTCTGGCAGTCGTGCTGTGCATCACCATGTTCGGCAGCCGGGCACTTGGCTTCAACAAGGAAGACGAGATCACCATCACCTTCGCCGGCTCGAAAAAGTCGCTGGCGAGCGGCGTGCCGATGGCCAACGCCATCTTCGCCGGCCAGTCCTCCTCGATCGGCGCCATCGTCCTGCCGCTGATGCTCTTCCACCAGATCCAGCTCATGGCCTGCGCCGTTATCGCCCAGAAATATGCCAACCGCCTGAAAGTGAAGAAGGAAGCCGTGACGGCGCCGGTTGCGGCCTGAGGGGCCGACATTGCTCTCCGTTTCCAGATGAGAGATTGAAACCCAGGCACTTTCCAAAGCGCTTGGGTTTTATTATATTAAACCATGCCGACCGTTCTACGTTTCGCTGGCCTGCGCGTCGTGATCTATCCGAACGATCACCGTCCCGCGCATGTCCATGTGAAGGGAGCCGGCGGAGAAGCGGTCTTCATTCTGAATTGCCCCGGCGGACCACTGGAGTTGCGGGAGAGCTACGGTTTCAAGCTCGCGGAACTCCGCAGCATCGAGGAAACCCTCGCAGAAGAAATAGCCGCCCTTTGTGCGGCATGGAGTGCCCATCATGGCGATTTCTGAACAGCAACTGAGAGCAGCCGAGGAACGCATGCAGGCTCAACGGGAAGCGGGTTATGCCGTCTCTGCACGTTACGATCGACGCTCGTCCCGCATCGTCATCGGTCTCAACACCGATGTCCAGGTCGCGATCCCGGCAAGGAAGATCGAAGGGCTTTCGGAAGCTTCCGAGAAAGAGCTTTCTGAGATCGAGATCAGCGCGACAGGCCTTGGCCTGCACTGGCCGAAACTCGACGCTGACGTTTACGTCCCGGGCCTCCTCCAGGGCATTTTTGGATCGAAACGCTGGATGGCCGCTCAACTGGGCGCCGCCGGAGGCAAGGTCCGCTCGGCGACCAAAACGGCAGCGGCCCGGGAAAATGGCCGCAAAGGCGGACGTCCGCGGAAGATTGCCGCAAATTAGCCCCTCAAAACGAAAAAACGGCCCTTCCCCCAAGAGGAAGGGCCGCATTGGGCTTGCTCGACTATATCGACCGGTAACCCGGCAGCGGGTTAGTTGACCTGCTGCGGGGCGACCTGGGCCTCGATCGTCTTCGGAGCGACTGCGTCTGCGGCAATCGCGATGCGACGGGGCTTCATGGCTTCCGGAATGTTCCGGAGGAGGTCGATATGGAGCAGGCCGTTCTTCAGCGAAGCGGACTGCACTTCGACATGATCGGCGAGCTGGAAGCGGCGCTCGAAGGCGCGCTTGGCGATGCCGCGATAGAGGTATTCGCTCTGGTCGGCAGCGGTTTCGTCCTCGCTCTTTTCACCCTTCACGGTCAGCACGTTCGCATGGGCTTCGAGGCTCAGTTCCTTTTCGTCGAAACCGGCAACGGCCATGGTGATGCGATAGGTGTTATCGCCGGTCCGCTCGATATTGTAGGGCGGATAGCTGGGGGTGTGGTCGGCCGGTCCGCGATTGTCGAGCAGGTTGAAAAGACGGTCGAAACCGACGGTGGAGCGGTAAAGGGGAGAGAAATCGACGTGACGCATGGTGTCCTCCTTGGGAAGCGACGTTGCGGTTAAATTATGCTCCCGCATCCCGTAATGGCGATGTCGGTCGCGTTCAGCAGGCCCTTTGTGGCGCCCGCAGAGTTCAGATGGTGATTGGTTTTCGCGGCTTCAAGACCCCGGTTCACAGCGCCGTTTTACGCGTGAACCTGACATGAACAGCCCGTTTCGGGCCGGTTCAGGATCGTTTTGATAGAACAGACCGTGGAAGGCAGACTGTCTCTCTCGACCGAAGCTCCATTCGTCCCTTCGCTTCGGTCTTCAATTGCCGGAATCGCTTAGGGTATCCCTAGACCCGCGATTCCGGCTTCTTTTTGTTGTCCTCTGCCGAAGAGGAACCTTCAGCCCTCGTCCCGCATCTCCAGCGAAGCACCCGGCAGGTAAAGCAGGATCGGCCTGATCTCGTAAACCGCCGTCGGATTGGCGCGGCGAAGCTCCCGCGCCGCCGCGATAGCTCCGTCGATGGTCGGGAAATCCACCACGTAGAAGCCGAGCAACTGTTCCTTGGTCTCGGCAAACGGACCGTCGATCACCATGCCTTCGCCCTTGCCACGCAGGGTCACGGCGCCCTCCGTCGGGCCGAGCCGTGCGGCCGGCCCCAAGGACTTTTGCGTAACCAGGCGGTCGTTGATCTGCAGCAGATCGACCATCAGGGCCTCGTCCTCCTCCTTTGTCCAGGATTCGACCACTCCCTCCTGGTGATAGGCAAGAATTGCGTAATACATCGGCTTGTCTCCCTCATGATCCGTCGGCTGACGCCGATCCGCCTCCTCACGCACACTCTCACGCTCAGGCGGACCGACAAACATCCGGAAATCTGTAAACGCGGCTGAATACACATGTTTGGCCGGCGGGGTGCAAGCCTCCGATTTCTCCGAAATCGTCCTGGCACCTCATTGAATGCCACGCACTGCGCTTTTCCCTTGACGTCCCGCTGCCTCTGCCTGACGCTGACCGCCATGACCGAAGCGGCAGATTCCATCGACGACATTCTCCATCCGACGCCCGGCAACCCGGCCCCGGCCAACTACACGGCCGGCTATTTCACCGGCCATCGCGGCACCAGGCTGCGCTACGGCCTGTTTCGCTCCGGGATGTCGCCGGCGATCGGCACCGTCGTGCTCATGCAGGGCCGCAATGAGTGCATCGAGAAATATTTCGAGACGATCCGGGACCTGAACGCCATGGGCCTATGGGTCGCGACCTTCGACCTGCGCGGTCAGGGCGGCTCGCAGCGCCTGACGAAAAATCCGCGCAAGGGCCATGTCCGCCGCTTTTCCGACTACGAGCGGGATCTCGAGATCTTCCTCGAACACATTGTCCTGCCGGATGCCCGCCTGCCCTTCTTCCTGGTCGCCCACTCGACCGGCGCCCTGATCGCGCTGTCTGCTGCCCCGCGGCTTTCCAACCGCATCAACCGCATGGCGCTCGCGGCCCCTTATGTGGCGTTGTCCGGCCAAGGCGTGCCGGAAGGGCTGATCCGCTCACTCGCGGGATTGGCAAGCTGGACCGGCTTCGGTGGCGTCTCGATGGGCACCAACCGCAGCAATCGCGCCTTCGAAGGCAATCCGCTGACCTCGGACCCGAAACGTTACGCCCGCAACATGGAGATCGGCGCCGCCCACCCGGAGCTGACGATCGGTCCGCCAACGGCCCGCTGGCTGCACGAGACCTTCAAGGCCGCGCGCCGGGTGTCCTCGCAGTCGCATCTGACGAAAATCACCATCCCGACCCTGATCCTCGCTCCCGTCCTCGACGCTATCGTCCCCTATGCAGCGCAGGAGGAGCTGTCACGCAACTTCCGCGCCGGCCAGCTCATCACCATCAACGGCGCGCGCCACGAGCTTTTCCACGACAGGGATATCTACCGCGCCCAGGGGCTGGCGGCCATCGAGGCCTTCATGCCCGGCCAGGACGGCGGCTTCGGACTTTCCGAAACCGCGGCCTGATCGCCGGATGATCTTGCTGCCTATTTGCCGGAAAGCAGCTTCATCGCTTCCGCATGCACGGCCTTGCTGCCGGCCGCGAGAATATTACCGCCGTTTTCCGGCCGCCCGCCATCCCAGGTGGTGATAATGCCGCCCGCCTGCTCGATGATCGGGATCAGCGCGCCGACGTCGTAGGGCTTCAGATTGTTCTCCACGACGATATCCACATGGCCGGATGCGAGCAGCACATAGGCATAACAATCGCAGCCGTAACGGAACAGCCGCACCTTTTCCTCGACCGAACGGTATTTCGCCAGATCGTCGCCGCCGAAGATATGCGGCGAGGTGGTGAACAGGGTGGCATCGGCAAGGCTGCCGCAGTCGCGCACCGAAATCTGCCGCTCACCGTCCGGGCCGGAATACCAGGAGCGCATGCCGTCGGCGAAATAACGCTCGCCGATAAACGGCTGGTCCATCAGCCCCATCGCGGCGCGGCCGTTCGACTGGAACCCGATCAGCGTGCCCCAGACAGGCAGGCCGGAAATGAAGGCGCGGGTGCCGTCGATCGGATCGATCACCCAGATATGTTCGCGGTCAAGGCCGACATTCTCATGCTCCTCGCCGAGGATGCCGTGTTCCGGAAAGCGTTCGGCGATCAGCGCCCGTATTGCCGTCTCGGCGGCGCGGTCGCCTTCGGTCACCGGATCGAATCCGCCCATCAGCTTATTGACCACCGAAAGTCCGGTGCGGAAGCGTGGCAGGGTCTCTGCCTTGGCGGCGGCGGCAAGCACATCGAAGAAGTCGCGATCGGGGAGCATAGGGAGATCCGCTGAGGAAGAGGTGATCTCTTCTAGGATACTGGCCTGAAACTGAAAACCCGATTCGCGTGACCACGCGCAGAAAATCCAAAAACAACCAACCCTGCGCCGAAAAACTCATCAAACCGCCTAAAAATGGCGCATATTTAATCAGCCGAAAAACATGCTTGACATTTGTGCAGCGCACTCGTAGCTTCAATGCACAGTCTTTGACTGTAAATACCCTCCTTGGGTGTTTCCTCCCTAGACTTAGCCGCGCCCACAAGCGCGGTTTTTTTTGCCCGCGATCGAGCGCGCGAGCCTGCTAACCCGCCGGCAAACGCTCAAGCCTGTGGAAAACTCTAGGACTGTTATTCGGCTGCCAGCGCGCCGTCGCCGGAAAAGTCGACGACGAAGTCCGCCATCTGCCGCATGAAGGTGGAAAGGGCGGCTGCGACCACCGGGAACTCCGGCCGCCTGGCAAGCGTCATCTCGTCCACGTAAAGCGCCCTGTTGATCTCGATCTGCAGGGCATGCAGGCCGCGCACTGGCCGCCCGTAGTGCTCGGTAATGAAGCCGCCGGCATAGGGCTTGTTGCGCACGGCGGAAAAACCCATGCCGTCGAGGAACTGCATCGCCGCCCGTGAAAGTTCGGCAGACGCGCTGGTACCGTAGCGGTCGCCGATGATGAAGTCCGGCCGCACGTCCGAACCGGAGAGCCGGATATTGCCCGGCATCGAATGGCAGTCGATCAGGATGGCGAGCCCGAAGCGCGCATGGGTACGGGCGATCAGCTTGCGAAGGCAGGCGTGATAAGGCTTGTAGATCGTCTCGATGCGCGACATCGCCTCGTCGACCGGCAGCCGGCGGCGGTAGATTTCCATGTTTTCGGCGACGATGCGCGGGATCGTGCCGAGTCCGCCCGCGACCCGCATCGAGCCGATATTGACGAAAGGCGGCAAAGGCCCGTCGAACATCCGCGGATCGAGTTCGTAGGGCTCGCGGTTGACGTCGAGATAGGCGCGCGGGAAATGGGCGAGAAGCAGCGGCGCACCGAGTTCAGGCGCATCCGCGAAAAGCTCGTCGACATAATGGTCTGCGGAGCGGCGGATGGAGAGCGAATCAAGGCCGCTCTCGGCGAGAAATTCAGGCGGGTAGAAGCTGCCGCTGTGAGGCGAATTGAAAACGAAGGGGATAGTCTGCGTGGCGGGCTCCCTCACTTCGAAGTGTTCAAAATCACCCGCGTTGCAATCCATCCTGCCTTTACCATGTCACGAACTTGTTCAGGAACTCATGTTGCCAGTTGCCCGAGGCGAAGTCCATACTATCTATACCCTACCAAATCCTCTTACACCCTCATTAAACGGATGTTTACCGCGCGTAGGCAGTGTAAGAGATACCGACAACTCTAAAATTTTGCATTGGATAACGGTCCTGGAGATGATTCAGAAAATCCTTCTCGCCGAAGACGATAACGACATGCGTCGTTTCCTGGTGAAGGCGCTTGAAAAGGCGGGCTACAAGGTCGCGTCCTTCGACAATGGCGCGAGCGCCTATGACCGGTTGCGCGAAGAGCCCTTCTCGCTGCTCCTGACCGACATCGTCATGCCGGAGATGGACGGGATCGAGCTTGCCCGCCGGGCGACCGAACTCGACCCGGATCTCAAGGTGATGTTCATCACCGGTTTTGCGGCCGTCGCGCTGAACTCCGATTCCAAGGCTCCGAAGGATGCCAAGGTGCTGTCGAAGCCCTTCCACCTGCGCGATCTGGTGGACGAAGTGAACAAGCTTTTGGCGGCCTAAGCCGCCAAAAGCCCTGATCTGCAAGGCCTTCAAAAAACCTTCGCATTTCATGGCAAAAACCTGTTGACGGCCCGACCAGTCTATGGTCTATGCGCCGCCACGGATGGGCGTGTAGCTCAGCGGGAGAGCACTACGTTGACATCGTAGGGGTCACAGGTTCAATCCCTGTCACGCCCACCATCCGGTTCCCCTGCCCGCGCAGGCGTTTATGAGGTTGACGACATAACCCATTGTCCTCGCTTAGTTTATTTGCCTAAGTTTCGCCCATGGAATCGCCGTTTGGCGGTCTCCAGGTGATGGGGCGAGTGGTGCCCGTACGTGTCACGGAGGTCTTCTCGGAAGTCCCCGTCAAGCCAGAGACCACCCAGAACGAGACGCCTCGCTGAAGCATCCAGGTGATGCAGGTGTGGTTGCGCGACCATCCTCGCCGCATCCTGTGCTGCGCTCAGTTGTTCCGTCGAGGATGACCCATTGGCCCGGACGACCCGAGCGGGGCTTACGCCGGTGCCGGCACGCGCGAAAGGAACGGGTACGTAGCAGCGCAGGCATACGAAACGTGGATCCGAGCCTCACCTATACGCCATATGACCATGCTGAAAGCGGGTAGCCGATGGGGGTCCGCCAGTTGGGTAGCGTCGAGGTGGGTGCAAACGTCCGATTGTTGTTGCTAAGTGGCGGGAATGAGCGCGTCGTACTACCTCCAGTATTGTGCCGGGAGGAGAACTGTCATGCCGTGGAAGCGAGTACCGGCCTACATAGCGGGCGTTCAGTGGGGCACTCCCGTTGCTGTTCGCATCGGTTACGGTTCGCCTGAAATGATAGAGAACGCTGCGGACGGGCTGGAATTCCTTGAAAGACGTTGGCCGCCTGAGCGCGATAAACAGTATCAAGCCGCCAAACAAGCGTGCGAGGGCGCGCTCTTCCATAGTCGTTCGAGCTCCGTAGCTCGCGAGGCATTCATAGCAGCCGCCATTGAGGCGTATGTTCTTGCCTAGTACAGGGTGAGCTTGGCTGTTCGTCCTGACTTCGCCTTGTGCGCGGGGGCCACCCGCGGCACCAACCTCTCGGGCATCAACCGCGGTGATGAGTGTCCTTCAGGGATCATCTGGCGTGTGCCATCCCAACATCGATCTCCTGATCGCGGAAGGCGTGTCGCTGACCCCGCGAAGTCGATTTGCGTATTGCCGAACATTGCGCCATCGCCGCATCCAGCCAAACCGCTAGGCTGACAGGGACCTCCTCGTTGCCCGCTTCGAGCGCCTCGACCCACGCCAAGCAGCACTAAATCCCGTAGAGGTCGATCTCATTCCCGATGGCCACACGCCCAGCTAGAGCAGGCGTCAGCCCACCGCATTCTCATAGTCGAACGTAATCAAAATGGCTTGTGCCGAAGCGTCGTGCACCCCGTCAACCCTGATGCCATGCGTCTGCAATTCCAGTACACGACTTTGAAATTCGAGCGATTTCAGTTGTTGGCCTGCCTGCAGAATGCCTCCGTCAAATCTGAGATCGAGCCTGTCACCCATCATATGCGATGCTCCCGCTCCGCCGCTCCTGATGAGTTCGACTCCACGCTTCGTCACTTGGATCGTT
The DNA here is from genome assembly GCF_039631515.1 of Neorhizobium tunisiense. NCBI lineage: Bacteria > Pseudomonadati > Pseudomonadota > Alphaproteobacteria > Hyphomicrobiales > Rhizobiaceae > Neorhizobium > Neorhizobium tunisiense. The sequence goes on along the minus strand of NZ_JBDIUU010000002.1, from coordinate 402,566 downwards.
CCGACATAAAGTTCGCCCAGACCGGCATGCTTTCCGATGATGGAATTTATGACGTCGTCGCTCAGAAGCATCAGCAATGCGTTCTTTGCCTTTTGCTGTATTTCCCGTCGCTCTGCGTTCGCGCGATCCGAGGCCTGCCGCAGCTCGGATTCTCGTTGCGCTCGAGCAGCATTCACCGTGGCCGCGATGCGTTGTCTCAGGCCAGTGGCGGGGTCTCCCGCCGAGTTGACCGTCGGGCGGTTGCCCAGAGCCTCCGCCGGGTGTGAACTCTCGGCAATATTCACAACCTGTCCATCGAACGCCGTCGGTTTCATGATGCTTTAGCCTTGTTGATGGGTCTTCCGAATTCCGGAGCGGGAAACTTGGCCTCCGCTGACTAGCTCACGTGGCGACCGACAAGTCCAACGCCAAATTTTGAACCATTCGCTATCGGCCTAAATAAGTGACATCTCAGCAGGTTCCGGGTCAGTTCGCTGATCACAACTTCCCGCGTGGTTATGACGATGGCCTTGTGTGAAGAGCGCCCAACGAAAAAGGCGGAACGGTGAGCGATGGCAATCCTATCAATCGAATGCCAGAGGGGCTACATAGAGATTGCAGCCGCCCTATGCGCCGGCCGCAGAAAGACTCCCATGGAATTCCGCCCACTCCACGACCGCGTCGTCATCAGTCGCGCCGAAGGCGAACTCAAATCAAGGGCGGGATTATCGTTCCTGATACCGCCGAGGCAATGATCGCCGACGTGCTCGTGAAAGAACCTGCAGCCGTCAACGGCGGTATGCCGGGATGGGATACTGAGAGCCGTGCCTGAACCGCTCGGCCGGCGCGGCCGGGAGCGGACCCGCAACATCCATGAAGGGATATTCCATTGGCCACGCAAAGCAGCGGCAAGATTTCGATCGTCGAGCGTTTCGACAACTACCAAGCCAGCAAAACAGTTCTCGTATGGGCGTGCGTCATCACAGTGATCGCCACCATCGTCGTCGGGTTCAACTGGGGCGGCTGGGTGACGGGCGGCTCGTCGCGAGCCTTGTCTGTGACTGCGGGCGATACGGCTCGGGGCGAACTCGCCACCGCCATCTGCGTCCAGCGTTTCAACGCGGCACCGGACGCAGCAACGAAACTGACCGAACTCAAGGCCATCCCCGACAGCTACAGGAAGCGGCAGTTTATCGAAGCCGGCGGCTGGGCCACCATGCCGGGCCAGACCTCCGCCGACAGCCGCATTGCCGAAGGCTGCAGCACTGCCCTGGCCGCCTAACCGCCTCCTCGATATCGCTTGGTGCCCTGTCACCGGGGCGCGTCCTCCATCTGCCAAACAGGAGAATGACTTCATGATCCGTTTCGAAAAGAAAGTCGCTGCAGAACCCCTGCCGCCAGAGATCGAAAAAAACCGCTTCGACGAGGTCCGAGAGGCCGCCTTCGAAGGACACAAGAAATCGGCAGAGGAAAGCGCGCGTCGCCGTTCACTGCCGGCAAAGGAAGACGACCGTCTTATCTAGGATTATTCCGCATCTGCTTCGTCCACGCATAGGCAATCCCGGGTATGGCCTGACCACGCCCGGGATTGAGAAAGACCGATCCGCTGAAGGTTAACGTGGCTTGCGCCGCGACGGCCGAATGCGATGGCTTAGCCGTCGAGCGTTCGCAGAAGATCTGCAATCTTGATCGTCGAGAAATTCGAGAACGTGTCGCATATCGCGTATGGCAGGACGATCTGGTCGTTGTGGCGCATGGCGCCGCAGGTATAGACGACGTTCGGCACATACCCTTCCCGCTCCGATGGTTCCGGCCGCACCAGCGGTTCCCGCGAACGGGCGATGACCTTGGAGGGATCCTGTTTATCGAGCAGTGCCGCACCGATAGCATATTTGCGGACGGCGCCGACGCCGTGGGTCAGCAGCAGCCAGCCCTCGTCGAGCTCAATCGGCGAGCCGCAATTGCCCATCTGAACGAACTCCCATGGAAACTTGGGGCCGAGGATCAACTGCCCGCCATTCCAGGTATAGAGGTCGTCGGAATAGATGAGGTAGAGGTTCTCACTATCCTGCCGGCCGATCATCGCGTAGCGGCCATCGATCTTGCGAGGAAACAGGCCCATTCCCTTGTTCCTGGCTACGGTGCCTGCGAGTGGGCTCAAGCGAAAAGACACGAAATCCTTGGTCTCCAGCAGTTCCGAGCGGATGCCCATGCCGTTATAGGCGGTATAGGTCGCGTAAAATGTCTTCTCGCCGTTGTCCTCGAATTCGACAAACCGCGCGTCCTCGATCCCATTCGACTGAGCGGATGTGATCGGAAAGATGACCCGCTCGCTGATCGACTGGTCCGAACCGAAGCTGACGTCGACCCGCTCGCCTGCCGCAACGGATGTGCGCGCCGTGACGGTTGGCGTGGAAGCGAGCCGCACCGTGGGATCGATGTCAATGCCGCCATCGGCGGCGATCACGCCGGTACGGAATGTCAGGGACGACACGTGCCCTTCGCCGACGGCGCGCAAGCTGAGAACGAAACGCCGGCTCCCCTTTTCCAGACCGGATTGATCCGGATGGGAGACAATACTGGGATTGAATAACGCAGATGCTTCGAAGGAATATTCATTGAGAAAATACGCGCCAACAAGTTGACGTTGTTTTTTCGTGAAGTTGGCGTGAGGCGCGAATGCCTCCTCCATTTCCGCTGCCCGGGTTTCGAACGTCGCGAGCAGATTACGGTGGCGGCCCTCGAAATTCTCCAGGACGTCGGCGAGAAGGATTTCCGTCATCTCCAGGTCCAGCGCCAGAACGCGATCGACGATATGGTTTGCCCGCGATTTTTCGGTGGGATTGAGGTCCCTCGGTTCGGTGGCAGGCCTGAAAGGTCGCACGACGACGCGCGACGAATCGGGGCGTAGGAAAAGGGCCTGACGGTTTAGAAAAGTGGCTTGTGACAAAGGGACCTCAATTGATCTGATTGGCGATTAGGCGCAGAGGGCGCGAAGAGGGGCGGGTTCTGCAGGCTGCTCGCTGACACGGGCGAACCTGCGAAACTCCACAAGGGCCAGAAGATAGGAGATTACAGATTCGCCACCCCGGTTCTCGTTGACGCGCAGACGGTGCAGTCCGTCGCGACAACTGCCCGTGTCGATGTCGACGAGTGTCTGGGAAAGATCGTTGCTGCCGAGAAACCAAGCAAATGCGCTGATGGCACCGTTTTTCCATTCTACACCTTGATCGGCGTGCCAGGCGGCAAGACAAGCCGAGATCGTCGCCGTGGCCTCGAGCGGCTGCTGATCAAACTCCTGGGGAGGCTTTCGGATATCGCCGAAACCATCGGTTCCGATCGGCCGGAAATGCCCCCCCGGCGCCGTCTGCTTTGTCATCAGCCAACGCAGGGTCCGCATACCCGCAACGACATACGCGGATGTTCCGCTGGCGCGGCCGGTGAGGATCAGCGCCTGGGGCAGGCGTGCGTTGTCATAAGAGAGGCCTTCCTCGAACCAGGTCCAATCCCCCGTCTCCACACGAACCAGGATATCCATCAGACGGTCTGCGAGAAGACGGCGCATCCGTTTGGCGAAAAGATCCTCTCCCCTTATGGCACAATAGCCATCCAGCCCAAGGAGGGTGAAAGCCCAGGCGCGCGGTGAGCGAAACATTTCCACCGTCGGCAGAGCGTCCGCGAAAAGGGCTGCAGCCCAGTTGCGGCGGGACGGATTGGTATCGCTGCGGGCACATTCTCCCAGTGCCCAGAGCGTGCGCCCATGGCTGTCCTCGGAGCCCAAGTCTTCGAGCCATCTCCGGTCGAAGCCCATGAAGTTGCGAAAATGCTTCCTGTCGGGATTCCAGGCGTGTTGCACGAAGGATGCAAATCGGCTCGTCAGCATTTCCGGTAGAGATTTTTCGCCGGACGTGTTGAGGGCGCTCGCCAGAAGCAATGCCCGTGCATTGTCATCGACGCAGTATCCGTGCGCGCGATCAGGTACCGAATGGACCGCATGTTGGAAAAGGCCTGTGTCGTCGCACATGGAAAGGAAATAGGTGAGCTGCGTATCCGGCAGAACGGGGACGTCGCGTGTTGGAGCATTTCTCTCCCCGGCAGCGGTTGCGACGGGCCGTAAATGTCGCTTGGCGGTCTCGAAGACGGCCACATAACGCTCGGCCGTCCTTTGCCACGTCATCGACCGGCTGCTGGCATAAGCACGCGCACGCATGGCATCACGCCTTGTGTCATCCGTCAGCAATCCCGCGATCTCGGTGCCGATGGCTTTTACATCACCGGACGCAACCAGAATGCCGCGGCCCTCGGCCAGAAGTTCGCGCGCATGCCAATAGGGTGTCGAAACGACCGCTTTTCCCAAGCCGAAACTGTAAGCGAGGGTGCCCGATGTCATCTGCGCCTCATTCAGATAAGGCGTTGCATAGACGTCGCACATGGAAATGAAGTCCAGGAGCTTCGCCTGGTCGACAAACTGGTCGAGGAAAACGACGTGGTTTTCGATGCCGAGCGCCTGCACCCGGGCAATGAGGCTCTCGCGATAGGCCTCGCCCTGATTGCGGATAAGATTGGGGTGGGTCGCGCCGAGCACTACATAGACAGCGTCCGGGCTGCTTTCCAGGATCAGAGGCATCGCATCGATCATCACCTCTATGCCCTTGTTGGGCGAAAGCAGTCCGAATGTCAGGATAACCGGCCTATCACTGAAACCGAGTTTCGCCTTTGCGAGGTCCGTTTCCGCGAAGGCGATGTCGGGAATCCCATGCGGCACCACTTCGATTTTGTCTGCCGGGGCATCATAGACCTGACGCAAAAGCGCACGGCCTTTCTCGGCCATGACGATGACCTTTGCTGATGTCTCGATAATCCGCGTCAGAACGCGCCGCTGGGCTGCATTGGGTTCGGCAAGAACCGTGTGCAGGGTCGTCACGATCGGCATGTTCAGGCGCGACATCAGTTCCAGAATATAGCTACCGGCTTCGCCGCCGAAAATTCCGAATTCATGCTGGAGACAAACTACGTCGAATCGTCCGGCATTCAGGGCCTCGGCCGTGCTGATATAGTCCTCGAGGTTTTCGTCACGTATTTGAAGCGAGACACTGGGAGGGTAATCATAGGTATGGCCGTGATCGTTCATTGCCACGATGACCGTCTCCACCTTTGCCGGGGATTGAGAAACCGCCTGTTGAAGATCGCTGGTGAAGGTCGCGATGCCGCAGCGACGCGGGAGCGAATTGCCGATGAATGCAATTTTCCTGAGTAGGGTCATGGTCATGCCTCCGTTGAGCGGAATGGCAAGCCCGCCGGTTGTTGATGGTGAATGAGTGCCGGTTCAAGATGCCGGGTCGCTGGCTTGGCCGTGCGTATGTCGAGATTGCGCAGCAGGCCGGGCCTTGGTTCCGCGTCGGCATAGGCAAGCAGGGCGGTCAGTCCCTTGCTCCCGGCCTTGATATGGGTCTGCGAGGCGTCGGCAAACAACGCATCTCCGATGCCGGCATATGCCTTCCCGACGTCTATCTCACCCGCGATGACCAGCACCCAAGTCTCGCATTCCGCGTTCAACTCCCAGTTAGAGTCTGCCGGAAGGTTGACTCGTTCGAGGACGAAGAAAGGACAGGAGACCAGTTGTGTCCTGACCTCCGTGAGGTCCACCGGAATTGCCTGGGCCTTCGCCGGCTCTGGATCCGCAGCCGCGACGGCCCGCTCCACATGCAGTTCGCGCTCGCGGCCATGGTCGAAAAGACGAAATGTCGTATCGCTTCTCTGCTGAATCTCCGCGACAACAAGCCCGGCGCCAATGGCGTGAATGGTTCCGGCCGGGACGAAAATGACGTCGCCCGCGATGGCATCCCGCCAATCCACGATATCGGCTATGGAGCCATCAAGGATCGCATGGCGCAGTTCCGGCTGCGTTAGCCTCCTCGTCAACCCGACGGCAACCTGAGCGCCCGGTTCCGCTGAAAGAATATACCATGCTTCGGTCTTTCCGTTTTCCATGCCGAGCGATTGCGCAAGGTCGTCGTCGGGATGGACCTGGATAGACAAGGGCTCTTTTGTGAAGAGCAGCTTGAGAAGCAGAGCGGGATCGGGCGACTGCGCGTCGGCGCGCTCGAACCAAATTTCGCCGATCGCGTCGTCGTGGCGTGTCTTCGTCCAGGGCTGGAGATCGTGGCTACCCCAGGGTTTGCGCGCAATCCGCACGCCGGCCTGCTCGATTGCCATGATGGAACTCCTTCATCGTACCGCTAAGACCGGGTCGATCTGAGGTCGGAGTATCCTGCTGGGGGTGGCGGGCAGTCCGTGAGGACTGATCAGAATCCGGCCAAAAAAATTGCGGTCAGCCTGCGATTGCTTGAATCGGAACGATTTCAAGAATGAAGAAAAATAAATAGACTCGAAATCTAACTCAATATTTTTCGATCCAAATTTGCATATAATCCCAGATCTCAAAAATGCAATGGCATGCGACCTTGCTGAAAGCCCAACAATGTCAGTAATATTTTGATATCGTTCGAAAATCCCATGAATGACGATCGCCCAAATCAAGATATATTTATTTCCTTCCAAGAAGGATTGCCGGCTGTCTGAAAAACACCAATTTATTCTTTCAAGCTCGCGACCAGCGAGGTCGTTTGACCGGGAAGCCGTAATTTACTGCGCGGTCACAACGTTCACATCATAGGGGTCAAAGGCTCAATCCCTGTCACACCCACCATCCAGTTCAAAACGTTGAGAAATCCGCATCGGCGGATTTCTTCGTTTCTGATCCTTCCCTTAATATATCCGTTCCAAAACGGCGCATTTGCGCCGGACATTCTTCACCAGCCTTGCTGGCGATTTGGTCATCTGCGCCTGTTATGGTGTTACGACATCAAGGAGGTGTAGATGGCGCAGTTCAAGAATTCGGAGCATCTCGTCCAGACGAAAGCACCGGCCTTCGAGAAGGATTGGATGCCGGGGCAAAAGGTGCCGAATGCCGGCATCTACCGGTGCAAGACCTGCGGCGACGAAATCGTTGTTCACAAGGACGCAGCCATCCCTCAGATTCATCACGAGCATACGGTCCTCGGGCCCGTGACCTGGAAACTGCTGGTCTTCGCGCAGAAACATCCGTCGCGCCCCTGACGTTCGCGTCAGCAACGGTTCCTGCTGTTCGAGATCGGTGCTTTTTTTCGCGGGAGCGTACCGAATCGGCCGGAACCCGCCTCGCAACACGACATGGAATATGCCAAATGCGACCCACCGCGTCATTGATGCGGATTTTCCCCAATTTGCCCCGCCCGACCTTCGGCGGGGCTTTTTTGTTTCAAGCGAACTGCTTCGACCGGCTCTTGGCGCTTCACGCCAGAAAGTCCCGGGCGAATCAGAGAATTGCGTTGCCGGCCGCAAACGCAAGCACCACGAAAACCAGAAAGATGACGAGGAAGATGAAGAAGAGAATCTTTGCGATCGAGGCCGTCGCGGCGGAAACTCCGGAGAAACCGAGGAAACCGGAAATCAGCGAGATGACCAGGAAGATGAGAGCCCATTTCAGCATGGAATTTGTTCCTTCACGTTGATGGTCCGATAACGCGAAGAAATGTTCCAGGGTTCCAACGGTCCTAGGAGCTTGCGGTTTGGAAGCCGGGCTGCCGGAAGAGATGCGCCGTTCCAGCCACTCCGATCGTCACCCTGTCGCCGGCGACAAGCGTCTCGCGGCTCGGAATGTCGAGCCTGAAAGAGAAGCCCTGCGGATCGCCACCGAGCGTGATGCGGACATCCGAGGTCGGGCCGCAGAAATTGATTTCGGCGATCGTCCCGCGAGCGCCCTCGCCACCGCCCTGAACCCCATGCCGCGTGACCGTGACCTGCTCCGGCCGCAGCATGATCTGCGCCTTGCCGCGATAGGCGACATCGTCGACCGGCAGGATCCCGAGCGGGCTGTCGGCCCGCCCGTCCGCGACGTCGGCGGGCAGCACGATCGCCTCGCCGAGGAAGGCTGCCGTCGCCGCGTCGACCGGTCGCGAATAGACTTCGCGCGGGCTTCCCACCTGCGCGAACTTCCCCGCCCGCATCACCGCCACCTGGTCGGCGAAGGCAAGCGCCTCGCCCTGATCGTGGGTCACCAGAAGCGTGGTGATGCCGGCCGCTGTCAGCACGTCCGTCACCGCCTTGCGGGTCGCGGCCCTGAGGCCGGTATCCAGCGCCGAGAAGGGCTCATCCAGCAGCATCAGCCTCGGCTTGCGTGCCAACGCCCTGGCGAGCGCTACGCGCTGCTGCTGGCCGCCAGAGAGCTGATCGGGCTTGCGGGCGAGCATGGCCGCATCGAGCCCCACCATGTCCATCAGCTGGGCGATGCGGGCATTCTTCGCAGACGCCTCCGCCTCCAGCCCGAAACCGATATTCTGCCGGATCGTCAGATGCGGAAACAGGCAGCCGTCCTGCGCCACGATGCCGATGCCGCGCTTGTGCGCCGGCACCTGGGAGCGAGCATCGGCAAGCTGCAGGCCGGCGAACACGATGCGGCCCTCATCCGGCGCATCGAAGCCGGCAACCAGGCGCAGAAGCGTGGTCTTGCCGCAGCCGGAAGGCCCGACGATCGCCGTGCGGCTGCCTGCGGTCACCGACAGGTCGATGCCGTCGAGGGCTGCGACGGAACCATACTGTTTGCGCAGGGAGGTCAGGGTAAGAAACGTCATCGCCCGGCGATCTTTTTCGATTGGTGGTGGAGAAGAAAGGTGAGCGGCAGCGAAAAGGCGACCATCAGCACCGCATAGGGCGCAGCACCCGCATAGTCGATCTCGCCGGTCAGCGCCCAGAAGGCCATGGCGAGCGTGCGGGTGCCGTTCGGCGCCAACATCTGGGTGGCCGTCAGTTCGTTCATGATTCCGAGCGACGAAAGCGCCACGCCCGCAGCCGCTCCCGGTGCCGCAAGCCGGATGGTGGTCGCAAGCAGCGCATTGCCCGGTGAGCGCCCGAGGCTTGCAGCCGCCTGCTCGATCTCGACCGGCACCTGCGCGATGCTGGCGCGCAGGCTCACCAGCGCGCGTGGCAGGAACATCACCACATAGGCAAGCACGATGGTCGCTACGCTCTGGTAGAGCGGCAGCATGGCCCGCACGGTGATCGTCACCAGCGCCAGCGCCACGACGACGCCCGGCATCGAGCTTGCGAGATAATAGCAGCCTTCGAGGAACCGGCTGGCGGGGGTCGGCCGGCGCACGGAGAGCCAGGCGATCGGCACGGCGGCGGCCGTCGTCGCAAGCCCGCCGATCAGGCAGATGACCAGCGTCTGCCCCAGCGCCACTCCGACCTCGTCGATCCGCCACACCTCGGCGCCGCCGGCGATCAGCCACCGACCGAGCGTCAGCACCGGAATGCCGAGCGCAAACGCGGCCGTCACCGCAGGCAGGAGGAGAGCGACGTATTTCCACTTGCCCAGCCGGGCGATCTTCGGCCGGCGGGCGACGCCGGACCCGAGCCGCGCATACCGGCTGCGGCCGCGCAAGCCGGCTTCGAGGCCGAGCAGCACGAAGCAGCAGAGCACCAGAACCAGCGCCAGCATATAGGCGGCAACGCCGTTATAGGTCGACTGGAACTGGTCGAGGATCGCGGTCGTGAACGTGTCGAAGCGGATCATCGCAAACAACCCGTACTCGGCCAAGAGATGCAGGCCGATCAGCAGTGCGCCGCCGCACAGCGCAAGCCTAAGCTGCGGCAGCACGACGCGCCGGAAAACGGCGAAGGGCGCCAGCCCCAGCGAGGCCGCCTGGTCCTCCAGCGCCGGGTCGAGAAGCCGGAAGGCGGCGGACAGGGGAAGGTAGAGAAAGGGAAAATAGGCGACGACCGAGATCGCCACGCCGGCGGGAAGCCCGTTGAAACCGGGCCACAGCCCGATCCAGGCATAGGAATGCACGAAGGCGGGCACGGCCAGCGGCGTGACGCAGAGCCAGGACCAGAACCGCGCGCCCGGCAGGTCGCTGCGTTCCGTCAGCCAGGCGAGCGCGACGCCGAGCACCGCGCAGATCGGGATGGTGAGGACGACGAGCAGGATGGTATTGGCCAGCAGATCGCCGACCCGCGAGCGGAAGATCAGCTGCAAAGCCATGTCCCAGCCGGTCACGGCCGCTGCCCATAACACGAAGCCGAGCGGCAGGAGCGCCAGCAAAGCCACCACGACCGCGATCGTCAGTGTCCAGGACGATGCAGCCGGCAGGCGGGGTCGCGGCGCGATCGTGATCCTGGTCTCTGTGGTGGAAGTCATTGCCGGTCCGAAAAGATGAGACATCGCAGGTACGCCCTGCGATGTCTCCATGCAACTGTTATCGGCCGCTTTTTAGAGCAGGCCGGCGGCGGTCATCATGTCGGTGACCTTGGCGTTGTTCAGCGTCGAGGGCTCGACCTTCGGGGCTGCCAGGTCGGCGATCGGGGTCAGCATCTTGTTGGAAGCCTCGCCCTTGCCGACGGCGTATTCAAAGGAGTTGCCGTCGCGCAGGATCTTCTGGCCGCCCTTGCCGGTGACCCACTTCAGGAAGGCCTGCGCCTGTTCCTTGTGCTTGGAGGAGGCGAGGACGCCGCCGCCCGAGATCGACACGAAGGCACCCGGATCCTGGTTTTTGAAATAATGCATACCGATGTTCTTGGTGTTCTCGCCGGTCTTCGCCACGTCGCCGAAATAGTAGTAGTGATAGATCAGCGCGCCTTCGAACTGGCCGGCATTGACCGCCTTCATGGCAGTCGAGTTGCCGCGGATCGGGGTCGCATTTTCCTTCATGCCCTTCAGCCAAGCGGCGGTCGCTTCTTCACCCTTGAGCTGCAGCAGCGCACCGACGATCGCCTGGAAATCGGCGCCCGACGGAGATGCCGTCCAGCGGCCCTTCCATTCCGGCTTGGCGAGATCGAGCATCGACTTCGGCAGCTTGTCTTCCGTCAGCTTGGTCTTGTCATAGACGAAAACGGTCGAGCGGGCCGCGATACCGACCCAGTTGCCGTTGGCCGGGTGAAAACCCGGCAGAACCTGGTCGAGGGTCGCCTTGTCGACCGGCGCGAACAGGCCCTTGCCGTCGACCAGCGCCATGGCCGGCGAATTTTCGGTCAGGAACACGTCTGCCGGCGAATTGGCGCCTTCCTGAACGATCTGGTTGGCGATTTCGAGATCGCTGCCCTGGCGGATGGTGACGGCAATGCCGGTCTCTTCCGTGAAGGCCTTCGCCCATTCCTTGGTCAGCCCTTCGTGCTGGGCGTTGTAGACGGTGAGGCTGTCGGCCACCTGTGCCGAAGCCGGCGAGGAAAGAGCGAGAACGGAAAAGGCCAGGGCAACGCCCGCGGCCAGGGTGAATGAAGTTTTCAAGATCGCCTCCAAAATTTGACCCGGCTCTCTTAGACAAAGAGGACTTGGTTGGTCAAGTTAAGTCCCGTTCCCAAATCCGTGAATGTCGAGGTCCGTGAATGCCGATGGAAAAACGCCGGACCGGTGGATGCAGGCGCAGACGCACGAATCAGCTATGGCTAATTCGAACACATCGGGAACGGGCATGGCTGTTGCTTATCTGGAAAAGCTGAATGATGCACAACGGCGTGCGGTGGAGCACGGCTCGGACGTGCCCGAAGGCGGTCCGGCCGGGCCCTTGCTGGTCATCGCCGGCGCCGGTTCCGGCAAGACCAACACGCTCGCCCATCGCGTCGCGCACCTGATCGTCTCGGGCGCCGATCCGCGCCGTATCCTGCTGATGACCTTTTCCCGCCGCGCGGCTTCGGAAATGGCACGCCGCGTCGAGCGCATCTGCGCGCAGGTTATCGGTGCCAATGCCGGCATCATGACCGACGCGCTCGCCTGGGCCGGCACCTTCCACGGCATCGGCGCGCGGCTGCTCCGCCTCTACGCCGACCAGATCGGCCTCGACCACGACTTCACCATTCATGATCGGGAGGATTCCGCCGACCTGATGAACCTCGTGCGCCACGAACTCGGCTTCTCGAAGACGGAGAACCGCTTTCCGACCAAGGGCACCTGTCTCGCCATCTATTCCCGCGCCGTGAATTCGGAAACGCCGCTGGACGAGGTGCTGAAACTCTATTTCCCCTGGTGCTCCACCTGGGAGCCGCAGCTCCGCGAACTGTTCGCCTCCTATGTCGAAGCCAAGCAGGCCCAGAACGTGCTGGATTACGACGACCTCCTGCTCTACTGGGCGCAGATGATGAGCGAGCCGGTGATCGCGGAAGATGTCGGCGGACGTTTCGACCATGTGCTCGTCGACGAATACCAAGACACCAACCGCCTGCAATCGTCGATCCTGATAGCGATGAAGCCCGGCGGCATTGGCCTCACCGTCGTCGGCGACGACGCCCAGTCGATCTATTCCTTCCGCGCCGCGACGATCCGCAACATCCTCGACTTCCCGAACACGTTCGATCCGCCGGCCAATATCGTCACGCTCGACCGCAACTACCGCTCGACCAACACGATCCTGGCCGCCGCCAACGGCGTCATCGATCTCGCCCGCGAACGCTTCACCAAGAACCTCTGGACCGAGCGCCAGTCGGAGGAGCGCCCCCGCCTCGTCGCCGTCAAGGACGAGACCGAACAGGCCAATTACATCGTCGAGAAGATCCTCGAAAACCGCGAGACCGGCATGGCGCTCAAGAGCCAGGCCGTACTCTTCCGCTCCTCGCATCATTCCGGCCCGCTGGAAGTCGAGCTCACCCGCCGCAACATCCCGTTCGTGAAGTTCGGCGGCCTGAAATTTCTGGACAGCGCCCATGTCAAGGACATGCTGGCGGCCCTGCGTTTCGCCCAGAACCCGCGCGACCGCGTCGCCGGCTTCCGGCTGATGCAGCTTCTTCCCGGCATCGGCCCGCAGACGGCGGGAAAGATCCTCGATGCGATTGCAGCCGATCCCGAGCCGCTCGCAGCACTCCAGGAAATTCCCGCCCCGCCACGTTCCGGCGCGGACTGGCCGGCCTTTGTCGACATGCTCGCCGCCGTCCGCAGGGGCGAAGGCTGGCCCTCCGAAATCGGCCTCGCCCGACAATGGTACGAGCCGCATCTTGCCCGCATCCACGAGGATGCCGAAACCCGCAAGGCCGACCTGCTGCAGCTCGAACAGATCGCCTCCGGTTATACGTCGCGCGAACGTTTCCTCACCGAGCTGACGCTCGACCCGCCGGATGCGACCAGCGCCGAATCCGGCACGCCTTTGCTCGACGAGGACTATCTCATCCTCTCGACCATCCATTCCTCCAAGGGCCAGGAATGGCGCTCGGTCTTCCTCTTGAACTGCGTCGATGGCTGCATTCCGTCGGACCTCGGCGTCGGCTCGACCGCCGAAATCGAAGAGGAACGCCGCCTCCTCTACGTGGCGATGACACGGGCCAAGGACCACCTGCACCTGATGACGCCGCAGCGCTTCTTCGTGCACGGGCAGGCTTCGCAGGGCGACCGCCATGTCTATGCCGCCCGCACCCGGTTCATCCCGGCGACCCTGCTGCAATTCTTCGAAACCGCCGCCTGGCCGGTCGTCGCCCAGATGACCGACGCCGAACGCCAGGCTCGCCACCAGGTCCGCATCGACGTCACCGCCCGCATGCGCGGCATGTGGCGGTAGCAGGACACACCTGTCGTCATAAAACCATGATCAGACTGTGGAAATGAACCGTTGTGTGACGACCGGGCAGCCGGTTCGTCGAGATGATATCCCACCATGCCTTGAGGATTGATGTCACATGGACAGGATCGAAGTCTTCGACGGGCACAATGACGCGGTCCAATACATTGGGGAATACAAACCCGGCGGCCGCGATTTCCTCGCTCGCTCGGAGGCTGGCCATCTCGATCTTCCCCGCGCGATCGAAGGAAGCCTAGTCGGCGGATTATTTGCGCTGCATGCCCATCCGGAGCGCAAGCCGGAAAACGATCTGACGACCACCAGTGACGGGTATGAGGTTCGTTATGCCGACGCTGTGGAAGAGGCTTATGCCCGCCGGCTGATCGACGCCCAGCTTGCCGCCATCAATCTATTGATCCGGCGCTCGAGCGGCCGGATGCGCCTCGCGACCGATGTCGGCAGCATCGAAACCGCCCGGGCGGAATCCGCCTTCGCTGTCGTTCTCCATATCGAAGGCGCCGAGGCGATCGGTCCCGATCTCGACTATCTCCATATCCTGCACACGGCGGGCCTGCGTTCTCTCGGCCCGGTCTGGAGCCGCCCCAACATATTCGGCTACGGCGTGCCCTTCGCTTATCCGAGATCTCCCGACACAGGCCCGGGCCTGACGGATATCGGCAGAGAACTGGTGAGAGCCTGCAACGCCCTCGGCATCATGATCGACCTCTCGCATCTCAATGAGCGCGGATTCTGGGACGTGGCGGCCTTGAGCTCCGCTCCCCTCGTCGCCACGCATGCCTGTGCTCATGCACTCTGCCCCTCCACCCGCAACCTCACCGACCGGCAGCTTGATGCCATTCGCGATACGGACGGGGTCATCGGCTTCAACCTCGCCGTCTACGATATCCGTGCCGACGCACATCTGGACGATAACACCCCTCTCGACACCGTTGTCTCCCACATCGGATATCTGATCGACCGCGTTGGCGTGGACCGCGTGGCGCTCGGGTCGGATTTCGACGGCACAGTCGTGCCCCGCGAGATCAAGGATGCAAGTGGCCTGCCGCATCTCTTCGCTGCCATGCGCAAGGCCGGTTTTGACGAGCCGACCTTGAGAAAATTCGCCCTGGACAACTGGCTCCGCGTCTTCCGCCTCACTTGGAAGAACGACTGAACAGCCGTACTCCGCCAAATCTGTCCCCCCGCCTGTCGCATTGACTCCACCCGACCCGGATGGGAAACAACCGGCATCGTTCAGACGGGAGGGGATGAATGGCCAGCCGCAAAATCGTTCTAGTGCAGGGAGCCTGGGGATCGAGCGCCAGCTGGACGCCGGTCGCCGATAGTCTTCGGAGCATGGGCCATCAGGTCTTCGTGCCGAGCCTCACCGGGCTTGGCGAGCGCAGCCACCTCTTTTCGGGCGCCATCAATCTCGACACCCATATCGGTGATGTCTGCGGCCTTGTCGACGCGGAAGGCCTGGAGGAATTCGACCTCGTCGGCCATTCCTATGGCGGCATTGTGATCACAGGTGTCGCCGATCGTTTCGCAACCCGCATCCGCACGCTGACCTATCTCGACGCTTTCCTGCCGGAAAACGGCCAGTCGGCGCTCGATCTGCTCGGTCCGGAAGTGGCGATGGCCAACCTCGCCATGGCCGGCGAACTCGGCGGCGTCGCGGTGCCGCCCCCTGCCCGTCACGCGACCCGCGTGCCGGAACATCTGCGCCATTACATGACCAGCCGCTCGCCGCAGCCGTTTGCGACGATGATCCAGAAGATCAAGCTGTCGGGTGATTATCGGAAGATCACGAAAAGGCTTTACGTCTCGGCCAATATCGACCAGTCGAAAATCTTCTCCGGCATCTACGCCCGGGTCAGCGCCGATCCGTCCTGGGCATCCATGGAAGTGCCGAGCGGCCACATGCTGCAACTCGAAATGCCGGAACAGGTCGCCCGCATCGTCAGCGATTTCATCGGCTGACTTTTCGACCACTCGGTCCGACGGCATCGAAGCGGCGGCGGAAACAACCACCGCCGCTTTCGGTATCACTTTACGATCGGCTTGATCGACAACAGGATGTCGACCAGTTCCTTCTGGTGCTTTTCCTCGTCGCCCTTGGTTCCCCAATAGGTGACGACAAGGCCCTTGGTCGGCGACGTCTGGATCAGTGCAAGCCCGACGCTCACCGGGCCGTTCTCGTCCTTGCCGTCCCAGTCGAGCGTGGTCATCTGCATGCCGTTGAACTCCTCAACCGGAGTTTCCTTCAGCGTCTTGGGATCGACGGTGACGCCAACCTCCTTCAGGAAGTCGATGGCCTCCGAAACGGTCTTGTCCATCGACTTCAGCTCCGCGACATCGGCGGAAAGATAGACGGCATCGTCACTTGACGTGGCATCGACGCCGGTGTCGGTTTCCTTCGGGTTCCAGCTGTCGGGGATCTTGATGCTCGCGATCGGAGCGTCGCTCGGGAACTTGAGTGTTTTCGCCTGGGCCAGCATGGGAGCGGCCATAACGAGCATGGCAATGAGGAGAGCTTTTTTCATCTGTGAATCCTAAAAAGATGGGGACCGCAGATGCTTCAACCAGCGGCGAAAATCCGTTTAGCACGCAGCCCTTTAAGAATAGGTGCAGTAAACACTCAAAAAGCCGGGGAATTCCGCCAAAATTGCCGCCGGCGCTACAGCCGTCCTCGTCGGCCGTAGGGGGCGGACCTAGTTCGGACCCCGCCCGCCGCCACGCCGTTCCAGAAGCTCGATCTGGATCTGCTGCATTTCTGCCAGCCGCTCCCATTGATGCGCCATCTGGTGGTCGATCTTTTCGTGGAGCTGGCGGATTTCGAGCTCGGCGCGCAGGTTGATCATGTAGTCGTTCTCGGAGCGCAGCCGGTCCTTTTGCTCCTGCCGCCGCTGGCTCATCATGATGACCGGCGCCTGCAGCGCGGCAAGGCAGGAAAGCACCAGGTTGAGCAGGATGAACGGATAGGGGTCGAAAGGCTGGGCGAACAGGCCGACGACATTGATCCCCATCCACACGACCAGCACGCCAAGGAAACTCAGGATGAACGTCCATGAGCCGCCGAAGGTGGCGACCTTGTCGGCAATCCTCTCGCCGAAGGTGGGATTGCGCTCGAGCAGATCGGTGGCGCTCGTCTGGACCGTCGAGGCGCCCTTCTCGAAACTGTCGAGCACGCGCCTGTCGAGATCGGAAAGCTCGCCGCGCTCCTCGTCGAGCAGCTTTTCCACGTAACGGCGACGGTAGCGGCCGAGATCCTCGTCGCAGATATAGCTGTCGGCGGTGCAGTCCTCGACCTCCTCGGCGACCATTGCCAGGAAATGCGGCCGCAGGTACCCGGCCTTGTGCATTTTCGAAAGCGGGAAAGTGCGGCCGCAGACGATGCATTGCCCTGTCTTGGCCGGAGCCATATGCCTGCTCATTTCACGCATCTTCCTTTTTCTTCTTCGCATGCGCGTGAAGCGGCGAGAGGTGGAAGAGGCGCGGCGAGAATTTGGCCCGGAACTCTTCCGAACGGCCGATATAGATGAGCGTCACGCCTTCGAGACGGCCGAGCACGTTCAGCAGTCGCTCCTGGGTTTCCGGCTCCAGGCCTTCCAGCACGTCGTCCATGATCAGCCAGTCCGGCTTGCGCAGCATCGCGTTGGCGATCGCGAGCGCCGCCTCCTCGTCCTTGTCGAGCAGCCGGTCCCAGCGCTCGACCTCGTCCAGCCTGCCCACGAGACGACCGAGCCCGACCTTTTCGAGGGCTTGTGCCAGCGCGTTGTCATCGGCGCCGTTCAGCCCGGCGGGAGAGGTCATCACCTCGCGCAGCGTCGCCGTCGGCAGGTATCCGTCCTGCGGCATCAGGATCATACTGTCCACCGGCGGCAGACCGATCTCACCGCGCCCCCAGGGCCAGATGCCGGCCAGCGCCTGGAAGAACAGATGCCGGTCGGCGCCCGGATCGCCGTTGATCATCACCCGCTCGCCCGGCTCGATGCCGCAATCGCCCTCCACCACGCGCACCCCGTGCCCCGCCGCGCCCTGCTCGGGCGCACCGTAAACGGCGACGCCGCAAAGGCTGATGCCCTCGCCGGCCGGCGCTTCGCGATAGGCGATCACCTCGCCCTCCTTGGCCAGACTATCCATGGTCAGCAGTGCGTGGCGGAAGGACGAGACCCGGTTCAGCGTCGCCCGCCAGTCGGCGATGACGCTGAAATTGACGACATACCAGCGAAGCGCCTGGTTGACCTGGTTGAAGGCGCCGACCGCCATCATCAGCCCGCCGAAGGAGAGTTCGCCGGAAAAATACATCGGCGACGCGATGATGATCGGCGCCACCAGCGCCAGCCAGCCGAAGCCGGCGGAGACCCAGGTGAGGTTGGCGAGCGCCCAGGCGAGCTTTCGCAGCATGCCCAGCACCCCGTCGATCGCGAAATGCACACGGGTGAGCTCGTTCGCCTCGCCGCGCGCCAGCGCGATCGGCTTCAAGTTCTCGTTGGCGCGCACCAGGGCTGCGCGCAGGTCCGCTTCCCGGGCATAACGCTCGGCGTTCAGCCGCGGCAGCAGGTTGCCGACCACGTTACTGAGCACAGAGCCCAGCAGCGCATAGAGGATAGTCGTCCACACCATGTAGCCGGGGATCGAAATGGTGCGGCCGCCGAAATGGAAGACGAAATCCGACGAAATCGCCCAGAGCACGCCAATGAAGCTTGCGAGCAGGATCGTCGAGTTGACGAGCCCGATCGCCAGCGCCGTGGTGTTTTCCGCCAGGATGCGCGTGTCCTCGTGCAGCCGCTGGTCGGGGTTACTGGCGATCGCGCCGGCCCCGGCGAGCTTGAGGGCCCGGCCAGGCTTCAGCCAGACATCGGCGAGGTCGCGTGCCAACCCCTCGCGCATCCGCAGGGCGGTGATCTGGTTCAGCCACTGCTGGATGACGTTCAAGAGCGTCAGCGAAAAGGCGATAATGCCAAACACGACGAGTTGGTTCAGAAATTCCGGCATGTCGCGGCGTTCCAGCGCGTCGTAGAACGGCCCGTTCCACTCGTTCAGCCGGTATGTCGCATAGGTCGTTGCGAAGATGACGACGAGCAATGCCGCAGTCAGCACAACGACGCGATTGCGCACCGGCGCATCCCAGAATGCCTTGCCCATCATGCGGAGCTGACCACCCAGGGAAAGTTCGAAGGCCGGCACTACACCTTCGGAATTCTGCAACATCTACTGCGACTCCTACAATCACCCTCGTCACCCCCAACTTAGCATGCGTTTGCGGCTTATGCAGCTTCAAGGGTCCCGTTTGGTTTATATGGGGGTCGAACCAGCCGGATGCATCCAACGTCTTCGTGAGATTCATCCGGAACGTCCGCGCCGCCAAACACCACCGAAAAACCGCCCGGCAATGTTCGTCAGACGCCCACCTCCTCTGTTCACTTTTTCCAAAACCTCTTGAAAGTTTTGCAGCCAAATGTTAATGACCGACCAGTCAGTCATAATTGAGAATATACGATGGCCGAGAGAAAAAGGGAAAAACGCGATCCGCAGCAGCGCCGGGCCGAAATCCTGGCCGCAGCCTTCGCCTGCTTTTCCGAGCGCGGCTTCGCCGCCACCCGCATGGAGGATGTCGCGGCCCGTGCCGGCATCGCCAAGGGCACCGTCTACCTGCATTTCCCGGACAAGGAGGCGCTGTTCACCGAACTTGTCTCCGGCATCGCCTCGCCCATCCTCGGAGAGATCGAGGGGCTGGTCGCCAACGATGCGATCCCGCCGCGTTTCGCCGTTTCGATGTTCTACGCTCTTTTCAAGCGCGAGGTGCTGGAGACCGACCGCCGCCATCTTCTGCGGCTGATCCTCGCCGAGGGCCCGATGTTCCCCGCCGTTACCGAATTCTACCACCGTGAAATCATCTCCAAGGGTCTTGGCGTGCTGCGCATCCTGTTGAAACGGGCGGCCGACCGCGGCGACCTGCGCAATCCGGCGCTGGCCGAGATCCCGCAGATCGTCATCGCCCCGGCGCTGCTGTCGATCGTCTGGACGACACTGTTCGAGGCCTACGAACATCTCGACACGCAAAATCTGTTCGATGCTTTTCTCGAAACCCTGTTCGTGCCGGAAGGAGGTGCGAAGTGAAGCGCATCCTCATCATCGCGATTCTGGCGGCCGCCGCCCTTGCCGCCCTGCCCTTCCTCTTCGCCGACAAGCCGCCGCGTCCCTACCAGGGCTGGGTCGAAGCAGACATGCTGTTCATCGGTGCCGAAAGTGCCGGCCGGCTCACCCAGGTGGATATTACCGAAGGCGCAACGATCGCAGCCGGCGCGTCGCTCTTCAGGCTGGACTCTTTGAGCGAAGAGGCCGCCGTCGCCGCGGCCCGCGCGTCGCTTGCACGCTCCCGGGCCGAACTGGACCTGGCGCAGGCCGCCCAGAAGCGCCCCGAAGAGATAGACGTGCTGCGCGCCTCAGAACGGGAAGCCGCTGCCCGGCTGGAGCTTGCCGAACAGGATCTCGACCGCACCCGGGTTCTCGTCGAGCGCGGCACTGCGACCCGCGCCAATCTCGATACCGCCACCGCGACCGAGGCCGCCAACCGCGCCGCCCTCGAGAATATCCGCAGCCAGATCATCCTCGCCGCCCTTCCCGCTCGTGGTGAGACGTTGCGACAGACAGAGGAATCCGTCGCGGCCGCCAAGGCTGATCTCGCTTCGGCCGAGGCAGCGCTTGCCCGCCGCTCGGTTTCAGCGCCGGCCGCGGGCAGCATCGAAACGCTCTATTACAGAAGCGGCGAAATCGTCCCCGCGGGCCGCCCGATCGTGGCCCTCCTGCCGCCGGAAAACGTCCGAATCCGCTTCTTCGTCCCCGAAACCCAAATCGCCATGCTGTCGCTCGGCCAGCCGGTCCGCGTCGCCTGTGACGCCTGCCGGCCGGTCGATGCCAGGGTCAGCTTCATCGCCAGGAACGCGGAATACACGCCGCCGGAAATCTACAGCCTCGAAGAGCGCGCAAAACTCGTCTACCGCGTCGAGGCGATCCCGTCCGATCCGAAGGCGCTCCGCCCCGGCCAGCCGGTCGATGTCCTGCCAGGACCACGCCGATGACCGCCGCCGAAACCTACGAAGTCGATGCCCCCGAAACGGTGATCGATGTCCACCACCTCACCAAGAGTTTTGGCGGCCGCAAGGTGGTCGACGATGTCTCCATGTCGGTAAAGAAAGGCCGCATCCACGGCTTTCTCGGCCCCAACGGCTCCGGCAAGACCACCACCATCCGCATGCTCTGCGGCCTCCTGACGCCCGACAGCGGCGACGGCACCTGCCTCGGCTTCGACATTCTCACCGAAAGCGACCGCATCCGCCGCCGGGTCGGCTACATGACCCAGAAATTTTCGCTCTACCAGGACCTGTCGATCCGCGAAAACCTCGAATTCGTCGCCCGCGTCTACGGCCTGCCCGATCCGCGCGGCAAGGCGAGCGCGGCAATCGAACGCCTCGGCCTCAAGGGTCGCGAGAAGCAACTGGCCGGCGAGCTGTCCGGCGGCTGGAAGCAGCGCCTCGCGCTCGGCGCCTGCATCCTGCCCGAACCCGCACTTCTCCTCCTCGACGAACCGACCGCCGGCGTCGACCCGAAGGCCCGCCGCGACTTCTGGAACGAGATCCACGCGCTGGCGGCCGATGGCCTCTCGGTGCTCGTCTCCACCCATTACATGGACGAGGCCGAGCGCTGCCACGAGATCGCCTATATCGCCTATGGAAAGCTGCTCGCCGAAGGCACGGTGGACGAGGTGATCGCCGGCACCGGCCTCGTTACCTTCACCGCCTCCGGCCCGGACGTGCACCATCTCCAGGCCGAGCTCGAAAACCAGCCCGGCATCGACATGATCGCCCCCTTCGGCACCAGCCTGCACGTCGCCGGCCGCGATGCGGAGGCGCTGGAAAAGGCGATCGCGCCTTACCGCGAAAAACCCGGTCTCAAATGGGAAAAGGGCGAACCGACGCTCGAAGACGCCTTCATCGACCTGATGCGCCGTTCGGAGGACAATTTCCAATGACCACGGCTCCCGGCAGCACAAACGGCAATGGCGGCTCCTTCGGCCGCTTCTGGGCGATGACCGTCAAGGAATTCATCCAGATGACCCGCGACCGCATCACGCTCGCGACCATGGTCATGCTGCCGATCATGCAGCTTTTCCTGTTCGGCTTTGCGATCAATACGACGCCCCACAACCTGCCGACTGCCGTGCTGATGCGCGAAAACACCGATGTCGGCCGCTCCATCCTCGCGGCGCTGAAAAACACCGATTTTTTCGAGGTGAAGACCGTAGTCACCCGCGCCGAGGACATGGATGCCCTGTTGCAGTCCGGCGAAGCCCTGTTCGTCGTCGAAATCCCCGAAGGTTTCGAACGGTCGCTGCGCCGCGGCGATTCGCCCTCGCTTCTGGTCGCAGCCGACGCCACAGACCCGGTCGCCGCCAGTTCCGCGCTCGGCTCTCTCTCCGGCATCATCTCGACCGCGCTTGAAAACGACCGCCAGGTCGCCTTCGCCGAGCCGGTGAAACCCGCCTTCCAGATCATCCAGCACCGCCGCTACAATCCGGCCGGCTCTTCGACGTTGAACATCGTCCCCGGCCTGCTCGGCACGATCCTGACGATGACGCTTCTGATCTTCACCGCCCTTTCCGTCACCCGCGAGGCGGAGCGCGGTACGATGGAGAACCTGCTCTCGATGCCGATCAAGCCCTTGGAGATCATGCTCGGCAAGATCGCTCCTTACGTGCTGATCGGCCTCATCCAGGCGCTCGTCATCATCGGCGTCGGCATCCTCGTTTTTCGCGTACCGGTCCTCGGCGATCCCCTGTCGCTCGCGGCGGCGACCTCGCTCTTCGTCGTCACCAACCTGTCGATCGGCTACACGTTCTCGACGGTTGCGGCGAACCAGCTTCAGGCGATGCAGATGGCGATGATGTTCTTCCTGCCGAACATTCTTCTCTCCGGCTTCATGTTTCCCTTCGCCGGCATGCCCAACTGGGCCCAGTGGATCGGCGAGGCGCTGCCGCTCACCCACTATATCCGCATCGTCCGGGCGGTAATGCTGAAGGGTGCCAGCATCGAGACATTGGCCTATGACACGCTGGCGCTCGCCGGCCTGATGGCCGTCGCCATGCTGATCGCAGTCCGCCGTTTCCGCCGCACGCTGGATTGAGGAATAAGGCCGGTTATCTCGCGTGTGCGGTATAAGCTTGGATTCCGCCTTGCTTTATTCTCGTGCATTGCACAAAATCCTTGCAACGATCATCGATCGGCCCGGTAAAACGGCCGGCAAGGGGCAGTATGTCGATCAAGGCAAGTATCTACCACCTTACCCATTACATGTACGACAAGCCCGTCCGTCTCGGACCGCAGATCATCCGCCTCAAACCGGCCGCCCATTCGCGCACCAAGGTGATCAGCCATTCGCTGAAGGTGACGCCCTCCAACCATTTCGTGAACCTGCAGCAGGATCCCTACGGCAATTACCTCGCCCGCTTCGTGTTTCCGGACCCGGTCACCGAGTTCAAGATCGAGGTCGATCTCGTCGCCGACATGACGGTCTACAATCCCTTCGACTTCTTCGTCGAAGAAGATGCGATGAAATGGCCGTTCAGCTATCCGCCGGAGCTGGTCGAGGACCTGTCGATCTACATGGTGCCGGAGCCGCCGGAACCGGCGCTGGTCGATTACCTGAAAACCTTCGACATGTCCCCGGACCAGCCGACGGTCGACATGATCGTCGGCATCAACGCCCGCCTGCAGCAGGCGATCGGTTACGTCATCCGCATGGAGCCCGGCGTGCAGACACCGGAACAGACCCTCACCTCGGCCATGGGCTCCTGCCGCGACACCAGCTGGCTGCTCGTCCAGATCCTGCGCCATCTCGGCCTCGCCGCCCGCTTCGTCTCCGGCTACCTGATCCAACTGACACCGGACCTCAAGGCGCTCGACGGCCCCTCCGGCACCGAAGTCGATTTCACCGACCTGCATGCCTGGGCGGAAGTCTATCTCCCCGGCGCCGGCTGGGTCGGCCTCGACCCGACCTCCGGGCTTTTGACCGGCGAAAGCCATATTCCGCTCGCCGCGACCCCGCATTTCCGCAATGCCGCGCCGATCTCCGGCGGTTATTTCGGCGAAGCGGAAACTTCCTTCGCCTTCGACATGAAGGTCAGCCGCGTCGCTGAACATCCTCGCATCACCAAGCCTTTTTCGGACGAATCCTGGGACGCGCTCGACAAGCTCGGCGACCAGGTCGATCGCGTCCTCAAGGCGCAGGACGTGCGCCTGACCATGGGCGGCGAACCGACCTTCGTGTCGATCGACGATTTCGAATCCGGCGAATGGAACACCGATGCCGTCGGCCCCACCAAGCGCGAAAAGGCCGATATCCTGATCCGCAGGCTGCGCGAGCGTTTTGCGCCGGGCGGTTTCCTGCATTATGGCCAGGGCAAGTGGTATCCGGGCGAAAGCCTGCCGCGCTGGACCTTCTCCCTCTACTGGCGCAAGGACGAGCGGCCGATCTGGAGCAATCCGGACCTCGTCGCCGAGGAAGGCCAGAGCTACGGCGTCGGCGAGGACGATGCGGAGAAACTCCTGACGGCGCTCGCCGGCGAACTCGGCATCGCACCCGACATGGTCGTCCCCGCCTACGAGGACCCCGCCGAGTGGATCATCCGCGAAGGCAGCCTGCCGGAAAACGTCGATCCCTCCAATTCCAAGCTCAAGGATCCCGAGGAACGCAACCGCATCGCCCGCGTTTTCGAACGCGGCCTGACGCGCCCGAGCGGTTATATTCTCCCCGTCCAGGCCTGGAATGCCCAGGCCACGGGAAGCTCCGGCGCAAGGCGCTGGGTCAGCGAGAAATGGCGCACCCGCCGCGGCCGCATCTTCCTCGTCCCCGGCGACAGCCCGGTCGGTTACCGCCTGCCGCTCGGAACGCTGCCCTACGTTCCGCCGTCGCAGTTTCCCTATATCCACGAGGCCGACCCTTCGATACCGCGTAACCCGCTGCCGGAATCGATCATACCGGCCGGCCGCGCCATGCCGGAATCATCCTTCAAGGCGGGCGATGCGGCCAATCCCGGCCGCGTCGAACAGACCATCGGCGAGATCGGCGGCGCGGTGCGCACCGCGATCTCGGTGGAACCGCGCGACGGCCGCCTTTGCGTCTTCATGCCGCCGGTCGAAAAGATCGAGGACTATCTCGAACTGATCGCCGCTGCCGAAAACGCGGCCGCCGCCATCGGCCTTCCCGTCCATATCGAAGGTTATGCGCCACCCCACGACGAGCGCATCAACGTCATCCGCGTCGCGCCCGATCCCGGCGTCATCGAGGTCAACATCCATCCGGCCGCAAGCTGGAAGGAGACGGTCGCGACCACCACCGCCATCTACGAGGAGGCCCGCCAGAGCCGCCTCGGCGCCGACAAGTTCATGATCGACGGCCGCCACACCGGCACCGGCGGCGGCAACCATGTCGTGGTCGGCGGCGCCAATCCGAACGACAGCCCGTTCCTGCGCCGCCCCGACCTGTTGAAGAGCCTGGTCCTGCACTGGCAGCGCCATCCGTCGCTCTCCTACCTGTTCTCCGGCCTGTTCATCGGCCCGACCTCCCAGGCGCCGCGCATCGACGAGGCCCGCCACGATTCGATGTACGAGCTGGAGATCGCGCTTGCCCAGGTTCCGGCCCCCGGCCAGGGCGCGCCCCCGCTACCGTGGCTGGTCGATCGCCTGTTCCGCAACCTCCTGACCGACGTCACCGGCAACACCCACCGCTCGGAAATCTGCATCGATAAGCTGTTCTCGCCGGACGGCCCGACCGGGCGGCTCGGCCTCGTCGAGTTCCGTGGTTTCGAAATGCCGCCGAATGCGCGCATGTCGCTTGCCCAGCAATTGCTGGTCCGGGCGCTGATCGCAAGGTTCTGGAAAAACCCGCTGCAAGGCCGGTTCGTCCGCTGGGGTACGGCACTCGCCGACCGCTTCATGCTGCCGCATTTCGTCTGGGCCGACTTCATGGACGTGCTGCAGGACCTGCGCGAAAACGGCTTTGACCTTCGCCCCGAATGGTTCGAGGCGCAGCTCGAATTCCGCTTCCCCTTCTTCGGCGAGGTCGAATACGAAGGCTCTAGGCTCGAACTCCGCCAGGCACTCGAACCATGGCACGTGATGGGCGAGCAGGGTGCGATCGGCGGCACCGTGCGTTACGTCGATTCGTCGGTGGAGCGCCTCCAGGTCCGGCTCGAAAGCACCAACCCGGCCCGCTATACCGTCGCCTGCAACGGCCGCGCCGTGCCGCTCAAGGCCACCGGCACGTCCGGCGTCTCGGTTGCCGGCGTCCGCTTCAAGGCCTGGCAGCCGTCCGCCGGCCTGCACCCGGTCCTGCCGGTTAATACGCCGCTCACGTTCGACATATATGATACATGGTCCGGCCGTTCGATCGGCGGCTGCATCTATCACGTTGCCCATCCGGGCGGGCGTAGTTATGACACCTTCCCGGTCAACGGCAACGAGGCGGAAGCACGCCGCCTCGCCCGGTTCGAGCCGTGGGGGCATACGGCAGGTGGCTATACGCTTCTGGCCGAAACGCCCTCGCCCGAATTTCCGCTGACGCTCGATCTGCGCCGGCCGCAAGGAGTCTGAAGAAGTCGATGTCCAAGGCACCGGCAACCGAACGCAAGGCAAAAGAGGGGATCGCTGGCGATCCCCTCCTCGGTTATGCCGCACTCCCGGGCGTCGCCGACGAGATGCTCGACGCGAAGGGGCAGATCCGGCCGGTCTGGCGCAACCTGATCTCCCACCTCGGCCGCATGACCGAGCACGAGCGCCGCGAGCGTTTCGCCCGCGCCGACCGTTACCTGCGCGACGCGGGCGTCTTCTACCGCACCTACGGCGCCCAGGGCAGCGGCGAGCGCAACTGGCCGATCAGCCACGTGCCGGTCCTCATCGACGGCAAGGAATGGGAGACCGTCTGCAAGGGCCTGACCCAGCGCGCCGATCTCCTGGAAGCGCTGATCGCCGATATCTACGGCGACAACAAGCTGGTGCAGGAGGGTTTCCTGCCGCCGGCGCTGATTGCCGGAAACGCCGAATTCCTCCGCCCGCTGGTGGGCGTCAAGCCGGTCGGCGGCCATTACCTGCATTTCTGTTCGTTCGAGATCGGTCGCGGCCCAGACGGCAACTGGTGGGTGCTTGCCGACCGCACCCAGGCGCCGTCGGGCGCCGGTTTCGCGCTGGAAAACCGCGTCGCCACCACCCGCGCCTTTTCGGACATCTATGCCGAATCGCATGTCCACCGCCTCGCCTCCTTCTTCGGCGCCTTCCGCGATGCGCTGCAATCCCACAAGCAGAACCCGGAGGATCGCATCGCGGTCCTTTCGCCCGGCCCCGCCAACGAGACCTATTTCGAGCACGCCTACATCGCCCGCTACCTCGGCTTCATGCTCCTCGAAGGCGAGGACCTTACCGTCGTCAACGACCGCGTCATGGTCCGCACCGTGGCCGGCCTCAAGCCCGTCGGCGTGCTCTGGCGCCGCCTCGACGCGGCCTACGCCGATCCGCTCGAACTGAACCAGCACTCCCATATCGGCACCCCCGGCATGGTCCAGGCGCTGCGCGCCGGCGCGCTCACCTTCGTCAACGCGCTCGGCTCCGGCATTCTCGAGACCCGCGCGCTGCTGGCCTTCGCACCGACTGTCTGTCGGCGGCTGATCGGCGAGGACCTGATCATGCCCTCGATCGCCACCTGGTGGTGCGGGCAGAAAAAGGAACGCGAGCACGTTGCGAAGAATATCGAGCGCATGGTCATCGGGCCGGCCTATTCACGGCTGCCCTTCTTCGACGACAACGGCCAGTCGGTGCTCGGTTCGTCGCTGCGCAAGACGGCGAGGGACACCGTCGGCGACTGGCTTGCGACCGAAGGCGCCAAGCTGGTCGGCCAGGAGGTGGTGACGCTTTCGACCACGCCCGCCTACGTCAACGGCAAGCTCACTCCGCGGCCGATGTCGCTGCGCGTCTTTGCCGCCCGCACCGAACACGGCTGGCAGATCATGCCGGGCGGCTTTGCCCGCATCGGCGCCGGCGACGACGTGGCGGCGATCGCCATGCAGGCGGGCGGGGCCGCCGCCGACGTCTGGATCGTCAGCGACAAGCCGGTCACAAGGGCGACGCTCCTGCCGCCCGAGGAAAGTTTCACCCGCAACATGCCCGGCAGCCTGCCGAGCCGCGCCGCCGACAATCTCTACTGGCTCGGCCGGTATATCGAGCGGGCCGAAGGCGCCCTGCGCATTCTGCGCGCCTGGCATCTGCGCTATGCCGAGTCTGCCGATCCGAACGCACCGCTTCTTGCCGATGTCACCCGCTACCTGAAGGGCATCGATGTCGAAATGACCAAGGCGGTGCCGGCATCGCTTCTGCGCAACATCGACAGCGCCATCTATTCGGCGAGCAACATCCGCGACCGTTTCTCGCCGGACGGCTGGCTGGCGCTGACCGACCTTGCCAAGACCGCCCGCCGCTTCCACGATACCGTGCATGCGGGCGACGATGCCTCGCATGCGATGACCGTGCTGCTGCGCAAGCTCGCCGGCTTTGCCGGTCTGGTGCATGAAAACATGTACCGTTTCACCGGCTGGCGTTTCCTGTCGATCGGCCGCCACCTGGAGCGCGGCATGCACATGACCCGGCTGCTCGGCCACATGTCAGGCCCGGACGCGCCGGACGGCTCGCTCGACATGCTGCTCGAGATCGGCGACAGCGTCATGACCCACCGCCGCCGCTACAACGTCGCCACGGCAAGGCTGACGGTCGCCGACCTCCTGGCGCTCGACCCCCTGAACCCGCGCTCGATCCTGTTCCAGCTGAACGAAATCCGCACCGAGGTGGAGCAATTGCCGAACGCCTTCGTCAACGGCCAGATGTCGCCCTTCTACCGCGAGGCGATGCGGCTGCATTCCGGCCTTGCGGTCATGACGCCGGAGGCCATGAGCGACGATACCTACGAGAAGATCGAACTGGAGATGGAGAAGCTGTCCGATATCCTCGGCCAGACTTATTTCAGCTGATGCTTTACGACCTCTCCCTCCACATGGGTTATACCTACGACGTGCCGGCCTCGGGCGCCCGCCATGTGATCCGCCTCCTGCCGCTGTCCCTGCCCGACCGGCAGCGGCTGATCGCCGGCTCGATCACCGTCGGCCCGCATGCCGATGAGCGGACCACCTTCATCGATTTCTTCGGCCAGCAGGCGACCTCCGTGCTATTGCGCGCGCCGCACGAAACGCTCGACATCCGCATGCAGGCCCGCGTCATGGTGGAACCCACCTCGATGACGGCGGACCTGTCGCCGGAACTGGCGACGCTCGGCGACGAACTGGCGGATTTCTGGTCGGTCGATGCCGCCTCCCCGCATCACCTGACCGCGCCGAGCCCGCGCCTTGCCGAGGAGCCGCTGATCGCCGCCTATGCCCGCGAGATCGTCAAGCCGGGCCAGACCGTGCTGGAGATCGCGCTCGGCATCTGCGCCCGCATCCACAAGGACTTCACCTACGACGCCAAGGCGACCGAGGTCGATACGACGCCGAAGGAGGCCTTCCGGCTGAAGCGCGGCGTGTGCCAGGATTTCGCCCATATCATGATCGTGGCGCTGCGCAGCCTCGGCATTCCGGCCGGTTATGTCAGCGGCTTTCTGCGCACCATTCCGCCGCCGGGCAAGGAACGCCTCGAAGGCGCCGACGCAATGCATGCCTGGGTGCGGGTCTGGTGCGGCGAGACCATGGGTTATGTCGAACTCGATCCGACCAACAACATTCCAGCCGGCAGCGACCATATCGTCGTCGGTTATGGCCGCGACTATTCCGACGTCGCCCCGGTGATCGGCGTGCTCAAAGGTTACGGAAACCAGAACGCCGTGCAGGCGGTGGACGTCATTCCGCTGAAATCGTGACATCCCGCTCCGTTTTGGCGCTGATTCCTGGCATTCGGTAAAATTGCAGCGAATGGTTTAGGCCTTCCTATACCCGCCAGGAATACACCAGAGATGTTCAAATGAATTGAACTCTGGGGGCTATGATGAAGCACACACTTTTTGCGCGGCTGGCACAGGACCGCGCCGGCAATTTCGGTATCATGACAGCTGCCATGCTTCCCGTCCTGCTGGCAGTCGGCGGCGTCGCGGTCGATCTGACACAGGCGATGGATCAAAAAAATCAGCTCCAGGCGCTGGCAGACAGCGCCACTCTCGCCGCGGCTGCCGCGATGGCCGACAAGGGCACCATGACCACGGCGGAAGCCCAGAAGCTCGGTACCGATATGTATATCGCCCAGAAGATGGAGGAGCTCAAGAATTCCGGCCTTTCCGCTGAGCAGCTGGCTGCGGAAGAGGCCAAGCTCAGGGCGAACACCCAGACGTTGGTAACCTCCTCGGGCAGCTCCACCACGGCTGCCAGCTACGAGGTCCGCATGAAGTCGAGCTACGATGTGCCGCTCAGTGGCCTGACCTCGCTTCTCGGCTTCCGGACCATGCGCGTCAGCGTCGAAAGCGTCGCCGCGAGCGGCCGCGAAGGCAACGCCCTCTCCATGTATCTGGCGCTCGACGAATCCGGCTCGATGGCCTGGGACACGACGACGATCAATTCCGCCCAGCCGACCATACAGCAATCCTATAAGTGCGGCAGGAATAACAATCAGACCTGCTACAAGGATGTCCCCAACTATCTGACAAAAATGGAGTCTCTCAAGGCTGCTGCAGGGGTGATGTTTGAGGAGCTGGAAACAGCCGATCCGACCAGGAAATTGATCCGGATCGGTGCCGATTCCTACACCCATGAGACCAAGGCGGAAGAAAGAATGGCCTGGGGCATGGATAATGTCATCGACTACGTCAACGACCTGCCGGATGTTCCTCAGGGCGGCACCGATGCCAGCGGCGCCATGGCCAATGCCTATGCTGCATTGAAAAAGGCGAACGTCACCGAGAAGGCCGCTCATGACGCCGTTGGCAACACGAATTTCGAGCGTTTCATCGTGCTCATGACCGACGGCGAGATGACCGGCTACAGCGGGACCTGGAACTCGACGATCGACACCAAAGTCCGCGACCTCTGCCTGAACGCGAAAAGCGACGGTCTGACGGATGCCGCAAAGCTGAAGCTGAAGGAAGGGAAGCAGCTCACGGAAGAGGAGATGGGAAAGGGCATCAGGATCTACACGATCGCCTTCATGGCGCCGGACAAGGGCAAGAGTCTGCTGAACTACTGCGCCAGCGGCCCCGGATATTATTACGAGCCGACTGACATGACGACCCTTGTGAAAACCTTCGGCGAGATCGCTCGCAAGGCTGCTCAGACCGGAACCCGCCTGACCAACTGAACCGGCCTTCCAGAAAGGCTGCAAAGACGCCTCGCCCTCACCGGCGGGGCGTTTTTCGTTGGTCACGTCGGAGCGATACACGCAAAGATAAATCGGTCATTGCACAGTGTCATAACGGTGCATAAACTGGTTCTATACATCATGCCAGATGGACTGAATCGGACGCCCTTCCTCCCGCTCCCCAGAAAGTTGGCGACATATGAACAACACGTCTTCTCCGGTCGAAATTCCTCAGCCGGCCCCCCGCAGCTCCCGTCCCGAGATCATGGCGGAAGAGATCATCGAGCGCCTGACCTACCGTATCGGCAAGGACGCGAAAGTCGCCAAGCCGCACGACTGGCTGACCGCCACGATCCTGGTTGTGCGCGACCGCATCATCGACACCTGGATGGAGTCGACCCGCAAGGTCTATCGGACCGGCGGCAAGCGCGTTTATTATCTGTCGCTCGAATTCCTGATCGGCCGTCTGATGCGCGACGCCGTCAGCAACATGGGGCTGATGCAGGAAATCCGCGACGCGCTGTCCTCGCTCGGTGTCGATATCGACGTGATCGCCGTGCTGGAGCCGGACGCCGCACTCGGCAATGGCGGTCTCGGCCGCCTCGCCGCCTGTTTCATGGAGAGCATGGCGACCGTCGATATTCCCGCCTATGGCTACGGCATTCGCTACGTCCACGGCCTGTTCCGCCAGCAGATGGCCGACGGCTGGCAGGTCGAGCTTCCGGAAAGCTGGCTCGCCCACGGCAACCCCTGGGAATTCGAACGCCGCGAGAGCTCCTACGAGATCGGCTACGGCGGCGCGGTCGAAACGGTCGGCGGTTACGACGAGACGCCGCGCTACGTCTGGAAGCCGGCCGAACGCGTCATCGCCATGGCCTATGACACGCCGGCCGTCGGCTGGCGCGGCAAACGTGTCAACACGCTGCGTCTCTGGTCGGCCCAGCCAATCGACCCGATTCTATTGGACGCCTTCAACGCCGGCGACCATATCGGCGCGCTGCGCGAAAGCAACAAGGCTGAAAGCCTGACCCGCGTCCTCTACCCGGCCGACGCCAACCCGGCCGGCCAGGAGCTGCGCCTGCGCCAGGAATTCTTCTTCTCGTCGGCCTCGCTTCAGGACATCCTGCGCCGTCACCTGCAGCAATATCCGGACTTCACCAACCTGCACGAGAAGGTCGCAATCCAGCTCAACGACACCCACCCGGCCGTATCGATCGCCGAGCTGATGCGCCTCTTGACCGATATCCACGGCATGGATTTCGAGCAGGCCTGGTCGATCACCCGCCAGACCTTCTCCTACACCAACCACACGCTGCTGCCGGAAGCGCTGGAAACCTGGCCGGTACCGCTGTTCGAGCGTCTTCTGCCTCGTCACATGCAGATCGTCTACGCGATCAACGCCCTGATCCTGATCGAGGCACGCAAGCAGAAGAGCTTCTCCGACACCCAGATCCGCGCGATCTCGCTGATCGACGAAAGCGGCGACCGTCGCGTCCGCATGGGCAACCTTGCCTTTGTCGGCTCGCATTCGGTGAATGGCGTCTCGGCCCTGCACACGGACCTGATGAAGGTCACGGTCTTCGCCGACCTGCACACGATGTATCCGGCCCGCATCAACAACAAGACCAACGGCATCACCCCGCGCCGCTGGCTGATGCAATGCAACCAGGGCCTGACCTCGCTGATCCGGGAGGCGATCGGCGACGAGTTCCTCGACAATACGGACGCCTTGCAGGGGCTCAACGCCCATGCCGACGACAAGGCCTTCCAGGAGAAGTTCGCCGCTGTGAAGCGGGCCAACAAGGTGCAGCTCGCCAACCTCGTCGGCAGCCGGATGGGCATCCGCATCGATCCGTCGGCGATGTTCGACATCCAGATCAAGCGCATCCACGAATACAAGCGCCAGCTTCTCAACATCATCGAGGCCGTCGCCCTCTACGACCAGATCCGCTCGCATCCCGAAATGGACTGGGTGCCGCGCGTAAAACTGTTCGCCGGCAAGGCGGCGCCGAGCTATCACAACGCCAAGCTGATCATCAAGCTTGCCAACGATGTCGCGCGCGTCATCAACAACGACCCGGCCGTCCGCGGCCTGCTCAAGGTCGTCTTCGTGCCGAACTACAACGTCTCGCTCGCCGAGATCATCGTTCCGGCCGCCGATCTTTCCGAACAGATCTCGACCGCCGGCATGGAAGCATCCGGCACCGGCAACATGAAGTTCGCGCTGAACGGCGCGCTGACCATCGGCACGCTCGACGGTGCGAATGTCGAGATGCGCGACCATGTCGGCGAGGAGAATATCGTCATCTTCGGCATGACCGCCGACGAGGTCGCCAAGGTCCGCGAAGGTGGCCATCAGCCGCGCGCCATCATCGAGAAGTCGCGCGAACTCGCCCAGGCGCTCAATGCGATTGCGACCGGCGTCTTTTCGCCCGACGACCGCTCGCGTTTCACCGCCCTGATCGACGGCATCTACAATCATGACTGGTTCATGGTCGCCGCCGATTTCGACGCCTACGCGGAAGCCCAGCGTAACGTTGACCAAATCTGGTCCGACCCTAAATCCTGGTATTCGAAGACAATTCGCAATACCGCCCGGATGGGATGGTTCTCCTCGGACAGAACTATTCGTCAGTATGCGTCTGAAATCTGGAGAGCCTGATGAAAAAATCGCCGCGCGTCGATGACGGGAGAGCCCCAGGCGAGATTCCGTTATCCGAGATCGAGGCGATTTTGGAAGGCAGGCATACCAATCCCTTCGCCGTCCTTGGGCTTCACAAGCTCGGGGATGGCTTCAGGGTCCGTTGCTTCGTTCCGGGTGCCGAGGCCGTCACCGCACTGTCGCTCGGCGGCGCCGAACTGGGTGAACTGACGCGCCGCCACGAGGCCGGATATTTCGAAGGCCTCGTCAACGCCACCCACCTCCAGCCGATCCGTTACCGTGCCCGCCGCGGTGATGACGAGTGGGCGGTCACCGACCCCTATACGTTCGGCCCGGTGCTCGGGCCCATGGACGACTATTTCGTCCGCGAAGGCTCGCATCTGCGCCTGTTCGACAAGATGGGCGCCCATGCCCTGAAACACGAGGGCGTCGAGGGGTTCCATTTCGCCGTCTGGGCGCCGAACGCCAAGCGCGTTTCCGTCGTCGGCGACTTCAACGGCTGGGACGGCCGCCGGCACGTCATGCGGCTGCGAGTCGATACCGGCATCTGGGAAATCTTCGCCCCCGATGTCAGGGCCGGCTCCGCCTACAAGTTCGAGATCGTCGGCAAGAACGGCAAGCTCCTGCCGCTGAAAGCTGACCCCTATGCCCGCCGTGCCGAACTGCGCCCCAACACCGCCTCTGTCACCGCACCGGAACTCTCCCAGACTTGGGACGACGACGCCCACCGGGAATTCTGGGAAAAGGCCGATCATCGCCGCCAGCCGATCTCGATCTACGAGGTGCATGCCGGCTCCTGGCGCAAAAAGCCGGACGGCTCCTTCCTCTCCTGGGACGAGCTCGCCGCGGAACTGATCCCCTATTGCACCGACATGGGCTTCACCCATATCGAGTTCCTGCCAATCACCGAACATCCCTTCGATCCGTCCTGGGGTTACCAGACGACCGGGCTTTTCGCCCCGACGGCAAGGTTCGGCGAGCCGGAGGGTTTCGCCCGCTTCGTCAACGGCTGCCACAAGGTCGGTATCGGCGTCATCCTCGACTGGGTGCCGGCGCACTTCCCGACCGACGCCCACGGCCTGCGTTTCTTCGACGGCACGGCACTTTACGAGCATGCCGATCCGCGCCAGGGCTTCCATCCGGACTGGAATACGGCGATCTATAATTTCGGCCGGCTCGAAGTACTTTCCTACCTCGTCAACAACGCGCTCTACTGGTCGGAGAAATTCCATCTCGACGGGCTGCGGGTCGATGCCGTCGCCTCCATGCTCTATCTCGACTATTCGCGCAAGGAAGGCGAATGGGTGCCGAACGAATATGGCGGGCGTGAAAATCTCGAAACCGTGCGCTTCCTGCAGAAGATGAACTCGCTTTCCTATAGCGCCCATCCGGGCGTGATGACCATCGCCGAGGAAAGCACCTCCTGGCCAAAGGTCTCGCATCCCGTCCACGAAGGGGGCCTCGGTTTCGGCTTCAAATGGAACATGGGCTGGATGCACGACACGCTGAGCTACCTGCAGCGTGAACCGATCCACCGCAAGCACCACCACAACGAACTCACCTTCGGTCTCATCTACGCCTATTCCGAAAACTTCGTCCTGCCGCTGTCCCATGACGAAGTCGTGCATGGCAAGGGCTCGCTGATCGCCAAGATGGCCGGCGACGACTGGCAGAAATTCGCAAACCTGCGGGCCTATTACGGTTTCATGTGGGGTTATCCCGGCAAGAAGCTGCTGTTCATGGGCCAGGAATTCGCCCAGTGGAGCGAATGGAGCGAGGCCCGTTCGCTCGACTGGAACCTGCTCCAGTATCATCCGCACGAGGGCATGCGCCGCCTGGTGCGCGACCTCAACTTCACCTACCGCTCGAAGCCCGCCCTGCACGCCCGCGACTGCGAGGGCGAAGGTTTCCGCTGGCTGATCGCCGACGACGCGGAAAATTCGGTCTACGCCTGGCTGCGCATGTCGCCGGGAGAAAAGCCGGTGGCGGTGATCAGCAATTTTACACCCGTCTACCGTGAAAACTTCCGCATCCCCTTGCCAAACGAAGGCAGATGGCGGGAAATCTTGAATACCGACGCCGAGATCTACGGCGGCAGCGGCAAAGGCAATGGCGGTCGCGTTCAGGCTGTGAACGCGGGAGGAACCGTTCAGGCCGAAGTCACGCTGCCGCCGCTGGCGACGATCATGCTCGAACTGGAACAAGCATAAGGGACCTTGGGAGGGAAACGATGAACGAAAAGAGAATTCAGCCCCTGTCGCGTGATGCAATGGCCTATGTGCTTGCCGGCGGCCGCGGCAGTCGCCTGAAGGAACTCACCGACCGCCGCGCCAAGCCGGCCGTCTATTTCGGCGGCAAGGCGCGCATCATCGATTTCGCGCTCTCGAATGCGCTGAATTCCGGCATCCGCCGCATCGGTGTAGCGACACAGTACAAGGCGCATTCGCTGATCCGCCACATGCAGCGCGGCTGGAATTTCTTCCGCCCGGAGCGCAACGAGAGCTTCGACATCCTGCCCGCCTCCCAGCGCGTTTCCGAGACGCAATGGTATGAAGGCACCGCCGACGCCGTCTTCCAGAACATCGACATCATCGAGGCCTATGCGCCCGAATACATGGTCATCCTCGCCGGCGACCACGTCTACAAGATGGACTACGAATACATGCTGCAGCAGCATGTGGACTCGGGCGCGCAGGTCACCGTCGGCTGCCTGGAAGTGCCGCGCATGGAGGCGACCGGTTTCGGCGTCATGCATGTCAACGAGAAGGACGAGATCATCGCCTTCGTCGAAAAGCCCGCCGATCCGCCCGGCATTCCCGGCAATCCGGATTTCGCGCTCGCCTCGATGGGCATCTACGTCTTCCACACCAAGTTCCTGATGGACGTCCTGAAGCGCGATGCGGAAACCCCCGGCTCCAGCCGCGACTTCGGCAAGGACATCATCCCCTATATCGTCGAGCACGGCAAAGCCGTCGCCCACCGTTTCGCCGATAGCTGCGTCCGCTCCGATTTCGAGCGCGAGCCCTACTGGCGCGACGCCGGCACGGTCGATGCCTACTGGCAGGCCAATATCGACTTGACCGAGATTGTCCCCGGCCTCGATATCTACGACAAGTCCTGGCCGATCTGGACCTATGCGGAAATCACCCCACCGGCGAAATTCGTCCACGACGACGAAGACCGCCGCGGTTCGGCGACGTCGTCGGTCGTGTCGGGCGACTGCATCATCTCCGGTTCCTCGCTCAACCGCAGCCTTCTCTTCACCGGCGTTCGCGCCAATTCCTATTCCCGCCTCGACGGCGCGGTCGTGCTGCCGAACGTGCGGATCGGACGACGCGCGCAGCTTCGCAATGTCGTCATCGATCACGGTGTAACCATTCCCGAAGGCCTGGTGGTCGGCGAGGATCCCGAAATCGATGCGAAACGTTTCCGCCGCACCGAAAACGGCATCTGCCTGATCACCCAGACGATGATCGACAAACTGGACCTGTAACGCGTTATGGAAGTGCTTTCGGTTGCGTCCGAAGTCTATCCGCTGGTCAAGACCGGCGGACTTGCCGATGTGGCCGGGGCACTGCCACTGGCGCTGAAGGGCCATGGTGTTTCGGTCAAGACGCTGATGCCCGGTTATCCGGCTGTGATGCGGGCCGTCAAGGACGCGAGGCTCGTCATCAGCTTCGAGAACCTGCTCGGCGCCAGGGCCGACGTGCTCGAGGTCGAGTATCAGGGCCTCGACCTCCTGATCCTCGATTCCCCGACCTTTTTCGATCGGCCCGGTGGCCCTTACGTCGATGCCGCCTCCAGGGACCACTTCGACAACTGGCGGCGGTTCGCGGCCCTTTCCAAGGCCGGCGCAATGATCGCCCAAGGTGCGATGGCGGATGGCGCCAAGGGCTGGCGGCCGGATATCGTACATGTCCACGACTGGCAGGCGGCGATGGTGCCGGCCTACATGCGCTATTCCAACGAACGCGAAGTGCCGACCCTCATCACCATCCACAACATCGCCTTCCAGGGCCAGTACGGCGCCGACATCTTCCCCTACCTCGAACTGCCGGCCCATGCTTTCGGCATCGAGGGCGTCGAATATTTCGGCGGCGTCGGCTACCTGAAGGCAGGCCTGCAGACCAGTTGGGCGATCTCCACCGTCAGCCCCTCCTATGCCGAGGAAATCCTCACCCCCGAATTCGGCATGGGTCTCGAAGGCCTGCTGACGATCCGCCAGGGCGATCTCCACGGCATCGTCAACGGCATCGACGCCGACATCTGGGACCCGGCGACCGACCCCGCGGTGAAATCCCACTACAACGCCGCGACGCTGAAGACCCGCGCCGAGAACAAGCAGGCGGTTGCCGAACGCTTCGGCCTCGACCAGGAGGCCGGGCCGCTGTTCTGTGTCATCTCGCGCCTCACCTGGCAGAAGGGCATGGACCTGCTCGCCGAAACGCTCGACGATCTCGTCGCCATGGGCGGCCGGCTGGCCGTGCTCGGCTCCGGCGACCGGGCGCTCGAAAACGCCTTCCATGCCGCCGCCAGGCACCATCCCGGCAAGGTCGCCGTCCTCTCCATCTATGACGAGCCGCTCTCCCACCTGATGCAGGCGGGCTGCGATGCGATCGTCATCCCCTCGCGCTTCGAGCCCTGCGGCCTCACCCAACTCTACGGGCTCAGATACGGCTGCATTCCGGTCGTCGCCCGCACCGGCGGCTTGAACGACACGGTAATCGACGCGAGCCACGCGGCGATTGCCACCAAAGCCGCCACGGGCGTCTCCTTCGGCCCGGTCACCACCGACAACCTGCGCCGCGCGCTTCGCCGCGCCGTCCGGCTCTATCACCAGCCGAAAGTCTGGACGCAGATCCAGAAGCAGGGCATGAAATCCGATGTTTCCTGGGAAAAGAGCGCAGGGCTTTATGCCGAGCTCTACAAATCCCTCATTGCCAAAAAAGGATCATGACCATGATCAACACCGTTTCGACGACACCCTTTCAGGATCAGAAGCCCGGCACGTCCGGTCTGCGCAAGAAAGTCCCGGTCTTCGCGCAAGCGAACTATGCGGAAAACTTCATCCAGTCGATCTTCGACAGCCTCGAAGGCTTCGAGGGCCAGACGCTGGTGATCGGCGGCGACGGCCGCTACTACAACCGCGAAGTCATCCAGAAGGCGATCAAGATGGCCGCAGCCAGCGGCTTCGGCAAGGTCATGGTCGGCCAGGGCGGCATCCTCTCGACGCCAGCCGCCTCCAACATCATCCGCAAGTACAAGGCCTTCGGCGGCATCATCCTCTCGGCCAGCCACAATCCCGGCGGCCCGACCGAGGACTTCGGCATCAAGTACAATATCGGCAATGGCGGCCCGGCTCCGGAAAAGATCACCGACGCGATCTTCGCCCGCTCCAAGGTCATCGATACCTATAAGATCGCCGATGTCGCCGATCTCGATCTCGATGCGATCGGCACCTTCGACGTCGCCGGCATGACCGTCGAGGTGATCGACCCGGTCGCCGACTACGCCGAGCTGATGGAACAGCTGTTCGACTTCCCGTCGATCCGGGCGCTCATCGCCAGCGGCGTCAATGTCGTCATCGATTCGATGGGCGCCGTCACCGGCCCCTATGCGCGGCAGATCCTCGAAACCCGCCTCGGCGCGCCGGAAGGCTCGGTGCGCAACGCGGTGCCTCTGCCGGATTTCGGCGGTCACCACCCGGACCCCAACCTCGTCCACGCCAAGGAACTCTATGACGACGTGATGAGCCCCGGCGGCCCGCATTTCGGTGCCGCCTCCGACGGCGACGGCGACCGCAACATGATCGTCGGCAAGGGCATGTTCGTCACTCCCTCCGACAGTCTCGCGATCATCGCCGCCAACGCCACCGTCGCGCCCGGTTATGCCCGCGGCATCGCCGGCATCGCCCGCTCCATGCCGACCAGTGCTGCCGCCGACCGCGTCGCCGAAAAGCTCGGCATCGGCATGTACGAGACCCCGACCGGCTGGAAGTTCTTCGGCAACCTGCTCGACGCCGGCAAGGCGACCGTCTGCGGTGAAGAGAGCTTCGGCACCGGCTCGGACCACGTGCGCGAAAAGGACGGCCTCTGGGCGGTGCTCTTCTGGCTGAACATCATGGCCGCACGCAATGAAAGCGTCGCCGAGATCGTCAAGTCGCACTGGGCCGAATACGGCCGCAACTACTATTCGCGCCACGACTATGAAGAAGTCGATTCGGAGGCTGCCAACCTTTTGATCACCGCGCTCCGCGACAAACTCGCCTCGCTGCCCGGCCAGACTTTCGGAGCGCTGAAAGTCGCAACCGCCGACGACTTCGCCTATCACGACCCGATCGACGGCTCGGTCTCGAAAAACCAGGGCATCCGCATCCTCTTCGAGGGCGGCTCCCGCGTCGTCTTCCGCCTCTCCGGCACCGGCACCTCGGGCGCCACGATCCGCGTCTATGTCGAGCGCTACGAGCCCGATCCGTCGCGCCACGCGATCGACACCCAGGAAGCGCTCGCCGACCTCATCGCTGTCGCCGACCAGATCTCCGATCTCCGCAAGAGGACAGGCCGCGACAAGCCGACTGTGATTACCTGAGCCTATGGCAAAAACGGCGATCCAGGGCGGCGTGACCTTGACAGCAGACGGCGCGGATTTCGCCGTCTGGTCGCACCATGCCGAGCGGATCGAACTCTGCCTCTTCGACGCCGAGGGAAAGAAGGAAACCGCCCGCCACCGGTTGGTGCGCGGCCGCGACGACATTCATCGCATCTCTGTGCCGGCGATCGGGGCCGGAGCCCGTTACGGCTACCGCGCCTGGGGTGCCTACGATCCCGACAATGGCTCCTGGTTCGATTCGTCGAAACTGCTGGTCGATCCCTATGCCCGCGAACTCGATCGTCCCTTCCGGCACGATGCCCGGCTCGCGATGTTCGGCGTCGATACCGCCGATCTGGTGCCGAAGACGGTCCTTACCCGCGATCCGCTCGCCAAGATCGGCCGACCGATCCTGCCGCCCGGGGGCTTCGTCTACGAGGTCGCGGTCAAGCCCTTCACCATGCTGCACCCGGCGATCCCCGAGAAACAGCGCGGCACGGTCGCAGCGCTTGCCCATCCCTCGATCATCGCGCACCTCAAGAAGATCGGCGTCGATGCGATCGAACTGATGCCGATCACCGCCTGGATCGATGAACGCCACCTTCCTTCACTTGGCCTCACCAACGGCTGGGGTTACAATCCTATCGCCTTCATGGCTCTCGACCCACGCCTTTGCCCCGGCGGCATCAAGGAGCTGCGCGAGACGGTCGCGACACTGCACCAGGCCGGTATCGGCACCATCCTCGATCTCGTCTTCAACCACACAGGCGAAAGCGACCGGTTCGGCGCAACGCTGTCCATGCGCGGCCTCGACAACCGCTCCTACTATCGCCACGTGCCCGGCGAGCCCGGCCACCTCGTCAACGATACCGGCACCGGCAACACGGTCGCCTGCGATCACCCCTATGTCCGCCGGCTGATCATCGACACGCTCCGGCATTTCGTTGTCCATGCCGGCATTGACGGTTTCCGCTTCGACCTTGCCCCCGTCATCGGCCGCACCGCCGACGGTTTCGACGCCAAGGGCGAGACCCTGAAGGCGATGATATCGGACGAGGCGCTGAAGGACCGCATCCTGATCGCCGAACCCTGGGATATCGGCCCGGGTGGCTATCAGCTCGGCAACTTCCCGGAACCCTTCCTCGAGTGGAACGACCGCGCCCGCGACGACATGCGCCGCTACTGGCGCGGCGACCAGTGGACGACCGGCGCGCTCGCAACCAGGCTTTCCGGGTCGTCCGACGTCTTCGAAAAATCCGGCCGCAGCCGCACCGTCAACTTCCTCGCCGCCCATGACGGCTTCACCCTGATGGATCTCGTCTCCCACGAGCATAAGCACAACGAAGCGAACGGCGAACAGAACCGCGACGGCCACGGCGAGAATTTTTCCTGGAACAACGGCGTCGAAGGCGAAACCGACGATCCTGCGATCAATGAGAATCGCCGCCGCGATGTCGCGGCCCTCATCTCCACCCTGTTTGCCAGCCGCGGCACCGTCATGGTGACAATGGGCGACGAAGCCGGACGCAGCCAGCGAGGCAACAACAATGCCTATGCCCAAGACAATGCCATCACCTGGTTCGACTGGAGCAAGGTCGACAAGGCCCTGATCGACCACACCGCCATGCTCGCCGCGCTTCGAAAGCGCTTTGCGGTCTTTTCGGAAACGTCCTTGTTCACCGGCAACGGCGATGTCGAATGGCTGTCCGCCTCCGGAAAGCGCATGGAGGTCGGCGACTGGGAAAATCCCGGCAATCCGGTGCTCGGCATGGTGCTGAAAACGCTCGACCGACAGACCGACAGGGACACCCGCATCGCCATCCTCTTCAACCGCGGCCAGGAGCCGGCGAGCTTCGCGCTGCCCGGCTGGGGATGGAAACATTTCGCCTCCCGCGAGCTGTGGAATCAGGTGCTTCCCGCCCGCTCGGTGCGTTTCTGCATCGAAGAATGATGCGCCGCAAAAATCACTCGCCAACCGAGGCAAACCCTGTAAAGTCCGCCAGCCATCAGAGCAGTTCCGGGAAAATATCAGGCGGTTTCATCCGGGATTGCGCCAGTTTTCTGGAAGAAATCAGTGAGGTCGCATGCGTGAAATTTCGCTAACCGAGGTCGAGGGTCTGGTTGGCACGGAAGTCGGCGTATCGGATTGGATCACGGTGGACCAGCCGATGATCGACCTCTTCGCGGATGCCACCCACGATCACCAGTTCATCCATGTCAATCCGGAACGCGCGGCTGCGGAGAGCCCCTTCGGCGGCACCATCGCCCACGGGTTCCTGACGCTGTCGCTGCTGTCCGCCATGAACTTCGACTGCGTGCCGAAGATCCGCGAACAGACCATGGGCATCAATTACGGTTTCGACCGCATCCGCTTCATGTCGCCGGTCAAAAGCGGCAGCCGCATCCGCGGCCATTTCACGCTGGCCGAGATACGCTTCCGCGGCGCCGGCATGCTGATGACCACCTACGACGTCTCGGTCGAGATCGAGAACGAAAAGAAGCAGGCGCTGACGGCCATCTGGACCACCATCGTCCAGTTCGACCCGAAGGACCGGCCGGAAGGAGTGTGAGCGCGATGGCATCCGAAGACGAAATAAAGCAGGCGTTCAGTGAGCAGATCGTTGCTGGTCGAATCCTCGGATCGCCTTTTACCGCACGCCTCGGCAAGTTGATGCTCGAACATCTCGACCGTTCGACCGAAGTGGGCAGGCGGATCTTGAGCTGGCAAGGCGATCCCGGCACAAGGGGCGACCTGGTGCCCACCCGCCTCGCCGGCGCCCTGCATGCGCTGATCATCGACGGCAAGGACGACCGCCTGAAGGCAGCCTATCCGCCGAACGACGTGAGCGACGACGCGCTCTGGACGGCGATCACTGGGGCTTTCGAAACACATGAAGCCTTCATTCTCGAACGGCTGAATTTCGCCCCGCAGACCAACGAGGTGCGTCGGTCGAGCGGCCTGCTCGCGGGCTTCCTCACCATCGCCGACCTGTTCCGCAGACCGCTGGTCCTGTCGGAATTCGGCGCCAGCATGGGCCTCAATCTCAATTGGGACTGCTATCGCCACGACCTTGGCGGCTTCGCCTGGGGCGATCCGTCGTCTCCGGTCCGGCTGAAACCCGATTGGCAAGGCCCCTTCCCACCTGATGTCGAGATCACCGTTGCCGACCGCGCCGGCTGCGACCTCAACCCGCTCGACCCCAGCTCGCCCGAAGACTGCCTGCGGCTCCTGTCCTACATCTGGGCGGACCAGACGGACCGGGTGGAACGCACCCGGGCGGCGCTGCAGATCGCCAGAGAGCACCCGGCTCTCGTCGAGAAAGGCGACGCGCTCGCCTGGCTGCGCGACAAGCGGCTGAAGATGCTGGCGCCCGGCACGGTCCATGTCGTCTACCATTCGATCGCCTGGCAATACCTGCCGCCGGAAGCCCGCGCCGCGGGCGAGGCGATCATAGCCGAGGCCGGCGGCCGCGCCACCGAAGATGCACCGCTTGCCCGCCTGCAGATGGAAATGGACGACGATCCGGACAGCGCGACGCTCGGCCTGCAGGTCTGGCCGACCGGCGAGACCCGCGAACTCGGCCGCATCGATCCCCACGGCCGCTGGGTGAAGTGGAAGGGCTGGGAAGCCTAGAACCCGCGCGCGAACTGTTGATCGCCATTCCCGAAACTTGATGTTAGCCTGTCCCTCGGGTGCTCATGGTTCCGGGGGGATGCTGATGTTTCCACTGTCGCATATGATGAAGTCCTTCATTCGCCGCGGCCGATTAACGGTCATCGATGCGGAGGGCAACCGCCATGTGTTTGCCGGAACGCCCGGCCCGGCGGTCACCATGCGGCTCACCGACAAGCGGCTCTATCGGACGCTGGTGTTCAACCCGGAACTGGCGGCCGGCGAAGCTTATATGGATGGCACGATGCGTTTCGAGGACGGCTCGACGTTGCGCGATTTCCTGACGCTGTTTTCGATCAACCGGCTGTCGCTCGGGTCCTACCCGCTCCAGAAGGTTCTGCGCAGCATCAAGATGCGCTTCCGCAAGCGCCAGCAGTCCAACCGCAAGGGCCAGGCGCAGCAGAACGTCGCGCATCACTACGATCTCGGCAACGACTTCTACAAACTCTTCCTCGACGACAACATGCTCTATTCCTGCGCCTATTTCCGCGAGCCGACCGAGACGCTGGAACAGGCTCAGCGTAACAAGCTGCGGCTGCTGGCAGCCAAGCTCGGCCTCAAGCCGGGCATGAAGGTACTCGATATCGGCTGCGGCTGGGGCGACCTCGCACTCTATCTCGCCAGGCTCGAAGACGTCGAAGTCCTCGGTGTCACCTTGTCGAAGGAACAGCAGGCGCTCGCCTCCTCTCGGGCGCAGGCGGCCGGGCTCGACAACCGCGTC
This sequence comes from Neorhizobium tunisiense, assembly GCF_039631515.1. Taxonomy (NCBI): domain Bacteria; kingdom Pseudomonadati; phylum Pseudomonadota; class Alphaproteobacteria; order Hyphomicrobiales; family Rhizobiaceae; genus Neorhizobium; species Neorhizobium tunisiense. The sequence continues at coordinate 357,985 of NZ_JBDIUU010000002.1, read as the reverse complement.
CGCTTCGAGCTCAAGGATTATCGTGACGTGACGGAAACATTCGACCGCATCGTTTCGGTCGGCATGTTCGAACATGTCGGCGTGCATCACTACGACGAGTTCTTTGCCAAGCTGAACAGCCTGATGCCGGACGACGGCCTCGTGGTATTGCATTCGATCGGCCATATGAGCCCGCCCGGCATGGCGAGCCCCTGGCTGCGCAAGTACATTTTCCCGGGCGCCTACTCGCCGGCCCTGTCGGAGGTCTTCGAGGTGGTCGAGCGCAACAGCCTGTGGGTAACCGATCTCGAATTTCTGCGCGTGCATTATGCCACCACGCTTGCCCAATGGTCGGAACGGTTCGAAAAGAACCGTGATGCGGTCATTGCTCTTTACGACGAGCGTTTCGCCCGCATGTGGGAATTCTACCTGATCAGCGCCGAGATGATGTTCCGCACCGGCAGCCAGTTGGTCTTCCATATGCAGCTGTCGCGCTCGCGCGATGCGGCACCGATCGTGCGCGACTACATCACCGATCAGCAGCGCGCCTATATCGAGCGGGAAGCAGGCTTAAACCTTTCGCTGTGAGAGGTTCGGACGACCGTCGGTCCAGCCCGGCGAGTGATCCCCGCGGCCTAAGCCCCCATCTCCATCAGCACGAAACCGATGAGCGGCAGCAGCGCCGCGCCGATCGCGACGTGGGCGGTGCGGGTCGGCGTCAGGCCGACGGCCGCGCCGGAAATGCCGGCCCCGATCAATCCGGCTATCGGGATCGAAAGGCTCCGGTCGATCCCCGGCGCGAAGAAGGCAATAGCGCCCGCGACCGACGCGCAGGCGCCGACCAGCGCACCTTTCCAGATCTCGATTCCGGCAAGCTTTGCGGCAATCGCCCCGCCGATCACCGCCGCAACGACGGCAATTGCCATCAGTGTGAATTGTCCCATGACATCCTCCCCATTCTCATGAGGAGAGTGAGGTTCTGTCAGAGCAAGTCAAGTGAGGCTATTGTCGTAGACGGCCGCGTCCTGTGCGCCTTCCGCCAGCAGGCCGAAGGCGTAGTCGGAGAACGACCGCCAGACCTCCATCCGGAAGGAAGCGTCGCCGGTTCGCAGAAGCACGATTTCCACCTTGCCGAAAACGGTCCGCGAGCAGGCACCGACCGGAAAGGCCTTCAGCGACAGGTCCTGCGGGCAGCCGGCGTTGATCGCCGCTGCAGCCCCCGGCCCCGACACCAGGATCGCGGTATTGCGGTGGGAGACGTCGGTCGCCGAATGCAGCGCGCCGGAATTCTTCGCGGCCTGCATCAGCCCGCCGTACCCTTCCGCGATCACCAGCCATTCGTCCGGCCCGAGCCACAGCGCCGAGCGGCCGTTGGCGGAAGCCGACGTTTTCGGCCTGACCGGCAGATCGACGCCGAGCGCGCTGGAAAGGGCTGCGACATCCTCGGCCCTGGCGCGCAGCGAAATGCGCTCGGCGGGCGGTGCGGCTTCGAGACGGACGGTCGACGAACCGCCGTGGAAACCGGAAAGAGGCGAAGTGCGGTTTGCCAGATTAGCTCCAGAATCAGCCATGGATGCGGCCTCCATCCTTGTCGAAGAATACCATGTCGGTCACTTCCACTTCGATCGTCCTGTCTTTCAGCGGCACATGCAGCGTCTCGCCGATCCGCGCCCTTCCGCCGGCAACCAGTGCCAGAGCGATCGACCGGCCGCAATTCTCCGACCAGTAGGCGGAGGTCACATGGCCGAGCATGGTCATCGGCTTGGCCTGGTTCGGATCGGCGACGATCTGGCCGCCCTCTTCCAGCACCACGGCCGGGTCCCTGGTCAGCAGCCCGACGAGCTGCTTGCGGTTTTCGCGCACCAGGTCCGGGCGCTTCAGCCCGCGAATGCCGACGAAATCCGGCTTCTTGGAGGACACCGCCCAGCCGAGGCCCGCATCGTGCGGCGTCACCGTGCCGTCCGTATCCTGGCCGACGATGATATAGCCCTTTTCGGCGCGCAGCACGTGCATGGTTTCGGTGCCGTAGAGGCAGGCACCCATCGGCTCCGCCCGTTCCCAGATCGCCTTCCACACCGCCGGGCCGTAGTCGGCCGGCACGTTGATTTCGTAGCCGAGCTCCCCGGTAAACGACACCCGGAAGAGCCGCGCCGGCACGCCCATCACGCTGCATTCCGCCACGCTCATATGCGGGAATGCCTCGTTGGAAATATCGACGCCCTCGACGAGGGGCTGGATGATCTCCCGCGCCTTCGGCCCCTGCACGGCGATGACCGCCCACTGCTCGGTGGTCGAGGTGAGCCAGACCTTGAGATGCGGGAATTCCGTCTGCAGATAGTCTTCCATGTGGTGCAGCACGCGCGGCGCGCCGCCGGTCGTGGTCGTCACATGGAAACGGTCCTCGGCAAGCCGGCCGACGACGCCGTCGTCATAAACGAAACCGTCCTCGCGGGTCATGATCCCGTAGCGGCTCTTGCCGGGCTTCAGGCTGTCCCAGGCATTGGTATAGATGAGGTTCAGGAACTGCGCCGCATCGGGGCCGACCACCTCGATCTTGCCGAGCGTCGAACCGTTGAACACGCCCGCCACCTCGCGCACCGTCCGGCACTCGCGGTTGACGGCCGCCAGCATGTCCTCGCCGCGCTTGGGGTAATACCAGGCGCGTTTCCAGTTGCCGACATCCTCGAACTCGGCGCCTTCTGCTGCTTCCAGCGCATGCATCGGGGTCTTGCGAGCCGGGTCGAACAATTCGCCGCGCGAATGGCCGACCAGCGTGCCGTAGGTGACCGGCGTATAAGGCGCGCGGAACGTGGTCAGCCCCACCTTCGGGATCGGCCGGTCGAGCATTTCGGCGGCGATCGCCAGACCGTGCATGTTGGAAAGCTTGCCCTGGTCGGAGGCCATGCCGTTGGTGGTGAAGCGCTTGATATGCTCGATCGAGTGCATGCCCTCGCGCACAGCCAGGCGGATGTCCTTGGCGGTCACGTCATGTTGGAAATCGACGAAGGCTTTGACGGTCGTATCCGGCCCCGCCCCTTCGGCTGCACCGATCATGCCGCCCGTCCATTCGAACCGGTTCTCGCCGGACAGCGTCACCGAACCGCCACCAGCTGCAGCCGCCTCGTCGATCAGTTCCGACAAGTCGTCCGTGCCATTGCAGCCGCCGACCGAAACACAATCCTGCGCATAGATATCCGGCAGGAAACGCTGGTTGACGTCGTCGAACCGCAGTTTTCCGCGCGACTGCGAAAACAGATGCACCGAAGGCGTCCAGCCGGCCGAAACGATCAGCGCATCGACAGCAATCTTGCGGGCATCGCCGCCACCATTGCGCGCCACGGTCATCGAGGAGACCCGCAGTCGGCCGCCGGTATCGGTCACCGAATGGCCGCTCAGCACGGAGATGCCGAGCGCGCGGGCTTCCGCCAGCAGCGCCTCGCTGGGATCGGCACGGCAATCGACGATCGCCGCGATCGAAACGCCCGCCCGCTTCAGGTCGAAGGCGGCCTCATAAGCCGAATCATGCGCCGTATAGACACCGACCTGTCTTCCGACCGCGACACCGTGATGGTTGAGGAAGGTGCGTGCCGCAGACGCCAGCATGATGCCCGGGCGGTCGTTGTTGGCAAACACCATGTGCCGCTCGATGGAGCCGGTCGCCAGCACCACCTTTTTCGCCCGCACCTGCCACAGCCGCTCGCGGGGCAGGTCCTTGCCGGGCTTGGCGACATGGTCGGTCACCCGCTCCACGAGGCCGAGGAAACCGTGATTGTAATAACCGAACACCGTCGTGCGGGTCAGCACCGTGACGTTCGGCATGGCCTTCAGCTTTGCAGCGGTCGCCTGCGCCCAGTCGTAACCGTTCTGTCCGTCGATCGTGGTCGCCGTATCGTAATGCAGGGCGCCGCCGACTTCCGGCTGTTCGTCGACGAGGAAAACGCTTGCCCCCGTCGCGGCCGCCGAAAGCGCCGCCGTCAGGCCAGCTACGCCGGCACCAGCAACCAGCACATCGCAATGGGCGTAGCGGTTGGCATAGTGATCCGGATCTTCTTCCGTCGGCGCAACGCCGAGGCCGGCCGCACGGCGGATGAAGGGTTCGTAGATCTTCACCCAGGCCTCGCGCGGCCACATGAAGGTCTTGTAGTAAAACCCGGCCGCAAAGAACGGCGAGAACAGATTGTTGACCGCTCCGACATCGAACTTCAGCGACGGCCAACGGTTCTGCGAGGCGATCTTGGCACCGTCGAAGACCTCCTGCACGGTGGCCCGCACGTTCGGCTGGCGCCGCGCCGCATCGCGCGACACGTCGATCAGCGCATTCGGCTCTTCCGGCCCCGCCGAGAGAATGCCGCGCGGCCGATGATATTTGAACGAGCGACCAAGCAGATGCACGCCATGCGCCAGCAGCGCCGAGGCGACGGTATCGCCTTCCAGCGCCGTGTAACTCTTGCCGTCGAAGGTGAAGCGCGCCGTGCGGGCGGGCGTCAACCGGCCCGCACCCTTGATGCGGAAGGTGCCGGAATTGGAGGAGGCGCTCATCGTGCGTCTCCTTCGGTCGCTTCATAGGTCTCGACGGTCTTTTCGGAGGCTCCGGTTTCCGGGAGCGGCTGCTTCGGCATTCCCGCCTTGTAGGTTGTCAAGAACCTGTCGCTCACCGTGTCGCGCGCCGCGTTGAAGAACCGGCCGCAGCCGTGGATATGCCGCCAGCGTTCATAGGTGAGGCCTTTTTCGTTGTTGCGCAGGAAGAAATATTCCGCGAATTCCTCGTCGGAAATCGCCGCGATATTCTCCGGCCGCGCAATATGCGCCTCGCCGGCCCAGCGGAATTCCAGTTCCGAGCGGTCTTCCTCGCAATAGGGGCAATGGATCAGCAGCATCTTGATGTCCCTGTATTAATGCGCGACGGCGGCGGCGGCCGCCTCGTCGATCAGCCGTCCCGTCCGGAACCGGTCGAGCGTCAGTCCCGCCGCCAGCCGGTGCGGCTCGCCCTTGGCGATCAGATGCGCGAAAAGATTGGCCGATCCCGGTGTCGCCTTGAAGCCGCCGGTTCCCCAGCCGCAATTGACGAACAAGCCCGGCACCGGTGTCACACCCTGGATCGGCGAGCGGTCCGGCGTGTTGTCGGTAATGCCGCCCCACTGGCGCATCATCTTGACCCGCCGGAAGATCGGGAAAAGCTCGCAGATGGCGTCGAGCGTATGGGTGATGATCTGCAGCCCGCCGGTCTGGGAATAGGAATTGTACTGGTCTGTGCCGGCACCGATGACGAGCTCGCCCTTGTCCGACTGCGAGATATAGGCATGCACCGTGTTCGACATCACGACGCAGGGGAAGATCGGCTTCAGCGGCTCGGAGACCAGCGCCTGCAGCGGCGTGCTGTGAAGCGGCACGCGCACGCCCGCCATCTCCATAACGACGGACGAATGCCCGGCGGCCGAAACGCCGATTTTCTTCGCCCCGATGAAGCCCTTGCTTGTCTCGACGCCCAGGACCTCGCCGTTCGGCCCACGCCGGATACCAGTCACTTCGCAGTTCTGGATGATGTGAACCCCGCGATCCGAAGCGGCACGCGCATAACCCCAGGCGACCGCATCGTGGCGGGCAGTGCCGCCGCGCCGCTGCAGCGCCGCCCCGTTGATCGGGTAACGCGCCGTCTTGGCAATATCGAGCGGCGGCACATAGGCCTTGGCCTGTTCCGGCGTCAGCCATTCGTTGTCGATGCCGTAGAGCCGGTTGGCGTTGATATGCCGCTTGAAGCTCTGTATGTCGTGGGTGTTGTGCGACAGCATCATCACGCCGCGCGGCGAGTACATGACATTGTAGTTGAGATCCTGGCTCAACCCCTCCCAGAGCTTCAGCGAATGCTCATAGATGTCCATGCTCTCTTCATAGAGATAGTTGGAACGGATGATCGTCGTGTTGCGGCCGGTATTGCCACCGCCGAGCCAGCCCTTTTCGATCACCGCGACATTGGTGATGCCGTGCTCCTTGGCCAGGTAATAGGCGGCGCCCAGGCCATGCCCGCCGGCTCCGACGATGATCACGTCGTATGCGCTGCGCGGCTCCGGAGAGGCCCACTGCGCTTCCCAGCCCTTGTGGGCACGCATTGCCTCGCGGGCCACGGCGAAAACCGAATATCTGCGCATCTCGCCTCGAACTCCTCGGATCGTCAGCCCTAATCGCAGGGCCGGCATTTGGGTAGTGCCATACCCATCGCAAATCAATATGCGTCGCAATGGCTCTATTGCGACGCATTCGCCTTCCCCATCGACACGGGCCAGATCGTCCGCCAGTTAGACGATACCCGACCGAAGTACCGGACGCTGCGGCGCCCGGCCGAGGTCCATGCAAAACCGGCCCTGCTTACCATCGGATCGGTTGCTTCCGGATCGGCCGGCATTCCGATCATGGACCCGCGGCAGGCTTTCACACCTGCATCTCCCGCAAAAGGCGGCCGAATTGGCGCAATCAACCTTAATGCGTCTGGACTTCGCACATCTCTTCTGCTATCTGCCGTCATCAATCGCACGGCTCCAGGCCGAGCGGACGTTATTCTTTCGCCTCGAATCGTACCGATCCAGGCGAGCAACAAACCAAAGGAACGGGATTCACGTGCAGGTACTAGTCCGCGACAACAACGTCGACCAGGCGCTCCGCGCTCTCAAGAAGAAGATGCAGCGCGAAGGCATTTTCCGTGAAATGAAGATGCGCGATTATTACGAGAAGCCGTCGCAGAAGCGCGCCCGTGAAAAGGCAGAGGCTGTTCGTCGCGTTCGCAAGCTGGCCCGCAAGCGCATGCAGCGCGAAGGCCTGATTGCAGCTCCGGCTCGTACGGTTCCAGCACGTCCGGCTCGTTGATCGGCCGTTTTTTGGACGTTTTCATGTGCTTTCAGGGCGGTGGCGACATGGGCGCCGCCGCTCTTTTGATTTGGTCCGAGACTTCCAATGCCTTTGCCCCGACATGAGGAAATGCGCCTGATGGCCGCCAAAAATCCCGTTCTCTTTCGTGGAACCGAAATTTCCGGCCTCTTGAACGATGTTTCTCCCGTCCGCCGCAAAACAGCATTGCCCGCCGCGCTGATTGCCCTTCTGGCGCTCGCCGGCTGCTCGACCACCACCTCGACCGACATGATCACCGTCGATCGTGCCCAGGGGTCGCAAGAAAACATCGCCTCGCTCTCGTCCGTCATCAGTTCTAGCCCGCAGGATCCGGAGGGCTACAATGTCCGTGGTACGGCCTATGGACGCGCCGGCGAGTTTTCGAAGGCGCTGGAGGACTTCAACCGCGCCATCCAGCTCAATCCGCAGTTCTACCAGGCCTATGCCAACCGCGCACTAGTCTACCGCAACATGGGCAAGCCCGTCGAAGCGGCCAACGACTACAACCGCTCGCTCCAGATCAACCCGAACTACGACGTCGCCTATATCGGCCGCGGCAATATCTATCGCCAGGCCGGTCGTACCAACGAAGCCTTCAACGACTTCAACAAGGCGATCCAGCTGGAAACCACCGATGGCCGGGCCTGGCACAACCGCGGCCTGATCTACCAGCTGCGCGGCCAGCACGCCCAGGCGATCGACGATTTCTCGAAAGCCATCTCCCTGTCGGCGAATTCGCCCGAGCCCTATAACGGCCGCGGCATTTCCTATGTCGCCTTGAACGACGACGACAACGCGTTTGCGGACTTCAACCGCGCGATCGAGCTCAACGACAAGCTCGCCGAATCCTGGGCGAACCAGGCGCTGGTCTATGAGCGCCGCGGCGACAAGGCGCGTGCCTACAAATCCTATTCGCACGCCATGCGCCTCGACCCGAACTACAAGCCGGCCCAGGACGGCGCGGCCCGCACCCGCGCCAGCAGCTGATATCCCCGCCTGTCGGCCGAGCTGATTTCCGTCTGGCGTCAGATATAAAGCGCCGCCATCTTGCGCCAGGCGCCTGCCCGGTGGGCGCGGCCGTTCCAGACATGCATGTGATGCCCAACCCCCTTCTCGGAAAGAACCTGGCTGAGATGCTGGTTGTTGTCGAGGAACGGGTCGGCATCGCCAATCGTCAACACGATCTCTACCTGCCGCAATCTTTCGAGCTGCCAGCCGCTGCCGATGCCGGGCAGGAAATGCGACGGGGTGTGGAAATAAACGGTATCGTCGTAATAACCGTCCAGCAGGTCGCCGAATGCCTCGACCTTCAGCGTCAGGTCGTAACGGCCTGAAAACGCGACGAGCTTGCGGAACAGGTGCGGATGGCGAAAGGCGATGCTGGCCGCCTGGAAGGCGCCGAGGCTGCAGCCCTGCACGATCGTGCAGTCATGCCCGTTCCGGTCGGCCATCAGCGGCAGGACCTCGTTGAGGATATAATCCTCGAACGCCGCGTGACGGCGGATCCGCATCGAGGGATGCTGCCGGCCATCGTAGAAGGTCTCGGTCCCCAGGCCATCGACGCAATAGAGCTGCAACTGCCCGGCCCGGACCTTGTCGGCCAGGCTTCCAACGATGCCAAGCTCTTCATATTCCCAGAAACGCCCGTCCCGGGTCGGAAACATCAGGACCTTGGCCCCGGCATGGCCGAACACCAGGAGTTCCATGTCTCGATGGAGCCGCTGGCTGTACCAGCGCAGATATTCGCGGTTCATGACACCTTGAAGAACTGTCCGACCCTGTCGCGAAGGGCCGCCTCTTGCGACGCACTGTCAGGATAATCGAAATGTCCGGCATCCAGGATGAAGTTTTCGTTAAATTTTGATTTCGGAATTGCGTTGGCGACGGCGAACTGGCAGGGCGGCGCAACCGCCGGATCGAACAGCGCGACGCTCATCAGCATCGGCACGGTGATGCGGCTCGCAGCCACCGCCGAATCATGCAGGCGCAGCGTCTTCAGCGCATTGCCATATTTCGCCTGGTAGGCCTGCACGGAGGCGGCGCTGCCGATGCTTTTGAGCTTCAGCCGCAGCTCCTGGTGCCCGAAAGTCGGCAGCCACAGATGCCCACGGTCGATGCGGCTGTCGTGGGCAATGGCGAGCCCGCCGATGCCGCCGCCGAAGCTGATGCCGCTATAACCGATATGGCCGGACAGCCAGGGATAAAGGGCGACCAGCATGCTGACCGCAATCCACAGGTCATCGACGCAGCCGCCGATGATGTAGCGGTCCGGCTTGTCGATATCGTGCAGCACGTGCCAGTGGGAATCGGGCGAGATCGGCGGGCGGATGCTGCGCGACATGCCGCGGAAGCAGGGAAAAAGGACGGCGGTCTCCTCGACCGGGATATCGAGATCCGGCGCGTCGCGCCCGCCATATCCATGGCCGACGACGAGGCCCCGCCTGATTTCACCTTTTCTCGGCAACAGCAGCCAGCCGCCGATCGGAAACCGGCCGGTCGACATGTAGGCGATGTCGAAGACATGCCATTTCGGATGGTCGAGCCCGCCCTTGCGCAGGCCCGGCTCCGGATCGACGGTCATCGCCCGCCGATAACGATCCTTCCAGAACGTATCGAAACCCTCCGGTGCCCGTGGCGGCACCACGGCCTGAAGCTCCTTCAGCCCCATGCCATAGGTGGGGTCGAAATCGTAAGGGTGCTTGGTGGGGATGGTCATGAGGATTTTCGCAGAATTCGAATGATTGCTAAAATTTGATCAATCGAAGCAGGCTGCGGACGTGAACCACAGCAAGGATCAAAATACCAAGATCAGTAACTTCATAGAGAATCGTATGACGCGAATGGGTGTGGCGACGCACGGTCTCGCCAAAGTCAGGCGCGGACCTCCCCATGCGTGGATTCTCTGCCAAGAGTTCAAAGCAATGCGCGAGGTCGTCAACGTAGCGCCGCGCCTGCAACGCTCCAAATGTCTCGATCCCATAGCCGATGATATCGACGATTTCTGCTTCAGCCCGGGGTGAAAGCCGATATTCAGGCACGTCTGGCCTTTTTTGCTTCGACGAGACGCTCTGCCTCGGCAAACAACTCGTCCATCGTTTTTGTCCCGATGCCGCTCGCCTTGGAGACTTTCACCAGGTGGCGCACTTCTTCAAGGGAAAGCTCTTCGCCCTGTCGAACGCGCTCTTGCGTGACCAGTTCATTCATATACTCGCCGGCATCCGCAAACCCGCCGCTGCGAACCTGATCTTCGATCCAGTCTTTCGTCGAATCTGGAAGGGATATCGTTATGATTGCCATCTTGGCCTCCTGCTCCCTTCTAATCTCGCACAATCCGCTTTCACAAAAAAGCCCGGCACTGCCGGGCTTTCCAATCACAATATTCCGTTCACACTCAATGCTTCATCGCCTTGACGATGTCCTCGGTCATCTTCTTGGCATCGCCGAGCAGCATCATCGTGCCGTCCTTGTAGAACAGCGTGTTGTCGATGCCGGCGTAACCCGAGCCGAGCGAGCGCTTGACGAACAGGCATGTCTTAGCCTTGTCGACGTCGAGGATCGGCATGCCGTAGATCGGCGAAGTCTTGTCGTCGCGCGCCGCCGGGTTGGTGACGTCGTTGGCGCCAATGACATAAGCCACGTCCGCCTGCGCGAACTCGGCATTGATGTCTTCGAGTTCGAAAACCTCGTCATAGGGGACGTTGGCTTCGGCGAGCAGCACGTTCATATGGCCCGGCATGCGGCCTGCGACCGGATGGATCGCGTATTTCACCTCGACGCCGTGGCTTTTCAGCGTATCGGCAAGTTCTCGGAGAGCATGCTGCGCCTGGGCGACGGCCATGCCGTAACCGGGCACGATGATCACCTTTTCGGCGTTCTGCATCAAGAAGGCCGCGTCGTCGGCGGAACCCTGCTTGACTGTCCGTTGGATACCGTCGTCAGCCCCGGCAGCCGCCGTCTCGCCGCCGAAGCCGCCCAGGATGACCGAGATGAAAGAGCGGTTCATCCCCTTGCACATGATGTAGGAGAGGATCGCACCCGAGGAACCGACCAGCGCGCCGGTGATGATCAGCGCCAGGTTGCCGAGCGTGAAGCCGATGCCGGCGGCCGCCCAACCCGAATAGGAGTTCAGCATCGACACGACGACCGGCATGTCGGCGCCGCCGATCGGCACGATAAGGAGCACGCCGAGCGCCAGCGCCAGCGCGACGACCAGCCAGAAGTCGAAATGGCTTTCTGTCTGCACCAGGCCAAAGACGAAGACGACGACCAGCACCAGCAGACCGATATTGATGGCGTGCCGGTAGGGCAGCATGATCGGCTTGCCGGACATCCGCCCGTCGAGCTTGAGGAAGGCGATGACCGAACCGGTAAAGGTGATCGCGCCGATCGCAGCACCAAGCGCCAGTTCGATCAGCGCCTGGCCGTGGATATGGCCGATTGCGCCGATGCCGAAGGAATCGGGCGCATAAAGCGCTGCCGCCGCCACCATCACCGCGGCGAAACCGACCAGCGAATGGAAGCCGGCGACGAGCTGCGGCATCGCCGTCATCGGAATGGTACGGGCGATATAGGCCCCCGCCCCGCCGCCGAGGCTGAGCGCCAGCACGATCAGGATGAAGCCGCCGAATGTGGGGGTGGCGAGCAGCAGGGTGGTGACGATGGCGATACCCATGCCGACCATGCCGTAGACATTGCCCTTGCGGCTGGTCGTCGGGTGGGAAAGGCCCCGGAGCGCCATGATGAACAGCACGCCGGAGACGAGATAGAGGAAAGCTGCGAGGCTCTGCGACATGTGATCCGAACCCTCAGCGATCTTTTTTCTTGTACATGGCAAGCATCCGGCTGGTCACCAGGAAGCCGCCAAAAATGTTCACCGAGACGAGCACCAGCGCGACAAAACCGAAGCCGGTCGCAAAGCCGCTCGCCGATACGCCGACCGCAAGCAGCGCGCCGACGACGATGACCGAGGAAATCGCGTTGGTGACCGCCATCAGCGGCGTATGCAGCGCCGGCGTCACCGACCAGACGACGTAATAGCCGACGAAGATCGACAGCACGAAGATCGCCAGCCGGAACACGAAGGGATCGATCGCTCCGCCGGTTGCCGCACTGGCGGCTTCCGGTGCCTGGGCGGCGGCGCTCATCACGGCGGTCACGGCCTGGTCGAGCTGTTCCAGCGCTCTGTCCATGGATTCACTGGCCATCAAAGCTTCTCCTCGGCTGTGGCGTCCACGCCCTCTTCGGCGGCAACGGCGGCAGGCTTTTTGCGGGCACGCGCCGGTTTGGGGGCAGCCGGCTCCTCTGCCGGTGTCACGACCGGGCCAGCCGTTGCGACTGGCGCAGCACCCGGCATCTCGCCGGCAGGCATTGCCGCAGCGGCCGCAAAACTCGGATGCACAACGGATCCCCCATGGGTCAGCATGGTCGCCTTGACGAGTTCGTCCTCGGGATTGACGGCGAACTCCTTCGTGCCCTTGTCGACCATGGTCTCGATAAAGGCGAACAGGTTGCGGGCATAAAGCGCCGAAGCCGAAGCCGCGATGCGGCCGGCGACATTGGCGTAACCGATCACGGTGACACCCTCGACATCCGCGACCTTGCCCTTTTCGGAGCCTTCGATATTGCCGCCGCGCTCGACCGCGAGATCCACCGCTACGGAACCCGGCTTCATCGACGCCAGCATGGCGCGCGTCACCAGCCTCGGGGCCGGCCGGCCGGGAATGAGGGCCGTGGTGATGACAATGTCCTGCTTGGCGATATGGTCAGTGACGAGGGCCGCCTGCTTGGCCTGATATTCGGCCGACATCGGCTTGGCATAGCCCGCAGCCGTTTCGGCCGCCTTGAATTCCTCGTCCTCGACCGCGATGAACTTGGCGCCGAGCGAGGCGACCTGCTCCTTGGCGGCGGGGCGAACGTCGGTCGCCGACACCACGGCGCCGAGACGGCGAGCCGTGGCGATTGCCTGCAAGCCGGCAACACCCGCGCCCATGACGAACACTTTTGCTGCGGGCACGGTACCGGCGGCAGTCATCATCATCGGCATGGCGCGGCCATATTCATGGGATGCGTCGATGACGGCGCGATATCCGGCAAGGTTCGCCTGCGAGGACAGCACGTCCATCGACTGGGCTCGCGTGATGCGCGGCATCAGTTCCATGGCAAAGGTGGTAAGTCCAGCCTTGGCCATTTCCGCAAGGGCCGCCTCGTTGCCATAGGGGTCCATCACTGCGAACACCACGGCGCCCGGCCTGTAGGACGCCATCTCCGCCGCCGTCGGCCGGTTGACCCTCAGGATGATATCCGCTGAACCGGCCTCCCCGGCACCAGCAATGCGGGCGCCGGTGGCTTCGAAATCCGCATCGCGAACACCGGAGGCGAGGCCTGCGCCGCTCTCGATCACGACCGGGAGCCCCAGCCCTGTCAGCCGCTTGACGCTCTCGGGCGACGCGGCGACGCGCGGTTCGTCGGAACCTTCACGGCATACAAATACGATCTTCGGCAAAGACTGTCTCCTCCCAGTCGATATCGCAAGGCGGGCGAAATATTTCGCCCTGCCTCAAGGCCGGTCGCCCGATGGGCTGGACCGGATCAACGCAGCAGGAAAACGCCGGCGATGTTGAGAATGATGAAGACGAGAAGGCTGCCGATGAAGCCTGCTCCGCCGAAGAAACCGGCGGCCATGGCGATCATCAGGATGACGATGACCATCGTGCCCCATTTCGCACCGGCGATGAAGGCGTTGTAGGTCCTGTCGTGTTCCGCATAATCCATCGAAGCACCCGTTTCCACCGGCCCGCTATGGTGATTGTCCATCAGTCCCGTCTCCTTATCAGCCGCACGCTGCCCGCTCGATCGAAGCGTCGGCGCCTGCGGGAAAACCCTTGGCGACACCCGGAATCATGCCTCGTTCGGCACGATGGAGGTCACTTCAGGCCTTACACAAAGCCATGGGAAAGCGCAATGCCGCCACAATGGCTTCCGGTACGCCCGGGCAATGGCCGTTCAGGTCAGATAGGACATCTCGGGGGAATTCGGCCGGCCGGCGATGCGGGCCGTGGGCAGGATGGTGAGCGGGGCGGTGTCGAAATTCGAGGAGCGCGCAAACAGCAGGCGGCGCTCATAGGCCTCCGACTGGAACGCCGGGAAGCGTTTCATCATCTTCGAGCGCAATTCGCGCGTCTGCGAGGCGAGCAGCATCAGATCGAAATCGTATGTCGGGATGCGCCGCGGCGGCACCAGCGGCTGGGCGTAGAAGAACCGGCGATAAAATGCCGCATGCGCCGGGCGGATCGGCTGCAGCACCCTGTCCGCATCGAAGTAGATCGCCGCGACCGGCGTCAGCCGCACCGTGAGGTAAGGCATGGCCGAAAGTTCGCTGGCATATTCGGGGGCTATCGCGAAACGCGCGGAATCGATCAGCGTCATCCCGGCGTCCAGAAGGCCATTCACGGCTTCGGGAAAAATGCTGATCGACTGGCAGACCCGGTGTTCCGGCGTAACATGGTGGAGCCGGATCGTGCTGACCAGTTCCTCGTCGTAATAGACACCGAAGACATGCGCATTCTTGTCGAAGTCGATCTCGTCGATGAGCTTGGTCGCAGCGACCGGCAGCACGTTGTGGGTCTTGTAGGCCTTGTATCGCAGCCGGGCGATATCTTCGAAATCCTCATTGCTCTCGATCCGCCGGTATTCGACATGGTCGAGAGTGGCGAGAAGCTTGGCTGAAAAGTTTCCGTCAGAAAATGTTTGGCCTAAGGGCATTGGGATTTGTTCCATGAGCTTTAACCATGGATTAACCCTAAAAGACCCATAGCCCGCAATGAATTGAACCCCAATTGAATAAAATTCTAAATGTTATGGTTAACAAACGGTTAACGACCGCTGCCCGGCGTCCCAAAACCGTTAACACTGTTCTAATTTCAGGCGGGATTTAGCGCGCTGCGGCCCGCAGAGGCGAGGCCTGTGCACTTTTGGCACCACGCCGAATGGCCGAAAGCTTGGCCGCGGGAGCGGCCTCGGCCGCCAGCTCGATGATCTTTTCGGAAGCGACCGGCATGGAAAACACGTAACCCTGGACAAGGTCGGAGAACCGGTGTCGGTTGACCAGCGCGAGCTGCTCCTTCGTTTCCACGCCTTCGACGACGATCTTGAGCCCGAGTTCGCGCGACAGGTGCACGATGCCGCGCAGGAGCTTCAGCTTACGCTGGTCCTCGGCGATATTGCGGATGAACGCCCGGTCGATCTTGACCACGTCGAGCGGCAGGGAGTCGAGATAGCTGAGGCTCGAGAAGCCGGTGCCGAAATCGTCGATCGCAATCGTCACCCCGGTCACACGGAACTGGTTGAGAATGGCGCTGACCGCCACCGGCTCGTCCATGAAGCAGCTTTCGGTGACTTCGAGATGCAGCCGCGACGGATCGAGCGAATAGCGCTTCAGCACGTCCGCCACATAACCGACGATGTCGTCGTTGCGCAGGTCCTGGATCGAAAGGTTGACGGAAACGGCCATCGGCGCCGGCCAGGTCGCGCAGTCGCGGCAGGCCTGGTCGAGTACCAGATGGGTGATATGCGAGACGAGCCCCATATCCTCGGCCATGGGAATGAAGACGTTGGGTCCGACCATGCCACGCTCCGGATGACGCCAGCGCACCAGCGCCTCGCTGCATTCGATGCCGGAGCCATCAGGGCGATACATCGGCTGATAGACGACATGCAGACCCCGGTTCTCGATCGCCTGGCGAAGGTCGACGCGGAGCTTCTGCTCGTCGATATACTGGGCGTCCATTTCCGAAAGGAACACAGTCAGCGTGCCGTTGCCGGTGGATTTCGCATGGTTGAGGGCAAGATCCGCCTTGATCTGCCAGTTTTCCATGTCGAAATCCTGCGACGGCAGGATGACGCAGCCGCTGTTCATCGAAACGGGAAGGCGAAGCCCGTCGACGTAATAGTCGCCCTGGATCTCGGCATGGATGCGCCGAACCTGACGCTCCAGCTCGCAACTGTCGTCGCCGCCGGTCAGCAATACGACGAATTCGTCGCCGACCAGACGGCCCGCCAGCAGGCCGTCGCTCTTCAGCGCCGAAAGCCGTGCCGAAATTGCCGCGAGCAGCCGGTCGCCGACCACATGGCCGCGCAGGTCGTTGACGTGCTTGAACCCGTCGACATCGAACATGGCGAGCGCCGCGAGCGCCTCGCCGCGGCGCTTCAGCTTCCTGGTAGCAAGCTCCGCGAAGTGGCCGCGGTTCGGCAGGCCGGTCAAGGCGTCGAACCGCACCATGTGCAACACCTTTTCCTCGGCAGCGAGACGGGCGGTGACGTCTTCGAAGATCAGCACGACACCGCCATCGGTGCGCGGGCTGACCGAGAATTCGAGATGGCGGTCGTCCTTGAACCTGAAGAGCGCGCGTTCGAGCGAACCGTCGGAGAGCTTGGAAAGTTGCCGCAGGATGGCCTCGGGCGCGTTCTCTGCGTCCTCACAGAGAACGGCGGCGAAATCGCGGTCCTTGAGGTCGCTCTTCTTGTCGAGGCCGAGCAGATCGCGGGCGCGGCGGTTGATCACCTGGATCTTGCCTTGGCCGTCGAGCATGACAAGGCCATGGGAAATCGTCTTCAAGGCGATATCGAAGCGGTCGGCGATGATCGCCATCTTCCGCGAGGCGATGACGTTTTCATAGAGGAATTCGCGCACGCCGTTGGCCATCGACCTTGTGGTAAGGCCGAACGGGATGAGCAGCAGCGACATCAGCGCCAGGTGCAGATCCTCGGTGAACAGGCAGGCGATCAGGATCGGACCGCAGCAGCCGAGCGTCTGGAGATCGACGGCGATGCGTGAGCCGTAGTTGCGGCCGACGATCGACATCATCGAGCCGAGCGTCATGGCGATGCAGGTGAAGCCCACGAACGGGTTTTCCAGCACGAGCAGGGCGTAGCCGCTGGCGACACCGAGCAGAAAGGCGGCGAGGAACGCACCGATCACGTATTGCTGCTCCCAGGCGGCGATGCCGTCATAGGTGAGCGAGCCCTTGTCCACCTTGTCGAACCGCTGGAACCAGTACATGCGATAGGCAAAGACCGCCGCGAAGCCGCAGGCGAACAGGAGATAGAATTGCGCACCGCTGTAATGGAAAACGAGCAGGCACCACAGGACGTGAACGACCACGCCGGTCCATAATGTGCCGCGATTTCCAAATAGCGAGGTGACGAACGACAGATACACATCCGTCGAGAGCGTCTTCGCTTCTGTCTCTTTCATCGGGTTCATCCCTTGTCTTCCGTTCGACACTGCGGGAAACCCTTTAAAAATTGCTTGTCCGCGAGCCGCGTTCCCCCCTTTCATTGGGGGGTTCTTGGGAGTTTGCTGAATAAATTGACAACAGGATAGCTAAAATTTCGATCACGCAACCTCCGGCAGAGACGCAACCCCTTCAAGGCTTGCGCAACTCCCTTCGACGCCTGCTTTTTGTAGACGAAAACCCAGGCTTTTAGGACTTTCCTTTTATTAGACCTTGGTTTACATCGCCATGCCAGGGCGGGCGGGATAAGAGAGACCCGTTGAATTGGGGAAACCATGGCTGCATTGTTGAAGATCAGCGGTCTCATCGACCGCCTCAGCGAAATTATTGGCAAATTTTCCGGCTATCTCGTTCTCGCCTGCACGCTCATCAGCGCCGGCAATGCGCTCATCCGCTACCTCTTCAACTATAGCTCCAACGGCTGGCTTGAAATCCAGTGGTATCTCTTCGGCTTCATCGTGCTTCTGGGCGCGTCCCACACCCTGAGGCTGAATGAGCATGTGCGCGTCGATCTCATCTACGGTGCCGTTTCCGATCGCGCCCGCCTGTGGATCGATACGATCGGCCTGATCGTCTTCCTCATTCCGGCCTGCATCTATCTCGCATGGCTTGCCTGGCCGTTCTTCGCGCTCTCCTACGCGCAGGGCGAAGTGTCCTCGAACGCCGGCGGCCTTATCCGCTGGCCGGTGAAACTCATCATCGTTGCGGGTTTTGCCCTCCTCGCGCTGCAGGGGTTCTCCGAACTGGTGAAGCGCATCGCCGGTCTTTTGGGCGTCCTCCAGGTCGATACGACCTACGAAAAGCCGCTGCAATAACACCATTTTCGGGGGATAACCGCTCATGTTCCAATACGGTATAATGCCGCCGGCAATGTTCCTCGGCATGATCATCTTCATGCTTTACGGCTTCCCGGTCGCCTTCTCGCTCTCGGCCGTCGGCCTCTTCTTCGGTCTTCTCGGCATCGCCACCGGCCATTTCGAATTCGCCTTCATGCAGGCGCTGCCGTTCCGCATCTTCGGCATCGTCTCCAACGACCTGTTGCTTGCCATTCCCTTCTTCACCTTCATGGGAGCGATCCTCGAGCGCTGCGGCCTGGCCGAGGACCTGCTCGAAGGAACCGGCAAGCTGTTCGGTGCCGTTCCCGGCGGCCTCGCCTATGCGGTTATCGTCGTTGGCGCCATCCTCGGCGCGATCACCGGCACGGTCGCGGCGTCAGTCATCACCATGGGCGTGATCTCGCTGCCGATCATGCTGAAATATGGCTACAACCCCCGGCTTGCGACCGGCGTCATCGCCGCCTCGGGCACGATCACCCAGGTCATCCCGCCCTCGCTCGTGCTGATCGTGCTGGCCGACCAGCTCGGCCGTTCCGTCGGCGACATGTATCTCGGCGCGATCGGGCCTTCGATCCTGCAGGTGACGATCTTCATGCTGTTCATCCTCGGCCTGTCGATCTTCCGGCCGAAGGACGTTCCGCCGCTGCCGCTGGAAGCGCGGGGCGAGATGAACATGGCCCTGGTCATGAAGGTCCTCTGGGGCATGGTCCCGTCGATCGTGCTGATCTTCCTGGTGCTCGGCACCATTTTCATGGGCCTCGCGACCCCGACGGAAGCAGGCGCCCTCGGTGTCGTCGGCGCCATGGTGATCGCCGCCATGCATCGCCGCCTCACCTGGGATCTGCTGCGTCAGGGCATGCATTCGACGATGACGATCACCTCCATGGTCGTCTTCATCCTGGTCGGCGCGACCTGCTTCAGCCTGGTCTTCCAGGGCATGGACGGAGGCCTGTGGATCGAGCATCTCCTGTCGCACGTTCCCGGCGGCGCCCTCGGCTTCCTGATCTTCGTCAACATCTTCATCTTCTTCCTCGCCTTCTTCCTCGATTTCTTCGAGATCGCCTTCATCGTCATCCCGATGCTGGCGCCGGTCGCAAGCGCTCTCGGCATCGACCTGATCTGGTTCGGCGTTCTGCTCTGCATCAACATGCAGACCAGCTTCATGCACCCGCCCTTCGGCTTTGCGCTCTTTTACCTGCGCTCGATCGCGCCGAAATCGGTGAAGACGAAGGATATCTATCTCGGCGCCATTCCGTGGCTCTGCATGCAGCTGGTCCTCGTCGCCATCGTGATCTTCTGGCCCGAATCCGTCACCTACTGGCTGGACAAGGCACCGGACGTCGACCTCAACACGATCAAGATCGAGATCCCCGGCTTCGGCAACGGCGGCGGCAACCAGATGCCGAATTTCGGCCTGCCGCCGATGGACGGCGCCCCGGCCCAGCCGGGACAGCAGGGCCTGCCCGGCATGCCGAATTTCGGCGAGCCACCGAAGGTCAACCCGTAAGGGCGGCGGCGCCCGTCCAGCTGGATCTCCGGATCCGAGGACAGAGTTGGCGCTCTGTCCTCCTTCGCGGCTCCTGCCGGGCAATCGGAGCCCGGCGAAGCCCGGCCCGCGCCCCTGCGTCAAACTCGTCTTTTGGCCGTTCCTCTACCGAAATAGCCGTATGCCGATCGAAGTCCGGCACCAAATCCCGCCCCAGCTAACACTTAGGGAGCAATACTAACTGGCCTGTCGAGCGTATAAACCTTGGCGCAGACGGCATGACGCCGAAGTCGGTCGTCCCAATCGGTTTAGCTGAAGCGCCCAGGCCCCGACATGCAGATAAGCCACGTATTGCCAAATGCGATGTACGTTGTGCGAAAGTCCATCGGCCGCACCATAGTCGAGCCGTTGCGGCGCAGGCAGTTTGCACGAGAGAGCGACGTCTTCATCCACCGCACCAACCGGGGGTACATCTTCAAACTGGATCCCGCACAAAGCATCGACGAAGCCATCTTCGTCGATGGCTGGTTCGAAGGACGGTTTCTGGAGTTCCTGCAAGGCCGCTTCGAGCCTGGCGCCGTCGCGCTCGATGTCGGGGCGAATATCGGCAACCACGCCATTCACCTCAGTCGGGACTTCGCCGAGATCCATTGCTTCGAGCCGAATCCCGAAGTCTTCAGGCGGCTGACCGATAACGTTCGCTCGAACCGGCTCGATAACATCCGGCTGCATCAGGCAGCCCTCGGCGATTGCGACGACACGCTGATGTTCCGCGAAAATCTCGAAGGCAACCTGGGCGCCAGCGGCTTTGTGGAGGATGACCGGCCATCGGGGCATAGCCGTATCCTGCGCCTGCCGGTTTTCGACGCCGACAAGCTCGTCCAGCGGCTAGGAATAACCAGGGTCGATTTCATCAAGATCGATGTCGAAGGGTTCGAGCTGCGGGTCCTGAAAGGACTGCGCGAAACCATCGCCTTCAACCGGCCTATCGTGTCCTTCGAGTTTCATGGCCATCTCGCAGGGCCGGACGACTTCGGCAAGCTCACCGCCTGCCTGCCGGATTATCGGTTCTACGATCTGGAATATGCGCCTGAATCGGCTTCAACCCTGCAAAAGCTGAAATGGAATTTCCTCCATGGCAGCGCACCGGTTCTCAAACGGTTCGATCGCCCCGAGCCGCGGACCTATGAAAACATACTGGCCTTTCCCTCCCCGGAAGTCTTCAGCCGCTTCACGAACCGCCCTTCGACCTCCCCCTCCTCGGCTTGATGCGTCCCGGCGGCATCAGCACATACAAAAACCCCGGACCTTTCGATCCGGGGTTCCTGAAATGACACTTGCCTGATCTGGGATCAGAGCTTGCCGCTGCGCTGCTGGATCATCATGAAGGTGTCGTAGGTATATTCCGACAGCTGCATCCAGAGATAGGCTTCCTTCTTGAAGGCGACCTGGTCTTCGTAGATCTTCTTGAACGTCTCGTTCGAAGCCGAAATTTCCTTGTAGACCTCAAGAGAGGCCTTGTAGCAGGCTTCGAGGATTTCCTGGCTGAACGGGCGAAGGGTGGTGCCCTGCGAGACGATCTGCTTGATCGCCGACGGGTTCTTGGAATCGTATTTTGCCATCATATTGGTATTGGCAAACGCACAGGCGTCGGAGAGCGCCGCCTGGTAGCTCTTCGGCAGGGCATTCCACTTGTCCAAGTTCATAAAGGCATGGATAACCGGGCCACCTTCCCAGAAGGCCGGATAGTAATAGTATTTGGTCACCTTGTAGAAGCCGAGCTTGTAGTCGTCATAGGGGCCGACCCATTCCGCCGCATCGATCGTACCCTTTTCGAGCGCCGGGTAGATGTCGCCGCCAGGTATCTGCTGCGGCACGACACCGAGCTTCTCGACCACCCGGCCAGCAAGCCCGGCGATGCGCATCTTGACGCCCTTAAAATCGTCTACGGTATTGATTTCCTTACGGAACCAACCACCCATCTGGGCACCCGTATTGCCCGCGGGAAGCCCGTAGACATTGTGCTTGGCATAAAACTCATTGAGGAACTTGTTGCCATTGCCTTCGTAGAACCACGCATTGCTCAGCCGGGCGTTGAGGCCGAAGGGAATCGCCGTGCCGATGGCAAATGTCGGATCCTTGCCCACGAAATAGTAGGAGCAAGTGTGGCACATTTCGACCGTCGCATTGCTGACGGCATCCAAAGCCTGACCGGCCGGAACAATTTCACCGGCAGCAAACGGCTGGATAGTGAAATTGCCATCGGTTGCCGCGGCGACATGCTTGGCGATGTCTTCCGCGCCGCCATAGATGGTGTCCAGCGACTTCGGGAATGAAGACGTCAGACGCCAGGTGATTTTTGGGCTAGACTGCGCGATGGCCGGTGCGGCGAGCACCGTAGCCGCAGCTGCGCCGGCGCCGGTGACGGCAGCCTTTTTAAAGAATGAACGACGATCCATGAAATACCTCCCAGTAAGACAAATCGTGGGGATTATCTGTTCCCACTCCCCCGATCCTGCGGCGAGGTAAACATTTTGGCCTATGGGTTGCAAGCGCCAGAGCTAATATTCCTTAATGCGGGAACGTCTTTTGTCCTTAGACTTTCGTAGCGTCCTGCCCAAACGGGATTCATAAGATATTTCAAAGCGGCAATGCTTATTCTTTAAGCAGCGTCTCCCCCGAAGCGGACCTCGATCTTGACTTGAAGCGCGGTGCCGCGGCACAACGAAGAGAGACGCGATAGCGAGCCTCGTTGGAGAGCCTGATGCCGAAACCGATCGTCGCCCTGCCTGCCGATATCCGCGAACTGGATGGAGCGATCTGGCATGCCTCGCCGAACCAGTATGTCCAGGCGGCATTGAAAGTGGCGGATGTGATGACCTTCATCATTCCGGCTTTCGAAGAAGGCAACGAGACAGACGCCATTCTCGACCGGGTCGATGGCGTGCTGGTTTCCGGTTCGGCGACCAATGTTCACCCGTCGCTTTATGGCAGAGAGGCAACGGCCGGCGACGGCCCCTTCGACCCGGCCCGCGACGCGACCTCCCTGCCCCTCATCCGCCGGGCGATCGACCGTGGCATTCCGCTGCTCGCCATCTGCCGCGGCATCCAGGAACTGAACGTGGCACTGGGTGGCACGCTGGCGAGCGAAATCCAGGACCAGCCTGGCATCTGGGACCACCGCAAGCCCGATGTGAAGGAGCGCGACAGCATGTATGCGATCCGCCAGCCGGTCTTCATCGAGGAAGGCTCCTGCATCGCCAATTATCTGGGCCTGACAGGCGAGGTCCAGGTGAACTCCCTGCACCGCCAGGCGATCGCCGAAACCGCCCCTCGGCTGAAGGTCGAGGCGACGGCCGAAGACGGCACGATCGAGGCGGTTTCAGTCATCGACGCGAAAAACTTCGCCGTCGGCGTGCAATGGCATCCGGAGTACTGGGCGGAAACCGATGCGCCGTCACGGGCGCTGTTCCAGGCCTTCGGCGAAGCGGTCCGCGCCTATGCGACCCGCAAGACGCTGACCAATGTCGCGGCCTGACGCGACTGGTGTGGCAGCCTGACGCTCACAATGTCGCGGCTTGAAATCTCAGGCCCGCGGCCGGTGCACGCCGGTTGACTGGCGGATGCGCATTTCCGGCTTGATCAGGTGGATGCCGTCCGGCTCGTGGCTGCCGGCGAGGCGGTCGAGCAGGGCACGCGCCGCAAGCCGGCCGACTTCCGTCTGGCCGTTCCACACCGTCGTCAGTGCAGGTGTCGCAATCGAGGCCTCTTCCAGATCGTCGTAGCCGGTGACGGAGATGTCGTGGCCGGGCATCAGCCCGGCGCGGGCAATGCCGTTCATCAGGCCGATCGCCACCAGATCGTTCCAGCAGACCGCGGCTGTCGGCTTCTGCGGCAGGGAGAGGAAATGCACCGCCGCCTCGAACCCGCCCTGCTTCGAACGCGGGCCGGGGATGCGAAGGTTCGGATCGACCTCGATGCCGGCCTTGCGCAGCGCGTTGACATAACCCTGATAGCGGTCTCGGCCGGTCGACGTCTGGTCCGTGCCGCCGATCATGGCGATCACCCGATGCCCGAGGCCGATCAGATGATTGGTGGCAAGCGAAATGCCGTAGCTGTCGTCGCCGCGATAGGTCGGCAGTTCGACGCCCTCCATCGAACGGGCAACGAGGATGGCCGGCATGCCGTTCTCTTCGGCAAGCCTCATATCCTCGATCGGCGTGCCGATCGCCGGCGACATGATCACCCCGTCCCCGCCGAGCTGCAACAGCGTTTCGATGAAGGTGCGCTGTTTCTCGACCGAGTCGTAATGGTTGGAAAGGATGAAGGTATGACGGCTGCGATCGAGCTCGCTTTCGATCGCTTTGAGGATTTCCCCGTAGAACGGGTTCATGATGTCGTGCACCACGACGCCGATAATGCCGGAGCGCGAGGTGCGCAGGCTGGCGGCGCGACGATTGTAGATATAGCCGAGCGCTCTCGCCTGTTCCTTGATTTTTTCCCGGGTATCGGCAGCCACGAGCGGGCTGTCGCGCAGAGCAAGCGATATCGTGGCAGTTGAAAGACCAAGGCTCTCGCCAATCGTCGACAACTTGATCTTTTGCGCCATTTCCCCCACCCGCAATGGCCGGCATCGCTATCCGACGCTCGAATTAAACTTTAAATAAACAATTTAATTCCGTGCGACAATCCTGTGACGGCGAAATTCTGAAGGAAATCAGCCCCTGTCGTCCGAGGGCTCGGACTGGAGATTTTGTTCGATGGTTTTCAGGAGCTTGAGGAGGGTGCGAATCTCCTTGTCGGAGAGGCCTTTTGCGGCGATCGAGCCGCACTCGGAGACCGAGCGGCCGATCTGTTCGACGGTCTGCAATCCGGCTTCCGTGAGGTGCACCTTGGTGAGACGCCCATCGGTGCCGTCGGCGCGGCGTTCCAGAAAACCTTGAGCCTCCATGCGGCCGATCGTGCGGGTCATGGTCGGGGCCTTGACGCCGAGCCGTATGGCGAGCTGGCCGGGGGTCATGCCGTCCTCCTCGGCAAGGATCAGGATGACGCCGTCCTGGCCGGCATAAAGCCCGCTTTCGCCGAGACTGCGGCTGAGTGCTGTGCGCATGGAGCGGGCGGCCTGGGTGATCGCCGGAGCAAGGTCGGTGGCCGAAAGGCCTTCCAGTTCCTTCTTCTTGCCGGACTTGGCTTTTTTATCGCCCTTCTTCTTGCTCATTCGCTCCGCCCGTTTTGCCCTAAAGAAGTAGCCGTTATATCTGTGGCGCGCTATCCATATCGAAACCGGGAAACCACCGCCAGATGTCGCACCCTTCGCCACGCTATCATGACAATGATACGACACTTGCGTCCACAGAAAGGCGAGACTGGATCGCCGTCCTGCCGCTCGGCGCCCACGAACAGCACGGGCCGCACCTGCCGTTCGAGACCGACACGCTGATCGCCGAGGGCCTCGTCTCGCGCCTGATCCCCGCCCTGCCCGCCGGCCTGCCGGTGATGTTCCTGCCCGCGGAACCCGTCGGTTATTCGATAGAGCATATGGATGTCGCCGGTACGAAGACGCTTGCCTTCGACGAAGCCGTTTACCGCTGGCTCGGCATTGCCGGCGATCTTCACGCCAAGGGCATCCGCAAGCTGGTGCTGCTCAACGCCCATGGCGGCAATTCGCCGCTCATGACCATCGTCGCGACCGAGGCTCGGGTGCAGTTCCACATGCTGGTCGTCGCCACAAGCTGGACCCGCTTCGGCCAACCCGCCGGCTGGATCGCCCCGGAGGACAAGGCAGTCGACATCCACGGCGGAGACATCGAGACGTCCGTGATGCTTGCGCTCCATCCGGACCGGGTCGACATGACCAGGGCCGAAAACTTCCTGTCCCGCCAATCGGACTTTTCCCGCGACTTCAAACATCTGCGCGCCTACGGCCCGCACGCCTTCGGCTGGAAGATGTCCGACCTCAACCCACAAGGCGTCGCCGGCAACGCGGTTGCTGCGACGGCGGAACGGGGTGAGATGCTGGTTGCGCATGCCGTGAATGGGATTATCGAGCTGCTGGAGGATGTGGCGCGGTTTGATGTCCGAACATTGAAGTAGGAACAAGCTACACAATGTGCGATATTGAGCTACACGCTTGAGGTAGCCGCGGATGACGCTGAATATCCGAAACGAAGAAGCCGATGCATTGGCCCGTGAACTGGCCCGGATCGACGGAACGACCATCACCGACGCGGTGATTTCCGCATTGAAGGAAACCATCGACAAACGTATCCGCCAGGAAACGCCCCGCGAGACCGCAAAGAGAATTCTGGCGCAGCGCGGCCTTGCCTTCAAGGCGAACAGACAGCCTGTACCGTCCGACGCCTATCACGAACTCGATCACCAGATTGGGGATGACGGCTGATGTTCGTCGATGCCTGCGCGATCGTAGCGATGATGGCCGGCGAGGAAACTGCGGAAGCCTACGAAACGGCGCTTCTACAAGCAAACTCGCCTTTCACGTCACCGCTGGCCGCTTGGGAGGCGATCATCGTCCTGTCCCGGCCGGATCAGCTGGATTGCCATTATCACCGGGCGGAAGGCGCGGTCGTTGAATGGCTAGATGCACGGGGCATCGAGATTCGCGAGGCCGGATCACCTCGGCAGCTTTTGGCTTTTGCGGTCGCCGTCGCCGAGAAACACGGGATTGGGCGTCGATATCTCAGCAATTTCGACTGCTTCCACTATGCCTATGCCAAGATGACCGAGCAGCCTCTCCTCACGCTCGACCAGCTTCTGCGCCAGACGGATGCCGATACGCGACCGTGAGGATCAAACCGCCTCCGGGGCGTAGTTGAAGCTACAACATGATACGACTATGTTTGGACCATCCAATTGGACCATCGGAGAGCATGATGGAAATTTCCGTAAGCGAGGCGAAGGCAAGCTTGACTAAGCTCCTGCATCGGGCAGAAGCGGGAGAGGACGTTATCTTCACCCGCAGGGGCCATAAAATTGCGCGGCTTGTACCGATCGAGCCGGAACTGACGCGCGATCAACGCAGAGCGTTGATCGAAGAGATCAGAGCAATGGCGCCTGCACCTGATGGCAACGACGTACCCGCGGAGCGAAGCCAGGATTTTCTCTATGGTGACGATGGCCTGCCCGCATCATTGTGGTCGACACGTCAGCGTTGATCGCCATCGTCAAGAATGAAATTGGTGCCTTTGACTGCCAGGAGGTGCTCACGGGGGAATCGAAAGTTCTCCTCAACGCCGCCACTCTCACCGAAGCACTGATTGTGGCTCGTGGAAAGCAATGTCTGGCTGGTCTTACCAACCTGATTGACCGGCTTCCCATCACCATCATCGAACTGGATGCTGTAAGAGCAGAACGGGCGGCGGCGGCTTACGCTCTGTTCGGCAAAGGCTTTCACAAGGCCTCGCTCAACTTCGGCGATTGCTTCGCTTATGCGACAGCGAAGGAATTCAACTGTCCGCTTCTCTATGTCGGAGAGGACTTCGCCAGAACGGACGTAATTCCGGCAATACCGTCAGCTTCCTGACGCGGAGCCATCAAGCCGCCGAGGCTCGCCGCAGGGGAGCCGCCATGCCTGGCGCCAGCCGCAATTCCGATGTGATCTTATAACATACAAACCCTTTGAACTCGTCCCGGCTTGCCCTTATATGAGACGAACAAAGCTTCCGCGCCGATCGGGCGCTCTCAAGTCCTCGAGGTTTTCATGACCGAAACAGCCACCGTCAAGCCCGTTCCCGTCACCGTGCTCACCGGTTATCTCGGTGCCGGCAAGACGACGCTCCTCAACCGCATCCTCTCCGAAAGCCACGGCAAGAAATACGCGGTCATCGTCAACGAGTTCGGCGAGATCGGCATCGACAACGACCTGATCGTCGAGTCGGACGAAGAAATCTACGAAATGAACAACGGCTGCGTCTGCTGCACCGTGCGCGGCGACCTGATCCGCGTCGTCGAGGGCCTGATGCGCCGCCCGGGCCGCTTCGACGGCATCATCGTCGAGACCACCGGCCTTGCCGACCCGGTGCCGGTCGCCCAGACCTTCTTCATGGACGACGACGTGCGCGCCAAGACCGAGCTCGATGCCGTCGTCGCCCTCGTCGACGCCAAGCACCTGCCGCTGCGCCTGAAGGATTCTCGCGAAGCTGAAGACCAGATCGCATTCGCCGACGTCGTCGTCATCAACAAGACCGACCTCGTCACCCCGGAAGAGCTGGCGATCATCGAGGATGTCGTTCGCGCCATCAACCCGACCGCCCGCGTCTACAAGACCACCCGTTCCGGCGTCGATCTCGCCCGCGTGCTCGATCAGGGCGCCTTCAACCTGGAACGTGCGCTCGAAAACGATCCGCATTTCCTCGATCAGGGCCATGACGACCATGTCTGCGGTCCCGATTGCGATCATGACCATGGGCACGAGCACCATCATCATGACCACGATCATAACCATCATGCGCATGACCATGATCACGATCATCACGGCCATGATCACCACCATCATCACCACGGCGAGATGTCGCCGATCCATGACGTGACCGTGAAGTCGATCTCGCTGCGCGGCGGCGAGATGAACCCGGAACGGTTCTTCCCGTGGATCCAGAAGATCACCCAGACCGACGGCCCGAGCATCCTGCGCCTGAAGGGCATCATCGCCTTCAAGGGCGACGAGGAACGTTATGTCGTGCAGGGCGTCCACATGATCGTCGAGGGCGATCACCAGCGTCCGTGGAAGGACGGCGAGAAGCGCGAATCGCGCCTCGTCTTCATCGGCCGGGATCTCGATGTCGACAAGATCGAGAAGAGCTTCAGGGCTTGTGAGGCCGTTGCTGCGTAATGCCGACAGTCGCACCGCTTGATCTCGAAGGCCATGTCGTCGCCGCGCATTTCCTCGGCGACGTTCCATTCTTCGCCACCGCCGCCGGCACGATCCATCGCCTGGATGGCGGCGAGAAAGTCACGGAGGCCCATCAGGGCCTGCTGACCTGCATCCGCGATCCGTTCAGCGCCACGCTGCTGACCGGCGGCGAAGACGGCAAGGTGATGCGCATCGGCAGCAATGGCGAGGCGACCCTGATCGCCGAAGCGCCACGCAAGTGGATCAGCGTCGTCGCCGGCGGCCCGCAGAATGCGCTCGCCTATGCGCATGGCAAGTCGAGCTTCGTGCAGCTGAACGACGGTTCGCTGAAGGAGTTTCCCGAAGAGCGCAGCGTCGAAGGCCTCGCCTTCGCCGGCAAGGGTCTCAGGATCGCCGCCGCCCGTTACAACGGCGTGTCACTGCACTGGGTCGGCACCAATGCGCCGCCGGTCGATCTCGAATGGAAGGGCGCCCACAACGCCGTCACCTTCTCGCCCGATGGACGTTTCCTGGTGACGACCATGCAGGAAAACGCCCTGCACGGCTGGAAGCTCGACGGCAAACCGGGCGAAAACCGCCATATGCGAATGACCGGCTACCCGGCCAAGGTGAAATCGCTCTCCTGGTCGCCGAAGGGCAAATGGCTTGCCTCGTCGGGTGCCCCGGCGGCGATCGTCTGGCCGTTTTCGGCGAAAGACGGCCCGATGGGCAAGGCGCCGCAGGAACTCGGCACCCGCGCCAATATCATGGTCACCTCGGTCGCCTTCCATCCGGTCGAGGAAGTGCTCGCCATCGGTTTTATCGACGGCATGATCCTTGGCGTCAGGCTTGCCGATGCCAAGGAAGCTCTGCTGCGCCGGCCCGGCAAGGGCGGCATTACCGGATTGAGCTGGAGCGCCAACGGCAAGCTCGTCGCCTTCTCCTCCGATGCCGGCGATTGCGGCGTTATCGATATCGCAGCCTGAAAGCATGCAGCACGAATAACCGCGGCGGAAAATCTCCGCCGCGGCCTGGTCCATACGGGATGGGCAGGCAGCGTGTATGAAGTGGTATGGGTGTCAGGCTGTGCTGCCTGCCCGATCGCTCCGGTGTTTTCCGAAAGGCGGGTAACGGATGGTCTGGATCCGAAACCTTGAACCTTTCGGTGGTCGGCGCCCTGACGGCGCCTTCCTCACCTTTACGACCATCACCGGACGCCGGTTGCTCTCCGTGGGATGCGACCCGGTTCGCGACCCGGCCCCCTGTCCTGTGACGCGACCAGTGTAGCCACCCCCGCGGCAGCGGGGATGAAACAGCGACGTTCAGGAGCAACCGCCGTTCAAACAAAAGAGAAATTTCGGCCAGCCACGGCAAAATCGTCCCCGCAGCCGAAGCAGCTTCGGGCGGCGTGGATGGCTCCGATGATTTCGGCAAGCAGGTTGTGCGGGTCGTCGCGATAGCCGCGGCGGGCCGAAGGACCGTTCTCGTCTGACCTCATCACCCCTCAATCGATGCGGCAACGCAACGAAACTAGGACGGCAGGTAGGTCGAAACCAGGGCGGAAAGGCCGGAATCACGCAGAGATGATGAGGGCGTGAGGATGGATGGGGGGGTGCGGTAGTCTTAACCCTCCCCCTTGTAGGGGTCCACGCAGCAGTTTCATCCGAAGCACACTCCTGCAGCCTCAAACAGTCATCCACGGTAGAGCGGAAACGGAAAGCAGTGTATGGGACCATTCCCGACGGTCTCACCGCCGCGTGCCCGATTCTCTCCTCCCTGGACCGGAGCCGCAGCGCGACGACAGCCGTTTCTACGATCGGATACGACATGGCCAAGGCACCCAAGACTGAACATTCCGAACTCGCCGGCGAATTCACCGACGACGGCATTACCGTGCTGGTCGATATCTACCGTCCGGCCGGCACCCAGGGCGACTGGACGCTCGAAGTCATTACCGAAGAGGATGACGTCACCACCTGGGAAGAGCCGTTTCCGACCGACCGCGAAGCCTTTGACGAGTTCCTGGCGACCGTCGAGCGCGACGGAATCCGTTCCTTCTTCGGCGAACCCGAACCCAATCCCGCGGTGCATTGATGAAGAATGTCGAAGACCTCACCACATCCGCCAGGACCATGCACGACCGCTATGCCTCAGGCCGCATGGACCGCGAAATCGTCCGCCAGTGGGTCATGGGGCTGAGCATGTATCCGGAACCCTATGGCCGGCACATCCAGGAAGCGGCCGCGTGGTTCAAGTCTTCGCGCGACGACATGGATCCCGTGGAGCTGAAGATCGCCGACCTCGCCAAGCTGCAGGCGATCTATCGGCCGTAAGACGTCCTATAGGAAATCCGGGCATGTCCGGATCTCAAAGACCCGCTTCGGCAAAGACCTTGACGATCCAGTCGAGGAAGACCCGCACCCGCGGCGAGAGCTGGCGGTTCTGCGGATAGAGCGCCGAAAGCGGTGTCGGCGGCGGCGGAAAATCGCCAAGCACCTCGACGAGGACACCCTCGTCGATATCCCGCTGCAGACGATAACGCGGCGCCTGCATCAACCCGAAGCCGCGGCGGGCGAGATCGACCATCGTGTCCGAATTGTTGACCGTCAGCCGGCTTGGAAGGGTGACGTAGCGAACCTCCTCCCGGACCGTGAATTCAAGCGGCATGATCTGGCCGGTGCGCGACGAGATGAAGCCGATGGCGAAATGCCCGTCCAGCGCATCGGGTGATTTCGGAAGCCCGTGTTTCTCGACATAGGTCCGGCTGGCACAGGTGATCTCGGTGATCGTGCCGAGCTTGCGCATGATCAGCCCGCTGTCGTCGATCTCGCCTGCCCGGATGACGCAATCGACGCCTTCGCGAACGAGGTCCACCAGCCGGTCGCCCTGGCCGATCTGCAGGTCGAGCAGCGGATACCGGTCGAGGAATTCATGAAGGCGGGGCAAGAGAAACGTACGGGTCAGGAAGCCGTGCGCATCGACCCTCAGCAGTCCGCGCGGCTGCGCATCCCGAAAGATGTTCTCCGCCTCGTCCACCTCAGCAAGGATCGCGAGGCAACGCTCGTAGAAGGCCCGGCCGTCGAGCGTCGGGGTGACGTAACGCGTCGTCCGCTCCAGAAGTCGTGTGCCGATCCCCTCCTCGAGCTGCTTGATCGCTTCGGTGACGGTCGAGCGGGCGAGGCCGAGATCCCCAGCCGCAGCGGAAAAACTGCGCCGTTCGACGATCCGGACAAAGAGCTGCATGCGGTCGAGACGATCCATGACCTTGTTCACCACAGGCGAATTCTGATGTCAATTCACCGCCAATTGTTCTTGATGCGTGTCAGCAATATCTCCTGTCCACCAACCAAGGAGAGATCCCATGACCACCAATGCACAGCGCGTCGCGATCGTTACCGGCGCTTCGAAGGGTATCGGCAGAGCCATCGCGCTCCGCCTCGCTGAGGACGGCATCGCCGTCGTCGTCAACTATGCGACCAGCCGGCAGGCCGCAGACGAAGTCGTTGCAGAGATTGAAGCCGACGGTGGCAAGGCGGTCGCGGTCCAGGCGGATGTCGGCAGCCCGACCGCCGCCGCAACCCTGTTCGACGCCGCGGAACGGGCTTTCGGCGGCGCCGACATCCTCGTCAACAATGCCGGCGTGATGCGGCTCGCGCCGCTCGCCGAGATGGATGACGAAGCCTTCGAAACACTGCTTGCCATCAACCTGACCGGCACGTTCCGCGGAATTCGCGAAGCAGGCCGGCGACTGCGCGACGGCGGCCGCATCATCAACTTCTCGTCCAGCGTCGTCGGCGCCTACGGTCCGGCCTATGGCGGTTATGCAGCGACCAAGGCCGCCGTTGAAGCGCTGACCCATGTCGCCTCAAAGGAACTCGGCCGACGGAAGATCACCGTCAACGCGGTCGCTCCCGGCCCTGTCGAAACCGAGCTGTTCATGACCGGCAAGACCGAGGAACTGGTCCAGAACATCGTCAAAACCATCCCGCTCGGCCGGCTCGGCCAGCCGCAGGACATTGCCGCCGTCGTCTCCTTCCTCGCTGGCCCGGACGGCGGCTGGGTCAACGGCCAGGTCCTGCGCGCCAATGGCGGCATGATCTGAAACACCAAAACCGAAGGATAGAACAATGCCATTCGTGAACATCAAGACGCCCGAAGCCGCCCTCAGCAAGGCCCAGAAGCAAGAGATCGTCCACCGTACCACCGAGATGCTGGTCGAATACATGAGCGAGGCCGCGAGGCCCCACACCATGGTGCTGATCGAGGAGGTCAAGGACGGCGGATACGGCCGGGCCGACGAGATCTTCGTCATCCCGGATGCTTATCGCGCCAAGGACAGCGATTGAGAAATCGCGCGCTCACGCACTCGCCGGGTCCTCCGACCGTGCGAGTGCGTGACGACGACGTATTCGTCATCGACGGCGGCACCGCCGCTCCGCATGCGTTGAAAACCTGAAAAAACAAAGGCCGGCGCCACCTGGCTGGCGCCGGCCCTGCCCCCTGCCGCCCTTGTTGTTTTTCTAGAAGCGGTAGGTGACGCCTGCCCCGATCAGCCAGGGATTGATCTTCGCCTTGCCGCTCAGCGGCCCGAGCACGTCATGGTCGGCCTTCCATTTGGTTTCGAGGAAGATTTTCTTGACGTCGAAGTTCACGCCCCAGTGCTGGTCGATCATGTAGTCGAAACCGACCTGCAGGGCGGCGCCGACATGGTTCTCGACGTCGAGATTGTGGAAGCCCGGCTTGTTCGATTGGTTGTAGAAGAGCGAATAATTGACGCCGGCACCGACATAGGGCTTGAAGGCGCCGAAATCGGTGAAGTGGTATTGCAGCGTCAGCGTCGGCGGCAGAAGCCAGGCGCGGCCGACCGGCACGCCGACCGCACCGTCTTCCTTGATGTTCGCATAGGTCGTGCCGAGGACCAGTTCGGCGGCGATATTGTCGGTGAAGAAGTAGCTGATATCGAGCTCGGGGATGACCGAGTCGGAATAGGACAGGTCCGAACCCGCAACGCCGTTGACCGAACCGCGGTCCTCAGTGATGACGCCCAAGCCGCGCACGCGGATCTGCCAGGGGCTCGATGCCGCCACCGGTTCCTCCGCCGGAGGGGCAACGGAAACGGACGTCAAATCCGCCGCCGCTGCCCCGAATGCGAAAAAAAACGCACCCGCGCCCGCGATCCATCTCAGATGCCGTACCGCGCTCGTGTTCATGTGAACTCTCCTTGATTGCGTATTGGTTTTGCAGGGAGTGGCTTAGAAGCAGGCGGGGAGAGTCGGATTGATCCGGATCAACCGTTGCCGGCGGATGCGTGGTTGCGCGTCGAAAGGGAGAATTTGTCGCACGAAAAAACCCCGTCTCCCCTTGGGTGTTCCAATGGGAGACGGGGTTTGGGCAGATCGTCGGGGCACGAGGCCTTGAGTGCTGAATGCCTTCAGTCGAAACTCAACCTTGCTCAGGCCAGCTTGCGCCCGTTGGCGACGATCATGCCGGCAGCCCCTTCCAGCCAGCCGGCCTTGAGTTCGAGCGCCAGGAAACGAGAGCGCTCGAAGGGGCCGGGCATGACGAGATGCCGGGTCTTGTCGGCGAAGAAGCCGAACCGTTCATAATAGGCTGCATCGCCGACGAGCAGGATCGCACCGTGGCCGCGCTTGTGGGCCTCGGCGATCGCCGCACGCATCAGAGCGGCACCGATGCCCCGGCCTTCCTGGGCGGAATCGACCGCAAGCGGGCCAAGCAGCAGCGCGTCGAGCGGCTGACCTTCGGGCGCGATGCCGGCTTCGACGTTCCACAGGCGTACGGTGCCGATCACGTGGCCGGCGCCGTCGCGGGCAACGATGGCAAGCCCTTCGGCCGGCACGCGGTTGCGGCGGATCTTTTCCGACGACTTCTTGCGACGATCCGGGCCCATGGCGCGGTCGAGCAGGGTTTCGCGGGCGACCACGTCGGCCGGAGTTTCGGCGTCGATGGTGAAAGTGGAGTTAGGCGCAAAGAATGCGCGTACAGAATCAAGAACAGCGGCCATCCTGGCCTCCCGTACCCAATACCGTTATCAGCGGCGATGAAGAGGAATTGTGAATTTGCCGCCCCGGCTGGTTACGGGGCCGGCGGAAGTGACACGTCAGCTAAAGCTTAGATGACGTAGGCCTTCAGGGGGTCGAAACCGTTGAAGGCGACGGCCGAGTAGGTCGTCGTATAGGCGCCGGTGCCTTCGATCAGAACCTCGTCGCCGATCGTGAGCGTCACGGGCAGCGGATACATGTTCTTCTCGTACATCACGTCGGCGCTGTCGCAGGTCGGGCCGGCGAGCACGCAGGGTTCCATCTCGTCGCCGTCCCGCTCGGTGCGGATCGGGTAACGGATGGCCTCGTCCATGGTTTCGGCGAGACCGCCGAACTTGCCGATGTCGAGGAAGACCCATCGGTGATTGTCGTTGTCCGACTTCTTCGACACCAGCACGACTTCAGCCTTGATGACGCCCGCATTGCCGACCATGCCGCGACCCGGCTCGATGATCGTCTTCGGCAGGTTGTTGCCGAAATACTTGCGCAGCGAAGCGAAGATCGCCTTGCCGTATTCCTCGGCCTTCGGCACGTCGCGCAGGTACTTGGTCGGGAAACCGCCGCCCATGTTGACCATCTGCAGGACAATGCCCTGCTTTGCGAGCGAACCGAAGACGCGCTTGGCATCGGCAAGAGCCGCATCCCAGGCATCGACCTTGGTCATCTGCGAGCCGACATGGAAGGACACGCCGTAGGATTCGAGACCCATCTGGTGAGCGTAGACGAGCACGTCGACGGCCATCTGCGGCACGCAGCCGAACTTGCGCGACAGCGGCCATTCGGCGCCTTCGCCATCGGTCAGCACGCGGCAGAATACCTTTGCGCCGGGAGCCGCGCGGGAGATCTTTTCGACTTCCTCATGGCTGTCGACGGCATAGAGGTCGACGCCGAGCGCAAACGCGCGAGCGATGTCGCGTTCCTTCTTGATCGTGTTGCCGAAGGAGATGCGGTCGGCGGATGCGCCGGCGTCGAGCGCCATCTGGATTTCGGCGACCGAGGCGCAGTCGAAGTTGGAGCCCATCGAAGCGAGCAGCTTCAGGATTGCCGGTTCCGGGTTGGCCTTGACCGCGTAATAGATCGCGCTGTCCGGCAGGGCATGACGGAAGGCGTGGAAATTGTCGCGCACGACGTCGAGATCGACAACAAGAAACGGTCCTTCGGGACGCTGGGTCTTGATGAAGTCAAGGATGCGAGCAGTGGTCATCGGTCAGTCCCTTCAAAATCTCAAAGCTCCGGCTGCGAACCGGAGGACAAAGGACGGATGAGAATGCGACCGGACCCAGTCGGTGGAGACACTGGTTCCTTGACACGCTCAAACGGCGATATGTGGATCAACGCCCTGCCATGAGCATCGATCCGGCTTTGTCTGCCTTGGATTGGAGGGTGGTCCCTACCGCACTTCCGGCAATGATGGTGTGCCTCTTCAGTATTGCAAGCTGATGGAAAGCCTGCAGAGACCAGAAAGGCCCGCACCGTCGTTGCTTCAAGATGTCCTCGCATTTTCCGGTTGGCCGGAATAGCGACTGGAGGGGTTAGTTCCAGGTACCTTACCGATGACCTCACCTAATCGAGGGTCGGCGGACACCCACAGGCACGTGCGACTTTGGGCAGCCCGGGAGATAAGAACATTCGCAGTCATAATCAAGAGTTTTTTTGCCCGTCACCGAAATTTCGCATTGCACAATTCCATGCTAAATCCCAACTAGGATCGACCAGACCAAAAGGGGCGACATTTGGACACTCTAACGCGCATGCGCGCCTTCATCGATGTGGTTGAAGCGGAAGGCTTTTCAGCCGCGGCCCGGCGGACCGGGCGGTCGAAGGCCCTGCTTTCCAAATACGTGCGCGAACTGGAGGACGATCTCGGCGCGCTGCTGCTCAATCGCACCACCCGCCAGTTCTCGATGACCGAGGCCGGCCACACTTACTATCGGACCGCCGCAGACATCCTCAAGGAGATCGACAATCTCGCCGACCTGGTGCGCGAGAACAATGCCGACCTGAAGGGCCGCCTGCGCGTTTCCGTGCCCCGAACCTTCGTCGATGCGGAAGTCGGCCAGTCGCTGATCGATTTCGCCAAGAGCCATACGGAAGTCTCGCTGGAAATCGTCGCCGAGGACCGGTTCGTCGACCTGATCGAGGAAAATTTCGATCTCGCGATTCGAATCACCAAGCTCGAGGATTCCGGACTGATCGCCCGAAAGCTCTCCGACTTCCGGGTCTATACCGTTGCGACTGCCGATTTCGTCGCGAAATACGGCCCGCTCGAGCACCCGCAGGACCTGAACCGCGTCCCCTTCATCATCGACACCAATTCCCGCTGGCACAACAATGTGCGCTTCACCGACAAGGACGGCTCGACGATCTCGGTCGCCGTCAGCGGCCCGGTCGAAATCAACAGCCCGCAGGCGACGTTGCGCGCCGCCCGCGCGGGCCTCGGCGTCGCGATCATCCCGGATTTCATTGCCAACGCCTCGATCCAGTCGGGCGAACTGGTGACGCTGTTCGACGATTATATTGCCAAGGACCGGGGCATCTACGCGGTCTATCCGCATCGCCGCTACCTGCCGGCGAAGGTCAGGAGCTTCGTCGACTTCCTCTCCACCTGGTTCCGCCGCCAGCATTGAAGCCCGAACGCGCCCGGCGCCTCGCCGCCTCCCCCCTAAGGCGAATGAGGTAACACCTCCGCCGCAAGTCGACCTATTGGCCGGCTTGCTTGAGCTCGGCTTCGATCAGCATAGTGCGGCTCGGCGCGCGAAAGTCTCGGCATCGCGGAGGATGGATATCCATGCAGAAAAGCCTGGCAATGTTCGTGTCGGCACCGGTGATCGAGGCCGCGAACGGCAAGCTGGTGCTCGACAAGAAATTCGTTTCCGGCATGGCCCTGCATGTGCAGCACTGGTCGGGACCGGTCACCTGCTTCATTCGCCGCGGCGCGACCGACATACCCTTCGGCGGTCGTTACGACATCAGCGAACTCGATTTCCGGGTGCGCATCCTGGAGCCGGAGGAACGGGTATCGGTGGGCCATCTCGCCGATTTCGACCTCGCGCTGCTTTCGGGGGATTCCTACCTCGACCTTTTGCCGCCCCAGGTGATCCGGCAGGCGAAGAGCGCCGTCGTCTACTCGATCGAATACACCCACCAGACCCGGCTGCAGATCATCTCGCTCGACGACACCCGCAGCCTGCCGCGGAAGATCTACAGCATGGCCTGGACGCTGATGCAGGAATACAAGCGCAAGCGCGCGTTTCGCGCCGCCCACGGCATCCAGGCGAACGGTTACCCGGCCCACACGGCCTACCGCAACATGGGTGGCAGCCAGCTCCTCTACCTCGACAACCGCATGAAACCGTCGATGTTTGCGACCCCGCAGGAGATGAGCGCCCGCAGGCAATACCTGCTTGGCGGCGAACCGCTGCGGCTCATCCACTCCGGGCGGATCGAGCCGATGAAGGGCGTCCAGGACCTCGTCCCGATCGCCAGGCTGCTTGACGAACGGGGCGTGGATTTCACCCTGACGATCTACGGCGAGGGAAGCCTTTCCGCTGCGATCGCCGCGGATATCCGCAGGCACTGGCTTCACGACTGTGTCTTCCTCAAGGGTCCGGTCGATTTCGAGCAGGAACTCGTGCCGCTGACGCGCAACCGTGCCGATATCTTCCTCAGCTGCCACAGGCAGTCGGATCCCTCCTGCACCTATATCGAGACGATGGGCTGTGGCGTTCCGATCGCCGGTTACGACAACAGGATGTGGTCGGCGCTGATGGCCGAATCGAAAGCCGGCTGGGTCACCCCGCTCGGCGACATCAGCGCGATGGCCGATCGGTTGGCCGCCCTCGACAAGGACCGCTCGTCCATCCTGGAGTGCGGCGAAAACGCGCTTCGGTTCGCGCAAGGTTGGGATTTCGAGAGCCAGTTCCGCAAACGCATGGAGCATCTGGAAAATCTCACCCGGCACTAGACCAGGGCTGGACATGGGTCCGGTTCGAGTCGAAATTCCGTCTCATTTGCGCTGCACTGCAAGGGGCGGACGAACCGGGAGCCAAAGGGCGAATGCGATATCGAGTCTTGACCATTGCCGCGCTGGCGGCGGCCTGTCTTCCGCTGTCCGCTGTCGCCCATCCGCATATCTTCGCCGAGGCCCGGCTCGAAGTGGTGGCCGGCACCGACGGCAATATCGCGGAACTGCACAATGTCTGGCGGTTCGACGAGGTCTTCTCGTCGAGCGTGCTGCTGGATTTCGACAAGAACACCGACCTTAAGCTCGACGCGAAGGAACTCGCGGCGCTCGGCGAGGTGATGCGCAAGTCGCTCGGCGACTACCACTATTTCACGACAATCACGGTGAACGGCGCGAATGTCGGGGTGCAGAAGCCGGACGTGATCCACGTCTCGCTCGATGGCAACCAGCTGCTGGTCCTGTTTGCGGTCAAGCCCGAAAAGCCGGTGCCGCTCAAGGGCCGGCTGACCTTCGGCGTCTACGACCCCTCCATGTACACCTCGATCGACTTCCCCACCGATGGCGACCTGGTCGTCAAGGGTGACGGTTTTTCGCATTGCCAGCACAAGGTGGTGCGGCCCGATCCCGACGAGGTGATCTCGCAGAACAGCACGTCGCTGACGGACGCCTTCTTCAACGATCCGACGGGCACCGACATGTCGAAACTCTTCGCCACCCGACTGGAACTGACATGCTGACGATCCGCCGTGCCCTCACCCCTTCGGCCATGATCCCTGCCCTTCTCATCGTCGCGGCGGCAGGCATCGTGATGGCGGGATCGGCGCAGGCGCAATCGCCGCTCGGCGTCGGTTCGGCCGAGCCCTCCTTCTCGGTCGGCGGGCCGCTCGGTCCGTTTTTCGCCTGGATCAATTTTTACCAGCAGTCCTTCTACCGGGCGCTGACCGGTTCGCTGAAGGCGATGCGCGAGGATCCCTGGGCCTTGTCCGGCCTGATCGGGCTGTCGTTCGCCTATGGCGTCTTTCATGCCGCCGGCC
Source organism: Neorhizobium tunisiense (assembly GCF_039631515.1). NCBI lineage: Bacteria > Pseudomonadati > Pseudomonadota > Alphaproteobacteria > Hyphomicrobiales > Rhizobiaceae > Neorhizobium > Neorhizobium tunisiense. The sequence continues at coordinate 318,611 of NZ_JBDIUU010000002.1, read as the reverse complement.
CCGGCCACGGCAAGGCGGTGATCTCCTCCTACATGATCGCCAACGAGATCGAACTCCGGCGCGGCGTCGTCATCTCGTTCATCTCGGCGCTGCTGCAGGGCGTGGTGGCTGTGCTGCTCGTGGGTGCGGCCTATCTCCTGCTGCGCGGTTCGGGCATCACCATGACGGCGGCGACCCAGGCGATGGAGATCGCCAGCTTCGCCATGGTCGCCCTTTTCGGCGCCTGGCTGCTGGTAAAGAAGATCCGGGCGCTCCGGATGCGCGTCGTCAGCATGCCCATGGCAGCCCCCGCCGGTAACGGGCGCGGCTCCACCGGGCTCAATTTCCAGGCGGTGGAGATCGACGACCACGACTACCAGGGCACCGGCGATTATTGCGAAACCTGCGGCGTCAGCCATATGCCCGATCCCGCTTTGCTGAAGGCCAGGGATTTCAGTCTGCACGAGGCCTGGTCGGCAATCATCGCTGTCGGCCTGCGCCCCTGCTCCGGCGCTATCCTGGTGATGAGTTTTGCGCTTTTGAACAGCCTCTATCTCGGCGGCGTGCTCTCGGTTCTCGCCATGTCGATCGGCACGGCAATCACCGTCACCATTCTCGCGACGCTCGCCGTCACCGCCAAGGACCTCGCGGTCCGCTTTGCCGGCCCCGGCTCGCGCGCGGGCCGGCGGATTACCCACGCGATCGAGATCGGCGGGGCGCTGTTCGTGCTGCTGGTGGGGCTGTCGCTGCTCGGCGCGGCACTGCAGGCCTAACGCCGGTTCGTCAAACGGCGGGCCTCCTGGCGAAGGCCGCGCTCCCCTTGCGTATCAATTGCCGGCAAGGCCGCTCGATGGCAACGTGCAGCAGCCAGGATACAGCGATGACCACCATGCTGGTCACCACGGTTGCGACCAGGTTGCGGATGACAAAATCGGTATTGCCGAGCCTGCCCTCGACCATGCCCCAGACGCCGAGCGCCCGGTAATGGGTGAGGTAGACGGCAAAGGAAATGTCTCCAAGAAAATGGAGCGGCCGGGAGGCGAAAAACCCGGAAAACATGCCGCGGTCGGTGCTGAGGCAAAAGATCAGCAGGATGATCAGCAGATAGATCGGGAAATCCCAATCCGTCTGGGTAAGCGCCACCAGCACCAGAAGGCCGACGCAAATCTGGATCGAGGTTCGCGAGGCGAAGGATGCGGCGGCCGGGTCGTTGTGCAGCCGCCAGACCAGCTGGCCGAGCGTGAAGCCCGCGAGGCAGCGGATCAGCGTGAAGGGCGAGGCGATCAGGTCGAGCAGACCCTTGGAAATCGTCGACCCGATATAATGGAGGGAGGCGGCAAGCGTCAGGATCAGGATGGCGAGGAGCGCTCCGATGCCGAGCAGAAGCGCCGCCGTCCGGCTCGATTTCAGGCACAAAAGGCCGATCACCGGGAACAGCAGGTAGACCACCATTTCGGCGCTGACCGACCAGGCGGGCGGATCGATGCTCGGCCAGTTGCCGAGCGCCTGCAGCATCAGCATATTCGAGAGAAAGACGTCCGGCCCGATATCCACCCGGGAGGATTTGACGAAGGCGAGCGCAATGAACGCCAGCGTCACGGCAAGATAGAGCGGATAAATGCGGGCGATGCGATGCCACAGGAAATCGCCGAACCGGAAAGCGCCCGATAGGAACGACGGCCCGTAGACATGCGCCATGACGAAGCCGCTCAAGATGAAGAACAGGTCGACGGACAGATAGCCGTGATTGAGGAAAGTCGAGAACGCTCCGTTCGACGGAACCCGGTCGAGCTCGAAATGGTAGATCATCACGAACACGGCCGCCGCTCCGCGAATGCCCGTCATCGACCTGATTTCGCCCGCCGCCATCGCAGTACCCCAAGGACCTATAAACTAGGCTCCGGAGGCAGCTTACAGGGGCGGGAACAACGCGCAACCCGGCTTTCCGGCTAGGCGGCTACGCCTTAGGACTGCGGCCGGATTGGCGCGGGGAGTAGCGGTCAGCGACCCCGATTGCGCTGATAGCGCGCCCTCAGCCAGAAGATCGCAAAGAAACCGAGCAGCAGCAGCGACCCGACGACGACGGCGAGCACCGGGGAAAACTGGGCGATCCACATCACGATCGTTGGCAGGAAATAGATCACCAGTCCGATGCCGAGGAGAATGACCGCGGCGGCGATCACCTGCGACTTTGCTTCGGGCGTCATGCCACTGCTCCCTTGGCGAGCTCGGCGCGGATATCTTCCAGCCGCCGCCTCTGCACGCCGTCCGCCTCGAAATTGTCGGGCGAAAGCCATGCTTCGAACGCGGCCTTCAGGAGCGGCCATTCCACGTCGATCATCGAGAACCAGGCGGTGTCGCGATTGGCGCCCTTGGAGATGACGTGCTGGCGGAAGACGCCTTCGAAGGTGAAGCCGTAGCGGCGGGCGGATGCCTTGCTCGGCTCGTTCTCGTTGTGGCATTTCCATTCGTAGCGGCGGTAGTCGAGCCCCTCGAATACGTGCCTGGCCATCAGGTAATGCACCTCGGTCGACAGCGGCGAGCGCTTCATGTCAGCGCCATGCGCGACGGAGCCGACCTCGATGACGCCGTTCTTCGGGTCTGGGCGCATGTAGCTCGCCATGCCGACCACCTTGCCGGTCGCATTATCGCGCGAGACCAGCGTCACGAAACTGGAATGGACACGGGCGTTTTCCAGCCAATCGCCGAAGGCGTTCATATCGGCGAAATCGTCGTTGGGGAAATATTTGAGAAGCCGATTGATGCCCTCGGCGCCTCCGAGACCCTCCCATAGCGCCTGGAGATGCGTCTGGCTGTCGTAGGGTTCGAGCGTCACGAACCGGCCCTTGAGGGTGACCGGTGCGGGGGCGGCAACTTTGTAGTTCTTCAGATCGCGCATATCAGCCTCTTCCATCGTGGCTGAGGCTTAGGCCAGCGGCAGGGGAAAGGCAACGGGGGCCAGAAGGGGCCTTCCCCCTGTCAGGCGATAGGACGCGCGAAGGCGCGTTGAAGAACGTGTCCTCATCGTCAAGGTCGCCCATCCGGATATTCTGCCGGCCCCTTGATCTCGATCTTATTGCCGAACGGATCATGAATGTAGAACGAATGTCCCATGCCTCGAGCCCCGCCGTGGAAAGCCTCCTGAGCAATCTCGATACCGTGGCGCTGCAGATGCGAGCGCAGTTCGTCGTGATCGAAAGGGCTGGTGGCGATGCAAATGTGATCCACGTTGCGGCCACCGGCGACCGGAGGTGCAGCTTTTTTCCCGCCCGGATGCGTTATGTCCCATAAAACGATCAGCGACGACCCGCACCAGACCTGTTCCATCCCGAGGGCCGGGTACGAATAACCCGGCCGGCAGCCTAGTACGCCGGAATAGAAATCAAGCGCGCGCTCCATATCGTCGATCAGAAGGACAACGTGATCGATGCCGACAGGAGAAAAAGGGATAGCCATGACGGATGACCTTACGCCTTGACCTTCGCGGCCGACACAGTCGCGTCGATATGCTCGATCAGCGCATCGTTCAAGCCGAGGCGGCCGGCCAGCAGGTCGAGATAGCCGCGTTCGGCGCGGGTGTCCGGATCGATGGTCAGGCGCGAGGCGGCGTAGATCTCGACCTTCTGTTCTTCGGTGCGGGCAGCCGCGACGAGCTCGTCGATATCGACCGGATTGGCGAGTTCGTTCTCGATGAAGGCTTCCGCCTCGGCGCCGAGATCGACCGCATGCACCTTGTCCATGATGTTGGCGCGCTCGCCGGCGTCGATATGCCCGTCGGCCTTGGCGGCGGCGATCATCGCCCGCACGAGCGTCAGCGCGAAATCATTGGTGAGAGCGGGAGATTGCGGGTGGAAGGGCGAATCCGTGGGCGGCGTCAGCAGCGGCTTGTCTGCCTGAGGTGCGGGCTGCGGCACGGCTTCGGGCGACTTGCCGGACTGATAGTTCTTGTAGGCGAGATAGCCGAGGCCGGCGATCGCAGCGATACCGCCGACCGCTGCGACATTGCCGGCAATATTGCGACCGGTCTTGGTGCCGAGGACGGCTGCGAGGATCGCGCCGGTGGCGAGCGGGTTGTTCTTGGCAAGCTGGGTCGCCTGCCCTGCCCGGTCCCTCACACTTCCTCCCGACATGCCCGGAATCTGTGACCCCAGAAATTGGTCGAGAAGCTTCTTCGCGTCGAACATCGCACATCTCCCTGTTGTGTTTCCGGGGAAAGATAGGGATGCGATTGTGAAATTACAAAGACGGGTTGCGGGGTTTTACGCCTTCAGCGCCGCCGCTTCCGAAGCGAGCTTGGTGATGCCGGCCCAATCGCCAGCCGAGACCAGCTCCTTCGGCGCGACCCATGAGCCGCCGACGCAGATGACGTTCGGCAGCGACAGGTAATCGTTGGCGTTCTTCAGCGAAATGCCGCCCGTCGGGCAGAACAGTGTGCCGGCGAGCGGCGAGGACAGCGCCTTCAGGTAAGCGGCGCCGCCGGCCTGTTCGGCGGGGAAGAACTTCAGCACTTCGTATCCGGCTTCGCGCAGCGTCATGACTTCGCTGGCGGTCGCGGCACCCGGCAGCAGCGGCACGGGCGAGTCCTTGGCGGCGGAAAGTACGCCGGGTGTCACGCCCGGCGAGACGATGAAGGTCGAACCCGCCTTGACGGCCGCCTCGTAGTCGCGGGCGTTCAGGATCGTGCCGGCCCCGACATTGGCGCCTTCGACTTCGGCGGCCACAGCCTTGACCGCATCGAGGGCGGCGGGTGTGCGCATGGTAATCTCGATCGCCCTCAGGCCGCCGGCGACCAGCGCCCGCGCCAGACCCACCGCCGACTTGGCGTCGTCCACGATCAGCACCGGCACTACCGGCTGCAGTTTCAGGATGGAAAGCAGCTTTTCGGTCTTGCCGGTCATGGTGCGGTCTCCGCTAAAACGATTGAAACTTCGAGGTCGAGATACCCCTCAAGCCCGTCATTGTCGAGAAAAAACAGGGCGCCATCGTCTAACGGGTTTGCGGAATGCGGAGTTTGCACTAGGGTTGCAACAATTGTGGAAGTTCCCGAGGCGGCGGGCGGAGCATGGCCAAGGAAATCGAACGGAAATTTCTGGTGAAGAGCGACGGCTGGCGCTCGGAGGTCTCGTCATCCTCCGATTTCCTGCAGGCCTATGTCGCATCCGGCGACGACCGTTCGGTGCGGGTGCGGATCATCGACGGCAAGCGCGCCAAGCTCACCATCAAGATCGGCGAACACCTCTTCGCCCGCGACGAATTCGAATACGAAATCCCCTTGGCCGATGCCGAAGAGATGGCGCAGAATGCCATCGGCGTCGTGCTCGAAAAGACCCGGCACGAGGTCGAGCACGGAGGTTACACCTGGGAGGTCGACGTTTATAACGGAGCCTATAAGGGACTGATCGTGGCCGAGGTCGAAGTGGAGGAGGAGGGCGCCCTGCCCGACATTCCCGACTGGATCGGCCGGGAGATCACCGGGGACTGGCGGTATTCCAACATGGTGATGGCGACTGAAGATCTGAGCGGAGAATTGTGTCATGGCGTACCGTCTGCGGCCCGCTAAATCCTTCACCGACGAATTCCGCTCGGTCGCGGAAAGCCAGCTTTCCAAGGCCATCCATCTGCTGGAAGAACAGCCGGACGGGCCGCACGAAGCAGTGCACGACGCGCGAAAACGCTTCAAGCGGGTGCGCGCCCTCTACCGGCTGATCCAGCCCGACGCCAAGGAATTCCGTGCCCGCGAGAACAACCGCATCCGCAACATGGCGCAGACGCTGTCGGCCGTGCGCGACGCCACCGCATTGGTCGAGACGGTCGACTATCTCGCCGGCCATGCAGGCTCCCCCGAAGAGCTTTCCGCCCTCACCACGGCCTCCAAGGCGCTGGCCGAACGGCGAGACCGGATCGCTTCGGAGGAACACGACCTGCCGGCCAAGATGGCAGCCGCCGCCGACACCTGCCGCGCGGCGATCGCGGCCCTCGACGAGCTCGATCTCGACGACGATCCGCACAAGACGGGCAAACGGCTCGCCAGGGCCTGGAAGGGCCAGCGCGAGAAGGCGCTCGGAGCACTGGCCGGCTGCGAGGAACACGGCGATGCCGAGACCTATCACGAGCTGCGCAAATGCGGCCAGACCTACTGGATGCACCTGTCGCTGCTCGGCGGGATCTGGCCCTCCGCCATGCTCGCCAAGCAGCAGCAAGCCAGGGCGCTGGTCGATCTGCTCGGCCACGAACACGATCTTTCGGTGCTGACCGGGCTGGTCAACGAAAGCCCCGAACTGTTCGGCGACAGTGACACGCTGGCCCGGGTGCTCGGCGCCATCATCACCCGCCAGCAGGCCCTGCGGCACGAAGCGCTGGAAGCGGCCCACGCGGTGTTCGCCGACAGCGCCGAGACGGAACGCGGGCTGATCGCGCTGCTGTGGGAAAAGGCGGCCACCGCGCCGCGCAAGGAGCGCCGTGCGGCAAAGCTGCACAGGGCGCATGAAGCACCCGAGAAAGAAACCGCGTTGCGCGGCGTGTCCTGACGCTGTATTTCAGCGCCATGACCGAAAACATCCTTCAAACCCGCCCGGAGGCCCGCCCGGAAGCGACGAGTGCCTGGCTCGTCGCCGCGCTCTATCATTTCGCGCGTTTCGACCGCTTTGAGAGCTTTCGCGAGCCGCTGCAGGCCTTCTGCGACGAAAACGGCATCAAGGGCACGCTGCTGATCGCCCGGGAGGGCATCAACGGCACGGTTGCCGGCTCCGACGCGGCAATCGCCGGCCTTCTCGCCTATCTGCGCGCCCAGCCGGAATTCGCAGGCCTCGAGCACAAGGAAAGCCGAGCTTCGAAAATGCCCTTCCTGCGCATGAAGGTGCGGCCGAAGAAGGAAATCGTCACCATGGGCGTCGAGGATATCGACCCCAAGCGCATTGTCGGCACCTATGTCGAGCCGAAGGACTGGAACGCGCTGATCTCCGATCCGGAAACCATCGTCATCGACACCCGCAACGACTACGAGACGGCGATCGGCATCTTCAAGGGCGCCGTCGATCCGCAGACCAAGACATTCCGCGAGTTTCCGGACTGGGTGAAGAACAATCCCGGCCTGCACAACAAGCCGAAGATCGCCATGTACTGCACCGGCGGCATCCGCTGCGAGAAGGCGACCGCCTTCATGAAGGAACAGGGTTTTGACGAGGTCTTCCACCTCAAGGGTGGCATCCTCAAATATCTTGAAGAGGTGCCGCAAGAGGAAAGCCTCTGGGAGGGCGCCTGTTTCGTCTTCGACGAACGTGTCTCGGTGGAGCATGGCCTGAAGGAAGGCAACCACAAGCTCTGTCACGCCTGCCGCAGCCCGATCACCGCCGAAGAGGTGACCTCGCCCCATTACGAGGAAGGCGTCTCCTGCTCCACCTGCTACCCGACCCGCACCGAGGAAGACCGCGATCGCTACCGCCAGCGCCAGCTCCAGATCGCGCTCGCCAAAAAGCGCGGCGTGAGGCATATCGGCGGCTGAGGTTCGCCCGCGCCAGACGGCCTGGCGCGAGCGGATCGTCGCTGCTTCAAGCCGCCTGCGGTATCCGGGCGATCACCTTGATTTCGAAATCGAAACCGGCGAGCCAGTTGACACCGACCGCCGTCCAAGTCGGATAGGGCGGCTCGCCGATCACCTTTTCCCGCACGGCCATGACGGTTTCGAATTGAGCCTGCGGATCGGTATGAAAGCTCGTGACGTCAACAACGTCCTGAAACGTGCAGCCGGCCGCCTTCAGCACGGCCGTCAGGTTGTCGAAGGCCAGTTGCACCTGGCGTTCGAAATCGGGTTCCGGTGATCCGTCCGACCGGCTGCCGACCTGGCCGGAAACGAACAGAAGGTCTCCCGAACGGATAGCGGCCGAATAGCGGTGCTTCTCGTAGAGCGCGTGCCGGCCGGCAGGGAAAATCGCCTCGCGTGGGCTCATTGCTTCATTCCTTTTTGAAAGGCCGGGTTCCGCATTATCGTGATGCCATTGGGATGGCTTCGGCTCTTAGGTATCCGGCCTTGGCTTCGTCATACGGACGCTCTGACATACGCCTCGTATGCGCTCATATGTCGATATACGTCACGTATGTCAATTGGCATACGTGACGTATGCGTAGTGAGGGGCGCGGTATGAGACCTGTCGGCGGGAGACGGTTCGGCGTATGCCACGCACACATGGGGTCCGAGGGGTTCTCCGGGAGGGTGGATCCTCGGGAAACGTAAGGAGTTACGCCGCCCCGCTCATCCCGCCCGGCAGGCGGTTGCCGCGGTAGATGATGTCGATCTCCTGCGATGACATCGGCCTGCCGAACAGATAGCCCTGCAGCTCGTCGCAGCCGGTAAGCCTCAGTTGCAAAGCCTGTGCCTCGGTTTCGACGCCCTCGGCGGTGACCGGGATTTCCAGCGAGCGGGCGAGCGCCACGGTCGCCTGCAAAAGGTCGACGGCGCGGCCGCCTTCCTCCAGCGCATGCACCAGCGACTTGTCGATCTTCATTCGGTCGAAACCGAACTGGCGCAGATATCCGACGCTCGAAAAGCCGGCGCCGAAATCGTCGAGCGCGATATTGACGCCGAGCTGTTTCAGCTTGGCGAGAGCGGCCCGGGCGCGTTCCGGGCTCTGGATGAAATAACCCTCGGTCATCTCGAGCGTGATGCGGGAAGGATCGGCGCCGGTCTTGCGGAACACCGAAGCGACATGCAGGGCAAATGCCGGATCGCGGAACTGGCCGGGAGAGATGTTGACCGCGAGCTTGAGCTCAGGCCACAGCGTCAGCGTCTCGCACGCCCGGTGTAGCACGAACAGGCCGAGCTGGTCGATGAGGCCGGTCGATTCGGCGATCGGGATGAAGACGTCGGGGGACACGGGGCCGTAACCGGCGCGGTGCCAGCGCGCCAGCGCCTCGACGCCGATGATGCGCCATGTCCTGGCATCGACGACCGGCTGGTAGACGACATTGACCTCGCGGCGCTCGATCGCGATCCTGAGGTCGATCTCCAGCATGTTGCGCTCTTCGCGCTCGGCATCCATTTCCGGCCGATAATATTCGGTCCGCCCACGGCCGGTTTCCTTGGCGTGATACATGGCCATGTCGGAACGCCGCACCAGTTCCTCGCCGGCGACCTTGCCGCGCGGCGAGACGGCGACGCCGATGCAGGTGCCGATGGTCGCTACCCTTTCGCCGATTACGAAAGGCTCGTCGAAGAAACCGAGAATACGGTCACTCAGCGTATCCACCACCCTTCCGATATCCGTGCTCGCGAGCGCAATGGCGAACTCATCGCCGCCGACGCGGGCTAGGATCGCCGTATCGCCGACCAGCGTCTTGAGCCCGGCCGCGACGCCGCGGATCAGCTTGTCACCGGTACCATGGCCATAGGCGTCGTTGACCTCCTTGAAGCCATCGAGATCAAGATAGAGCAGCGCTACGTCCTCGTTGTTGCGGCGGCTTTGGAGGATCAGCGCGTCGAGTGCCGCAAAAAAGCCGGCGCGGTTGAGCAGCCCGCTCAGCCGGTCGCTCATGGCGAGATGCCGCGCCGCCGCCTCGTCCGCGGTCAGCCGGTTGAGCGTATTGCTGCCGCTGACGAAGAGGAGGAGGAAGAACAGGCCGACCATGGCGAGCGCGCAATAGACGAGCGGCCGGACCTGGGCATAACCCATGTCGCCGGGCTTACGCGAATGCCAGACGAGCCGCTGCAGCACCTTGCCGTGGATGTTCTGGATCTCCACCATGTTGGCAACGGTATCGGAGGCATTCGCGAAACGAAGTCCGTCGATGACGTAGGTCTCGGAGAGCTTCTGGACCTTGGCCTCGTCCAGATGCCGGGCAAAGATCAGGAAGCGGCGGTTCGAGACCGGCTGATCGAGCTGCCCCGATTTCTGCCGGATCAGCGCCACGCCGACGGCCGCCACCCCTTTTTGCGTCTGCACGAAAGCGGCGGCTTCCGGCACGCTTTCCGCGCCGGCGGAACTCGCCTTGTCGAACAGCGTCCAGAGCGAGGAGTCAAAATAATCACGCGGAGCCCAGCTGACCGGCGCCCCGTCCTGATAGGCCATCAGCACGTCCTGGTTCATATCCATGACGATCGCGACGTCGAAGAGATCACTGTTGGCGGTCATGTCGCCATAGTTGCTGACGATCCAGGCCTGATCATCCGCATAGACGAACTGGGCGGCATCGTCCCAGGCGGCGTAGTCGTTGAGCGTCGCATGCAGCTGCTCTTCGAACGTCTGGACCGCGCCCGAGGTGGTCTCCCGCGAGCGCCCGTCGTCAAGGCGATTGGCGTAGTCGGTGATGCGGTCGAGCGCGGTCAGGATGAAGATCGTCACCAGCACCACGACCACCGCGAAGGCAAGCAGCATCGACGTCACGGCGGAGCGACGGCCAAGTGTTGCGGGGCGGCGAAAGCGAGACGGGAGAAGCCGCATCGAAGACCTCATGAAGCCCTACATCTTTCGCGGGTATTCCTTCAGATAGCGTTAAAAGAAATGGGCCGGTCCTCACAGTTGAGAGCCGGCCCACCAAGAATTTTCGAAATCTTATACTACCAGGCGGCGATGACGGCGCCCTTGAACTGGGTGTTGACGAAATCCTTTACCGGAGCGCTGTGATAGGCCTCGACGAGGGTCTTGACCCAGGCGGCATCCTTGTCTTTCGCCTTGACGGCGATGACGTTGATGTAAGGGGCCTTTTCGCCTTCCCTGGCGATCGGATCGGTCTTCGGGTTGAGGCCGGCTTCCAACGCGTAGTTGGTGTTGATGACCGAGGCATCGACATCGTCGAGCGAGCGCGGCAGCTGGGCGGCGTCAAGTTCGGCGAATTCGATCTTCTTGGCGTTTTCGGTAACATCGGCCGGACCGATCTTCAGGCCCTTGGCGGCATTGACCTTGATGAGGCCCTGGTCGGCGAGGATGAGCAGCGCGCGACCGCCATTGGTCGGATCATTCGGGATGGCGATCGTGGCACCCTGTTTCAGGTCGGCGAGGCTCTTCACCTTCTTGGAATAGACGCCCATGGGGAAGTTGACGGTCTGCGCGACGCTGACGATGTCGAACTTGCGATCCCTGACCTGGTTGTCGAGATAGGGCTGGTGCTGGAAGGAATTGGCGTTGAGCTCGCCATCCGCCAGCGCCTGGTTCGGCACCACATAGTCTGAGAATTCGAGGATCTGGATGTTGAGGCCCTTGGTGGCCGCGACTTCCTTGACCTTTTCCATGATCTGCGCATGCGGGCCGGGGGTGACGCCGATCTTGATGTCTTCGGCAAGCGCCGGGGCGGCGGCGAAGGCGGCGAGTGCCGCCGCGATGATGAGCTTCTTCATAGGGTGTCTCCTTGGGTTATCATTCTTACATGCGCCAGTCTTGGGAGGCTGGTTTTCCGGGATTGAGTTTCAGGTCTTGCGGTTGCGCTTGTCGAAGCGGCGGGCGAGCGCATCGCCGGCGCTCTGGATCGCCTGGACGAGCACGATCAGCACCACGACGACAGCCAGCATCACGTCGGGCATGAAGCGCTGGTAACCGTAGCGGATGCCGAGATCGCCCAGGCCCCCGCCGCCGACCGCGCCGACCATGGCCGAATAACCGATGAGGCTGACGAGGGTGAGCGTCAGCGCCAGCGTCAGGCCGGGCTTGGCCTCCGCGAGCAGGACCTTGAAGACGATCTGCAGCGGCGTCGCACCCATGGCGCGGGCGGCCTCGATCAGGCCCTTGTCCACCTCGCGGATCGCCGCTTCCGCAAGCCGTGCGACGAAGGGAATGGTCGCGACCGTCAGCGGCACGATCGCCGCATAGGTGCCGATCGAGGTGCCGGTGACGAGACGCGTGAACGGGATGATCGCCACGACCAGGATGATGAACGGCGTCGAGCGCGCCGCATTGACGATCGCACCGATGATACGGTTCGAGATTGGAGCGGGGAAAAGCTCCCCCTTGCCGCTGGTGGCCAGAAACACGCCAATCGGCAGGCCGATCAGGGAGCCGATCAGGCCGGCGGCGACGACCATCTGCAGGGTCTGCCACAGCGCCTTCGAGAGCAGGCTGAAAAGCATGTCAAGCGACATAACCGAGCACCTCCGTGGAAAGGCCGGTTGCGGCATAGAAACGCTCGGCGCGCTCCGTGACAGCGGGATCGGCCGGATAGGCGACCACCAGCGAACCATAGGGCTCACCGGCGATCTCCTCGATCGTGCCGGCCAGGATGTTGACTTCGGCGCCGAGTTCGGTGACCAGCCGGGCGGTCAGCGGCTGGAAGGCGGTCGACCCGAAGAAGATCAGCCGGACCAGCACGCGGTCGCCAGCAGACGGCTGCGGCTTCAGGTTCGAGCGTATCCATTCCGGCAGGTTGGTGCCGAGCGCTGCCGACAGAAGCGAACGGGTCGTCTCGTGCTTGGCGCCGGTGAACACGTCGAACGTGCGGCCCGCCTCGACGATCCTGCCGCGGTCGATCACCGCAACATCGGAGGCTATGGTCTTCACCACCTCCATCTCGTGGGTGATCAGGAGCACGGTAAGACCGAGTTCGGCATTGATGCGCTTCAGGAGGGCCAGGATCGACTGCGTGGTTTCCGGGTCGAGCGCCGAGGTCGCCTCGTCCGAGAGCAGCAGTTTCGGCGAGGTGGCGAGCGCCCGGGCAATACCGATGCGCTGCTTCTGGCCGCCGGAAAGTTCTGCCGGATAACGGTCCGACTTGTCCCCAAGGCCGACCAGATCGATCAGCGGCGCGACCTTGTCACGGATCGCCGTGGGGGAAAGGCCGGCGATCTCCAGCGGCAGCGCGACGTTGTCGAACGCAGTACGCGAGGAAAGCAGGTTGAAGTGCTGGAAGATCATACCGACCTGGCGGCGCAGATCACGGAGCCCGGCTTCGGAGAGGCCACCCACCTCGACGCCATCGACCACCACGCGGCCGGACGTCGCCTTTTCCAGCCCGTTGACGAGCCGGATCAGCGTCGACTTGCCGGCGCCGGAACGGCCGATAATGCCGGTGATGGCGCCCCGCGCCACGGAAAGGTCCACACCGTCAAGAGCGATGAACTGGTTCTGGTCGTCGGCATCGCCAAAACGCTTGGTCACCGCTTCGAACGTCACCATGGATGTGGCGGCGGCCAAGGGAGGCGGCGCGGTTTGGACCGCAGTATGAAGGATTGTCATTTCAGCTCTCAGATTCAAGTCGGATCATCCCGGCGACGGAACGCCGTGTATTTCATCGCGGCCCAGTTATCGGACGGAGCGGCACATTCGATGACAGGCGACTTTCCGGAGCATCTTGGTCTGTTTTCCGAGAGGACAATAAGGCCGGAGCGGCCTCTTTCGATGCCGCATAAATGCCCGGACGCGCCTGCGTTTGACAGGGATGATTTTTCAATTATTTCCGCAAGCAGAAAAAAACTTCTCCCAGCTGCGAAATCATCCCGGCGAAATCACGCCTGTTTATGGTTGCCCTTCGGAAATAACGAGGCGAGCTCGCGATACCACTTGCCGCTCTTCTTGATCGTTCGTTCCTGGGTCTCGTAGTTCACGTGCACGAGGCCGAACCGCATGCGGTAACCCTCGGCCCATTCGAAATTGTCCATCAGGCTCCAGGCGAAATAACCCTTCATCGGATAACCTTGCCTGATCAGGTCGGCGACCACCGAAAGGTGCTCGACATAATAGTCCAGACGCTGCTGATCATCCACCTCGCCGTTCTCGACCTCCATGTTGTAGCAGGCGCCGTTCTCGGTGATGTAGCAGTCCGGCAGCTCGTAGCGGCGGTAGAGATCCTCGACCAGCAGCTTCAACCCCGGCGCATAGACTTCCCAGCCGATATCGGTCTTGACGTCGCTGGCGGGCTTGGCCTCGACCGTCCAGGGGAAATCGCCGGTGCGTGTGGGCTCGTCATGGACGCGGTCCGGTTTGTAATAGTTGAGGCCCCACCAGTCGAGCTTCTGGCTGATAATCTTGAGGTCGCCGTCTTCGACGACCGGCATGCGATCGCCCAAGGCTTCCAGGAATTGCTGCGGATATTCGCCCTTGAAGACCGGATCGAAGAAGGCGCCGTTATGGAACTGGTGGGCGCGCTCGGCGGCGGCAAGATCGGCCGGGCTGTCCGAGCCGGGAATGATCGACGCAGCGTTGATGACGGTGCCGACCGGCACATTCGGCGTCACATGCCGGATCGCCTCGACGCCGAGGCCGTGGGCGAGGTTGACGTGGTGCATGGCAGCGAGCGCCGCCTGCATGTTCTTCTCGCCCGGCGCATGGATGCCGTAGAGGTGGCTGAGCCAGACGATGCACCAGGGCTCGTTGAAGGTGGCAACCGCGTCGAGCCGGTCGCCGAGCCGCGCCATCACCACCTTGGCGTAACGCTGGAAGGCATAGGCCGTCGACCGCGCCGCCCAGCCGCCCTCGCCCATCAGCGAAAGCGGCAGGTCCCAATGATAGAGCGTCGCATAGGTCTTGATGCCGCGCGCCTTGCAGCCGTCGATCAGGCGATCGTAGAAATCCAGCCCCTTCTCGTTGATCCGCCCGGTACCGTCCGGAATGATCCGCGGCCAGGCGATCGAGAACCGGTAGGCCTCGACGCCCATCCCCTGGATGAGATCGAGGTCCTCTTCCCAGCGATTGTAGTGATCGCAGGCGACATCGCCGTTGTGCCCTTGATAGACCCGACCCGGCATGTTGGAAAACGCATCCCAGATGGAGGGCTTGCGACCATCCGCCTTGGTCGAGCCTTCGATCTGATAGGAGGCCGTCGCAACGCCCCAGAGGAAATCACCGGGAAAGCTCGATGCGAATTTTTTGGGATCGGGCGTTTTATAATTGCGAGGCTGGGGATTGCTCATCTTGGGATCGGTCATGGGGATGCCGCCATATCTGGTTGCGCGAGGTCAGCCGGACCATCTTTCGCGGCGGTTTAACCAAGCGGGGCGTGATTGTACAGATGAGAATTCTGAAACGTTGCAGGGCGACGGCCTGCTCCCTCCGCCTTGTGGGGAGGGTTGGGGAGGGGTCTGCTACGACAGGGTACGTTTCCGCAGAACCCCCTCCCGCCTGCCGGCCACCAACCGGGGACGGGTCGCTTGCCCGTCCCGTCCTCCGGACCCCCACAAGGGGGAGGGTTAAGGATGCCTTGCTCACCACAAACTACCTCTCCCTTGGTGGGAGTTCTCTTACACCTTCACCCACGCCCCGTTCTTCTTCGAAGACGCGACGCACGCCTCCACGAACGCAACCCCCTTCACGCCGTCGTCGACGGTCGGGTAGATCACCGCCTTGTCGATCGCGACACCCTTCTTGGCGGCGTTGATGGCGCGGGCAGCTTCCGTGTAGATGGTCGCGAACGCTTCCAGATAACCTTCCGGATGGCCGGAGGGAATGCGGCTGACGCGTCCAGCCGCGGCACCGGCGCCGGCGCCGTTGCGGGTGATCAGGCGCTTCGGTTCGCCAAACGGCGTGAACCACAGGTAGTTCGGATCGGCCTGCACCCATTCGATGCCGCCCTTGGTTCCGTAGACACGGATCTTCAGGCCATTCTCATGCCCCGGAGCCACCTGGCTGCACCACAGCATGCCCTTGGCGCCGCCTTCATAACGCAGCATCACATGCGCGTTGTCGTCGAGGCGACGGCCTTCGACAAAACTGTCGAGATCCGCCGCCAGGCTTTCGAGCGTGAGCCCGGTGATGAAGGCGGCGAGGTTATAGGCATGCGTGCCGATATCGCCGGTCGAACCGCCGGCACCCGACTGGGCCGGATCGGTGCGCCAGACGGCCTGCTTGGCACCCGTCTGCTCGACGGCCTCGGTCAGCCAGTCCTGCGGATATTCGACCTGAACGACGCGGATCTTTCCGAGATCGCCGTTGGCGATCATTTCGCGGGCCTGTCGCACCATCGGGTAACCGGTGTAATTGTGGGTGAGGATAAACAGCGCATCGCTCTCGTCGGCCAGCTTCTTCAGCTTCTTCGCGTCGGCGAGATTGGAGGTCAGCGGCTTGTCGCAGATGACATGGATGCCGCGCTTCAGAAACTCCTTGGCCGCCTCGTAGTGCACATGGTTCGGCGTGACGATCGACACAGCCTCGATGCCATCCTTCAGCCGCGCCTCGCGGATCGCCATCTCCTTATAGGAACCGTAGGTGCGCGACGGATCAAGCCCGAGATCGCGGCCCGAGGCGATCGCCTTTTCCGGCGTCGACGAGAGCGCGCCGGCGACCAGGTCGAACTGGTCGTCCAGTCTCGCCGCCATGCGATGCACCGCCCCGATGAACGCCCCGGCCCCGCCACCGACCATGCCGAGCCGGATGCGCGGCTCCCGCGCCTGTTCGTCCTTGCCTTCGATTGCCATGCTGTTTCTCCCTTATTCGAATTCGATTTCTGCAAACCCTGTGCTGGATTTCATCCCGCGATCAGGCTAGGTTTCCGCTGCGAGACAAAAGGATACCCCGACCGTGAACAGCAAGACCCGCCTCCGCTGAGGCTCCACGTATTTCGAACGGCCGCCCGTCCAACGATAGGCGCGCCTCTTGTAAATCCATGGAAAAGGTCAGGTCATGCCCCTTCTCGACGCGACAGCCACGCATCCCATCACCCTTCCCGACGGCAGCCTTTACCGCGATACGGTTTACCTGAAAAACGTCGTCGACCATCCACGCATGGAGATCGGCGACTTCAGCTATTACACCCATTCCGGAGAGCCCGAAGAAACCGCCGGCATCCTCGCACCCTATCTCTTTCACGGCAGCCGGGAGCGG
Organism: Neorhizobium tunisiense; assembly: GCF_039631515.1. NCBI lineage: Bacteria > Pseudomonadati > Pseudomonadota > Alphaproteobacteria > Hyphomicrobiales > Rhizobiaceae > Neorhizobium > Neorhizobium tunisiense. The sequence continues at coordinate 301,899 of NZ_JBDIUU010000002.1, read as the reverse complement.
TTGGTGATCGGCAAGTTCGTGCAAATCGCCAGGGGCAGCTATTTCATCACCAGTTCCGCCAATCACCCGATGACGGGTTTTACCACCTACCCGTTCCGCATCTTCAAGCCGGAGACGTTCGGCTACAAGGACTTGCCGGTCAGGGACACGATCGTCGGACATGACGTCTGGATCGGCCACAACGCCGCGATCATGCCGGGGGTCACCATCGGCCACGGCGCGATCATCGCCGCAGCCTCGGTGGTCACGCGTGACGTACCGCCCTATGCCGTCGTCGGCGGCAATCCAGCCGGCCTCATCCGCATGCGTTTTCCCGACGAGATCGTCACCGAGCTTCTCGGTCTTGCCTGGTGGGACTGGCCGATCGACAAGATCGAGGCCAAGCTCCCCGCGCTGGAAAGGGGCGATCTTGAAGCTCTCATGGGGGCTTGAAAGTTTCAAAGCACCGCCGCCACGTGAAGCTCACGTGCTCCTTCTTGTCTGCATTGGATTGCCATGATTTATCTCCTCGACGAACTTGAATAGCCGGCGTTCCCACGAGTCTCTTCTCCCCAGCGGGGAGAAAGTAGCGGCAGCCGGATGAGGGGGGCTTCGCGGAAGATTCTGCCTTTCACGTACCTCTCAAGGCGTCGCTTTGCTCCTTCCCCTCATCTGCCCTATCGGGCATCTTCTCCCCGCCGGGGAGAAGAGCTCACAATCCCAGCATCCGCCGGTTCGCCGCTTCGTCCGTGCCGCCACTCGCAAAATCGTCGAACGCCTTGTCGGTAACGCGGATGATATGCGCCTTGACGAATTCGGCTCCCTCGCGGGCCCCGTCCTCGGAATTCTTCAGCGCGCATTCCCATTCGACCACGGCCCAGCCGTCGAAATCGTTGGCGGCCATCTTCGAGAAGATCGAACCGAAATCGACCTGGCCGTCGCCGGGCGAGCGGAAGCGGCCGGCGCGGCCGACCCAGCCCTGGTAGCCGCCATAGACGCCCTGCCGGCCGGTCGGATTGAATTCCGCGTCCTTGACGTGGAACATCTTGATCCGGTCCTTGTAGATGTCGATGTTGTCGAGATAGTCGAGGCACTGCAGCACATAGTGCGACGGGTCGTAGAGCATGTTGGCGCGCGGATGGTTCTTCACCCGTTCCAGGAACATCTCGAAGGTGACGCCGTCATGCAGATCTTCGCCGGGATGGATCTCGTAACATACGTCGACGCCGCAGGAATCGGCATGGTCGAGGATCGGCGTCCAGCGCTTGGCGATCTCGTCGAAAGCGGTCTCGACGAGACCGGCCGGCCGCTGCGGCCACGGATACATGTAGGGCCAGGCGAGCGCGCCGGAAAAGGTCGCATGCGCCTTGATGCCGAGGTGCTTCGAGGCCGTGATCGCCATTTTCACCTGCTCGACTGCCCAGGCCTGGCGTGCCTTCGGATTGCCGCGCACCTCGGGTGCGGCAAAACCATCGAACCCCTCGTCATAGGCCGGGTGCACGGCGACGAGTTGGCCCTGGAGATGCGTCGAAAGCTCGGTCACCTCGACGCCGTTCTGGCGCGCCACGCCGGCGAATTCGTCACAGTAATCCTTGGAGGAGGCAGCTTTCTTCAAATCGATGAGCTGGCCGGCCCAGGTCGGCACCTGCACGCCGAGATAACCCTTGTCGGCCGCCCATTTGGTGATCCCGTCCCACGTATTGAACGGTGCCGCGTCGCCCGCGAACTGGCCGAGAAAGATGGCCGGGCCCTTGATCGTTTTCATGATGTTTCCTCTTCGAACATGGCGTGCCTGGATTTCTCCTCCTCCCTCATTCCTGTGCTTGTCACGGGAATCCAGTGCGCCCAAGTCCTTGGGCGCGGGAGAGCCTTTTCACGGCGCAGACGCGCCGTGGCTGGATTCCTGTGACAGACACAGGAATGAGGGTGAGGTTGTGGCCGTGCCCGCCAAAAATAAAGGCGGGCGCGGCCGTGTTGATTATCAGAACGGCGAATCCGGGAAGTAGAAGTTCTTGGCATTGTCCTTCGTCACCAGCGTGGCGTCGAGGATGTAGGTGCCGCTGACCGGGACCTTGTCGTAGAAATTGCCGGCGGTGAGTTCCATGGCGGTCGCCACCATTGCCGGCGGATAGAGAACGTCGACCGGAACCATCTTGTCGCCGTCCATGACCTTCTTGATCATGTCCTTGGAACCGGCGCCGGCAACGATATACTTGATGTCAGTGCGCTTGGCCTGGGCGATGGCTTCGAGAACGCCGACGGCCATGTCGTCGTCCTGGCACCAGACCACATCGATCTTCGGGTACTTGGTCAGGTAATCCTGCATGACCTTGAACGCGTCGTCGCGGCTCCAGTTGCCGAACTGGCGATCGAGGACCTTCACCTTGGAGCCGGCAATGCCCTTGTCGAAACCGTCCTGGCGCTGCTGGTCGATCGGGATCGGCAGGCCGCGGATGACGACGACCTGGGCGTCCGGCGTGGTCTTCTTGATATATTCGCCGGCGACCTGGCCGAGCGCCGGGTTGTTGCCGGCGACATAGAGGTCACGGATGGTGCTGTCGTTGACGGAAGGTGCGCGGTCGACGAGCGCCACGAACGTGCCCTTGTCCTTGACCTGCTGGATGGCGTTGACGAGCGGATCCGGATCGGACGGCAGGATGACGAGCGCGTCCAGGCCCTGGACCGCGAGATCCTGCACGGCGTTCGCCTGGCTTGCCGCATCCGGCGAGGTCTTGACGATGACGTTTAGGCCCGGATGTTCCTTCATCAGGAGCTTGGCGACGCGTTCGGCATGGAACACGACGCCGGCGGTCCAGCCATGGTCGGCAGCCGGAATGGAAACGCCGATCGTCACCTTCTTGTCCTGGGCCCAGGCGGTGGTCGGGGCGGTGCCGGCGAGAAGCGCCAGCGACGCCACGGCCAGTCCCAAAATTTGTCTGCGCATTGTTTCTCTCTCCCACAATATCAGGGTCTTTAATATTTGAAGACCGGACGCGACCCATCAGCCCGGTCAATCTCCTCACTTCCGCATCAGCGACCTTTGAACCAGCATGGCGATGATGATGATCGCCCCCTGGATGGCGCCGATGAGGTATTCGCTGACGAAGTTGGACAACAGCATGATGTTGCCGACGATTTCCAGAATGAAGGCGCCGCAGATCGTGCCCCAGATGCGCCCGACCCCTCCCCGGAGCGCGGTGCCGCCGACGACGACGGCGGTAATCGCCTGCAGTTCCCAGAAGCTGCCGGTCGTGGCGGACGTCGAGCCAAGGCGCGGCACGTAGAGCAGCACCGCAACTGCGACGCAGAGCCCCTGGATGACATAGGTTACGGTGCGCACGCGGTTGATCGAAATGCCGGAATAACGGGCCACATCCTCGTTGGACCCGACCGCGGTCACATGCCTTCCGTAGCGGGTGCGGTAAAGCACGAAGGCGGCGATGGCGGCGGTGACGAAGATGATGATGATCGGGATCGGCACGCTGACGAACGAGCCGGAATAGACCGGCCGGTAGAGCGCCAGAATATCGCGGTCGCGCACAGTGATGGCGCCGCCCTGGCTGAGCCAGGTGGTGAGGCCGCGATAGATGCCCATCGTGCCGAGCGTGGCGATGAAAGGTTCGATCCGGCCGATCGTGGTGATCAGGCCGTTGGCGAGCCCGCAGACCGCGCCGATCGCAATCGCCAGCGCCATGCCGGCCACCAGCGCCATGGACGGATCGGCGATCGTTCCCGAATTCAGGAACAGGATCATCAGGCTGGCGACAAAGGCGAGCATTGCGCCGACCGAAAGGTCGAGTCCGCCCGCCGTGATCACATAGGTTGCGCCGAGCGCGATGACGGCGATGAAGGAACTGCGCGTCACGACGTTGAGCAGATTGGCGGTCGTCATGAAGTTCGGATTGGCGAAATAGCCGAGCACCAGGAGCAGCGCGAGCGCGATGAACGGCGCGATCGCCGCCATGTCCCAGTCCTTGGAGGTCTTCGGCGCCTTGGCCGTTTCGGTCGCGACATTCGCCATCACGCGGCCTCCTCTTTGTTGACGCCTGTGGCAAGCACGACGATTTCGTTTTCGTTCATATGGTCCCCCGTCACCTCGCCGACGATCCGGCCGGAGCGCATGACGAGGATGCGGTCGCAGATGCCGATCAGTTCCGGCATTTCGGAGGAGACGACGATAATCGAACGCCCCTCTTCGGCCAGCTTGGCGATGAATTTGTAGATCTGTTCCTTGTTGCCGATATCGATACCGCGCGTCGGCTCGTCGATGATGACGATCGACGGATCGAGCAGCATCATCTTGGCGAGCAGCAGTTTCTGCTGGTTGCCGCCGGAAAGCTGGCCCGCGAGGATATCCTTTCGGCCGGTCCGGATGTCGAAATCGCGGATCGCCTTGTCGAGTGCTGCACTTTCGCGCTTGCGGTCGATCTGCAGCGCACCGATGAACTTGCCGAGCGAGGCGAGCGTCAGGTTGACGATCAGGTCCTTGGTGAGCAGCAGGCCCTTGCCCTTCCGATCTTCGGAAAGGTAGACGATGCCGGCCTTGAGGCTTGCATGCACATCCCTGAAATTGACCGGCTTGCCGAGATGGCGGACCGTGCCGCGGCTGGGACGAAGGCCGACCATGCCCTCCATCAGCTCGGTGCGGCCGGCGCCGACGAGGCCGGCAAAACCGAGGATTTCCCCCTTTTTCAACTGGAACGAAGCATCCTGCGCATAACCGGGAACGTTGAGATGCTCGACCTCCAGCACCGTCTCGCGCGCCTGCGCGGCATGACGGTCCGGATAGAGCTTCGCGACGTCGCGGCCGACCATCAGCCGCGCCATGTCGGCGGGCTGGATCTCGCTCGTCTCATGGCTGGCGACAAGTTTTCCGTCGCGCAGCACCGTCACCCGGTCGGCAATCTCCTTCACCTCCGGCAGGCGGTGGGAAATGTACAGCACGCCGACACCCTTGGCGCGGATCTGCCGGATGACCTTCAGCAGCGCGTCGGTCTCGTGCGGCGTCAGCGACGCGGTCGGCTCGTCGAAGATGACGATGCGGTGCGGCACCAACAGCACGCGGGCGATCTGTACCAACTGGCGCTGGGCGATCGATAGACGGCTGACGATGGTGTCGGGGTCGATGTCGCTGCCGAGACCGCGCACCGCCTTGGCGGCACCTTCGTTCATCCTGCGGTCGTCGATAAAGACGCCCTTGTGCAACTCGCGGCCGAGATAGATGTTCTGGGCGACGGTCAGATCCGGCGCCAGCAGGATTTCCTGGTGCACCAGCACGATGCCGCGATGTTCCGCATCGACCGGTCCGGAAAATGTGACGGTCTCGCCGTCTATTCTCATCTCGCCGCGGGTCGGCGGCTGATTGCCGGCAATGATCTTCATCAAGGTCGACTTGCCGGCGCCGTTCTCGCCGATGATCGCGTGAACCTCGCCGGCGCGGACGTTGAGATTGATGTCCTTGAGGACCTCGACAATGCCGAATGTCTTGGAAAGGCCGGTCGCTTCGAAGAGCGGCACGGTCGGGCTCGCCTCCACAGAACTCATCGCCCAGCACCCATGACCATAGGGCAACGTACAGCCCGACAGCGGACCGCTGCGTTACCGACAGCACGCCTGTATATGATAATCTGCACCCAAGCTCCTCCCTATGAGAACGCTAGCCCAGATTCTGAGGTACGTAAAGCAGATTTGCCGTAAACCAAGCGGGAACGTTGAGGCAGGTTCGTGCAAATCAGCTTCCGGTTGGCGTTTGGCACTAATCGTAAGAATGCGGCGGTTCCGGCCACTGCAAAGGCTAAACCATTAGGTGAAGTTTCGCAGCAAGTTGATCTACGTTAAATTTGCTCATGAGAACCAGGGATTTTCTGACAATTGTTCTGCTGTGGGCCATCAACGTCACCCCCCTGCATGCGCAGGTGAATGGGCAGGACCTGATCCGACTTGGGGTTGAGCTGTTCGGGGGTGCTGCACAAGGACCCGGCCGGGACAACCGACCTTCTCACGAGCCTCGCGACTCCTCGCAGCAGGATAAAGACGTTCGATCGCCTGCGGTCGCTGAAATACAGCGACGATTGAATGCGCTCGGCTACCCGGTTGGAACCGCCGATGGCGAAACGGGTCCACGTACCCGGCAGGCGATCGCAGATTTCCAGCGTGACAATGGCCTTCCGCCGACCGGTCTAGCAGATGACAGGCTTCGCTCTGCGCTTCGCGTTGCCCAGCCGTCGGGTTCTTCTGCAACGGCATCGCGTGACGTCGGAAACCCGAGGCCGAGCTTTGATTGCCGTGCAGCCCGCCAAGCGACCGAGCAGGCAATCTGTTCGTCGCAGCTTCTCGCCGAGCTCGATCGCAGACTGATGAATATCTACACGACGGCGGTGGCTTCCGGCATCACGGATGCCGGAGCGCAGGCCGAATGGCTCCCCCGCCGCAACCGTTGCAAATCTGATACTGCCTGCATTGAGGACGCTTACCGGGAGCGGTTGTCGATACTTGGTGCGAACACCGGTGAGTTTACGCAGGCTCCGGCAATCGCGCGATCGAATACGTTCACGCTTCTCGAAGGTTTCGACCTTCCTTACGGCGACTATCGTTCAGGTCTCACCGATCCGTCTCTGGTCGGCATCGGATCCCAGTCCTGCCAACAGATCTGTGCCGCTGACGCACAATGCCGTGGATTTACATATAATCAAAGAGGCAATGTCTGCATCCTCAAGAACGCCGTCAATCAGCGTTCCCGATTTGCCGGCGCTGTTTCCGGCATCAAAAACATAAGCAGCCCGACAGGCGCGGGAGGCAGTGGGGAATTCGCGAAACCCAGCATTTTACCCGGTCCCGCCGATTTTGTGCACATGGCGTTGATGTCCGACGCCGATGCCTATCTTGAGCAGGCAGAGGCAACCGGGATTGCCTACATACGCGCCACGGGAACAGAGGCCCAGTGCCGCGAACTCTACCAAGTCCAACGCGGCGACGAGTTCGGTCGCCGTGATTACCTTGCGCAGTCTGCCACCCTTGCGCGCCAGGTCATTGCCTCATTGCCGACGCGATCGCGCCGATTTTCCATTTCCATCGAAGCGCAATATACGCTCGGCCAATACGACTTTGACCGCCAAGGTTTTCCAATTCTCACCTCCCAGAACGCACGGCCTCCCATTCTGGAGGCTGGAACCGTAGCGCTGCTCCAGCAAAAACGCCCGCCATCTTGTTTGAGTTTGAGCGGCCTTGGTGGCTTCGATTTCGATAGACAAAATTTTCCGAATTTCACTGACCTCAGCGCAGAGCATGCCGCGGTTGAAAATGTCGATTTCCTTCCCATGCCGGAAAGAGAGGCACGCCTGCTCCGTGATGCCGGGGTGGCAAAGGTTCTGCTCAGGGCTGCGATGACGGTCGAACCACGCCTTCAGGGGCGTGGCCCTCTAAGGGGTCAGGTCACGGCGGTTGCTGCATACGACCCGGTCGATGGCCGCCTGATTCACACGTGGGCTATCGATAGCACCCTCCCAACTGCCGCACCTGATGAACAAAGCGCATCATGGACAGGCGAGCTGATGGCGTCGCTCATCGGTCCAATCCTCGAACCAAACCTCGATCGACCGGCGTTCGACGGTGCTGCAACACAATACTTCAGCCGCTACATGCCGACTATCCTGGCCGGCAATCTTCCGCCTCAATCGCCTTTGCCGATCGAGACGATGCGTGGACGCCAAGCCGAGGTCATCACCGCTCTCAATCGGGATCGGCTGCGAGCCGCGCTTCGACAAGAGTCGACCGTCGTTCCGATCAACGTCACGATCGATGAAACGATCAGCCCGTTCTTCGAGGAAGGCAGAGGGATATATTTCAACAAGCTGGAGAACAGCCCGCAGAATGGAGGCGAAGCGCCGCTTTCAGCCGTCACTCTTTCCGCCCGGGATTTACCCCTCTATCGCCAGCTCTCGTTTCTGCGGCCCTGGCGAGATTCCCGGGATGCGGGGTTCAGAGAATTCATTGTTGCCAGGCAGCCGATCCCGATTTCGCTCGAGCTTGACCGGATTGTCAGTCTTGAACCGGTTGCCATGGGTATAGAAGCCGCCGCCGCCCGCGGGCTGGTCGGTTACAACTCCTCAGGCCGCCGGGATAGCGTGAATGTTCGCTGGAACCTGCTGGTGAACGAAGTGCGTTTCGAAAAGGGCGCCGTCATTATCAGCGCTTCGCTGCGCGGTCTTTCCTATCGATGGGCGAGCGACAACCGGGGGATCGCCAGCTTTGCACCGGACACCTTTGCCACAGTCGCGGCCTTACGCGGACAGATCGAAGCGGCGCTTCCGGCTCGGGCAACGGTCGCCAATATCGCGCCACCCCCGGCCGGTGCTCCCTACGGCGCTGAAATGATGGATCTGCTGCAGTTGCGCTATCAGCCTGCGACGGTAGACAACCAGATCGTCCAGAGAATGATGATCACACGCTTCGCCTATGAGGCATCCAGCGCCAAAAAACCTCCTCTCTGGGGGAGTTTCTTCCGCGATATCACCAAGTGGCCCGAGGCGAAGGAATATACGGATCGTCTTGCGGAGTTTCGCGCCTGGTCGGAGGCACGTGCGGCGGCGCTTCCGGCAACCTTGACGATCTCTTTGCCCTTGTCCGAAACAGCTGATGGCAAGTTTGCACCGTTCGAAAGCCGAGGCCGGCATCCCTATGACAACTCCTGCCGTTCGTCTCTCTCCAACTCTGGGAACAAGTCCAGGAAGGAGCAAAGCGAGAAGGATATTGCAGCCGCCAAGATATGCGAATTTCTGAACACAGCGTGGCAACTGCCTGAGCCACAGCTCTTCCACCGCAGCCAAGGCGGTTCCTCCGAGCGGGGCAACAACTGTGCCGCTGATCCGTATTGCACCTCGATGCGGGATGCGCGGATTGCGATGAAGCTGCCGCTTCAGAGCCAAGATTTTATCGAAATCGATCGTCTGCCCCAACTCGATGCCGCTCACCGGCGGATGCAGGGCAAGCTTGCGATCGAGATCGACGTCAAGCCTACCGGCGTCGCCGTTTCCCCCGTTTTGCCGGAAAGCATCTGGGGAACTGCATTAAAAACTGCGGCCGAGTTCGACAAATTGCAAGGTTTGAACATCGTCCGCCTGGATGACGATGCGGCACCTTCAACGCAAGTCCTCATCTACAAGGCATCCGCCGTGGCAGCCCGGCTCGTCGATCTCGGCACAGGCACAGTGGTTTCGGAACTTGTGCTTGCAGCCATGTCGAGGCCCCCGCTCGACAAGATTACTATCGCTGACTCCAAGCTGAGGGGACTTGATCTGCTCAAGATTCGCCTGGGCATGTCGTTTGACGACGCGGATAAACTCATTCGCGAACATATGTCGGTCAGCAAGGTGCTGACTGCCGACCGCAAGAGGCAGCTCGGTTCAATAAGCGGCGATCTTCTACCTTATACATCCGGCCGGATCTATGCTTCGTCCGCGAACAACGAACTTATTGCTATCTTCGACGAGCCGCCGGCATCTCCTGGACGAGTTCTCGGGATCTGGCGAATTCTGCGTCTGCCGCAGGGCAGTACCAATGCGGCAACCGTCAAGGCCACACTTGTGGAGCGATATGGCGAACCCAGGGCTGTCCAGGAGGTCTCGCTTCCAATGATGCACAAGGGCGTCGCGTTCCTGTGGTCCGACCACGCCGATCCGGGCTGCAGGGTAATCGATTTCGGTTTTCAGGCCAATCTCTGGCAGGATGAGAACAACGCGAACTGGCTGCCGCCCTTCATGTCTCGGCCTCTGTTTCCAATTCTCGCGGATCCCATGACATTTGGCGTCGGCACCGGAAATAAGCTGCGCCAGCGCCCGCTTTCCGAATTCTGCCCACCTTTCCTGGGGGTGCGTTACGCGACCCACGACGGCCGCAATAATGATTCACCCGCGGCGGACGAACTCATCAGTTGGCTGAGCGACCACCGGAGTTATGCCAAATCGTATTATGAAAGCCGCACCGCCCCCGTTGCCGCTCCCTCGGCGGAGGAGATAACCGGACCAAAGATAAAGTTCTAGTGTGGGACGCCGATGTCCATCTCCGACAGCGGCGTCCTCCCCTCATCCGGCTGCGTCCTGCGGACCCTTCTCCCCGCCTACGGGGAGAAGGGATATGCCGCACCGTAACCGTTCTCTCTCCAATGCCGCTTTCGGCACGTACCCTCTCCCCGCAGGCGGGGAGAGGGTGAGGGGCAGCGCGAGCCCATCAAACGCAAAGCATCAGACGTAGCGATTGACCACGTTTTCCAGGTATTCCTGGCGACCCGACTTCGGTTCCGGGTTGATGTCCTGCTTTTCGACCCAGGAGGCGATGTCGTCGAGCTTGTACTCGCCGCGCAGCATCTTCTGGTATTCGGGGCTGTCCCACTTGGCATAACGGGCATCGAGCGGGGCCTTCAGCGCACCGTCGTCGAGCATCTTCGCCGCCGCCTTGATGCCGCGGGCGCAGCAATCCATGCCGCCGATATGGCCGATCAGCAGATCCTCGGGATCGAGCGACTGGCGGCGCAGTTTCGCGTCGAAATTGGTGCCGCCGTTCTGGAAGCCGCCACCGGCGAGTACGTGGTAATAGGCGAGCGCCATTTCCGGCACGTTGTTGGGGAACTGGTCGGTATCCCAGCCGGACTGCATGTCGTTGCGGTTCATGTCGATCGAACCGAAAATGCCGAAGGCGTTGGCCATGGCGATCTCGTGTTCGAAGGAATGGCCGGCAAGGATCGCATGGCCCTGCTCGATATTGACCTTAACCTCTTTCTCAAGCCCATTCTTCTGCAGGAAGGCATAGACGGTCGAGACATCGTAGTCGTACTGGTGCTTGGTCGGCTCCTGCGGCTTCGGCTCGATCAGGATCGTGCCTTCGAAGCCGATCTTGTACTTGTATTCGACCACGAGATTGAGGAAGCGGCCCATCTGGTCGAGCTCGCGCGAGAGATCGGTGTTGAGCAGCGTCTCGTAACCTTCGCGGCCACCCCAGAGCACGTAGTTGGAACCGCCGAGGCGCTTGGTCGCGTCGAGGCAGGTCTTCACGGTCGCCGCGGCAAACGCGAAGACGTCCGGATCCGGGTTGGTCGCGGCACCCGACATGTAGCGGCGGTTCGAGAACAGGTTTGCCGTGCCCCAGAGAAGCTTCACGCCCGTCTCGGCCTGCTTCTTTTCGAAATAGCCGACGATCTCGTTGAGGTTCTTGGTGTTCTCGGCGAAATTATTGCCTTCCGGGCGCACGTCGGCATCGTGGAAGCAGTAGAACGGCGAACCGAGCAGCGAGAAAAATTCGAAGGCGACATCGGCCTTCATCTTGGCCGCTTCCATCGTGTCGGAGAACCACGGACGCTGGAAGGTTTGGCCGCCGAACGGGTCGCCGCCCGGCCAGGTGAACGTGTGCCAATAAGCGACGGCAAAGCGGAGATGATCCTCCATGCGCTTGCCGGCGACGATCTCATCGGGATTGTAGTGGCGGAAGGCAAGCGGATTGGTGCTATCCGGGCCTTCGTATTTGATCTTCTGGATGTCTCCGAAAAAGCCTGTGCTCATGGGGTGTTTCTCCTTGGGTTCGAATTGTTGGTTTGGCGGGTGGGTTGCCCCCTCATCCGACCCTTCGGGCCACCTTCTCCCCGAGGGGAGAAGGGAACTGAGGCGCCGCCGCGAACCTCTTCTCCCCTCGGGGAGAAGGTGCCGGCAGGCGGATGAGGGGGCGCCTCATGTTCGATGCGCCAGCGACCTGATCGCCGGATAGAGCGCCCGGTAGCGGGCGTATGCAGTGTCGTATGCCTCCAGGAGAGCCGGGACCGGCTCGATCGTCTCCTCCGTTTTCGGTGCCGAGCAGACGGAAAGCGGGTCGGCGCCGGTGGCGGCGATGAGGCCCAAACGTGCCGCGCCGAAGGCAGCTCCGAAATCGCCGTCCGCCGGAATATCGACCGGAACCCCGAGCGACGTGGCGATCGACTGCAGCCAGTAGCGTGAACGCGAGCCGCCGCCGATCGCGGTGACGCGGGAAATCGAGGTGCCGGCGGATTTCAGGGCTTCGAGATTGTCCCTGATCGCGAAAGTCACCCCTTCGAGCACCGCCTGGGTTAGTACCGACCGGCTGCTCTCGTGTTCCAGGCCGATGAAAGCGCCGCGGATGGCCGCATCGTTGTGCGGCGTGCGCTCGCCGGAGAGATAGGGCAGGAAGGTGACGCCGGAGGGTGCCTTCAGCGTGTTGCCGAGTTCCTGGGTGAGTTCGGCGGCCGTCTTGCCGGCAATCTGCGAATACCAGTTGAGCGCGTCGGTCGCCGACAGGATGACGCCCATCTGGTGCCAGGTTTTCGGCAGTGCATGGCAGAAGGCATGCACGGCGCTTTCCGGTTTCGGCAGGTACGAGGCGTTGGCGGCAAACAGCACGCCGGACGTGCCGAGCGACACGAAGGCCTGGCCTTCCGCGACCGTGCCCATGCCGCAGGCGGACGCCGCATTGTCCCCTGCCCCGCCGGCGATCACGACGCCCTCGCCCATGCCCCATTTGTAGGACAATTCGCCGCGCAGCTTGCCGGCCTGTTCGGTGCCTTCGGCCAGCGACGGCATCTGGCTTTCGGCAAGGCCCGTGGCCGAAAGCAGTTCCGACGACCACTTGCGGGCGCCGGTATCGAGCCAGGACGTGCCGGCCGAATCCGACATTTCGGAAATGTGCTCGCCGGCCAGCCAGAGACGCAGGTAATCCTTTGGCAGCAGCACCTTGGCGACCTTCGCGAAGATGTCAGGCTCGTTTTTCGCGACCCAGACGAGCTTCGGCGCGGTAAAGCCGGGGAACACGATATTGCCGGTGAGCTTGCGAAAGATCGGGTTCGCATCGAGGGCTGCGGCTTCCGCATGGGAACGCGTGTCGTTCCAGAGGATGCAGGGTCGTAGCACCTTGTCATCGGCATCCAGCAGCGTTGCACCATGCATCTGGCCGGAAAGGCCGATGCCCTTCACGGCAGCAAGCTCCTTCGGGAATTTTGCCTTGAGACCGGCGACTGCTTCTTCAGTGGCGCGGATCCAGTGGGCAGGATCCTGCTCCGACCAACCGGAATGCGGACGCGAGACATCGAGCGAGCCGCTCGCCGAACCGATGATCTTCTGATCGCCGTCGATCAGCATCGCCTTGACGCCCGAAGTGCCGAGATCGAGACCGAGATACATGGTGTTTCTCCTAATGCTCTGCCCTTCAGGGCAGATTGTCTTTCAAGAATATGTCGATGCGGATGCGTTCCTGGGCGGCGAGCACCGGCAGGCCGTCGGCCTTGGCTTTCAGCACGCGGATCGCGCTTCTGACTTCGTGGCCCGCATCCTGGTTCAGGACCGCGTCGATGACGCCGTCGGCAAGTGCGGCGCGGGTCGAGGCGGTCAGTTCATGAGCGATGACGAGCGGCCGGCGAGGGCCGTGCGCCTTCTGCAGCGCGCGGATGAGGCCGCGGTTGCCGGCACCGAGACTGTAGATGCCGGCGATGTCCGCAGTGCGGCGCAGCGCCTCCGCAACCATCGTCTCGGAGAGCCCCGGATCGTCACGGCCTTCGAGGACGGGCAGGATATGGACGTTCGGATAGGCTTGGGCGATGACGGTCGAGAACCCCTCCAGCCGCTCGCGGTGGTCGCGTACCAGCATGGAGCCGGCAAGTACCGCGACGGTTGCCCCTCGTTCGCCGAGGAGAGGGCCGCTGAGGAACCGTCCCATCAGGCTGCCGGCGGTGCGGCCGGCGGCGATATTGTCGATGCCCGCATAGTGGTCGCGGGAGGAATCCGGCAGATCGGAGACCAAAGTCACCATCGGGATCCCTGCCTGCCGCAGGCGCTCGGCAACGGCGCGGACTTCCGGCGCATCGATGGCGACGAAGGCGACGCCGGCCGGCTTTTCGGCAAGCACGGTTTCAAGCGCCGCAACCAGCGCGCCCGGATCGAAAGGCGGCACGTCGACGATGCGGATATCGGTGCGTTCGGCGCTCGAACGGGCAACCGCGCCACGCACTTCCTCATGCAAGCTGATCATGAAGGAGTTGTCGTTGGCCGGCAGGATGAAGACGAAGGAATAGGTCCGGCTTTTGGCAAGATTGGCGGCGGCGAGATCTCGTACGTAACCGAGCGAAATGATCGCATCCTCGACCTTGCCACGGGTGACGGAACGCACGCCTGGCCGGCCGTTGAGAACCCGGTCGACAGTCGCAAGGCTGACGCCGGCGATCTTCGCGATGTCGTGGACTGTGGGCTTCATGAACTCCTCCGCCGACCGTGTTAGCGGAAATTCTGAGGTACGTAAATCAAAATTTGAGGTACGTGTTTCACCGAAGCTCGAACACCCAAAGAAAAAGGCCGTCACTCGCGTGGCGGCCCCTTTCCCGGCGGTGGAATGCTCCAATCAATGCCCGCCGCCACCGGCGCCTGCGGGGCGGGCCGGCTTGGCGATCAGGAAGACGAAGAAGATAAGGCTGCCGAACAGCCCCGTCAGGATGAAGAACACATCCATGAACGAAAGCAGCCAGGCCTGCTGGGTAATGATGCCGGAGAGCTTCTGCAGCGCGACAGCGCTGCCGTCGAGGCCGAAGGAATTGTAGTTGGCGCCGACGCTGTCGAGCCAGTTGAGCGCTGCCGGATTGCCGTAGTTGACGTGCTCGGAAAGCCGGGCGTAGTGCTCGTCGGAGCGCTGGGTCAGCGCGGTGTTGATGATGGCGAGACCGACCGCACCACCGAGGTTGCGGGTCAGGTTGAAAAGGCCGGACGCGCCCTGGATACGTTGCGGCGAAAGCGTCCCGAGCGCGATATTGCTGATCGGCACCATGCACATCATCATCCCGAACCCGCGCAGGATCTGCGGCAGCAGCAGTTCGTAGAAGTCCCAATCGGCGGTGATGCCGGTCATCAGCCAGGTACCTGCCGCAAACGAGCCGAAACCGACCGCCATCAGGATGCGCAGGTCGACACTGTTCGACAGCCGCCCAACCAGCGGCGCCGAGACGAACATGGCGATGCCGGAAACGAACATCGTCTCCCCGATCATCAGCGAATCGTAGTGGCGGATGCGACCGAGATAAAGCGGATAGAGATAGGTAAGCCCGTAGAGCCCGACACCCATGATGAAGGAGAACAGCGAGCCGAAGGCGAAATTGGCGTTGCCGAACGCCCTGAGATCGACGATCGGGAACTCGACCTTGAAGGCACGCCAGAAGAACACCACGGCGCCGATGACGACGAAGACGGTGCCGATGACGATCTTGTCGTCGCTGAACCAGTCCTTGTTGTTGCCTTCTTCAAGCACGTATTCCAGCGCGCCCAGGAAGACGGCCATGGAGGCGAGCCCCCACCAGTCGAACTTCTTCATCAGCTGCAGCTGCGGCTTGTCGAAGTCGATGAGCGTGAAGGTGACGGCAGTCACGATGATGCCGGGGATGACGTTGACCAGAAACAGCCAGTGCCAGGAGAAGGAATTGGAAAGGTAACCGCCGACCGTCGGGCCGATCGTCGGGGCGAGCGTCGCGACGAGACCGATGATCGGCGACACGATGCTCCGTTTCGACGGCGGGAAAATGGTGAAGGCCGCCGCGAAAACCGAAGGGATCATGCCGCCGCCGATGAAGCCCTGGATGGCACGATAGACGATCATCTCGTCGATATTCGTGGCAGTGGCGCACAGGATGCTGGCCAGCGTGAAGCCCGCCGCGCACATGGAGAACAGGATGCGGGTCGACATGATGCGGGCAAGAGTGCCCGACAGCGGGATCATGATCACTTCGGCGATCAAGTAGGAGGTCTGCACCCAGGCGATCTCGTCCGAGCCGGCGGAAAGGCCGGCCTGGATTTCGGCAAGCGAGGCCGAGACGATCTGGATGTCCAGGATCGACATGAACATGCCGAAGACCATCGCGAAGAAGGCGATGAGCTTGCGTCTGTCCATCGGCTGGTCGGCCGGCATCGCCATAGGGGACGGACCCGCCGTGGCCGTTGCTCCTGCCATGGCCGCTCTCCTTGGTTCTTTTTACTTGGCAGCGACGGCGCTGATGCCGGGCGCGGTCCGGGTATCGACATCGACGACGACGCTCAAACCGGCGCGAAGGCGTTGGCGTTCGAGGTCTTCCTTCGGGATCGAGATTCGAACCGGAACGCGCTGCACGACCTTGGTAAAGTTGCCGGTCGCATTTTCCGGCGGCAGCATCGAGAAGACGGCACCGGAAGCCGGCGCGATCGACACGACCGTGCCTGTGATGTTGTGATCCTCATAGGCATCCACATGCACGCGGACCTTGGAACCCGGCTGCAGGTTGCCGAGCTGCGTCTCCTTGAAATTCGCCTCGATATAGAGCTCGGTCAGCGGCACCAGCGACGCGAGCCGCTTGCCGGTCGAGACCAGATCGCCCGTCTGGACGGAGAGGTTGCCGATGACGCCGTCATAAGGCGCCTTCAGGACCGTGAAGTTCAAATCGCGCTGGGCCTGGTCCCGGGCGAGCTCCTGGGTATGGATCGTATTGACCGCCTCGTCGCGCTGGGCACGCAGGAGGCCGATATTGGCCTGGGCCGACGCGACCGCCGCCTGACCGGCCACGAGGTTGGCGCGGGCCTGTTCGAGCGCAATCTCGGCGTTGTCGAGCGCCGCGGCGGTGCCGACCGCACTGGCCTGCAGGCTCGTGGCGCGCTTCTGGGTGATCTCGGCACCGCGAACGGCGGCCTCGAGAGCCCCCTGCTGGGCCTGCGCCTGCTTCACCGCCGCTTCGCCGCCGACGATCTGCGCATCGATGCGGGAGACAGCGAGATTGGCGGATTCGATCGCGGTCTGCGCCTTGCGAAGGGCAAGCTGATAGTCGCCGTCGTCGAGGGTGACAAGCGGTTCGCCCGCCTTGACGGCCTGGTTCTCGACAACGTTGACCTTGGCGACGTAACCGGAGACCTTCGGCGAGATCACCGCGATATTGCCTTCGACATATGCATCGTCGGTGGAAACCAGGAACCGACCATCGATCCACCAGTTGTAACCATACCAGGCAGCGCCACCGAGGAGGGCAAGCGCGATGACAGGCAACAGCAGGCCGCGGCGCTTCTTCTTTTCTGGCGCCTTGGCGACCGCGGGAGCCGCAATCGCCTCGGCCGTAGCGGGCTGTTCCGCAGACGGCGAGCCCTTGCGGGCCTCAGCCTTGGGAAGGCCAGCATTTTCCGTCGTCACGGCGCGCAATGCGCCGGAATTCTGAGAGGACGTCATTTTCTATCTACCGTCTTGGGAGCGTCTTATTCCATCGAACCGATCGGTTCAGCGAGCTTGACATAGACCCATCGATGACACATATCAAGAGCAATCGAACCGCTCGGTTCGAAAAGGTTAAAAAAGGGCATCGAAATGGCCAGGCAGACAAGGAAACTGGAAAGGTCCGATCCGGTTCCCGCCGGACGTTTCGCAGCGGGTGAGGACCCGGCGAAACGGGAACAGATTATCGACGGCGCGAAACGCGTCTTTATGAAGCTCGGCTTCGACGCCGCAAGCATGAACGACATCACCCGCGAGGCGGGCGTTTCGAAGGGGACGATCTACGTCTACTTCCAGAACAAGGAAGACCTGTTCGGCGCGATCGTGGCGCAGGAGCGGGAGCGTATCACGCTTCGGATGCGCGACATTCTCGCCGGCAGCGAAGAGGTTGAGAACGGTCTCTACCGTTTCGGCATGGGATTTGCGACGCATATCACCTCTCCGCAGGTAATCGGTGCGATGCGCACCGTCATCGGTGTCCTCGATCGCCTGCCGAGCATCTGTCAGCACTTCTTCAATTCTCCGTCTCACAACGTACGCACAGTTCTTGAGGATTTCCTTAAACGCCACATCGCGCTCGGCAATCTGAAGATCGAGGATACGGATCTGGCGGCGCGCCAGTTCATCGACATGTCGAGTGGTACTTTCTTCAAGTTCCGCCTGTTCGGCGATCTCGACGACGTGCCGCCATTCAGCGAACTCGACCGCTCCGTGACGGGTGCGATCCGGGTGTTCATGGCGGCGTATGGGGTCCATGACAATTCCGTGATCGTAAAAACCAAAGAACATGCCTGATTTCAGGAGGTTGTAGCGCAACCTCCTCTTGTCTTTGCGTCTCCAGTCCTTAAATCGGGACGGCAATTACGCCTTGCGATTGAAAGAGAGGAATGTTGATGCAGGATATCGTCACGCTGGTTCAGGATCCGGCCGCCTGGGTGGCGCTCGTCACCCTCGTCGTCATGGAAGTCGTGCTCGGCATCGACAACCTGATCTTCATCTCGATCCTCACCAACAAGCTGCCGCCGGAAAGCCGCGAGCGCGCCCGCAAGATCGGCATCGGCCTGGCGCTCGTCATGCGTCTCGCCCTGCTCGGCACCGTCGCCTGGATCGTCCAGCTCACCAACCCGATCTTCGAGGCCTTCGGCCACGGCTTCTCCTGGAAGGACCTGATCCTCATCGCCGGCGGCCTCTTCCTCGTCTGGAAGGCGACAAAGGAAATCCACCACTCCGTCGACGTTGACGATCACAAGGAAGACCTGGTCGGCGCCGGCAAGGATGTGCTCAAGATGAGCTTCGCCGCGGCGATCGGCCAGATCCTGCTGCTCGACCTCGTCTTCTCGATCGACAGCATCATCACCGCCGTCGGCATGACCCCGCACCTGCCGATCATGGTGGTCGCCGTCATCGCCGCCGTCACCGTCATGCTGATCGCCGCCACCCCGCTTGCCAACTTCATCGAGAAGAACCCCACCATCGTCATGCTGGCGCTCGCCTTCCTGCTGATGATCGGCGGCACCCTGATCGTCGAAGGTTTTGGCGTGCATGTGCCCAAGGGCTACATCTACGCCGCCATGGCGTTCTCCGCCGGCGTCGAGGTGCTCAACATGGTGGCGAGAAACGCTCGCAAGAAGAAGAAGGCGGGCGGCACGACGCTGCATTGAGCCAAGCGAATCTTATCCGAGATGTCTCCCATTCGCGATATGGGTCGAGCCGGCCCTCGTTGAGGCCATTCATAGCATATGCTATATAGATCATCATATGGCGCGAGCGACCTTGATCATGGATCGGAAATTTCATCTGGATGATGGAAAGATCATCCAGATGAAGGTCTGGCAGCTTCCCGATCGCAATCCGGAACGTCCACATGGGTTGAAATACTCGTTTTTCTTCGGAAACCCAGGGGAGAGGATCATCGGTTATGACAACGAGGCTGGCAAAGGCGATCATCGCCACTATCGCCATCGCGAGGAACCTTATCGTTTCGTGAGCCTTGAGCGCATGATCAGGGATTTCGAGGACGATGTCCGCCGGGAGATGAAGGCATGAGCGAAGTTCGAATCCACGTTTCGAATATGGACGCATTTTTCAACGATGCTGCGAGGGCTGCTGCGCGGATCGATGCCGGAAATTTGGATGCCCAGCAAGGAGAGATCGCCTTCGAAAGCATGGATCTTCTCCTGAAGGTGCTGACCGCCAATCGATGGCGGCTTCTACGCGCCCTGAAGGCGGCCGGCGCCTCGTCGATCCGCCAGCTCGCCCACTCCCTAAAGCGGGATTATCGCGGCGTGCATGCGGATGTCATCGCGTTGATTGAAATCGGCCTGATCGAAAAGGACGAAGACGGTCGCATCACCGTTCCGTGGGACCGCATTACGGCGGAAATGGCGATCACCGAAGCGGCATAGTCGAAAGTTGGATTGCCGCCGGTTGTTTCGTGGCATCCGGCGGTTCACGCCCCTTCGTATTCGTCGCTTCCATCTATCGACGGGATTGAGGCCTCGGCTATATGAGAGTCTCTCAGTTCTTCGCCAGCTCCCGCTCGACCGCATCGACCAGCCGGCTGTCCTGCGCGTCGACATCAGGCGCAAACCGAGCCTTGATCTCGCCATCGCGGCCGATCAGGAATTTTTCGAAATTCCAGACGATCTCGCCGTCCTCGATCTCCATGCCGAAGCCGCGCAGCTTTTCCTTCATCGGGCCGTCGCCGGTCGTTGGCACACCGGAGCCCGTCAAGCCCTGGTAGAGCGGGTGCTGGTCATCGCCCTTGACGGAGATCTTCGAGAAGATCGGGAACTTGACGTCATAGGTGAGCTGGCAGAATTCGACGATCTCGGCGTCCGTGCCAGGCTCCTGGCCCTTGAAGTTGTTGGCCGGGAAAGCGGCGATGACGAAACCGTCGCCGCGCTTGTCCTCGTAGAGCTTCTCGAGCCCCTCATACTGCTTGGTCAGGCCACACTTCGACGCAACGTTGACGACCAGCATCACCTTGCCCTTGTATTCGGAAAGCGTGGTCTCGCGCCCGTCGGCCAGCTTCACCGGCACGTTCAAAACATCGGTCATCGATAAATCTCCATTCAAAACAATTCGGTCGCCTTGCCGCGACACCCTATCGAAGCGATCCCTGTTGTCCAGTGGACAGGCGCCCCGGCGCCGCAGGCGCGCCGGAACTTCGAACGCACATCAGCATTGACGAGACGGCGCCGCAGCGCCACCTTGTCCTTCTGCCGGCGGTGATCCTTCCGCTGGACCTCTCGACTTCAAGGGCGGCATGACCACTCAGCAGATCCTCGCGTTTTCCGTCATCGCCATCATGATGGCAGTCTTTATCTGGGATCGCTTCCGCTACGACGTGGTCGCCTGCTGTGCGCTGGTACTGGCGGTCGTGCTCGGCGTCGTGCCGGTCGACAAGGCGTTTTCCGGCTTTTCCGACGACATCGTCATCATCGTCGGCAGCGCCCTTGTGGTCAGCGCCGGCGTGGCGCGGTCGGGCATCGTCGATGGCGCCATCAAGAAATTCTTCCCGAACCTCAACACGCTGCACACCCAGCTCGCACTGCTGATGATCGCCGTGGCGGTTCTGTCCGCCTTCATCAAGAATATCGGGGCGCTGGCGATCATGATGCCGGTCGCCTTCCAGTTCGCCAGGAAATCAGGCGCCTCCCCATCAAGATACCTGATGCCGATGGCTTTCGCCGCCCTGCTCGGCGGGTTGATGACACAGATCGGCACCTCCCCCAATATCGTCGTCTCGCGGCTGCGCGAGGAGCTGACCGGCAGATCTTTCACGATGTTCGACTTCACACCGATGGGAGCGATCCTGACGGTCGTCGGCATCACCTTCCTGCTCTTCTTCCATTGGCTGGTGCCAAACCGCACCAAGGAGAACAGCTCGATCGAAGAGGCGGTGGAGATCACCAACTACACGTCCGAGGTCTCCGTGACCACCGGCTCAACGTTATTGGAAAAACCGCTCAGCGAACTTCTGAGGCACGCCGACGGCGAAGTGCTGGCCACCGCCGTACTGCGCGGCACGGCCCGAATGTCGCCGTTTCCGGACCTGACACTGCGAGAAGGAGACGTGGTGATGCTGGAAGGCCCGTCGAAGGCGCTCGACCGGATCGTTTCCGGCGGAAAGCTGAAACTGTCGGGCAAGCCGCTGAAGGAAAAAGGCCAGGCCCAGACGGACGTGATTTCTGTCGAGGCGATCATCACCCAGGAATCGTCGCTCAAAGGTCTGTCAGCCAAGGAACTGGCGCTCGCCTATACGCGCGGCATCAATCTCCTGGCGATCAGCCGCCACGGCGAACGGCTCAAGCAGCGGCTGGGCGACCTGACGCTGATGGCCGGCGACGTGCTGGTGCTGCAGGGCAGCCGCAGGAACCTGCCGGCGGTGCTGCAGGACTTTTCTCTACTGCCGCTGGCGCAACGGGAGATCCTGCTCGGCACCCGCCGCCGCGGTTTCATTCCGCTGGTCATCCTAGCGCTTGCCATGGCCGCGACGGCGGTTGGCATCGCTCCGGTTCCCGTCGCCTTCTTCACGGCGGCGCTTGGCATGGTCGTTTTCCGGGCGATCCCGCTCAACGATTTCTACAAGTCGGTCGACGGGCCGATCCTCGTCATGCTGGCGGCCCTGATCCCGGTTTCGGATTCGCTTAGGACCACCGGCGGCAGCGAATTGATCGCCGGTTGGCTCGGCCAGGTGGCCGCGGCGCTCCCCGCCTGGGGTGCCTTGGGGCTGATCCTCGTCACCGCCATGGCGGTCACGCCCTTTTTGAACAATGCCGCGACGGTGCTCGTCATGGGGCCGATCGCTGCGAGCTTCGCCACCAATCTCGGTTTTCGGCCGGAGGCGTTCCTGATGGCGGTGGCGATCGGCGCCGGCTGCGATTTCCTGACCCCCGTCGGCCACCAGTGCAACACGCTGGTCTTCGGCCCCGGCGGCTACAAGTTCTCGGACTATCCGCGCCTCGGCCTGCCGCTTTCCTTCCTGATCATCCTCGTCAGCGTGCCGGCACTGCTCTATGTCTGGCCGGTAAGGTAAGGGTTCAGGGGCAAAAACCTTGACGCTCGCGACTGAATATGGCCTAAGCCTGCGCCAATCCGCATTTCAAAAACAGGCTTGGCGCCCATTCGCGCGCCTTGAGACAGAGCATTTTCATGATCGCCACGAAGCCCCGCGTCCGCATTGCCCCGTCGCCGACCGGCGAGCCGCATGTCGGCACCGCCTATATCGCGCTGTTCAACTATCTCTTCGCCAAGAAACATGGCGGCGAATTCATCCTGCGCATCGAGGATACCGATGCGACGCGCTCGACGCTGGAATTCGAGCAGAAGGTGCTGGACGCGCTGCGTTGGACGGGCCTGACCTGGGCGGAGGGCCCGGATGTCGGCGGCCCATACGGCCCCTACCGCCAGTCCGACCGCAAGGACATGTACCAGCCCTATGCCCAGCAGCTGCTCGACAAGGGCCATGCCTTCCGCTGCTTCTGCACACCGGAACGGCTGGAGCAGATGCGCGAAGGCCAGCGCGCCGCCGGCAAGCCGCCCAAATACGATGGTCTTTGCTTGAACCTGACGGCCGAGGAAGTGACCTCCAAGATGGCGGCCGGCGAAGGCTCGGTCATCCGCATGAAGATCCCGACCGAAGGCTCCTGCGACTTCCATGACGGCGTTTACGGCGACGTCTCGATCCCGTGGGATTCGGTCGACATGCAGGTCCTCATCAAGGGCGACGGCATGCCGACCTATCACATGGCCAACGTCATCGACGACCATCTGATGAAGATCACCCACGTCGCGCGCGGCGAGGAATGGCTGGCCTCTGTGCCGAAGCATATCCTGCTCTACCGTTATTTCGAGTGGGAACAGCCGGTGTTCATGCATCTCTCCTTGATGCGGAACGCCGACAAGTCGAAACTGTCGAAGCGCAAGAACCCGACCTCGATCTCCTATTACTCCGCGCTGGGTTACCTGCCGGAAGCGCTGATGAACTTTCTGGGCCTGTTCTTCATCCAGATCGCCGAAGGCGAAGAGATGCTGACCATGGACGAACTGACCGAAAAGTTCGATCCGGACAACCTTTCGAAGGCCGGCGCGATCTTCGACATCCAGAAACTCGACTGGCTGAACGGCCGCTGGCTGCGCGAAAAGCTGTCGCCGGATGAATTCGTCGCCCGCGTGCTCGAATGGGCCATGGAAAACAGCCGCCTGACGGAAGGCCTGAAACATTCGCAGAGCCGCATTTCCAAGCTCGGCGAACTACCGAACCTCGCCGGCTTCCTGCTGTCCTCCGATGTCGGCCTGACGCCGGCCTCCTTCGCCGGCCTGAAGACGAGCCCGGCCGAGACGCTGGAAATCATCAATACCGTTCAGGCCGATTTCGAGAAGATGATCGAGTTCAATGTCGAGTCGATCGACGGCGAACTGCGCGCCATCGCCGACAAGCTCGGCAAGAAGCTGCGCGTCGTCACCCCGCCGCTCTTCATCGCCATGTCCGGCTCGTCGCGCTCGCTGCCGCTGTTCGATTCGATGGCGCTGCTGGGCCGCTCGGTCGTCAGGCAGCGGCTGAAGGTCGCGGCGACGGTGGTGGCGTCCATGGTGGGCGACGGAAAGTAAAGGCATACGCGACGGGTCCCCTCCCCCTTGTGGGGAGGGTTAGGGAGGGGCCTTTCTTCCTGAGTTCAGGAAAACCCCTCCCCGTCGCTTCGCTCCGACCCTCCCCACAAGGGAGAGGGTCACGCCGAGCCAGCGGCACCGGCGAAACAACATAAACCTGCCCGAAAAAGGCGAAAAACGATGACCGACAACAACACGACCGAAACCGCCCTCTCCTCCGACGCCACGCAGGTGCGCGCCCAGAAGCTCGCCATCCTCCGCGACAAGATCGGCGACGTCTATCCGGCGCATTTCCACCGGACGATGAGCAATGCGGAACTGGCCGAGAAATACAAGAACCTGGAAGCGGACGTCGAGACGCAGGATATCGTCACCGTCGCCGGCCGGGTCTATTCCTCGCGCAATTCCGGCATGTTCATGGATATCCATGACGCATCCGGCAAGGTGCAGATCTTCTCCCACAAGGACACCACGCCGCAGGAAGCGCGCGACCTGCTGCCGCTGGTCGATATCGGCGACATCATCGGCATCACCGGCGTCGTGCGCCGCACCAAGCGCGGCGAGCTGACGATCAACGCCCAGTCGATCACCATGCTCACCAAGTCGCTGCTGCCGATGCCGGAGAAGTGGCACGGCCTGTCGGATGTCGAACTGCGCTACCGCAAGCGCCATCTCGACATCATGACCAACGAAGAGTCCAAGCTCCGCTTCCAGCAGCGCTCGCGCATCGTTTCCGGCATCCGCCGCTTCATGGAAAACGACGGCTTCATGGAAGTCGAGACGCCGATGCTGCATTCGGTCTATGGCGGCGCCACCGCAGAGCCGTTCAAGACCCACCACAACACGCTGAAGCTCGACATGTACCTGCGCATCGCGCCGGAACTATTTTTGAAGCGCACGCTGGTCTCGGGCCTCACCGACAAGGTGTTCGAGATCAACCGCAACTTCCGCAACGAAGGCGTCTCCACAAGGCACAATCCTGAATTCACGATGATGGAGTGCTACTGGGCCTATGCAGACTACGAGGACATCATGGATCTCGTAGAGCGCATGTTCTCGACGCTGGCCATGACCATCCACGGCACGACAGAAGTGAAGTTCCAGGACAAGGAATTATCCTTCAAGGGGCCGTTCAAGCGCGTGCCGATGCCCGACGCCGTCAAGGAAGCGACCGGCATCGATTTCCTTGCCATGAAGACCGACGAGGAAGCCCGCACCGCCGCCAAAGCCGCCGGTTTCGCGGTCGAGAAAGACTGGACCTGGGGCGAATGCCTCGCCTTCATCTTCGAGGAAAAGGTCGAGGGCACGCTGATCCAGCCGAGCCACGTGACACATTTCCCGAAGGACATCTCCCCCTTCGCCAAGGAAGTGCCGGGCGAACCGCGCCTCGTCGAACGCTTCGAGACCTATTGCAACGCCTGGGAACTGGGCAATGCCTTCTCCGAGCTCAACGATCCGGAAGAGCAGCGCAAGCGTATGGTCGAACAGCTCGAACAGGCGCATGCCCGCGGCGAGAAGGAAAAGCAGCTCGACGACGAGTTCCTCGACGCCATCGACCAGGGCATGCCCCCCGCCGGCGGCCTCGGCATCGGCGTCGATCGCCTGGTCATGCTGCTGACGGATTCGCCGTCTATCCGCGACGTGATCCTGTTCCCGGCACGGCGCGCCAAGGCGGATTGATAGGGTTCGCCTCCGCCACCAAGGCCACTACGGTCGTCATCCTCGTCCTCGGGTTAAACCCGAGGATGACCCGAGGATCCACCGGCTGGGCACTGCGGGTGCTGGATCCTCGGGTCGAGCCCGAGGATGACGACGGAGAGTTCGGTTTATTCCCCTCTCAATGCACAACCTTCTCAGCCGGATCCTTCGCATCCGAAGCCGACGCCGCCTGGGCGGGTTTTGCGGGTGCGGCCGGAGCCGGCTGGCCCCTGAGCTTGGCCAGCCATTCGGCACCGGCGGCGTCCGCGTCCGTGGCGCCGGCGGACTTTGCCGGGGCCGCTTCGGCATGCGGCGCCTCGGGCGGCTTCGCGTCGGAACGAACGGCGTCACCATCGGTCTGCTTCGACCAGCGCTTGCCGCCTTCCGCAGACGTGCCGGGCGCGGGCGCGGGTTCCGATGCCTTGGCGGCGGCCGGGGCTGCGCCGGGTTTCTCCTGTTCCCCGCCACCGGAGAACATGCCCATTACCGAGGCGAGAAACCCGCCCTCTTCCTTTTTCGGTTCTGCGGATGCGACCTGGGCAGGTGCAGCCGGTTTGTGGTTGCCCTGGCTCTGATCGGGGGCTTGATTGTTGCCAACGGACTTGTTCGGTGCCGCGGGCGCCGCATGCGCGTCGGCTGCAGGGGCAGCAGCAGCCGGGGCAGCCGCATGGGTTTCAGCGACGGCAGGATTGCCAGCGGGTGCATGGCCTTGCGCGGGTGCTTCCTGCCCGGAGCCGAAGATCATGCCGGTGACGGAACTAAAGAAGCCGCCGCTCTCCTTGGCCGCAACCTTATCGGCTGGAGCGCCGTGACCGTCTGCAGGGGCGCCATGACCGCTGGCGACCGGTTCGCCATGGCCGGCGGGTGCGCTCGGCGCGCCGTGACCGTCCGCCTTCGGCTTCTGGCCGTGTTCGGCTTCCGGCGTGGCGACGACTGGGCCGACGCAATCGGCATGGTCGGTCAGCCGGGCGGTGAGCGCCTCGACATCCTCGAGCGGCAGATCGACGCGCATGCCGTAATATTCGCCGTTCGAATTGGCGGTGCCGTCGAGGTAGTATGCCGAATAGGGCTGTGCGTCGGTGCCCTCGGGCGCCTTCTTGGGGTCGGGGATATAAACGACCTGGGCGCCGATCGCGCGGCCGCGCATCTGGGCGCGGTCGCGGGGACCGGCCTTGTCGATCATCGCCACCTGGACGAGATCGGCCTTTTCCTTTTCCTGGACCGCCTTGGCGACGCGCAAGGCCGTGCGGATGCGCGCCAGACCGTCACCGGCCTCGTCGCTCACCACATATTTGCGTACCCAGTAACGCTGGTCCCGCTTGATCTTGACCGTTTCCAGCGCGGTGCATTCGAGCCCGTTGATCTCCAGATAGGAGGGGCCGAGGATCTTGTCCGTGCCGATCAGCACGGCCGCCGCGCCGCTGCCACCGCCGAGCACGACGATGCTGCCCATGAGGATGAAGACGAGCTTCTTGGAAAACCGGAACTTCAGACCCTTCACTTGCCGAACTCCGGCATGCTCAACTCCATTTTACGCAGAACAACAGGATGGAATAGTGCCGGGATAGTCGCCTATTCTTGTTGAGGAAGCTTTAAGCCGGGAGGTTCTTTTCACCCTCCGGAGGAGTTTCTCGCAGCCGGCCTGCTCCATTCCGGAACGGCCGGCTTTTGATCCACCCCTCTTGCGCAAATCGAACCGCGGGTATATACCCGCTCCATGCCGAACGACACCTGTCACTGCATCCTGCTGCGCAAAGCCTCCAGAAAGGTCTCGTCCTATTACGACGAGGCCCTGGCACCGCTCGGCGTCAACATCGGGCAGTTCAGCCTGCTGCGAAACATCAACCGGCTGGCGCCGATCTCGCTGACCGATCTCGCCGTCCAGGTGGAACTGGACCGCTCGACGGTCGGCCGCAATGCCAAGGTGCTGGAGCGCATGGGGCTGGTGACGATCGGTCATGGCGAGGATCAGCGGGAAGCGATGCTCACCGTCGCGCCGCAGGGCCATGCGATCTTGAAACAGGGCGCGCCGCTGTGGGACAGCGTCCAGGACGATATCGAGGCCCGGCTCGGGGCCGAGAAAACCAAACAACTGCAGGAACTGCTTGCAGCCCTCTGATTTTTAACCAGAAGCGGGTATATACCCGATTTCATCACGCTGCCGGTGCGGCTACGACCAGGAAAGGGACAGACCATGATCTCCAATCGCGCCGCCCAATGGATGGCGGCCAGAAATCTGCATTATGGATGGGTGGTCGCCATCACCACATTCCTGACCATGCTGGCGACCGCCGGCGCCATGGGCTCGGCCGGCGTGATGATCCAGCCGCTGCACCAGGAATTCGGCTGGGATATCGCCGACATCTCCTCGGCCATGGCCGTGCGTCTCGTGCTTTTCGGCCTGCTCGGACCGTTCGCCGCCGCCTTCATGAACCATTTCGGTGTCCGCCAGGTCGTCGCCTTCGCGCTGGCGCTGATCATGGGCGGCATTGTCCTGTCGTTGTTCATGACGCAGGTCTGGCAGCTCGTGGCGCTCTGGGGCGTGGTGATCGGCGTCGGTACCGGCATGACGGCGCTGGTCCTCGGCGCAACGGTCGCGACCCGCTGGTTTTCCAAGAGCCGTGGCCTTGTCGTCGGCCTGATGACCGCCAGCAACGCCACGGGCCAGCTCGTCTTCCTGCCGCTGCTCGCCGCCATGACGGAAGCCTACGGCTGGCGCACCGCGCTTACCTTCACGGTCGTAGTCATCTCCGCCGCAATGCTGCTGGTCCTGCTCTTGATGCGCGACTATCCGTCCGATGTCGGCCTCCCCGCCTATGGCGAGACTGCAGTGATGCCGGCGCCGAAGCAGGACCACAAGTTCCTGGCGACGCTCTATTCGCCGATCGGCGCGCTCGGCCACGCCTCGAAGAGCGGCACCTTCTGGGTTCTCTTCGGTACGTTCTTCGTCTGCGGCCTCTCGACAAATGGGCTTATCCAGACCCACTGGATCTCGATCTGCGGCGACTTCGGCATGGCTGCGGTCACCGCCGCCAGCACGCTTGCGGTGATCGGCATCTTCGACTTCTTCGGCACCATCTTCGCCGGTTGGCTGTCGGACCGCTACGACAATCGTTGGCTGCTGTTCTGGTTCTACGGCCTGCGCGGCCTGTCGCTGGTCTACCTCTCCCTCTCGGGATTCTCGTTCGTCGAGCTGTCGGTCTTCGCGATCTTCTATGGCCTCGACTGGGTGGCGACCGTGCCGCCGACCGTAAAGCTCGCCGCCGCCGAATTCGGCCGCGAACGGGCCGGACTGATCTTCGGCTGGGTATTTGCCGGTCACCAGATCGGTGCTGCCACCGCGGCCTTCGGTGCCGGGTTCCTGAAGAGCGACTTCAACACCTATATGCCAGCCCTGCAGATCGCCGGCGTGATGTGCATGATTGCCGCGGTTTCCGTCCTACTCCTGCGCAAGCCGGGTACTGCCAAGCTGGTTCCGCAGCCGGCCTGATCACGCCACACCTCTCCGGCGGTCGCAATCGGCCGCCGGAGATTACCTGCCGTTGCAAAACTGCAAACTCGCCGGATATGATATTTGGTGCGCAAAGCGAGCCGCCGCGGGAGGCATCATGTCGTCGATCACTTCGGGCAATGCCGTTCAATATGCCGACAGCCGCAAGCTCGCTGCTCGCGGACGCCTCAACAGGGAATATACGATCGCCGAAACCGGCTGGTTTCCCTGGGTTGCGCGGCAACTGCCTCTCCGGGAGGGTGACCGCGTCCTCGATATCGGCTGCGGCCCGGCCTGGTTCTGGGCCTCCGTCATCAACGATATACCTGAAAATCTCCACCTCACGCTTGCCGATCAGTCTTCCGGAATGGTGGAAGAGGCCGTTTCGCGCTGCACGCCCTTGCCCTTTGGGTCGGTCACGGGCCATCAGGCGGACGCTGCCGCCCTACCCTTCGAGGACGATAGCTTCGATGTCGTCATTGCCATGCACATGCTCTACCACCTGCCCGATCCTGCAGCCGGAATCGCGGAAATGTTCCGGGTGCTGAAGCCCGGTGGCTTTCTCGCCGTCACCACCAATGGCATGGGCAACATGCGCGGGATCTACGAACTCACCACCGTGTTCGGCAGCGAGCCGTTCGATCCGAGCGCGGCCGTCTTCGGATACGACAAGGCCGAGGAGCTGATGCGTGCGAGGTTCGGCGAGGTGACCTTTGCGCAGCATCCCGCAAGAATGCGGATCACGGAGCCGGAAGACGTGTTTCTCGCGCTGACCTCCTACCCGCCCGGCGATGGCGCGGACGAGGCTCAACTGAACGCGTTCCGGCAAGCAATCGCCGCCGCATTCGAGCGCGGCCACGGCGTGCTCGAGGTGGAGAAGGAAACCGGCCTGTTCGTCAGCAGAAAGCCGGACTGATCCCGGCGGACCTGAGCCTGCGCCAATACAGAAAGGCCCGTCGCGAGACGAGCCTTTCTTCATGCGGGCGGTGGAAGCAAATATTACGCGGCGGCCAGCGTCAGTTCCTTCTTGACCATCTGGCGCAGCGACGCGAGGTCCTTGGCGAAGGCGCGAATGCCTTCCGAGAGCTTTTCGGTCGCCATCGCGTCCTCGTTCAGCATCCAGCGGAAGGACTTTTCGTCGAGCGACTGGAGCGGTTCGGCCTTGAAGGTTTCCGGCTGCAGCTTGCGCTCCAGCTTGCCGGTATCCTTGTCGAGCTCGTCGAGCAGAGCCGGGCTGATCGTCAGGCGGTCGCAGCCGGCCAGCGCTTCGATTTCACCGGCATTGCGGAAGGAGGCGCCCATGACGATCGTCTTGATGCCGTTCGCCTTGTAGTAATTGTAGATGGCGCGGACGGACACGACGCCCGGATCGGTCTCGGCGGTATAGTCCTGGCCGGTCGACTTCTTGTACCAGTCGAGAATGCGGCCGACGAAGGGCGAGATCAGGAACACTTTCGCCTCCGCGCAGGCGATCGCCTGGGCCTGGGAGAAGAGAAGCGTCAGGTTGCAGTCGATGCCTTCCTTCTGCAGCACTTCGGCGGCGCGGATGCCTTCCCAGGTGGAGGCGAGCTTGATCAGGATGCGGTCCCGCTCGATGCCGCGCTCCTTGTAGGAGGCGATGATCTGGCGGGCCTTGGCGATCGACGCTTCGGTATCGAAGGAAAGGTCGGCATCGACTTCGGTCGAAACGCGGCCCGGGACCAGCTCGGACAGGGCTGCACCGACGGTGATCGCCAGGCGGTCGGCCACGGCGGACACGACGGCATCCGGATTGCCGGACTGCTTGCGGCCCCAGGCGATCGCTTCCTTGACCTTGTCGGCAAAGATGGGCGTGCCGAGCGCCTTAAGCACGATGGTCGGGTTGGTGGTGCAATCCACGGGCTTCAGGCGGGCGACCGCCTCGATGTCGCCGGTATCGGCAACGACCGTGGTCATGGAACGAAGCTGCTCTAGTTTAGACGTCATCCGAATATTCCTCGATATGGAGAACTAAACGCCTGTTGCGCGATTTGGCTCCTCCGGCGCGTTGGTGAGAACTATCCCCCGGCCACGGTTAAAAAGTCAAGACATTTGTCCTTCGTAATTGACATATGTGTCAGCTGGAACAAGTATGACCTCACTTGTCCAAGATCGTCCCGGAGGCCCGTTGGCTAGGCTCAGACGCGAGACCCATACCGCCTATTCCGAAGCCGCCTCCATGAGGCTGCGCGCGGCGTGGCTTTATTATAACCAGGGATTGACGCAAAAAGATGTCGCCGAACGGCTGGGCCTGAGCCGCTCGACGGTGATCCGCCTGCTCGACGAGGCGATGAAGCGCTCCGAGGTGCAGATCTGGATCAGCGAAGGCATCGATACCTGCGTCGAGCTGGCGATCCGGCTGGAGAAGGCTTACAAGCTCGACGAGGCCGTGGTCGTGCCGGCCCCGCGCGACAATAGCGCTGCGGCGCTTGCAAGCTCGGTCGGGCTCGCACTCGGGCAGTTCCTCTCCGAAGTGGTGCAGGACGACATGACGATCGGCGTCGGCTGGGGCCGCACCATGACCGCTTCGCTCGGCAGCTTTCGCCCGCCGCGGCGGAAGAACTGCAAGGTCGTGTCGCTGCTCGGCGGCATCGTCGCCGTACACCAGACCAATCCGATCGACTACACCTGGCGTTTCGCGGGCCAGCTCGGTGCCGAGTGTTACATGTTCCTCGCCCCGCTTCTGGTCGACTCGGTCAAGACCAAAAGGGCGCTGATCGAGGAATGCGGGCTGAAGACGATCTACGACCTTGCCGAAAATCTCGATCTCGCGGTGGTGAGCTGCGGCGACATCGGCCCGCATTCCACCTCGCTGTCGGAAGGCTTCATCTCCAAGGCGGAACTCGACCGGCTGATCGCGGCCGGTTGCGTCTGCGACACGATGTTCAACTTCTTGGACGAGCAAGGCCGCTCGGTCGATCACAAGCTGAACGAGCGGGTGATGTCGGTGGATCTCGATACGCTGAAAAAGGCCCGGCACATCGTGCTGTCGTCGGGCGGTGCGCACCGGGCGGTAGCGATCCGCGCCACGATCCGCAGGATCGGGTGCCATACGCTGATCACCGATGAGACTGCGGCCAAGGAATTGTTGCGGCTGAACGAACCCTCCGAGAGCGCACAAGGGGCAGCCTGACCACTGGCTGCGCGTGAACGGACGGGCAATCAGGCAGCGGTCAGGAACTCTACTCCGAGGGAATTGATCCGCCGCCAGCGGACTTCGCATTCGAAACGTCGACCATCCGACAGGGCGAGACCGAAGCTTTCCGGCACGGACAAGGCATTCTCGATCTTGATCAACGCGCCGCCGGCCGAGATTTCCTTCACGATGCAATCGAAGGCGGAATGATCGCCATTGAAGATGATCTTGGCGCCTAGAAAGCTTTTCGATCTCTGGTATCTGCGCTCATGCACCTGACCGCGTCCTTCGATGATCATTTTAGGCATAACTTATATGCCGCAATCCTCAGATGTCGCCTGTGATTTGCAGGCGACCTGGTATCTGCTGGCTCCCGGCGTTCGGCCGCTTACGCGTTTCCCGCTTCCCAGCCCAGGATCGCCCGCTTGCGCGTCAGTCCCCAGTGATACCCCGTCAGCGCGCCGCTCTTGCCGAGCGCCCGGTGGCAGGGAACCACGAACGAGATGGGGTTCGCCCCGACGGCCGCACCCACCGCGCGGCTGGCGGTCGGCTGGCCGATGTCGTTGGCGACGTCGGAATAGGTTACGGCCTTGCCGAACGGGATCTTCAACAGGCTCCGCCAGACCCGCACCTGGAAGTCGGTACCGATCAGCACGACTTTCAGCGGCTGGTCGCAGGACCAGTTCGCACGGTCGAAGACGCGGCCGACATAGGGCGCCGTCATCTCCTGGTCGGTAACGTATTCGGCGTTCGGCCAGCGGCGCATCATGTCATCGAGCGCCGCCTGTTCTTGTCCGAGATCGGCAAAGGCAAGGCCCGAGAGGCCACGATCCGTCGCCATGACCAGTGCCTCGCCGAAGGGCGACGAATGGAAACCGTAGCGGATCGTCAGCCCGCCGCCCCGCGCCTTCCATTCGCCGGGCGACATCGCCTCGTGGGTGACGAACAGGTCGTGAAGGCGGCCGGGGCCGGAGAGACCGAGCTCGTAGGAGGCCTCAAGCAGCGGCAGTTCCTCCTTGCCGAGCAGGCGCTTGGCATGATCGAGGGTGACCGCCTGAAGGAAGGCCTTCGGCGACAGGCCGGCCCAGCGGGTGAACACTTTCTGAAGCTGCGTCGGCGACTGCCCGAGTTCGGAAGCGATCGCCTCGAGCGACGGCTGGTCGCGATAGTCGAGCGTGATCATCTCGATGACGCGGCGGACGGTTTCGTAGTCGGAGCCATCGGGCGTCACGTCGATGGGTGGCGAATCGATCTGGGCGAGAGCGTTCATGGCTTGTCTCCTCTGCAGCGCCGCACCCCGGTCGATCCGGACCTTGGGCGCGCAATAGTCGCTGTGCAACTGATATGCTGCTTAAATGCCCCTTCGGCCTCGCCGAAACCACCCGTTTCTTGCCCCGACTGTAGGTTTTTCAGCCGGTTCAGATCCTTTGCCTGACGGTTGCGAGCGCACGCCTGAAAGCCCTTGCGAAACTCTCCCGGTCATCCGGATTGAGGAAGGAACCGATATCGGTGCCGCGTCCCTCGCCCGTCACAGACATCGACGTGATGCCGAATTCCTCGTGCCGGCGGACGTTGAAGCGCGCCCAGAACGGATTGAAGCGATGCTCCACCATCCGCCCCGCCGGGGAGAATTTCCGGATCGACAGCTTGCTGCGCGACACGCTGACCTCCTCGCGGGCCTGCCCCGACCGGTAGCTCATCTTCAGCGCGATATAGAGGCCGAGGAAATCCAGCCCGAAGAAGACGCCGATCGGATAAGCTCCGGTGATCAGGAAAAAGCCGCCATAGAGAAGGCAGATGCTGCCCGCCAGCACCAGCACGACGCGAAAGCCCGTCCTGCCGAGCGAACGGTAGGGCGTCAGTTCGGCCGCAAAAACAGGCTGATCCTCGGAAACGTCCACGTTGATTTCCCTCCTGCGGGATGCCTATACAGGCATATGGCGACTCCAAAGATCAAATCCAAAACCAGCCCCCAGCAAAAGTCAAATCACGCGCCCGAGCGCAAGAGCGCGGCCAAGCCGAAACGCTTCAAATCCGCCTATTCGAAAGCCGAGATGGAGGAGATCTTTCGCCGCTTCTCGGTGCAGCGGCCGGAGCCGAAGGGCGAACTGGAACACGTGAACCCGTTCACGCTGGTCGTGGCGGTGGCGCTGTCGGCGCAGGCGACGGATGCCGGCGTCAACAAGGCGACAAGAGCCCTCTTCAAGGTCGCCGACACGCCGGAAAAGATGCTGGCGCTGGGCGAAGAGGGCGTCACCCAATATATCAAAACGATCGGGCTCTACCGCAACAAGGCGAAGAACGTCATCGCCCTCTGTCGCATGCTGATCGACGAGTTCGGCAGCCAGGTGCCGAAAACGCGCGAAGAACTGATCCGCCTGCCGGGCGTCGGCCGCAAGACGGCGAATGTGGTGATGTCGATGGCCTTCGGGGTGCCGACGCTCGCAGTCGATACCCACGTCTTCCGCATCGCCAACCGGCTGCTGATGGCACCGGGCAAGACGCCCGACGAAGTTGAGGAGAACCTCCTGAAGGTGATCCCCGACCAGTATCTCTTCCACGCCCACCACTGGCTGATCCTGCACGGTCGTTATTGCTGCAAGGCGCGAAAACCGGAATGCGAGCGGTGCGTGATCGCCGATCTGTGTCGCTCGCCGGAAAAGACCGTCGACGTACCGGCGCCGCTTGTCGAGTTGCCGCAGCAGCTCATCGGCGAGGCTGTCGAGTAAGCGCAGTTGGCTCGGCGCCGCCTGCCCTAAAGCCTGAACCCGGGATCGCGCTTGGAGAGCGCCTTGTGGAGATGCACCATCAGGCCGGCGGCAAACAGCGGTGTCAGGAGGTTGACGATCGGGATCGCCAGGAAACAGGCGATCAGAAGACCAGCCATGAACACGGTGGAGGAATGTTTCGAGCGGAAGGCGCGCGCTTCCGCAGGCGTCCTGAACCGCATCGCCGCGAACTCGAAGAATTCCCGGCCGAGCAAGTAGCCGTTCACCAGGAAGAAGGCGATCAGGTTGATGCCGGGGATGAACAGCAGGAAGAGCGCGATGATGTTGCCGACGATGACGACGCCCAGGAACTGGATCGAGCCGATGATCGCCTGGCCTAGCGGCATCGCCTTGCCCGGCGGATCGTTCGGATAGTCCCGCTTTTCCACCACTTCCGCGACATCGTCGAGGAACAGACCGGCGATGAGGGCGGTGATCGGGGCGATCAGCAACGCGAGCGCCAGCGCCAGCCCGATGCCCGCGAAGATCGCCGCAAACAGGGTCAGCCATCCCGCCCAATCCGGCAGGTCGGGGAAGAAAGCGGCGAACCACGCCCAGGCATAGAGGATGAAAACCTCGCGCAGGCCGAACCAGATGCCGATCAGCACGAGGGCGGTGAGGCCCAATGTCTTCCAGAAGACCGAGCGGGTCTCCGGTGCAAAGAGGTTGGCGAGCGAAAGTCTCGCGGCGTCGAAAATCATCGGCGTCTCCAGGTTGGCGGGAGACATGTAGGTTTTGGCAGGCGGAGGAGCAAGGAGGCGGGTGGCAAGGCCGGGTGGTATCCCTGCAATCCTTGTTGCAGGGCTGGCTGCGACGAAATTGCCGTCGCCGCGCGATACACGGAACGGCGCAGACACGGGAGATGGCACCGCACGTCTACGGCCCGACAAAACGTCGGTTAACTTTCCGCCATACAATCGAATACAACTTTAATTGTATATTAATGCAACTTTAAACATGCCGGCCCGCCCACGCGCTCTGCTGTTGGCTTCCGGGTCAACCACGTGCAGGCTGCAGCGCGCGGCGGACTACCGCTCAAGCTTCGCCTTCGGCTGATATGTTTTTTGGATTTGTTCGGAATGATCTCTTTTGTCGTCCGGCTCAGAAGCCGTGCACATTTCATCGTAAAGAGCAATGTCACCACCGAAAATGCGACCTTCCTGGGCACACGCGCAAGCCGCAGAAAGGAAGCCAGACAACGGCTCGGGATCCTGATCGCCGGGTTTCTTGCGGTCTATTTCGTCATCGGCGCGCGCCTTGTCCAATACGGCCTTGCCGAACCGGCCGTGACGGGAATGATCGGCAGCAGCGCGGTTCCCTCCAGGCCGGACATCGTCGACCGCAACGGAGCGCTGCTGGCCACCGACGTCAACATGATCTCGCTCTACGCCGATCCGCGCAGGATCGTCGATGCGGACGAAGTCGTCGAAAAGCTTGCCTTCGTCATCCCCAACCTCGACTGGAGCGAAACTCACAAGAAGCTGAGATCACAGACCGCATTCCAATGGCTGAAGCGCCAGCTCACACCCAAACAGCAGTCTGATATCATGGCCCTCGGCATTCCCGGCATCGGCTTCAGGCCGGAAAAACGCCGGTTTTATCCGGGCGGAGCGACCGCCTCTCACATCGTCGGCCATGTGAATGTCGACAATCAGGGCCTTGCGGGAATGGAGCGCTATATGGACCAGCAGGGTCTGGGCGATCTTCGCCTGGCCGGGCTGACCGGTGGAGCTCCGCTTGAGCCCGTCAGACTGTCCATCGATCTCCGAGTCCAGAATATCATCCGCCAGGTGGTCGCGAACGCGATGACCGCCTATAAGGCCGAGGCAGCGGGTGCCGTGGTTCTCGACGTCGATACCGGCGAGGTCCTGGCGATGGCATCGGTGCCAGACTACGATCCGAACGAACCGTCCCGAATGTTGCCTGACGGTAGTATCGACAAGGACTACGAGAAGGGCTGGTTCAATCGGATAAGCAACGCCACATTCGAGATGGGTTCGACGTTCAAGAGCTTCACCCTGGCGATGGGGCTGGACGAAGGCAAGATCACCCTGAACTCCGTCGTGGATGCATCGCGACCGATCCGCATGGGCGGTTTCACCATCAAGGACTTCCGCGGAAAGAACCGGCAGCTGACGATCTCCGAAGTCTTCCAGTATTCGTCGAATATCGGCACCGCGGCGGTTGCCGACAAGGTCGGGATCGAGGGCCACCAGCAGTTCCTGACGAAACTCGGGCTCCTCTCCAGGATGGAAACCGAGATGCCGGGCGTGGCGACGCCAACCCAGCCGAAGACATGGAAGAAGATCAACTCGGTCACCATCTCGTTCGGCCATGGCGTGGCAACCACTCCGCTGCAGACCGCGGTTGCCGCCGCCGCTCTGATCAACGGCGGCACACTTGTTCCTCCCACCTTTCTGCCCCGCTCCCGGGAAGAGGCACAGCAGGTTTCCCGCCCTGTGATTAAGCCGGGCACCAGCGCCGACATGCGTTACCTGTTCACCTGGAACGGCGTGAAAGGCTCAGGACGCGGCGCGCAGGTCGAAGGTTTCCAGGTCGGCGGCAAGACGGGCACGGCCGACAAGGTGATTAACGGACGTTATGCCAAGGACATCAATTTCAATGCCTTCGTCGCTGCCTTCCCCATGGACAGGCCCAAATACATCGTACTGTCGATCATCGACGCTCCACAGACAGGCGAACACGGCGGACGCACGGCGGCATCCACCGCCGCCCCGATGATCAAGGAGATTATCGGTCGATCAGCGCCTTTGCTCGGCGTGCAGCCCCGTTTCGGGTCTCCGGACGCGCCACATCTGCTGGAGAACTATTAGACCGCAGGATAGCTCGCTACGCAGCCGCCTACGCTATCCCACGCAATTCCTCCCGATGCCTGACCATGGCCAGGAACCGTCGGTAATCCCGCCCGTATTGCTCGGCCCGCGCCGGGTCCGGCAGCAACTCGGTCCCTCCGCCGTCCATCGCCTGCCCCGCTTCGAACAGCGAGCCGAACACGCCCCCGGCAACGGCGGCCGCCATCGCCGTGCCGAGCAGCACGGCATCGCGGTTTTCCGGGATCACCACCTTGCGGCCGGTGACGTCGGCGTAGAGTTCGATCAGGAGCGGGTTGTTGACGTGGCCGCCGGTGACGTGGAGGGTTTCGAAGCGGTAGCCGTAATCCGAGAGCGCATCGAGAATGTGCCTTATGCCGAGCGCGATCGAGACGCAGGTTCGCCAGTAGAGCCGGCAGAGGCCATCGAAGGACGTGTCGAGCGTCAGCCCGCTGATGACGCCGGTCGCATGCGGGTCGGCAAGTGGCGAGCGGTTGCCGTGGAAATCCGGCAGAATGTGGAGATTCGGCGCGATATCGCCCTCGGCTTCAGCGCGCAACTCGCCGACGCGGGCGATGATGCGGCCGTGGAGTTCCGCTGTCGGTTCGCCGCCGGCGGCGTGCATCAGCACGATATGGTCGAGCAGCGCCCCCGCCGCCGATTGCCCGCCTTCGACCAGCCAGTGGCCGGGCAGGATCGCCTCGTAATAGGGACCCCATAGGCTGCGGCCGGGCTTGGAATCCCTGGTAAAAGCGACGATGCAACTCGACGTGCCGCCGATCAGCGCCACGCTGGTTTCGAGTTTGGAGCCTTCGGAAGCACCGCCGGAAACCCCACCGAGCACGCCAAAGGCACCGGCATAGGCATCGATCATGCCGGGCGCCACCTGCACTTTCGTGTCGAGGCCGAGCTCTTCCGCTGCCCGACGGCTGAGGCCGCCGACGCTTGTCCCGACGCCGATCGTATCATCCGGCAGTCCGCCCTTTTCGAGCAGGTCTCCAAGGCCGGCAAGCGCCAGGTAGTCGGCGCTCCAGCCGGGATTTTCGTGGGCGAGGTAGTTCCATTTGGCAGTCAGAGTGCAGCGCGAACGGGCGGGCGAGCCGGTCGCCTTCCAGGTGAGGAAATCGGCGAGATCGAAGAAATAGCCCGCCCTCGCCCAAGTCTGCGGCAGTTGCTGTTTCAGCCACATCAGCTTCGGCATTTCCATCTCCGGCGACAGCGAACCGCCGGAAAACTCGAGCACCTTGTGGCCGGTGGCCGAAAGCTGGTCGGCTTGTTTGATCGCCCGATGGTCGAGCCAGACGATGGTGTCCTGGTTGGCCTTGCCGGTCGTTGAAACCGTGAGCGGCTGGCCCTCGCGGTCGCGCGCAACGAGCGAACAGGTGGCGTCGAAGCCGATCGCGGCGATGCGGGCGGCGGTTATGCCGGCCTCAGTCATCGCCTCCCTCACCGCGCGGCAGGTGGCGGCCCAGATATCCTCGGAATCATGTTCGGCGTGATTTTGTTTGGGACGGAACATTGCGATCGGATGTTTCGCCTTGGCGAGCAGGCGCCCGTGGCGATCAAAGACGCCGGCGCGGGCGCTGCCCGTGCCGATATCGACCGCAACGAGGTGATCACGCATCCGGATTTGTTTCCTGTCCCTGTCGCCCGGCAGTTTCAAGGATCGCACTAAGGCGCGGTCGAAGAAACGGAGCCGTAGCGACCCTCTATATGTTTTTGGACAAGGTGGATCAAATCCGGCATCGCGTCAAACACGACTTCCGGGGAAAGCGCATCGATCTGCTCCCGGTAGCCCGGAACGCTGGCATGCGACCCGCCGACGAAGGCGAAGACCGACATGCCGGCGCTGTGGCCCGCTTCGATGCCGGCGGGGCTGTCTTCGATGACGATGCAGTCTTTGGGATCGGCGCTCATTTCGCTTGCCGCATGCAGGAAGAGATCCGGCGCCGGCTTGCCCTTTTCCACCATCGTGGCGGAAAAGATGTTCGGCTCCAGCTTGTCGATCAGACCGGTCAGCGACAACGACAGGCGGATGCGCTCCGGCTGGCTGGAGGATGCGACGCAGCGACGGAAATTCAAAGCGTCCAGCGCTTCGGTTATGCCGGGCATCGGCAGCAGTTCGGCGCGGAAGCGGGCGTAGAGATCGTGGCGCATGTCTTCGAGGAAACCGTCATCCGCCTCGACGCCGAATTCCTCGCGCATCGCCTTGGTGACGGTGCCGAGGCTGCGGCCGAGGAAGCGGCGATAGGCCTCCGCCGCATCCATCTCGACCCCTTTTCGGCGCAGCGCATCGACCAGCACGCGCACGGAGACGGGCTCGCTGTCGACGAGGACCCCGTCGCAATCGAAGATCACCAGTGGTCCCGCCGCCTGTTGCACG
Source organism: Neorhizobium tunisiense (assembly GCF_039631515.1). Lineage (NCBI taxonomy): Bacteria > Pseudomonadati > Pseudomonadota > Alphaproteobacteria > Hyphomicrobiales > Rhizobiaceae > Neorhizobium > Neorhizobium tunisiense. The sequence goes on along the minus strand of NZ_JBDIUU010000002.1, from coordinate 261,725 downwards.
TCCATTCCCCGCTATTTGACCAGCTTGCCGCCGAGATAAAGCTCGAGCGTCTTGGCCGTCCCCTGCCCCCAGAGCGTCTTCAGCGCATGCGCGAAGCGGGTGCGGAACAGCTCGGATTTCGCAACGTCTCCAAAAATATCGCCAAGCGCAAGGAAGGCGTCCGGGTTATCCTTGGCTTTCAGCGCCGCGGCGTTCAGGCGGTCGGCGCTGGCGTCGTTGAAGACGATCGGCTTGCCGCTGTCGGAGGTACCCGCGAAATAGCGGCACCACAGCGCCGAAACCAGCGACAGGCCAACAATGTCCTGCCCCTTGGCGAGCCGGTCGGCGGTCGAGGGCAGGATGAATTTCGGCTGGCGATTGGAGCCGTCCTGCGCCAGCCGCGGAATGGTGTCGCCGATCTTGGGGTTGGAGAAGCGCCGCTCGATCAGCTTGTAATAGTCGATGAGGTTGGTATTCGGCACCGGCGGGATGACCGGAATGATCTCGTCCTTTTCCAGCTTTTCTAGGAAGGCGCGGATCAGCTTGTGCTCCATCGCCTCGTGCACGAAATGGATGTCGAGAAGGGCTGCCGGATAGGCGATCGCCGCATGGCCGCCGTTGAGGATGCGGATCTTCATCAACTCGTAGGGCGCGACGTCCGGCACGAACTGGACGCCCACCTCTTCCAGTCGCGGACGACCGGCGGGGAACTTGTCCTCCATCACCCACTGCTTGAATTCCTCGCAGAACACCGGCCAGTTGTCGTCGATGCCGAAATCCTGCCTAAGGATATCGATCTCGCGGCTACCCGTAGCTGGCGTGATGCGGTCGACCATCGAGCTTGGGAACGCGACGTTCTCGTGGATCCAATGGGCGAAGTCCGGGTTGGAAAGCTTGGCAAGCCCGATGACGGCGTTCTCTGTTACCTCCCCGTTTCCGGGAATGTTGTCGCAGGACATGATGGTGAACGGGGCGATCCCCCTCGCCTTGCGTTCCTTGAGGCCGGCGAGAATCAGGCCGAAGACGGTCTTCGGGCTCGAAGGGTTCTTCCCGTCCTCGGCGATCACCGGATGGGCCGGGTTGAACGCGCCCGATGCGTCGATGAAATAACCGCCCTCGGTGATCGTCATCGAAACGATGCGGATGTTCGGGTCGGCCAGCGTCTCGATCAGGGTCGCGACGTCGCCGGGGGCGATGATGTCGATCATCGGTGCGGTAACGCGAGCGGCGGTCCTGTTGTTGTCCTGCTCGACGACGGTGGTCAGGAAATCCTGCGCTTTCAGCTTGTCGCGCATGGCACCGTCGGACGGCATGACGCCGGCGCCGATGATCGCCCAGTCATGTGCCTTGCCGGTGTTGAACAGGTCGTCGAGATAGATCGCCTGGTGGGCGCGATGGAAATTGCCGACGCCGAAATGCACGATGCCGGCAGTCAGGCCCTTGGGGTCATAGGCCGGCACCGCGGCGGTGGCCGCAGCATCCTTCAAGCTCGCCAGCGAAAGCTTCACAGTCATTGTCTTTACTCCAGTCTCGCGCTCAGGCGCGAAGGGCGATGCCCTTGTCGTCGAACCGATGCAGCTTGGCTTCGTCGGGCGTGAGGTAAACCCGATCGCCGTATTGGGCGCCGAACTCGCCGCCGGCACGGGCGGTGATCTGCCCGATGCCATCGACATCGAGATGCAGGAACGTGTCGGCGCCGAGATGTTCGGCAACCTTCACCGTGCCGGTCCACAAGCCGCTGTCCTTTGAAAGAATGAGATGCTCCGGCCTGATACCGGCGGTCTTGGCGCTCTTGGATTGCGCATAGGCGCCATCGACGAAGTTCATATGCGGCGAACCGATGAAGCCGGCGACGAACAGGTTACGAGGGCTTTTGTAGAGTTCGAGCGGCGAACCGACCTGCTCGATATTGCCGCGATTGAGCACGACGATCTTGTCGGCCATGGTCATCGCCTCGACCTGGTCGTGGGTGACGTAGACCATTGTCGTCTTGAGCTGGTGATGCAGGTCGCTGATCTCCAGACGCATCGTGCCGCGCAATGCGGCGTCCAGATTGGAGAGCGGCTCGTCGAACAGAAAGGCCGAGGGTTCGCGCACGATCGCGCGGCCGATCGCGACACGTTGGCGCTGGCCGCCGGAAAGCTGCGAGGGACGGCGTTCCAGATAATCGGTGAGGTTCAGCACGCGGGCGGCGTCCGTCACCTTCTTGTCGATCGCGGACTTCTCCATCTTTGCCATTTTCAAGGGAAAGGCGATGTTGTTGCGCACGCTCATATGCGGATAGAGCGCATAGGACTGGAACACCATGGCAAGACCGCGTTCGGCGGGGGCAGCCTGGGTGACGTCCTTGCCGTCGATCAGGATCTGGCCGCCGGACACGTCTTCGAGCCCGGCTATCAGCCGCAGAAGCGTGGACTTGCCGCAGCCGGACGGGCCGACGAAAACGACGAACTCGCCGTCATTGATTTCAAGGTCGATCGAAGGAATGACCTTCGCTTCGCCGAACACTTTCGACACTTTTTGGAGCGTGATGCTGCCCATGTCCGTTTTCCTTACTTAACCGCGCCAAACGTGAGGCCGCGAACGAGTTGTTTCTGTGAGAACCAGCCGAGGATGAGGATCGGCGCGATCGCCATGGTCGAGGCGGCCGAGAGTTTTGCCCAGAACAGGCCTTGCGGACTGGAGAACGAGGCGATGAAGGCCGTCAGCGGCGCCGCATTGGTGGTCGACAGCCGGATCGTCCAGAACGACTCGTTCCAGGCAAGGATGATGTTGAGAAGCAGCGTCGAGGCGATGCCCGGCACCGCCATCGGCGTCAGCACGTAGACGATCTCCTGCCAGAGCCCGGCCCCGTCCATCCGCGCCGCCTCCAGGATTTCGCCCGGAATTTCGCGGAAATAGGTATAGAGCATCCACACCACGATCGGCAGGTTGATCAGCGTCAGCATGACCGTCAAACCGATGCGGCTGTCGAGCAGGCCGAAATCGCGGAACAGCAGGTAGATCGGCACCAGAACCGCGACCGCCGGCATCATCTTGGTCGACAGCATCCACATCAGGATGTCCTTGGTGCGCTTGGTCGGCGAGAAAGCCATCGCCCAGGCGGACGGGATCGCGATGATCAGCGCCAGGATGGTGGAGCCGACCGACAAGATCACCGAATTCATGAACGGCTTCAGGTAGTCGCGCTGGGTCTGGACCGTGATGTAGTTCTCGAACGTGCCGGATGGCCACAGGCTGAAGCCCGCGATCGCCTCCGGCTCCGTCTTGATGCTGGTGATGATCGTGTAGAGGATCGGGAAGAAGATGATCAGAGCGACGATCCAGGCGGCGACCGTGGCGGTGATCTTGTGTCTTGTCGTAACGTTGCGTGCCATGATCTTCTCCTACCGGTCCAGGTTCTTGCCGACGGCGCGCATCAGGAAGAAGGCGACGATATTGGCGAGCACGACTGCAATGATGCCGCCTGCCGAGGCCCCGCCGACATCGTAGCCGAGGAGCGCCGTGCGGTAGATCAGGAAGGCGAGGTTGGTCGAGGCGTAACCAGGCCCGCCATTGGTGGTGACCAGGATTTCCGCATAGACGCCGAGCAGGAAGATCGTCTGGATGAGGATGACGACCGTGATCGACCGGGCTAGATGGGGCACCACCAGGTAGATGAAGCGGTTGAGGAAGTTGGCGCCGTCCATCTCCGCCGCCTCCTTCTGTTCGCCGTCGAGCGACTGCAGCGCGGTGAGCAGAATGAGCGTGGCGAACGGCAGCCATTGCCAGGCGACGATGACAACGATCGAAAACAGCGGATATTGCGCGAACCAATCGACCGGCCGCAGCCCGAAGAAACGGCTGATATCCGCAAACACCCCGTAGCTCGGGTTCATGATCATGTTCTTCCACACGAGCGCCGCAACCGGCGGCATCACGAAGAATGGCGAGATGATCAGGATGCGGACGATGCCCTGCCCGAAGATGGGCTGGTCGAGAAGCAGCGCGATCGCGATGCCACCGATGACGGTGATCAACAGCACCCCGCCGACGATGACCAGCGTGTTCCAGATCGACTGGAAGAAGGCCGGGTCGGTATAGAAGAACTGGTAGTTGAACAGACCCGTGAAGCTGACATTGGACGGATCGAGCAGATTGTAGTTCTGGAACGAGAACCACAGCGTCATCGCCAGCGGCACGATCATCCAGACGAGAAGAAGCAGAACGGAGGGCGCCATCATCAGGCGCGCCAACGTCTTGGTGTTTTGCGTTGCCATATCAGACGCCCTCCCGTGGAACGTGGTCGTTCCAGTTATCCCGCGCCTTTTTCTTTTGGGGAAGGAGACCGACGCAGGATGCAGGTTTTTGTTGTTATCTGGTTGTTGCAGGATCGCCCTGCCTGATCGCCGGCCCGCCTCAAACCCTCAAGGCGGATGATCTCGGCCAAGATCCGACTGTCCGGCGCAGGATTGCCGGACAGCCGTGGCTCTGGAGCTTACTTCGGATAACCGGCGCGCTTCATTTCGCGCGTCGTAGCCGTCTGGGCCTGGGCAAGCGCATCGGCGACCGTGGACTGGCCGGCGACGACTGCCGAGAACAGCTGGCCGACATTCGTGCCGATCGCCTGGAATTCAGGGATCGCGACGAACTGGCCGCCGGTATAAGGCACCGGCTTGACGGTCGGCTTTGTGATGTCGGCAGCGTTCATCGCAGCAAGGGTCGGCGCTGCGAAGGCGGCGGCCTTCTTGTATTCCTCGTTGTTGTAAAGCGAGGTGCGGGTGCCCGGAGGAACGTTGGCCCAGCCTTCCTTGGAAGCGACGAGCTGGGTGTATTCCTTGCTGGTTGCCCAGGAGATGAACTTCTGCGCCGAGTCAGCCTTCTTCGAAGAGTTCGGGACCGCGAGGTTCCACGACCACAGCCAGTTGCCATGGTTCTTCAACTCGCCCTTGGTCGGGAAGAGCGCGTAACCTACCTTGTCGGCAACCTTGGAGTCCTTCGGGTTGGAAACGAAGGAGGCAGCCACGGTGGCGTCCATCCACATGCCGCACTTGCCCTGCTGGAACAGGGTCAGGTTTTCGTTGAAGCCGTTCGAGGAAGCGCCGGCCGGGCCGGCATCCTTCATCAGGTCCACGTAGAACTGCAGCGCAGCCTTCCATTCCGGCTGGTCGAATTGCGGGGTCCACTTTTCGTCGAACCAGCGGCCGCCAAACGAGTTGGTGAGCGCCGTGATGAACGCCATGTTCTCGCCCCAGCCGGCCTTGCCGCGCAGGCAGATGCCGTTGACGTCAGTCTTGCGGTCGGTGATCTTGCGGGCCGCATCGCCGATGAATTCCCAGGTCGGGTTTTCCGGCATCTTCAGGCCTGCCTTCTCGAACAGGTCCTTGCGATACATGATCATCGCTGACTCGCCGTAGAACGGCGCGGCATAGAGCTTGCCGTTGACGGTCAGACCGCCCTTGATCGCCGGCAGGATGTCGTTGGTGTCGTACTTGTCGCCGAGCTTGTTCAACTCGAGCAGCCAGCCCTGTTTGGCCCAGATCGGAACTTCGTAATTGCCGATCGTCAGGATGTCGTACTGGCCGCCCTTGGTGGCGATGTCGGTGGTGACACGCTCGCGCAGCACGTTTTCTTCGAGCGTGACCCAGTTGATCTGGATATCCGGGTTCGCCTTGGTGAACTCGGAAGTCAGGCCCTGCATGCGGACCATGTCGCCGTTGTTGACCGTCGCGATGGTGAGGGTTTCAGCCGAGGCCGCGGTAGAGAAAAGGCCGCCAAGCGCCAGCGCCGAGCAGGCGCCCAGCAAAATCGTCTTCAATGTCATATCTTCCTCCCAGAAGATGAGTAACGAGCATTCGCTTTGCTCATGGGCAATTACCCACTTATTGCCGCAAAAAGTCAATCGCCATTCGTCGCTGCATTGCAGCGCAGATAGGTCATGCCGTTGATTTGGCTAGGGATAATTTTTGCTCAGCGTGAGAGCAATTGCTCTGCAGTCGCCTCATCGGTGATCACACCGTTTATGATATTGCCCTTGAGCGCGGCGGAAATCGCCTGGAGTTTCTTCCGCCCCTGAGCGATTCCGATGACCGCGGAGGTCTCCCGCGAAGGGATCGGCACGCTGGCGACGCGGTCGTTGATGGAATTGGCGAGAAGCCGGCCCTCGCTGTCATAGACCCAGCCGCAGATCTCGCCGACCGCACCTCCCTGGACGAGCTTCAGCATCTCCTCTTTGCCGAGGAAGCCGTCGACGCAGAGCGGCCCGTCGGGCCCAAGTTCGCCGATGCCGACGAAGGTGACATCGGCCTGCGCCCCGAGCTTGAGCGTCGAGCGCACCAGCGCCTGGTCGTGCAGGGTCTCGCGCTCCTCGGCCGAGGAACAGAGGACCGGCAGCGGCATCGGGAAATGCCGCGCCTTGATCGCGTCCGCCATCGAGAAGATGACGTTGTAGAAGGCAGCCGACCCGTCCGGCCCGATATTGCCGGTGAGCGACACGATCCGGTGCTGCGGACACTCCATCGGCGGCAGCTGGTCGACTGCGGCTTTCAGGGTGCGGCCCGTGCCGACCGCAATCACGATCGGGTCCGGGCGCTTCAGCCAGCGCTCGATCTCGGCGGCTCCCGCCTCGGCGATCCCGACGGTGCTGGAAACCCCTGCCGGGTCGCTGGGCACCACTTCCACATGCTTGAGATCGTATTTCTTGCGCAGGCCCTCGGCGAGTTCCAGGCAGGCGGCGATCGGATGGTCGAGGCGCACCTTGATCAGCCGTTCGGCAACCGCCAGCGACACCAGCCGCTGCGCCGACTGCCTGGAGATGCTCATGGCCGCGGCGATCTCGTCCTGGGTGCGCCCGGCGACGTAGTAGAGCCAACCGGCCCGCGCCGCATCATCGAGCCGCCCTTGCGTATCAGACCGTTTTGCCATGGCAGAAATTCTCCTCCGCCTGTTGCTGCCATGGTTTCGGATAGTCTGTCAAACGGTTGGAAGAACGGTGGCGGGGCGATGCGACTTTATGATATGCCTGAGAGGAAACCTCGTGATGACCACTCCCTCACGTCATGCGCAACGCATCGTCTATCACCTGCCCCATGCGATCGTATCGAGCACGGTGAGCCTCTTTCGACGCCTCCAGCCAACCAGCCGCGTCGACCTTCGTCAAGTCGAGCGAATGGCCTGCCCGCTCCGAAAGCTGTTTCAAATATTGCAGCTGGGTGCGGCCATTCCCTTCGCGAAAAGGATGGACATAGTTCACGTCGCCGATGATCCGGGCCGCTTCTGTCGCAAATACCGATCGCTCCAGACCTCGCAGAAAATCGGATTTCACGATGCGGCGGTGAACATCTGCCATTCCGGTTTCGATATATTGCCGAAACTGGAATTGGCTCTCGCCTTTGGAAATCTCGACGGTCCGCACCTGCCCCGCCCATTCGTAAATATCCTGGAAGAGATGGCGATGAATCGTCTTCAGATGCTTGAGATCGAAATCGCCTCGCGGAATGCCTTGCCGGACACGAATGGTCGAAAACCGACGCTCCGCAAAATCCAGCCCAACGGGGTCTCTGATATCCAGCTTGTTTCGTAAGATTTTCGTACCTGGATAGACGTACGGATCGTCGCTCATCGAGGCATTGGCTATCGTCTGGCGACAGCGGAAACAATCGACTCTTTCTTTTGCTGCATTCGCTTTTTCAGGTCTTCGCGAACATAAGCCAACTGCTCTTCGGTCGAAAATCCTTCTCGGTCGAACATTTCGAACATAGCGATGTCGTCCGCATCGAGGGGATTGCCCTCGATCATCTGGAGATGCGCGGCTTCAAGAGTGCGCTGCCGGATCGTGTCCTTATCGCTCATGCGAGAAAGTATCCTCATATCAAGACGGCCAATCGCCCGGATTTCTGGCACCACAAAGATACCAGAAATCCGGGCGACCGGCAAATTCAGCAATCACTGGCGGCGCGGAAAAACCTACGCCACCTGCACCACGTGCCCCGCACTCACCTCGCGGTATTCCCGCTTCGGCGGCACGTAGTTGACCGGACGGATCGGGCTCTTGATCTCGTCGGTGGACATGTTGCGCTTGATCCGCCGGCGGGACGGATCGGGCACCGGCACCGCCGACATCAGCTTCCTCGTATAGGGATGCTGCGGGTTCTCGAACACCGCCGCGCGCGGGCCGATCTCGACGATTTCACCGAGATACATGACGGCTACCCGATGGCTGACCCTTTCGACCACCGCCATGTCATGGCTGATGAACAGGAAAGCGAGGTTGAGGCTCTGCTGCAGGTCGAGGAGCAGGTTGCAGACCTGCGCCTTAATCGACACGTCGAGTGCCGAGACCGCTTCGTCGGCGACGATGATCTTCGGGTCGAGCATCAGGGCGCGGGCGATCGCGATGCGCTGGCGTTGGCCGCCGGAAAACTCGTGCGGGAAGCGTTTCATCATGTCGGCGGAAAGGCCCACCTTCTCCAACAGGCCGGCGGCCTTGTCGCGGGCCTGTTGTTTGGTGCCGAGGCCGTGCTCGATATAAGGCTCCATGACCGCCGAGCCGATGCTCATGCGCGGGTTGAGCGAGGCAAACGGATCCTGGAAGACCATCTGGATCGACCGGCGCATCTGGCGCAGCGTCGACTGGTCGAGTTTCATCACCTCATAGCCGTCGAGGGTGACCTCACCGCTGGTCGGCGTGATCAGGCGGGTGACCGACCGGCCGGTGGTCGACTTGCCGCAGCCCGATTCGCCGACGAGCGATAGCGTCTCGCCCGGGAACAGGTTGAAGGAGACCTTTTCGACCGCATGGACCGCGCCGGACTTGCGGCCGAACAGGCCGGAATGGATATCGAAGCGGGTCGTCAGGTCCTTGACGTCCAATATCGGCGTCTTGCCCTTGCCGACCGTGTCGGTCACGTCGGCGAGCGGCTGCTGTTCGCCGGTCTTGATATCGACGATCGGGAAGCGCAGCGGAAGCTTGCGCTCGCCCATCGAACCGAGCCGCGGCACGGCGGAGAGAAGCGCGCGGGTATAGGGATGCTGGCCGCGGTGGAAAATGTCGCTGGTCTCGCCCGTCTCGACCGCATCGCCGCGATACATGACGATCGTGCGGTCGGCGACCTCGGCCACCACGCCCATGTCGTGGGTGATGAACAGGACCGACATGCCCTCCTCTTCCTGCAGCACCTTGATGAGATCGAGGATCTGGCCCTGGATCGTCACGTCAAGCGCCGTGGTCGGTTCGTCGGCGATCAGCAGCTTCGGCCTGGCGGCAAGCGCCATGGCGATCATCACGCGCTGGCGCATGCCGCCGGAGAACTGGTGCGGATATTCGTCGAAACGCGACGAGGCGTTCGGGATGCGCACCTTTTCGAGCAGGCGAATGACTTCGGCCTTCGCATCGGCATTGCTGATGTCGGTATGGACGGTCAGCGCCTCTGCGATCTGCTTGCCGATCGGGAAGATCGGGTTGAGCGAGGTCATCGGTTCCTGGAAGATCATCGAGATGTCTTTGCCGCGCACGCGGCGCATCTGCTCTTCCTCAAGCGACAGCAGTTCGCGGCCGTTGAGGAAGACCTGGCCTTCGATCCTGCTCGAATTCTTCGGCAGCAGCCGCATGATCGACAGCGAGGTGACGCTCTTGCCCGAGCCCGATTCGCCGACGATCGCCACCGTCTCGCGCGGTGCCACGTCGAAGGAGATGTTGCGCACCACCGTGCGCCATTCGTCGTTCACCCGGAACGAGGTGGACAGATTGCGGACAGACAGGACCGGGGTCACCGAACCGCCGCCCTGCTCCATGGAAGTGCCGGAAAGCAGCATGGAAATCTCCTTCGGATCAGGCGGCGAGCGCGGTTTCGGCGAGCGTGACCCAATAGCTGACGCCAAAGGGTATTGCCTCGTCGTTGAAATCGTAGGCGGCGTTGTGGAGGCTGGCGGTATCGCCATTGCCGATGAAGATGAAGGCGCCGGGGCGCTTCTCTAGCATGTACGAAAAATCTTCGGCACCCATATGCGGCGCCATACCTGTCTGCACGGCCTTGGGTCCGACAACCTTGGCCGCGACCTCAACGGCAAAATCCGTCTCGATGTCGTGGTTGAAGGTGACCGGATAACCGCGGCGATACATGATGTCGGCCGTCGCGCCATGGGCGATCGCGGTCGACTGCGCCACTTCGCTCAGGCGCTTCTCGGCAAAATCGCGGGTTTCCGGCAGCAGCGTGCGCACCGTTCCGGTCATCTTCACATAGGCCGGGATAACGTTGCTCGCCTCGCCGCCATGAATCGAGGCGACGGTGACGACGAGTGATTTCAGGGGGTCGGTCTCGCGGGAGACGATCGACTGCAGCGCCAGCACGATATGCGAGGAGATGAGGATCGGGTCGATGGAATTGTGCGGCTGCGCGGCATGGCTGCCGCGGCCGTGGATGGTGATCTCGAATGTGTCGGCGGCCGCCATGATGCCGCCCTTGCGGGTGGAGAAACTGCCGACTGGAAGCCGTGGCTCGTTATGCATGCCGTAGACTTGGCGGATGTCGAACTTCTCCATCATGCCGTCGTTGATCATCGCCAGCGCGCCGGCGCCGCCCTCTTCCGCCGGCTGAAAGATCACCGCGACCGAACCCTTGAAATTGCGGGTCTCGGCAAGGTATTGGGCCGCGCCGAGCAGCATGGCGGTGTGGCCGTCATGGCCGCAGGAATGCGCCTTGCCGGGCGTCTTGGAAGCCCAGGGCTTGCCGGAGGTCTCGAGGATCGGCAGCGCGTCCATGTCGGCGCGGAAACCGATCACCGGCCCACCGCCCTGGCTGCCCTTGATGATGCCGACGACGCCAGTCCTGCCGATGCCGGTCTCGACGACGTCGCAGCCGAAGGCGCGGAGCTTCTCGGCCACGAACTTCGAGGTCTCGTGAACGTCGTAGAGCAGCTCCGGATTCTCGTGAAGATGGCGCCTCCATTCGGCGACCTGATCCTGCATTTCCGCGACGCGATTGATGACTGGCATTACGCAGACCTCATTGTTTTTTTGCTGTTTCCCACTCTGGTCGGAGCGGATATTGCGACGCGAAGACACGATTTTGCAAGCTTCAATTTTCCGGCTTGAACGGAAAATAGGCCTATGCTTAGATGGCTCAAAATTTGATCATGCTCGCCAAAAGCGGCAGGATGTAACTTGTTCTTAAGGTAGTTTCGGAGGAGGAACGGACAAGAAATACGCTGCGAAGTCAATAAGTTGAGGAAGGCGACTTCGCAGTCCCGAGGCATAAAAAGCCGGCTTGACCGGCATGCCCAACCACAACTCATAAGAGAACGATAAGGGGAATAGCAGCATGAAAAACCTCAAACTTCTTCTGGCAGGCACCGTAGCCGCCTTGGCCTTCGCAGGCTCGGCCGCCTATGCGGCCCGCGGCACAGACGGGGATCTGAAGATCCTGTTCTGGCAGGCCGTTTCGACGATGAACCCCTACCTCTCCGGCGGCACCAAGGAAGTCTACGCGTCCTCGATGGTCATCGAGCCGCTCGCCCGCTACGACGAGAAGGGCGCACTTGTGCCGACCCTGGTCACCGAGATTCCGACCGTCGAGAACGGCGGCGTCGCCAAGGACCTGATGAGCATGACCTGGAAGATCAAGCCAGGCGTCAAGTGGTCGGACGGCACGCCTTTTACGGCTGACGACGTCATCTTCACCTGGAAATACTGCATCGCGCCGGACGGCGGTTGCGCCCAGGCCGCCCAGTACGAGGGCGTCAAGAGCGTCGAGGCTCCCGATCCGCAGACGGTCAAGATCACCTTCACCGAACCGAAGCCTTATCCCTACAGCGCCTTCGTCGGCGCGCAGTCGCCGGTCATCCAGAAGAAACAGTTCGAAAACTGCGTCGGCGCTAAGGCTCCGGGCTGCACCTCGGCCAACTTCGGCCCGATCGGCACCGGTCCTTTCGTCGTCAAGGAATTCAAGCCGAACGACGTCATCACGCTGACCGCCAACACCAACTACCGCGATGCGGCAAAGCCTGCCTTCGCGTCCGTCACCCTGAAGGGCGGTGGTGACGCCGCGTCCGCTGCGCGCGCCGTTCTCGAAACCGGCGAATACGACTATGCCTGGAACATGCAGGTGGAGCCGGAAATCCTTGCCAAGATGGTCGCAGCCGGCAAGGGCAAGCTGGAAACGGCATTCGGCACCCAGGTCGAGCGTATCAACCTCAACCACTACAATGCCGATCCGTCGCTCGGCGCCAAGCGCTCCACCAAGGAGGCAGGCCCGCATCCGTCGCTCTCCGACCCCGCCGTCCGCCGCGCGCTGTCGCTCGCCATCGACCGCAGCATCATCGTCGAAGCCGGTTACGGCGCTGCCGGCAAGGCTACCTGCAACATCGTTCCCGCCCCGGCCGCCGTCGCTTCCACCAAGAACGACAGCTGGTGCCTGAAGCAGGACATCGCGGCCGCCAACAAGCTGCTTGACGATGCCGGCTGGAAGAAGGGTGCGGATGGCATCCGCGCCAAGAACGGCGTGAAGCTCTCCTACCTCTACGCAACCTCCACCAACTCGGTTCGCCAGGCGACCCAGGAACTGGTGAAGGACATGTGGTCGCAGATCGGCGTCGGCGCAGAACTGCGCAATGCCAGCGCCTCGGTCTTCTTCGGCGGCGATCCGGCAAGCCCCGATACTTTCCAGAAGTTCTATGCCGACGTCGAAATGTACACCAACAACTTCGACGGCACCGACCCGGAAAAGTATCTTGCAGAATGGCTGTGCGACAAAGTTCCCGGCCCGGCGAACGGCTGGCAGGGTCAGAACATCCCGCGCTACTGCAACCCGGCCTATGACAAGCTGGTCGGCGAGCTTTCGAAGACCGCCGAACTCGACAAGCGCGCCGCACTTGCCAAGCAGCTCAACGACATGCTGACCGAGGAAGGCGCGCATATCCCGCTCGTCCATCGCGGTAGCGTCTCCTCGCATTCTCTCAAGCTCGCCGGCGTGAAGATGAACGCCTGGGATAGCGAGCTGTGGAACATCGCCGCATGGTCGCGCGGGAAGTGATGCCGAGCCTCGGGCCGCCCAGTGAGGCTGCCCCGACCTCCGCATTTTCTTCTCCGTGCTAGTCGGGAGACTTATTGATGTTCACCTACACCTTGCGGCGATTGCTCTTCGCAATCCCGACGCTGCTGATTATCAGCTTCGTCATTTTCGCGCTGCTTGATCTTGCACCCAACGATCCCACCGGCGACCTGCCGTTGACGATCCCGCCGGAGGTCCGCGAACAGATCCGCGCATCGCTCGGCCTCGATCAGCCGTTCTTCTTCCGCTACCTCTATTGGCTGCAGCAATTCTTCATCAACGAACCGCTCAACATCCTCGAACGCATGACCGGTTGGCAGTTCGGCGACGGGAACCGCATGCGGGTGCTGTCCTGGGCGACCAGAAGCCCGGTCGTCGACCTGATTGTCCAACGCCTGCCCCAGACGCTGTGGGTCGTCGGCCTTGCCTATCTGTTCGGGGTGCTGATCGCCGTTCCGATCGGGGTTATCTCCGCCTACAAGCAGTACTCGATCTTCGACCAGATCGGCACCTTCCTGTCGATGGTCGGTTACTCGGTACCGACCTTCTTTACCGGCGTCCTGCTTGTCGTGATCTTCTCCTCCTACCTCCAGTGGTTCCCGTCGGTCTATGACACCAATCTCGTCGTCAACGACTTCTCGAGCTTCTTTCAGCAGATCAAGCAGATGGCTCTGCCGGTGACGGTCCTGTCGCTCTTCAACGCGTCGCAGATCACCCGCTTCGTGCGGGCCTCGATGCTGGACAACCTGCATCAGGACTATGTGCGCACGGCGCGCGCCAAGGGCGTCAAGGAGAAATCGGTCCTGCTCGTCCACGTGCTGCGCAACAGCCTGATCCCGGTCGTCACCGTGATCGCGCTCGGCGTCCCGACGATCTTCTCGGGCGCCATCATCACCGAGCAGATCTTTCGCGTGAATGGCCTCGGCCAACTTCTGATCATCGCCGTCCAGGGGGCCGACATCCCGCTCGTCCAGACCTTGACCTTCATCTTCGCGGTGCTGATCGTGCTCTTCAACCTCATCGCCGACGTGCTTTACGGCATTCTTGACCCGAGGATCCGTTATGACTGATGCGACGCTCACAACCACGCCACCCGCCAAGGCGGCAACCCCCACCCGATCCGCCTTCGCCGACATTTGGCGCCAGTTCCGTGCCCATAGGGGCGGCGTCGTCGGGCTTATCGTCTTTACCTTCATAGTCCTGGCGGTTTTCGTCGGCCCGTATATCCACCGCGTGGCCCCGAACGCCATCAACATCCGCGACAAGAACCAATGGCCGTCCCTGGCTCATCCGTTCGGTACCGACAACCTGGGCAAGGACATGCTTGCCCAGGTGCTCGCCGGCGGCCGCATCTCGCTTGCGGTCGGCATCACGGCCATGCTGCTGGCGCTTTTCCTCGGAACGCTGGTCGGAGTGGTGTCCGGCTATATCCGCAGGCTCGACGGGCCGCTGATGCGCATCACCGATCTGTTCCTGGCTCTGCCGCTGCTGCCGCTGCTGCTCGTCATCCTGATGCTGTTCCGCGATACCCTGCGGGCAGCGTTCGGACCGGAAACCGGCATCTTCATCCTTATCGTCTTCGTGATCGGGATCACCAGCTGGATGCACACCGCCCGCATCGTGCGCGGCGACGTGCTGGCGGTCAAAAGCCAGGAATTCATCCTGGCGGCAAAATCGAGCGGCATGCGGGAATACCGCATCATCCTCAGGCACATCCTGCCGAACGTGCTGAGCTCGATCATGGTTTCCGCGACATTGGGGATCGCCTCGGCGATCATCACCGAATCCGCGCTGAGCTTCCTCGGCCTCGGCTTTCCCTCGGATTTCCCGACCTGGGGACGGCTGTTGTTCGACGGCGCCAACTTCCTCCAGCTGACGCCCTCGCGCGTGCTCTGGCCAGGCTTGGCGATCTCGCTGACCGTCCTCAGCGTCAACTACATGGGCGACGCGATCCGCGACGCCCTCGACCCGAGGGCACTGAAACACTGACCACGGCTGACATCCTTCAGAACGGCGGCTTCGGCCGCCGTTTTTGTTGGCGAGGGCAGGAACAGGACGGCTGGAGCGTGGTTAGGCCACTGGCGGGATCGTCCGCCAGCAATCAGGAGGAACACGCAATGAACTGGAATCAGGTCGAAGGAAATTGGGAACAGTTCAAAGGCAAGGTCCAGACCCAGTGGGGCAAGCTCACCGGCGACGATCTGGATAAGATCGCCGGCAACCGCAAGCAGCTCGCAGGCAAGATCCAGGAGCGCTACGGCAAGGCCCAGGCAGAGGCCGATCGGGAGGTCGACGACTGGCTTCGCAAGCACTAAATTTTTTTTGAACGCCCCGGAACTTATTTCCGGGGCGCTCGTTTTACCAATGTTCGAAGGCGACCCCCCGTCCCCCGCCCTACAAAGCCTTCGAACCTACTCTTCAATCCCCCTCGAAGAGACGAACTGGCTCGGCTCCGTCAATCGGAACCGGGCCAGCTCAGTTTTGGGCAGATGGCGGGGAGTGGGTGGTATCCCTGCGATCGAGGGCGAGCTTTTCGCAACCGCCTTCTGCAAGATCCTAGAAACTACTCGTCAACGAACTACCGGCTAATCTTCAATCCCCGCCGCTTTCCAGCGGGAATACCAGCCGATAGCTGATGCGATCGCTGGAAATGACGTATTGCGCCTTGCCGTTGACCGAAGCCGGCACGACACGTTCCAGGACGGTACTGCCGAAATGCGCCTTCAGGGAGTCCTCGGTATCCTCGGAACTCCGGCTGGCATCCAGCACCTCGTCCCAGATCATCTCGAGCGAGTCATGGCCGTTGAGATGCATGCGGGTGCACGTGACATTGATGACCCTGCCGCTGCGCAAAAGCGAACCGTGGCTGACCGCATTGACGATCAACTCGTGTAGCGCCAATCCGATATGCAGCGAAGCGTTTGGCGTCAGAAGAATATTGTCGCCGTGGACGCGCACCAGATGTTTGTTTTCGGGCAGGTATTTTTCCGTCTGCTGCTGCACCAGTTCGAAGAAATAAGCGCCGCGCCAGCTGGAATCGGTGATCAGGTCCTGGCTCTGCGAGAGGGAATACAGCCGCCCCCGGAACTTGTGCAGAAACAGTTCCAGCGAGCCCGAATACCGTGCCGTCTGCAGCGCGATGCTCTGGATGATGGCCAGCAGGTTCTTGGAACGGTGGCTGACTTCCCGCAGCAGCGCGCGCAGCAAACGCTCGCGATGACGCTCCTCGGAACGGTCAATGATCGTGGTGAGGAAATGCAGGCCGCCATTGGAGAATTCCACCGTCTGGACGCGGAACTCGTAGATCTGCTCGGTGCCGATGGTAATCTCGATATGGCCCTTGCGCCCTGCTTCCGTCATGGCATCCTTGAGGGTCGCGAGCTTTGCCCCGACCTCCTCGCCGAACAGGCTGACATCGGTGGGGGTCTTGACATGCTCGACAGCCCAGATTTCCGGAAGATGGGTCACGAAGAGGTAATTTCGGCCGGCGTCCTGAATCATGATGCTGGCGCCGAGATCCACCAGTGCCGGCATGAAAAATTCTCGTAACTTGTCATCACTCTGACCAGCTTGCTGCCATGTCAGGGGATGCACCAAATTCCTCACTCCGTCCGCGGGCCAGTTGGGAAAACCGGGCGCCTGCTGAACGCATAGATACCCGCATTTATGAGCATGATTATCCGCCTTTTATAGGACGTCAAACGCGCCGGAACAACCCGACCACCAGCGATATCAGCAGCAATGCGAGAAACAGGAAAAACAAGAGCTGGGCGAGACCGGTTGCCGTTCCTGCAATGCCGCTGAAGCCGAGCACACCGGTGAAGATCGCCACGAGCAGGCAGACAAGAGCATAATACAACATCGGTTTCCCTCTTCGGATGCGCCAGAACGCCCATCTGTTGTATATTGTTCCGGCCTGCCAGCCCGACCGCCGCCGATGGGATCAAGCGGCGGCCCTGACGGCTTCGTTGAAGAACAGCGCCTGGCTGATCAACGCCTTCACCATGTCCGGATTGAACGGCTTGGTGACGAGAAAGGCCGGTTCCGGCCGTTCGCCGGTCAGAAGCCGTTCCGGGAAGGCGGTGATGAAGATCACCGGCACGCTCGACGACTTCAGGATTTCGTTGACCGCGTCGATGCCCGAGCTACCGTCGGCAAGCTGGATGTCGGCGAGCACCATTTTGGGGTGCGAAGACTGGAAGAGCGACACCGCTTCCTTGTGAGTGCGGGCAATGCCCGTGACGCGATGGCCGAGATCCTGCACCATCTGCTCGATGTCGAGCGCGATCAGCGGCTCGTCCTCGATGATCATGATGTCGGTTGCCACCTGTCGCGAAATTTCGCGGGTTGCGTCGTCGAGCAGGCGGTTCACCTCGGCGGTGCTGACTTCCAGGACTTCGGCAGCTTCCTCGATGCTGAACCCTTCGACCGAGACCAGCAAGAACGCATGCCGAGACTGAGAGGGAAGCATCGAGAGATTGGCTGCCGCGCGCTGCTCCCAGGCAAACGGCGATTCGATGGGGCGAATCTCAATGTTCGTGGAACCAAAAATTGTAACAAACAGTTTATAGAGCGAGACACGGTCCTTGGACGTTTCGGGGAATATCGAAACGTCTGCGATCAAAGCTTCCAGGACCGCGGCAACATAAGCGTCTCCCGAAGTCTGTGATCCGGTGACGGCGCGAGCATACCGACGCAGATATGGAAGGTGAGACGCAACGCGTGTGGTGAGTGACATACAAAATCTCCCTCGATGCCCAGCGGGCAATTGACCTGTTATGAACGTGAGCCTGGAAAAAAAGTTCCGCAAGAGTGGAACTTTTTTTGCCGCCAGGAATTCCTTTGCCCGACGATATCGCAACAGGCTGCCCGCGTGATGAGTGACGACAACAGAAAAAAAGAAGAGATGACAGAAACCCAATCCCACGAAGTCCGACCCGGAGCGGTGCCGCCGAACGCATCCATTTCCCGCAAGTTACGGGACTTCTACGACGCGGTACAGGAAGAAGGGATTCCAGATCGTTTTCTCGATCTTCTCGAGCGCCTGGAGCAAGCGGAGAAGAATGCCAAACCGGTGAACGCAAAATGAGTAAGGAAGACGAGATCGACGATCGCGGCTTCAAGCGCGACCTTCTCGCGTCGCTGCCCAACCTGCGTGCATTTGCCGTATCCCTGACAGGCCGGCACGACAAGGCGGACGACCTTGTTCAGGATACGATCATGAAAGCCTGGGCAAACCAGACCAGCTTCACCGCCGGCACCAATATGCGGGCGTGGCTGTTCACCATCCTGCGCAACGAATTCTACAGCCAGATGCGCAAGCGCGGACGCGAGGTCCAGGATAGCGACGGCCTGTTCAGCGAGCGGTTCTCAGTCCATCCGGAACAATACGGCCGGCTCGACCTGCAGGATTTCCGCAAGGCGCTCGACAAGCTGCCCGACGATCAGCGCGAAGCGATCATCCTGGTGGGAGCTGCCGGTTTCGCCTATGAAGAGGCGGCTGCGATCTGCGGCTGCGCCGTCGGCACGATCAAGAGCCGTGTTTCCCGCGCCCGCACCCGCCTCCAGGAGCTGCTTGGCGTCTCCGGCGAGGGCGATTACGGCCCGGACGCAGGTGACGCGGCAATCACCTCCCGCGCCTTCGGCAGCTGATCCTCTAAACTCCAAACTCGAAAGACGCCGCTCACAGCCGGGCGGCGTTTTTGACGGCGGCGACGAGATGGTGGTCGTTGAACGGCTTGGCGACGACGGTTACTCCTTCCCAGCCTTTGACACCCTCCATATCCGCAGCACTGAGCGTGGTGAAAACCAGTCCCGCCCCGCAGGCTCTCAATCGAAGCGCGACATCCTCGCTCTCCCCGCGGATCAGGGCTGAATCGATGACCACGACGTCGAACAGGCCTTGCTCCAGATCCATTGCATAGGTGCGCGGCGTTGCGACCTTAACCTCACAGGAAAACGCCTCGGCGAGCACGGTCTCCACTTCCATGGCCACCAGAAACTCCCGATCGACAACGAGGATTCGCAACAACAAGGTCCGCCCAAATTTCCACAACGAAATTCGGCTAGATCATCGAGAGAGCCCGTGGTCATTTACAAAAGACACAGGACGCCCACTATTGTTCGCGGGAGCCTTCTTTCGTCGGGGGGAGACCTTGGAAGATCGCGGAGTGCGACCGCCCGCGCAAAGGCAGGCGGTCGTTGATATGGCCGTGCGGCAAGATTTGCTTACTCGGCCGGCTCGGAATCACGGCGACCCGAGGCGCCCAGGGTCTTCGTTGCGAGGAAGCCAAGGCCGCCGACCACCGCGACGAGCAGCAGCGGGCGGGATTTGATGAGCAGCGGCAATGCCGTCAGAGCCGCCGTCATCATCAGCGCCTTGGAACTGTTGGAGGCTGCGGCTTCCCGTTTGCGGCGCTGTTCGGCACCGTTGGCGATCACGATCCACAGATAGACGGCGAGTGCCAGCACAAGCGCGCCGCCGGCGACTGCCAGCAACGCCATCGGCGCCCCCCATATGCCGGCGAGATAGACGGCAAGCGCCGCCACCAGCAACCCGTAGGCGGTCAGCAGGAAAAGCAGCACCAGCGCGTAGAGGGCCGCGTTTCTTTTGAGCCTGCGCGTGAACGCCGCGACATCCATCGCGGCGAGCGAAGCCAACAGGGGACCAAGTCCTGCCATCATCAGCGGCGCGTCAGCAGCGCGAAGAGGAAGCCGACGCCGGCTGCGATGGCGACGGCCTGGATAGGGTTGGTGCGAATCTGACGCTCCAGGTCCCTTTCCATCGACAACGCCTGATCGCGCGCAGCTTCCACCATCTGCATCGAGGCATCGGCGGCGTCGCTGGCGACGCGACGAGCCTTGCCCTTGTATTCGCTGGCCTTCTCGGTGCCGACCGCGGCAACGCTGCGGGTAAGCGCTGCGATATCGTCCCGGAGCTGCTGGATCTGGGCTTCGACATCCTTGCTGGCTGACGAATTCTGGCCTGTGCCGTTGCGGGCGAAGTCGGTCGTGGGATTGGCTGCGGGCATATCGGATCTCCTGTTTTGCGGACCTTAGAGGATGCGCGCCGCGGAAGGCTTTGCGCGAAATCAACGGCGACGGAAACGTGAAACGGGATCGGTCTTCCCGAGCGAGCGGCACACGCTACCCGCTTCACGGTCCTTTGCCGCCGTTGAACGCAGCAAAAGCGCGATTGTTCCCCAGCGCGGTCGCACCGAAGCAGAAATCACCCGAAAGGTTGGAAAACTCAGGCGCCCGGCGGCTCCGGCCAGGCGGAAATCCCGCCGGTCCATTGCTCGAAGGCCCTGGAGAGTTTCAGCACGAGCAGATCGTCGTAGCGTGGGCCGACGATCTGCAGGCCGATCGGCATGCCGGATTTCGAGAAACCGCAATTGATCGACGAGGCCGGCTGTTCCGACATGTTCCACGGCACCGTGAAGCCGATATGCTCGAAAGGTTTGGCGGGATCGTTGGTCGGCGACGCCCATTCCGCCGGATAGGAAACGATCGGATTGGTCGGCGAGATCACCGCATCGACGGTGGTGAACAGCTTTCCGCAGGCCTTGCGCATCTCGATCGTCTGGTTAAAGCCGCGCACCGCCTCGACACCGGAAATGTAAGTGCCGCCTTCTGCCCACTGATAGATATAGGGAAGGATCAGCGCCCGCCGCTCCTCCGGCATCTTCTCGATGTCGCCCCAGAACCGCGAGCGCCAGAAATTGTCGAGACCATCGAGCATGACGCGGGTCATGACCGGTTCGACCGGAATGACGGTCGCGCCCGCCTCCTCGAAACGTCTGGCGGCGGCCAAGACCGCATCGCGGACCTCCTCATCGACGGCAAGGCCGATGCCTGCATCGAGCATCAGGCCGATCTTCAAACCCTTCACATCCACGTCGAAATCCAGCCAGTCGAAATCGTTGGGGGGCAGCGAAGTCCCGTCCCGCCAGTCCGGACGCGACAGCGTCGCCATGGAAAACGCGGCATCCCCGACGGTGCGGGTCATCGGCCCGGCGCAGCGGCCGACATAATAGGGATCGACCGGGATGCGGCCCTGGCTCGGCTTGAAGCCGAACAACCCGGTCCAACCGGCCGGCAAACGCACCGAGCCGCCGATATCGGTGCCGATATGCAACGGGCCAAAACCAGCCGCACCGGCCGCCGACGCGCCGGCGCTCGAACCGCCGGGGTTTTGGGTCAGGTCCCACGGATTGCGGCTGAGGTGGTGGAAACTCGACAGGCCGGAGGAGAGCATGCCGTAATCCGGGCATGTGGTCTTGGCAAAGATCACCGCGCCGTCCTCCCGCATCCGCGCGGCAATCGGCGCATCCTCGGCGGCGGGCGTGAGTTCGACCGCCGCCGTGCCGAGCGGCACCGGCTGGCCCTTGGTGGCGATCAACTCTTTCAACGTCACCGGAATGCCGTCCAGCGCGCCGAGCGTTGCGCCCTTCATCCAGCGATCGGTGGAGGCAGCGGCCTGCGCCCGCGCACTCTCGGGATCGTAGAGGTAGAGCGCCTGCACATGCGGTTCGAAGGCGGCGACACGATCCTCGACCGCCAGCCAGTATTCCGAGGGCGACAACTTCTTGGTCGAATAGAGATCGAGCAATTCTCGGATCGTCAATTTCAGCAGGTCATTCATGGCAATATCTTCGTTTCGAAATCAGGAATTGTCGCGGGGATCGAGAAGATCGCGCAGGCCGTCTCCCAGCATATTGAGGCCGAGCACGGCAAGCGCGATGGCGAGCCCCGGCATCAGCGCCAGCCAGGGCGCCTGCCCGAGGAAGGTCTGCGCGTCGGCCAGCATCCGCCCCCAGGTGGGCGTCGGCGGCGGCATGCCGAGGCCGAGGAAGGAGAGGCCGGCTTCGGTCAGGATAGCGAGGCCAAGCTGGATCGTTATTTGCACGATAATCTGGTTGGAGATGTTCGGCAGCACATGCACGAGCGTGATCTTGGCTTTCGGCCGGCCCATGCTGACGGCGGCGGTGACATAGTCCCGCGTCCAGATCTGCAGCGCTGCACCGAGAGCGAGCCGCGCGAAGACCGGCACCATGAAGGTGCCGATGGCAATGATCGCCGTGAACCGGCCCGATCCGATGAAGGCGCCGAGCATCATCGCCGAGAGAATTGGCGGAACCGCGAAGATGATGTCGCAGCCGCGCATGACGACGAGTTCCAGCCAGCCTCGCCGCATGGCGACGACGACGCCAATGGCCGTGCCGACGCTTGCGCCGAGAAGCACGGCGAGGATGGAGGTCGACAGCGAATTCCAGGCACCGACCATCAGCATCGAGGCCACGTCGCGGCCGAACTGGTCGGTACCGAGGAGACCGAAGTCGAGTGGTGCCTTCAGCTTATGGACGATGTTCATCTTGGTCGGCGGAAACGGCGTCCAGACGAGCGACAGGAGCGCCACTGCAAACAGCGCCAGCGTGATGACGAACCCGATGAAGAAGACGGGGCGGCGAAGGGTTTTCCTCATTGCGCCCCGCCTCATTGTGCATTGGCCCTGAGGCGCGGATCGACAACCAGATAGGCGAGGTCGACCAGGAAATTCATCAGGATCACCAGGGCCGAGAAGAACAGGACGACATCCTGCATGACGATAATGTCGCGCTGGGAGAGCGCCTGATAGGCCAGCCGCCCGAGCCCCGGCAGGTTGAAGACGTTCTCGACCAGCACTGCGCCGGCGATCAGGAAGGTGAATTGCAGGCCGAGCATGGTGAAGACCGGCACCAGCGCATTCGGCACCGCATGCCGCCAGATGGCGACGCCCTCGCTCAGGCCCTTGGCGCGGGCGGTACGCACGAAATCCTCGTTCATCACCTCGAGCACCGCCGCGCGCGCCACGCGGGTCAGCACCCCGGCCTGCGGCAAGGCGAGCGCCACCGCCGGCAGGAGGAGCGCCTTGAGGCCAGCAACAAGCCCCGCGTCCCAGCCGGGAAATCCGCCGGCCGGCATCCAGCCAAGCATGGTCGAGAACAGGATGATCAGCAGCAGCCCGACCCAGAAGGCCGGCACTGCGATGCTGATATAGGAGAACAGGCCTGCGACGAAATCAAAAAGCCCGTTGTGCTTGCGCGCCGCCTGCACCCCGAGCGGGATGGCGACCGCGACCGAGAGGACAATGGCGATCAGCGCCAGCGGCAGCGTGACCGCGAGGCGCTCCGCAATCAGCCCCGCGACCGGCACGCCATAGGTATAGGACTGCCCCAGATCGCCCCGGAAGACCCCTCCGAGCCAGGCGAGGTAACGCACCGGCAGCGGCTGGTCGAGACCCAACTGCTTCTGCAGCGCGGCGAGCGTTTCCGGACTCGCCGAGGTACCGAGCATGATCGCCGCCGGATCGCCGGGCAGCAGGTCCATGACGGTGAAGATCAGCAACGAGACGACGAGCAGCGTGATGGCGAGGCTCAAGGTACGGCGGATGAGGATGGAGATCATGGGCGGCGCGCTTCCACTGGTCTCCCCCCTTGCGGGGGAGACGTCATCGGAGATGACAGAGGGGGGTGACGCCGCGAACTCAATTGTCGAAGAGTATGTCGCAGCACCCCCCTCTGCCCTGCCGGGCATCTCCCCCGCAAGGGGGGAGATCGGTATGCCGCACGCGCCCTACTCCGATTCATAGCTGGAACTTCACTCTACCCAATAAACATCCGTGAGCACGTTCGAGGGGATCGGTTCGTTTTCCCAAAGCCCCTTCACCTTGCCGTCCCACACCCCGAGCTTCGGCATCACGAACAGGAACAGCGACGGCACGTCGTTGGCGAGAATGGTCTGTGCCTCGCCGTAGAGCTTTTCCTGTCCGGCGGCATCGGAGGTCATCTCGACCTTTTTCAGCACCTCGTTGAAGGCCGGGTTCTTGTAGTTGAAGTAGTAGGGGTCGCGGGAATAGATGTCGATGTCCATCGGCTCTGCGTGGGCGACGATGGTCATGTCGTAGTCGGCGGCCTTCAGCACGTCGGCCACCCATTTCGCCGGGAATTCGGTGGTCTCGATGTTCATCGTCACCCCGATTTCTGCAAACATCGCCTGCAGAACCTGCGAAGTGCGCTGCGCATAGGCCATCTGCGGCGCCTTGATGGTGAAGGTGAAGCCGTTCGGGAAGCCGGCCTCGGCGAGCAGCGCCTTCGCCTTGGCGGCGTCGTAAGGATAGACGCCGGTCAGGTCCTTGTAGCCGCGGTCGTTCGGCGTGTAGTGGCTGCCGATCGGCGTGCCGAAACCGGACCATGCGCCCTCGACGACAGTGGCGCGATCGACGGCCATCATCAGGGCCTGGCGGACCTTCTTGTCGCTGAACGGCTTGCGGGTATTGTTCATGCCGGCGACGACCTTGAGCTCGGTATTGCCGATGACGGTCGTCAGCCGCTTGTCGCCCTCGAAGGACTTGATCAGTTCAGGTGCCCCGAATTCCGGGAAGGCATCAACGTCGCCGGCCTTCAGCGCCGCGGCCTGGGCCTGCGGATCGCTGATGAAGCGGAAGGCGGCGGTATCGAGCTTCAGCGAGACGGCCTTGTTCCAATAGTCCGCATTCTTGGCGAGATCGACCTTGGAGCCTTTCGACCAGCTGACGAACTTGAAGGGGCCGGTGCCGATCGGGGTCGTCTTGTTGTCGGCGGCCGATTTCGGCTCGACAATCGTCGATGACGGCCAGCCGAGCCAGTAGAGCAGGCTTCCGGCCGGCTGCTTGAGCTTCAGGACAAGCGTCGAAGCATCCGGCGTTTCGACAGTGTCGATCGAGGCGAAATAACGCTTCTGCGGGTTGACGGAATCCGCGCCACGGGCGCGGTCGATCGAGAACTTGGCGACCGAACTGTCGAAGGCGACGCCATTGTGGAACTTGACGCCCTGGCGGAGCTTGAACGTGTAGGTCAGGCCATCCGGAGAGATCTGCCAGCTTTCGGCAAGCTGCGGCTTGATCTTGCCGTCCTTGTCGATGGTCGTCAAACCCTCGAAAATGTTCTGCCAGGTCACCTGGCCGATCGCGACTGGTGCCGCAACCGTAGGATCAAGCCCGGCCGGCTCGATTGCCATGCCGACTGTGATCGCGGTCTTCGCCGCCGCCTCGGCGCCCGTCTGGCTCAAAAGCAGGCCCGTGCTCATCGCAAGGCCAAAAGCTGCACTCTTCAATATCGTAGCAGAGCCCAAAAGCGTCATCCTGCCCATCCGTCATCCCCTTTTTTTTGGAACGAGACCCGCCTGATCGGCACCTGCGGGATCGTCGATTGCCAAAAGTGTGTCATTTCGCAGGTGCACACACAATGCAGAATTTTGTGTGCTCTGTGTAGCCGAAAACGCTACACCAACACATTTAAGCAGATGCTCTCTTAGGCGCCGATTTGCGCGCGTCGGCACCGCGCATGAAGCGTTCGATGAAATCGACCAGCTTGCCCGCCGCAAACGAGAGCTGGCGGTCGGGCGCGACGCAGAGATCGATCGGCGTGCGCACCGCCTTGCCGGCGACGATCGGCACCGCGGCCAGCTGGCCGGCATCGATTTCCCGCTGCACCGCAAGCGCCGGCAAAAGCGTCACCGCCGCTCGGCGCAATACCAGCTCCTTCAGCATTTCCAGGGAGCCGGTGACGAAAACCGGATCGAGTTCCAGCCCGTCCTTGGTGAACAGCTCCTCGAAGGCCTGCCGTGCCCCGAAATTCTTGTCCGGCAGCGCGAGCGGCATGCGGACGAGATCGCGCAACGTCAGTTCACTTGCGGCGGCGGACGGATGGTCGGCCGCCATGATGACGTCATAGGTGATCTCGGAGCGCAGCCGCACCTTCACCCCGGATATCTTTGGCGCAAACAGCGTCACGACCAGATCGGCCTCGGCGGCGGCGAGCGCCTCCACCGCCTCGCGGGCGCTGGTGATCGCCACCTCGAAACGCAGCTTCGGATAACGAAGGCTGAATTCCGCAAGCACCGGGGCGATCAAGTTGGCGACCGTCGCGCCGTTTGCATAGATCACCACCTTGCCGCGCTGCAGGCCCTGCAGGTCGTCGATCAGTTGGTGCACGTGTTCGAGTTCGCGCAGCGTCCGCCCTGCCCGCGCCGCCAGCAGCTCGCCGGCCGCCGTCAGCTTGATGCCGCGATTGCTGCGCTCGACGAGCGGCGTCCCGAAATAATGTTCGAGATTCTCGATCTGCCGGGAGACCGCGGTCGCCGCCACGTTGAGATTCTCGGCTGCCGCCCGCATCGAATTGGTGCGGACCAGTTCGTCGAAATACATAAGCGCCCGAAGCTGCATGCGATCCTGCCGGCTGAAGCATGTCGCCCGAAAGCGGGGACCGATTTCGGGATAACGACATACGGAATATCAAGACACCCGTCAGCCTCGGCGGAAACCTTCGCTGGCGACGAGCAGTTGGCGGGTATAATCGGCGGAAAATTCGCGATTTTCCAGCGCTTTCCGCGGCACCGTCTCGACAACCTTGCCGGTTTTCATCACCGCCAGCCGTTCGCACATATGGCTGATGACGCCGAGATCGTGGCTGACCATCACGAAAGTGAGGTTGCGGTCGCGACGCGCCTGTTCGAGCAGGTTCAAAATTTCCGCCTGGATCGAGGCATCCAGCGCTGAGGTCGGCTCGTCGAGAAGCAGGATCTTCGGCTCCACGATCAGCGCCCGGGCGATCGCGATACGCTGTCGCTGGCCGCCGGAGAGCTGGTGCGAATAACGAAACCGGAAACCCGATCCGAGGCCCACTTCGTCAAGCGCCCGGTTGATGCGCGTCTCGATATCGGTGAAACCGTGGATGACGAGCGGTTCCAGCAGCAGGCGGTCGACCGTCTGGCGCGGATGCAGCGAGCCATAGGGGTCCTGGAACACCATCTGGACGGTGCGGTAGAATTCCTTGTCGCGCTTGCCGCCGGAATAGGGGCGGCCGTTGACACTGAGCGTGCCCTGGTCGAAGGAGACAAGGCCCGAGACTGCACGCAAAAGGGTCGACTTGCCGGACCCGGATTCGCCGACGATGCCGAAGGATTCGCCCGTGCCGATATCGAAGTTCACATGATCGAGTGCTGCAAACTCATCGTATGTGACGACCATGTCGCGGATGGAAAGAGCCGATGTCATAGCGCCCACTCCGGCTTGCGATCGAGCATGGGCAGCGGATGCCGGTCCGAACCGATGGTCGGCAGGCAGTTCAAGAGCCCGCGCGTATAAGGATGCTGCGCATCGGCCAGGTTGGCGGCAGGCAGTTCCTCGACGATCCGGCCGGCATACATGACGATGACGCGGTCGCAGAAGGAAGAGACGAGCCTGAGATCGTGGGAGATGAAGATCAGCCCCATGCCGCGATCGGCCACCAGCTTGTCGAGGATATCCAGCACTTCGAGCTGCACGGTGACGTCGAGCGCAGAGGTCGGCTCATCGGCGATCAAGAGTTCCGGGCCGCAGACCAGCATCATGGCGATCATTGCCCGCTGGCCCATGCCGCCGGATACCTCGTGCGGATAGAGCGAAAAGACCCGCTCGGGATCGTTGATCTGCACGGCCTCCAGCATGGCGAGCGCCCGGGCCTTGGCCGCCGAGGTCGATATCCGCTCATGCGTTTTCAGCGTTTCGACGATCTGCCGGCCGATGGTCATCACCGGGTTCAGCGAATATTTCGGATCCTGCAGGATCATCGCCACCTGCTTGCCGCGCAAATGCCGTCGCTCACGCGCCGACATGGTCAGCAGGTCCCGGTCGCCGAAGGCGAGCTTGCGGGCCGTGATCTTCGCATGCCCGGGGGTCAGGCCCATGATCGCGCGGCCGGTCTGCGATTTTCCGGAACCGGATTCCCCGACGATGCCGAGCCGTTCACGGCCCAGCGCAAAGGAGACGCCGCGCACGGCCTGCACGTCGCCGGTACGGGTCGGAAAGGTGACGCGCAGATCTTCCACCGTCAGAAGCGGCTTGGCTGGCGTTGTCATTGGCCTGCCTCCTTCGGATCGAGCGCATCACGCAGGCCGTCACCGAGCAGGTTGAAGCCGAGGCTGACGATCAGGATCGCGACACCCGGCATGGCGGCGACCCACCATTGATCGAGGATGAAGCGGCGGCCGGACGCGATCATCGCGCCCCATTCGGGAAGCGGCGGCTGGGCGCCGAGGCCGAGGAAACCAAGGCCTGCGGCGGTGAGGATGATGCCGGCCATGTCGAGCGTGACACGCACGATCAGCGACGAGAGACAGAGCGGCATGACGTGGCGCAGCACGATACGGAAGGGAGATGCCCCCATCAGCTTCACCGCCGAGATGAATTCCGAATTGCGGAAGGTCATCGTCTCGGCGCGGGCGATGCGCGCATAGGGCGGCCAGGAGGTGACGGCGATCGCGAGGATCGCATTCTCGATGCCGGGACCGAGGGCCGCAACCAGCGCCAGCGCCAGCACCAGCTTCGGAAAGGCAAGAAAAATGTCGGTGATCCGCATCAGCACCGCATCGATCCAGCCGCCGGCATAACCGGAAACCGTGCCGACGATCAGGCCGATGGGTGCGGCGATGATCGCCACAAGCGCCACGACCAGCAGGGTCAGCCTCGAGCCGTAGATGAGACGGGAGAGAATGTCCCGGCCCTGGTCGTCGGTGCCGAGCAGGTAACCGGGTGTACCGGGCGGCAGAAGGCGGGCATTCATGAGATCGCCCTGCACCGGGTTATGGGGCGCCAGCACGTCGGCAAGCGCCGCAACCACCAGCAGTAGCACGATGATGACGAGGCCCAAGAGGGCAAGTCGGTTCTCCGCGAACCGGCGCCAGATCACATAGGCGCGGCCAAGCTGGGCCTGGCGGCGCGAAGCGGGCCGGTCGGACAGCAGCCACTCGCGGCTATAGGGTTTTGGGGTCTCGTCCAGGGCGATTGAGGGCCGGCTCATCGGTTTCGTGTCCTGGGGTCAAGCGTCCGATACAGAAGGTCGGAGAAGAGATTGATGCTGACGAAAACGACGCCAATGGCGATCGTGCCGCCGAGCACGGCGTTCATGTCGGCATTCTGCAGCGAATTGGTGATGTAGAGGCCGAGCCCTGGCCAGGAGAAGATGGTTTCCGTCAACACCGACCCCTCGAGCAGACCCGCATAGGACAGTGCGATGACCGTCACCAGCGGCACTGCCGCATTGCGCAATGCGTGGAACCAGATGATCCGCGTCTCCGACAGGCCTTTGGCCCGCCCCGCAACCACATATTCCTGCGACAGCTCGTTCAGCATGAAGGAGCGGGTCATACGGCTGATATAGGCAAGCGAGAAATAACCGAGCAGCGACCCTGGCAGGATGATGTGACGGAACAGGTCCCAGGCGACGTCCCACTGGCCCTGCCAGATGGCGTCCAGAAGGTAGAAGCCGGTAATCGGCGTGAACGTGTATTCGTAGACGATGTCGATGCGGCCCGGATAGGCAACCCAGTTGAGGCGTGCATAAAAGAGCACCAGCGACAGCAGGCCCAGCCAGAAGATCGGCACGGAATAACCGATCAGGCCGATCACGCGAACGATCTGGTCGGCGATGCTTCCCCGCTTGACCGCCGCCAGCACCCCGAGCGGCACGCCGATAAGCGCCCCGATGATCGTGCCAATCGTGGCAAGCTCGATCGTCGCCGGGAACACCCGGGCGATATCGGCCATCACAGGATTGGTCGTCAGCACGGACGTACCGAAATCACCCGTCACGGCCTGTTTGAGATAGATCCAGAACTGCTGGTAGAGCGGCAGATTGAGACCCAGCTCTTCGCGCACCCTCTCCACGACATGCGCCGGCGCCCGGTCGCCCACTATAGCGAGCGCCGGATCGATCGGCACGACGCGGCCGATAAAGAAGGTGACGGCAAGCAGGCCGAGGAATGTGGTGGCCGCGGTCACGATGAACCGCAGCACTGCCATTGTGGAAGACGATGCACGGCGCCGTCTGCGCCGTGTCGCGGCTGTCGTATCGATCAAGGTCAAGGAAGCGGCCTTTCAGGCTATTCCTTCGACACCGTATAGACGAAGTTCGTATCGAAGCTCGGGCCAAGCTTGAAGTTCTTGAGCTTGGGCGAATAGCCGGCGACTTCCGTCTGCTGGAAGATGAGGACGAACGGGCTCTGCGCCAGAACCTTCCGCTGCAGGTCTTCATAGATGGCGGCGCGCTTGCCGGCATCCTTTTCGAGCAGCGCACCCTTGGCGGCGTCAGAGAGTTCCTTCGGAACCTCCCAGGCATTGCGCCAGGCAAGCGTCTTGGTCTTGCCCCCGTCCGAATTGTCGGGGTTGATCGTGAAGGTCTCGGCGTTCGAGTTCGGGTCGAAATAATCCGAGCCCCACTGGCCGATATAGATGTCATGCGTGCGGGCGCGGAATTTGGTCAGCGTCTGCTTGCCGTCGCCGGGGATGATCTCGAGCTTGATGCCGGCTTGCGCCAGCGTCTGCTGCACGCTTTCGGCAATGCCGGTCACCGGCTGGTTATTGCGCACATCCATGCTCACGGTGAAGCCGTCCTTGAAGCCTGCCTTTGCCAGCAACTCCTTGGCCTTGGCCACGTCCAGCTTGTAGGGATTTTCGTTGAGCGCGCCGAGCTGGCCCTTGGGAAGGAACGTCTGGTGGATCTCGCCGATGCCCTTGATCAGCGTCGCACCGATCGCCTCGTAGTCGACAAGATACTTGAAGGCTTCGATCACTTCCGGCTTGGCCAGGTTCTTGTTCTTCTGGTTGAGGCTGAAGTAATAGACAGTGCCCTTGGGTGCCGACGTGAGCCGGATGCCGTTCTTCTTCTGAACCGCATCGAGATCGCCCGGCTCGAGGTTGCGGGCAACGTCGATATCGCCGTTTTCAAGCGCCAGGCGCTGGCCCGAGCTTTCTTTCATGTGACGGTAGATAACCCGCTTCAGCTTCGGTTTTTCGCCGTAGTAGTTGGGGTTGACCTCCATGATGACGGCTTCGTTTGCGCGCCAGGCCATCGTCTTGTATGGCCCGGAGCCAGCATAGCCGGTCTTCATCCACTCATTGCCGAAATCCGTGTCGTATTTGTAGTCGGCATTCGGCGTCATCTTCTTGGCATGTTCCATCACGACCTTCTTGTCGACGACGGAAGCGACCGTGGCGGTCAGCACGTTCAGCACGAAGCTCGGGGCATAGGGCTTGTCCACGGTGAATACGAAGGTCGTATCGTCGGTGGCCTTCGCCTTTTCTGCGACATTGTCGCCCGTCAGGCCGAATTGGGTGAGCAGGAAGGCCGGCGACTTGTCGAGCTTGACCGCGCGCTCGAAGGAATAGGCGACATCGGCGGCGGTGATCGGGTTGCCGGACGCGAATTTCAGGCCGGATTTCAGCTTGAACGTGTAGGTGAGGCCGTCGCCAGACGTAGTCCAGCTCTCGGCCAGGTCGCCGATCACCTTGGAGGTATCCGCCGGGTCCAGCATGACGAGCTTGCTGTAGCAATTGGCGGTGATCTCGGCAGTCGACAACTCGAACGCTTCGCCCGGATCAATCGTGATGATGTCGTCGATCGCAAAGCCTTCGACGAGCGTATCGGCCGGCGTCGCGGCAAAGGCCTGCGGTGCCACCGATAGCAGCAGCCCGAGTGCCACGCTGGTGGACAACACTCGAAGGTTCTTGTTGAGCGAATGGATCATGTAAGTTCCCCTGTTTTTGTTCGTTCGAACTTTGGAAAAGAAGCCTATTCGTGCCAGGCCTTCCCCAAAACTCTGAGCCAGTTTTCCCGGCATAGCTTTTTCAACTCTGCGTCAGCGTAGCCCGCTCGCTTGAGCGCCGCAACCAGATTTTGATTGCCCGCAGCATCATGTATTTCTTCAGGAATCGAGGCGCCGTCGAAGTCCGATCCGAGCGCTACGTGATCGATGCCCATGCGTTGCACCATGTGGTCGATATGGCGCACCATGTCCGAAAGCGGCGTCGCGACATTGTCGCGGCCGTCGGGGCGCAGCATGGTCACGGCATAGTTGAGGCCGACGAGGCCGCCACTCTCCTTGACCGCGTCAAGCTGGCGGTCGGTGAGGTTGCGGGCGACCGGCGTCAGCGCATGCGCGTTCGAATGGCTGGCGATCAACGGCTGGTCGGAGGTCTTCGCCACATCCCAGAAGCCCTTCTCGGTGATATGCGCCAGATCGATCAGGATGCCGAGCGTGTTGCAGGCCCTGACCAGTTCGAAACCATGGTCGGTAAGGCCGGGGCCGGTGTCGGGAGACATCGGATAGGCAAACGGCACGCCATGGCCGAAAATGTTGTGGCGGCTCCAGACCGGGCCGAGCGAACGCAGCCCGGCGGCGTAGAAGACCTCGAGATTGTCGAGATCCGGATCGATCGCCTCGCAGCCTTCCATGTGCATGACGGCGGCAAAGATGCCGTCGTCCATCGCCTTGCGAACCTCCGCCGTCGTTCGGCAGAGCCGCCAGGCGCCGGCGCGGTCGAGTCGCAGCGCGATCGATGCCATTTCGAGCGCAGTCGTCAGCGACGGAAGATGATCGAGCGGGACAGACAGCGGCGTGACGTAATGGCCGTTCTGATCGGGTTCTTTCAGAACCAGTTCGCCGGACGGGATATAGATGGCGCA
The DNA here is from genome assembly GCF_039631515.1 of Neorhizobium tunisiense. NCBI lineage: Bacteria > Pseudomonadati > Pseudomonadota > Alphaproteobacteria > Hyphomicrobiales > Rhizobiaceae > Neorhizobium > Neorhizobium tunisiense. Next base: position 229,201 of record NZ_JBDIUU010000002.1, on the reverse strand, counting down.
GAGACCACCGGCGAGCCCGCCAGCCTTGGCACGCGGCCCGTCGATATGGCCGCCTTGCGTGCCCTTGGCAAACTCCGCGATCGGATCGCCGCCCGCCTTCATGTTCCGCCAGAGCCGCAGGAGCACGTCGTTATGGCCGTCGAACACCAGTTCCATGAAGTCTATTCCCGATTTTCTTGTGAAAGTTCCAAGGTGAGCAATGCGCCGATCCTAGTCCGCCGATCCTCTTTCGCAAGCCGGAAAACGCGTCAGGCCGTCCAGTTCCCCTCGCCCGCCTTCTTCAGCATCGGAGTCCTGAAAACGCCCGCTACCCGCGGCCGCCATTGCGGACCGAACGCATCGAGCTTGTCGTGCCAGCGCTCCGACTGCAGCATGGCAGCGCCGATAACCACCGGCTCGATGCCGAGCGAGGCCATAAGCGTGAGCCCGGAGACGATCGAGGTGCCGCTGGAAATCACGTCGTCGATCAACGCGACGCGTTTACCCTTTATCAGCGGCAGCATGCGCGGATCGACATAGAGGCGTTTCTGCTGTTCGGGAGTGGTGATCGAAGAAAGTGGCACCGAGAGGCTCTCGTCGTACCAGAATTTTCGCGAGGTCCCGAGCGGGACGTAACGGGCGTAGCCGAGGGCACGCGCAACGGCGGCGGCGAGCGTCAGGCCGAGCGTCGGCAGGCCGACGATGACTTCCGGGCGAAAGGCGGCGATCTTCGGCGCCAGATCGGCGGCAAGCACGTCCTGAACGTCGAAACTCGCCTGGTTGACGATCAACGACGCCAGCGCATGTTCGCCGTCGGCCAGCGGCCGGATCGGCAACCGGATCTGGCGGCCGTCATCGAGTGTCGCCGGGTAGAAGCCGGAAAACGGCCCTGCCCGCTCGAACGAACCCATTGGGTAGACGTCCTGCCAGAAATCATGCGGCTGCATTCGCTTTTCCTATTCGAGAATTTCGAGGATCGGCGATTCCAATAGCCTGCCGGTGGCGACATCGGCAATGCCGCGATCCGTCTGGTGCGGCCCGGGATTGCAGGCAAGCGTCGCGCCGAAACAGGCCTTGAAGACGAGATAGGGCGGTTGCCAGTCGACAATGCGGTCCATGACAGCGCGGATGTCTCGGAAGCCCTCAGCAACCTCCGGCATCGGCGCTTCGGAGACAAGGCCGGAAAGAGGCAGCGGCAACAGGACTTCGACCTTGCCGCCGGTTGCAACCGCCATGCCGCCGCCGGCTTCGATCACCGCATTGGCGGCGGCTGCCATGTCGGCCGGGTCGGACCCGAAGACGGTGAGGTTATGGCTGTCATGGGCGAGCGTGGTGGCGAATGCGCCCGTCCAAGTGCCCCAGCCAGTCAAGAACCCAAGACGGGTGCGGCTGTCGGCCCGGCCGTGGCGGTGGGTCACGGCGATCAACGTCGTGCCCTCCGGGGGTACCACGTAACCATCGACGACATCCGCATCCGTCTGCCCCCAGTTCGTGAAGCGTGGACGATCGATCGTCGCCAGCCTGACTTTGCGGCCCTCGGCGGGCAGCTTGAAATTCCCCGCCTGAAGCGGCTTGAGCTTGACCGAATCCTGCAGGACGCAGGGGTCGGTCGTAGGAAGTTCGACGGTCATGACGCCGTCACGCGCGATCAGCGTACCGCTGGCAAAGACATGGCGGGCACGGAAATCCGTGAGATCCTCGAAGAGGACGATATCGGCCCGGCGACCGACGGCGATCAGTCCAAGGTCGGCGCGGCCAATGCGGGCCGACGCGTTCAGGGTAGCCGCCTGCAGCGCCCATTCCGGTTTCATCCCGTAGCGCACCAGCCGGCGCACCACGTCGTCGAGACCGCCGCCCTCAACGAGATCGTCCGGGAAGACGTCGTCGGTGCAGAGCGTCACCGTCTGCGGCAGACGGCCGAGCGCGTTGAGCGCCTCGACGAATTCCGGCAGCAGGTGATCGTGCGAACCGCGCATCTCTATGGTCAGTCCGGCACGCAGCTTCGCCATCAGGTCGGCGGCGGAGACGAGCTCGTGGTCGGAGGTGATGCCCGACGCCATGAAGGCGGCGAGGTCCGGCCCGGCCAGACTGCGGGCGTGGCCGCAGACCAGCTTTTCCGACACCAGCGCCGCCTGCACGATGCCACTCATGCGCGGATCGCGGTCGATGACACCGCGCATGTTCATGACCTCGGCAAGCCCGCCGATCTTCGGCCAGAACAGCATTTCCTCGATCGTCGCCGCGTCGAAATCGGCGCCGGCCATTTCGAGGCCGGGCGCGGACGGCACGCAGGACGGCGCCAGGACCACGGCGCGCAGAGGCAGCGGCTTCACCGCCTCCAGCGCCCAGGCGACGCCTTCGGTCCCGTGCACGTTGCCGAATTCATGCGGATCCCAGACGATGGTCGTCACGCCGCGCGGCAGCACGGCGCCGGCATAGGTCGCCGGCGTCACCATCGAGCTTTCGATATGCATATGCGTGTCGATGAGGCCGGGCGACATGAACGTCCCCGTCGCGTCGACGATCTCGGCGGCATCCAAACGGGAACCGGCCTCATGGACGCTGGCGATTACCGGCCCGACGAGACCGATATCGGCGAGGCGTAATTCGCCCGTCACCATGTCGACCAGCGTGCCGCCCGATATCAGGATGTCGAACGGCGCATCGCCGCGCGCGGCGGTGACGGCGCGGTCACGTAAGGCCGGTTCGGTAAATTCCTGTACGCTCGAGATGATACTCTTCACCAGCTTGCCTCTGCCCGCAGTGTTTCAAGAATGATGGCTCTCGCCTTCTCCACGTCGATCTCGACGCCATAGGCAGCATTGAATTCGCCCCGGCCGGCGCGCGTCTCGACGACGGTCCGGCCTCGCGTCAGCGTGCCGGAAAGTTCGACATCGAGGCGCGCCTCGCGCCAGGCGACATGTTCGGGAAAGACGAAGGCAACGGCTGCGACCGCATCGTAGAGCGCCATGGCCGGGCGACCGCGGCTGGTGGCGATGGCGACGAAACCGGCGAGAAGATCCGCGACCAGCTCCGCATTGCGCCCGCCCGCCGCCCGGATCGGCGCGACGTCGTCCGGCGCGCAGAGAACCTTGCGGCAGAGGTCGAGGTCGACCATCCGCAACGGGATCTTGTGGGCGAGCACGATCGCCAGCGCTTCCGGGTCGGCAAAGGCGTTGAACTCGGCGGATGCCGTATGGTTGCCGGTGGTGACACCGCCGCCCATCCAGGTGAGATCGGTGATCTTGGCCGCAAGATCCGGCCGGGCGAGTGCCACCGCCGCGATATTGGTAAGCGGGCCGAGCGCCATGATCCGGCGTTCACCCGCCTCCTCACCATCACCCTTGCCCTTTTCGAGCCAGGCGCAGAGTGCTTCGAACGCATCTACGTGGAATGCGTCCGGTGCTTCCGGCAGGGCCTGGCCCACGGTCGGGATGCCGGTCTGGCCAAGCACGTTGGTCGCGGTTTCCAATCTGCCGAGAACCGGCGCGGCGCGGCCGACATGCACCGGGAACGGCCAGACGAAGGCGGAGGACGCGCCGGCCGCGTTTTTACGGACGTGTTCGATTGGCGCATTGCCATAGACCAGCGAAACACCGTCGATGCCGAGCCCCGCATGCGCGGCGACCATGATCGCGGCGATGTCGTCGAACCCCATGTCGGTGTCGATCCAGATACCCATATCGACCAGCCTCACACAAATCGGGAAAGAGGAGCGGCGCGTTCCGCCGGCAGGTCGAAGGTGAGAGCATCGCCGAGCACATGCGCCGGCTGGCTTGCCTCCACCTCGGCCTTGATCGGGCCAAACGCGGTGTCGAGCAGATATTCTCGGCTATCGCCGGCAAACGATGTACCGCGCACGGTGCCCTGGAAAGGACCTGTCCCCAGGGTCACCATACGCGGCCGCCAGGCAAGACCCGCCGCTGAAGGGGCCTCACCCGAGAGATCGATGAGACCTGCGCTGGTCTTCATCTTTCCGTTTTCGATCGGGAAAATGTTTTCGAACCCGACAAAGTCCGCCACGAAGGACGATGTCGGGCGGTTGTAGATGTCTTCCGGCGAACCGATCTGCTCTATCTTACCGCTCTTCATGACCACAATGCGGTCGGCGAGCGCCAAAGCTTCGGCCTGGTCGTGGGTGACGAAGATCATCGTCACGCCGGTCTCCTTCTGGACGCGCTGCAACTCGGTGCGCATTTCCAGCCGCAGCCGGGCGTCGAGATTGGAGAGCGGCTCGTCGAGCAGCAGCACTTTCGGCTCCATCACCATCGAGCGGGCAAGCGCAACGCGCTGTTGCTGGCCGCCGGAAAGCTCCGCTGGTTTGCGGTTGGCGAAGGCGGACAAGCCGACGGATTTCAGGCCGGACTGGACCTTGGTGTCAAGCTCGGTGCCGCGCATGCCCTTGAGCTTCAGCCCGAAAGCGACGTTCTCGTAGACGGAGAGATGCGGGAACAGCGCATAGGACTGGAACATCAGGCCGACCGCACGCTTGTTGGCGGGCACGCGGGTAATGTCAGCGCCGTCGAGGCGGACATGACCGCTTTTGACCGGCAACAGGCCCGCAATGGCGCGCATCGTCGTCGTCTTGCCGCAGCCCGACGGGCCGAGCAGCGCGATCAGTTCGCTCTTGCGGATGTTAAGATCGAGGTTCGCCACGGCGACGGAATCGCCATAGGCGAGCGTCAGCTTTTCAAGCGAGAGATAGGACGCGTCAGACATAGCGGGAGAACCCCAGGAAACGTTCGGCGATAAAAACGATGCCGATGGAGAGGAAGGCGAGCAGCGAAGAGAGCGCTGCGACGGACGGATCGAAGACGATTTCCATATAGGCGATCATGTCGACCGGCAGGGTGCGCACGCCCGGCCCCGAGAGGAACAGCGACACCGGCACCTGGTTGAAGCTAGTGACGAAGCCGAGGATGAAGGCCGACATGATGCCGCCGCGGATGTTCGGCATCACCACCCGGAAGAAGGCCCCGAGCCGCGACGAGCCGAGCAGAACCGCCGCCTCCTCGATATCGGAGCGCAGGTTGTCGAGGCTGGCCGACACGACCCGCACCGCATAGGGCAGCACCAGCGCAGTATGGGCGAGGAACAGCGCCAGCGTGATACCGACCTGGAAGGGCACGACGATATAACGCAAGAGCGCCAGGCCGACGATGATGCCCGGCACGATGATCGGCGCCGAGACGACGGTGCGAACGATCTCCGCTCCCGGCAGCTTGTAGCGCGACAGGGCGTAGGAGGCCGGAATGCCGAGGATGAGCGCCGCCGCCGTGCCACCGATCGCGAGAAACAGCGACATGCCGAACGAGGCGCGGAAACTTTCCACGGTAAACACCTTGGCGATCCAGCGCAGCGAAAAACCCTGCGGCGGGAAGGCAAGCGTTTCGCCGGCCGAGAAGGAGGCCGCGACGATGATCAGGAACGGCCCGATCAGGAAGGCGATCACGAGAAAGAGCGTGACCGGGATGAAGAGGCTGCGCGCCGTCATTGCGGGCTCCTCTGCTTGTTGCGTGCCGTGGCGACGCGTTTGAGGAGAATGTTGGCGGCAAAGCTCATGACGATCAGGATGAAGGCAATGACGCTCGCCGCGACGAAATTGTTGGAGACCGAAACCTGCTGGTAGAGCAGCGTTTCGAGCATCAGCACCTTGGAACCGCCGAGAATGGCGGGGGTGATATAGGCGGTCAGCGAGCCGGTGAAGACCAGCGTGCCGCCGATCACGAGGCCTTCCTTGGTGAGCGGCAGCACGACCTTCCAGAACACCTGGAACCAGTTGGCGCCGAGCACTCGGGCCGCCGGAATGGCGTCCTTCGGCATGTTTTCGAGCGCCGAGATCAGCGAGATGATCATCAGCGGCAGGAAGAGCTGCAGGAGGCCGATGAAGATCGCCGTTTCGGAAAACAGGATGCGCAGCGGCGCTTCAGTGATGCCGAGCGCTAGGAAAGCCTGGTTGACGATGCCGGTGCGGCCGAGGATGACGATCCAGGCATAGGTGCGGGCGACCGGGGAAATCATCAGCGGCAGCACGACGAGGCCGGTGACCTTGCCCTTGGCGCCGGGCTCCAGGCTGACGATCGCGAACGCCGCCGCATAACCGATCACAGCCGAGGCAACGGTAACGAGAGCGCCGAGCCTGAGCGTGCGCAGGAAGACGGCCTGGTTCAGCGGATTGGAGAAGAAATCCGTATAGGCGGAGATCGTCCAGCCGCCGGTCGGCACGCGAAATCCGTCCGATAGCAGGATCACCACGGGCACGAGAAACACCGCCGCCGCGAAGATCGCGGCCGGCAGCGCAAGTGCCAGCGCTTCAGCCCTGTTCTGGAACATTGGTGGTGGTCTCCGCTATCGTCCGGTTGAAGCACAGCCCCCTCATCCGCCTGCCGGCACCTTCTCCCCGCTGGGGAGAAGAAATATGCCGCGCCGTCGCCGCTCCTCCTCTCCCCTCGAGGAGAGGGTGGCCGAGCGAAGCGGAGGCCGGGTGAGGGGGTGCTTCTCTCTTACTGCCCGACCTTCTCGTTCCAAGTCTTGAGCCATCCGGCGCGGTTGTCGAGGGCGACGGCGGACGGGATCAGCTTCAGGCTCTTTGCGGTTTCCTCGCCATAGGTGAGGTTGTTGGCGATCGCGTCAGGCAGCTTGACGTCCTTGTTGGCCGGGCTGTCGATCAGCTTTTCGGCGAGCTTGGTCTGCACCTCGGTGGACAGCCAATAATCCATGAACTGCAGCGCCAGCTCCTTGTTCTTGGAACCCTTGGTGGTGATCATGACGTTCATGCCGCCGGTCTGGCCTTCCTTCGGGGTGGCCCAGGCGATCGGGAAGGCGAGCTTGGTGAAGGGAGCCCAGGTGAAGCGGCCGATCGGCGCCGCCCAGATTTCTTCCTGCTGCATCAGCTGCACGAGCTGCGAGGACTTTTCATAGAAGGTGACGATCTCGGCCTTCTTGGCGCCGACCGCTTCGATCGGAGCCTTGAGGTCAGCCGTGTCCTTGGCCAGAGCAAGGCCCAGCATGTAGAGCGCCGGCGGGCCCTGGTTGGTGGTGACATTCGGCCATGCGACATGGCTTGCATATTCCGGCTTCAGCAGATCGGCCCAGCTGTCGATCTTCATCTTGTCGGAGCGATAGGCGATCGAGGTGGCGTAGAACGTGTAGCCGACGCTCATGCCGTCCTTGTTCGGGTCCTTGGCGACGTCATAGAGCTTGCCGAAGTTGGAGAGCTTCGAGGTATCGACCTTGTCGATCAGGCCGGCGCGGGAGGCGGCAAGCGCATCGGCCATCGAAACGACGGCCATGTCGACAACTGGGTTGGCCTTGTTGGCTTCCATCTTGGCGAGGCGCTCGACGCTGTTGCCGGTCTCGACGACCAGTTTGCAGCCGCAGATCTTCTGGAAGGGATCGTAGACGATCTGCTTGTATTCGTCCTGGGCCAGCGCATAGACGGAAATCGTCAGCGTCTTTTCCTGGGCCAGGGCCGGGGTTTGCGCGGCACCCAGGGTGAGCATCAGGGCGGCGCCCGACGCAAGAATGACCTTGTTCATGATGTGACTTCTCCTGCTGTCGGTTTGTTGGGGGTTCTGGCATGTAAATTCGGTGCGCCACCGGCGTGCGGAGCACCCGTTGATTGGCGCACGATGAGCTGCATCGGGACCCGGTCGGTCTCGGAGGTCACATTTCCGGCAAGCGCCTCTTCCTCGTCGCCTTCCTCCTCGATGGCGCGGATGAGGGCTGCGATCGCCAGGTCGGCGATCGTTGCCATGTCCATGCGCACGGTGGTGAGCGCCGGCGTGACGACCGGGGACCAGATGAGATCGTCGAAACCGGCGACGCTGACCATTTCCGGCACGCCGATGCCGGCGCGCTGCAGTTCCGTCAACGCCCGAAGCGCCGAAAGATCGGAGACAGCCGCAAAGGCCGTAAAACCCGCCCTGGCCTTGTCCGCCAGACCGAGCGGGCAGCCTTCGCCCGAAACCGCCTCGACCTTCTCGATCCACATCGTATCGCATTCGACATCCGGCCCGAGGCCCGCCTTCAGCCCGCCGATCCGGTCGTTCTGTACGTTGGAGAAGGCGCTGGTGCCGATCAGCAGCACCTTGCGATGGCCGAGTGAAACGAGATGCCGGCCCATCTGGGCGCCACCTTCCCAGTGATCGGCGGAGACCGTGTTGCCGGGGGTGGAGGGCGTGTCGATGACTGCGACGGGGCAGCCGATATCGGCGATCCGCGTACCGCGCCGGGGCACGATGACCATGCCATCGACGCCGCGTTCCAGAAGCCGGCCGATCGCCTCGGTCTGCTTGGCGATATCGCCGCGGGAGTCGGCGATCAGAACGCCGTAACCGGCATTCGAGGCGGCGTTCTCGATCGCCTGGGCAATCTGCGGGAAGAGCGGATTGGCGATATCGGGCAGCACGAGGCCGAGCACGCCGGTGCGGCCGGTACGCAACGCCCGCGCGGTGAGGCTCGGCACGTAACCGAGCTCGCTTGCCTTGGCCCGCACCTTTTCGATGAGCTCCGGCGACACGCGTCCCTTGCCGGAAAGCGCATTCGACACGGTCGCAGCCGACACGCCAAGCGCGGCGGCAATTGCGCTCATGTTGGAGCCGGGACGGGGTGAAGCCATGGCAGTCTCTGATTAAACGTTTAAGCACGCATACTTTGATGAAAAGGCTTTGTCGAGTCGTTTGTAATTGCGGACCGACCAATATCCCCACATCCTGCCTTGACTCTTTGCCTTCGACCAGTGGAAATCCTTGGGTATTCATGAGGGAAGAGTGATGAATAACGACGAGATCACCGGGCTTTCGGCAACCGCACTTTCGGAGGCGATTCATGACGGCCGGGCGTCCTGCGCCGCCGTGGTGACGGCCTATCTCGACCGGATCGACCGGCTCAATCCGGCGATCAACGCAATCGTCAGCTTGCGCGGCCGCGACGAACTCCTGGCCGAGGCGGCTGGATGCGACGCCGAGCTTGCCGCTGGCAGGTCGCGCGGCTGGATGCATGGAATGCCGATCGCCATCAAGGATCTCTGCGAGGTAAAGGGCATCCGCTGCACCTACGGCTCGCCGATCTTCGCCGATTTCGTACCTGAGAAGGACGAGGTGATGGTCGAGCGCATCCGGGCAGCCGGTGCGATCATCATCGGCAAGACCAATACGCCCGAACAGGGCCTCGGCTCGCAGAGCTACAACCCGGTGCATGGCGTCACCAGAAACCCCTACGACCTCACAAAGACCGTCGGCGGATCGAGCGGCGGCGCGGCCGCGGCTCTCTCCGCCCACCTCCTGCCGGTGGCCGATGGCGGCGATCAGATGGGTTCGCTGCGCAACCCCGCCGCCTTCAACAACGTCGTCGGTTTCCGCCCGAGCTTCGGCCGCGTCCCCTCCTCCCTCAAGCCCGAAACCTTCTTGGGGCAGCTTTCGGTGCTCGGCCCGATGGGCCGCACGGTGCGCGATGTCGCCGCCCTGCTTTCCACACAAGCCGGCTACGATCCGCGCGATCCCCTGTCCTTGCCGACCGAGGACCTGACGCCGCAGGAGGGCCGCGATTTCTCAGGCGCCCGCATCGCCTGGCTCGGCGATCTCGGCGGTTACCTGCCCTTCGAGCCCGGCGTGCTGGAACTCTGCCGCTCGGCATTGCCGGTTTTCAAGAAGATCGGCTGCAACGTCGATGAGATGGTGCCCGATTTCGACATGGCGGATGTCTGGCGCTCCTGGACGACGCTGAGGAGCTGGCTGACCGCCAGCGGCATGCGCGACAACTATGACGATCCGGAAAAGCGCGCCAAGATGAAGCCCGAGATCATCTGGGAAATCGAGCGCGGCCTCGACATGACCGCCCGCGAAGTCCATTTCGCCTCGAAGCGCCGCAGCGCCTGGTATCAGTATCTGCTGACGGTATTCGACCGCTACGACTACCTGATCCTGCCCTCCGCCCAGGTCTTTCCCTTCGATGCCGGCACCCATTGGCCGAAGGAAATCGGCGGCCGGACAATGGATACCTATCATCGCTGGATGGAGGTCGTGATCCCCGCCTCGATGGCCGGCCTGCCGGTCGCCGCCATGCCCGCAGGTTTCGGCGACAACGGCCTGCCGAACGGCATCCAGATCATCGGCCGCCCACGTGCGGACAAGGCGGTACTGGAGATTGCGCTTGCTTATGAGGCGGCGACGGAATGGTTTGATCGGCGGCCGAGGCTTTAACCGAGGCGGCGCGGCAAACTTAACCCTCCCCCTTGTGGGGAGGGTGGCCGGCAGGCGGGAGGGGTTTTGATGCGGAGCGAAGTCCCCTCCCCAACCCCTCCCCTCAAGGGGGAGGGGCTCCACGCACCCGCTCTACCAGCCCACAACCTCTTCCCGATACCGCCCGACCTCCTCCAGCAGCCACGCCCGAAACGCCACCACCGGCCGGAAATCCCTCTTGCTCACAGGCGCAACCGCATAATAAGCGCTGGGGCTCGTCACCTGATGCGGGAAAGCCTCGACGATCTGGCCGGTCGCCAGTTCCGAGTCGATCAGGAAGAGCGGCATCAGCGCCACGCCCAGGCTGGCGATACAGGCCTGCGCCACGCTGCCGAACTGCTCGAACCGCATGCCCTGCGACGGCGTGCCGGAAACGCCGAGGCTCTCGAACCAGTGGTTCCAGGCGCCCGGTCGGGAGGCCATGTGCAGCAGCGGCAGGCGCATGAGGTCCTCGCCCTTTCTAATCGGATGCGAGGCGAGGAACGCGGGAGAACAGACCGGCGCCACCATTTCATCCATCAGGAAGGTGCATTCCGCTCCCGACCAGTCCGGCTGACCAATATGGATCGCCATGTCGATGCCATCGCGGTCGAAATCGAAGACGCCGATACGGGTGGCGAAATTGAGGGTGATCTCCGGATGGCGGGCGACGAATTGCGGGATGCGCGGCATCAGCCAGCGGGTGCCGAAGGTCGGCAGGATCGCGAGGTTCAACTGGTCGCTATGCCGTTTGGTCATGACCTGCAATGAAGCGGAGCGGATCTGCGACAGTGCGCTCGCCACGACCTTGGCATATTCCGCCCCCGCGGATGTGAGGCTGACGCCCCGGCTGGTGCGGTCGAAAAGCTGGATACCGAGCTGCTCCTCCAGCCCCGAAACCTGCCGGCTGATCGCCCCCTGCGTCAGCGACAGCTCTTCGGCAGCCCCTGAGAAACTGCCGAGCCGGGCGACGGAATCGAAGGCCGCGAGCGCGGAGGTGGAGGGTAGCAATTTTCGCGAGAGGCTGACCATTGCCTATTACTATAGATCATGGCCCAATGAGTAAACGGTGCTTGCTCTCGGGCGCTGAGCTGGCGATAATTCTTTAAACTTCAATTTGCCAGATTTCAAACCGGAGGCAGACCCTTGGCTTTTTCCTGGAACGATCCTTTTCTTCTCGAAGAACAGCTGACCGACGAGGAGCGGATGATCCGCGATGCGGCTGCAGCCTTCGCCAAGGCCGAACTCCTGCCGCGCGTCCAGGAAGCCTATCTGGATGAAACCACCGACAAGGGCCTCTTCAAGCTGATGGGCCAGACCGGCCTGCTCGGCGTGACCCTGCCGGAGGAATACGGCGCCGCCAACGCCTCCTATGTCGCCTACGGCCTCGTCGCCCGCGAGATCGAACGCATCGACAGTGGCTACCGCTCGATGATGAGCGTGCAGTCGTCGCTGGTCATCTACCCGATCTTTGCCTACGGCTCCGACGAGCAGAAAAAGAAGTATCTCCCCGGCCTCGTCTCCGGCGAGCTGATCGGCTGTTTCGGCCTGACCGAACCGGATGCCGGCTCCGATCCGGGCGGTATGAAGACCCGCGCCGAAAAGATCGAGGGCGGTTATCGCCTGCGCGGCTCCAAGATGTGGATTTCCAACGCCCCGATCGCAGACGTCTTCGTCGTCTGGGCGAAATCGGAAGCCCATAACAACGAGATCCGCGGTTTCGTGCTCGAAAAGGGCATGAAGGGCCTTTCCGCCCCGAAGATCGGCGGCAAGCTGTCGCTGCGCGCCTCGATCACCGGCGAGATCGTCATGGACAGCGTCGAAGTCGGCGAAGACGCGATCCTGCCGAACGTCTCGGGCCTCAAGGGGCCCTTCGGCTGCCTCAACCGCGCCCGCTACGGCATTTCCTGGGGCGTCATGGGTGCGGCGGAAGACTGCTGGTTCCGCGCCCGCCAGTACGGTCTTGATCGCAAGCAGTTCGGCAAGCCGCTCGCCGGCATGCAGCTCTACCAGAAGAAGCTCGCCGACATGCAGACCGAAATCGCGCTCGGCCTGCAGGCTTCGCTCCGTGTCGGCCAGCTGATGGACCAGCACAAGATGGCCCCGGAAATGATCTCGATCGTCAAGCGCAACAACTGCGGCAAGGCGCTCGACATCGCTCGGGCTGCCCGCGACATGCACGGCGGCAACGGCATCCAGATCGAATACCATGTCATGCGCCACTCGCAGAACCTCGAAACGGTCAATACCTACGAGGGCACGCACGACGTCCACGCACTGATTTTGGGCCGCGCACAGACGGGCATCCAGGCGTTTTTCTGAGAAGGGCTTTAGCCTCTTCGGCAAATCAGCCCGGTCGCTTCCAGCGCGCCGGGCCTTTTTGTTCCCGTGTTTCAGCCAAACAGCGATCGTGAGGTTAGGCGCTCGCGCCCAGGGTGACGAGAAGTTCATCCAGCTGCCCGAACTGTTCGGGCATCGCACCCTCCATGCCGGCACAAGATTCGTCGCACGCTTCCTTGGAAGGATAGAGTTCGCTGAGGACCAGCAACGTCTTGCCATCCCGTTCTTCGAAGGTGACCGTCGTGACGGAGCCGTTTTCGCTTTCGTCATTCGTCCAGACGAGGCGCGACAGCGGCGACACTTCGAGATATTTGCCGAAGAAGGTCATGGAATTGTCGGCGTCATGTCCGAACGTCACGCTATAGCCGCCGCCGGTGCGAGCATCCATCTCGCAGGAAAGAAGCGGGACGCCGCTGGATTTCGGCGCCCACCACTGCTTGAACAATTCGGGCTTGGTCCACGCATCGTATACGAGGCGAACCGGGGCGTTGAAGCTGCGCGTCACGACGAGTTCGCGCTCGGATCTCCGTTCGACCACCGTTCGACCGTCACTCACACTCTTGCCCATCGATTTTCTCCTTCCGTTTCAAAGCGTCGACGACTTCGTCCAGCGCGTCGAAGCGCGGCTTCCTGGTCTTGCGGCCCTGTTCGATCCAAGCCGCTTCTTCCGCCGGCTGACATGGCCAGCCGGCGATGAACCCAAATTGGGGGATGTCGCCTTAACCCCGCCGGGCAGCTTCGATCGCAGCGACGTCGATCTTCTTCATGGTCATCATCGCCTCGAAGGCACGTTTCGCCTCGCCGCCGCCGACAGCCAGGGCTTCAATGAGGACACGCGGCGTGATCTGCCAGGAGATACCCCATCTATCCTTGCACCAGCTGCATTCGCTTTCCTGACCGCCGTTACCGACGATGGCGTTCCAGTAGCGATCGGTCTCTTCCTGGTCCTCGGTCGAGATCTGGAAGGAAAACGCTTCGTTGTGCTTGAAGGTCGGGCCGCCGTTCAGGCCGATGCACGCCACTCCGGCAACGGTGAATTCCACGACAAGTACGTCTCCTTGCTTGCCGTCCGGGTAATCGCCGGGCGCGCGCATTACGGCGCCGACCGCGCTATCCGGAAAAGTTTCGGCATAGAAGCGGGCAGCCTCCTCGGCGTCCTTGTCGAACCATAAGCAGACCGTGTTCTTCGCCATTGCATTTCTCCCTTTTCAACTGGTTGCGCGGTCGCCGATGGCGACCATATCTCAAAGACGAACGTGCTTTCGCTAATCCGACATCCAGCCGAAAAAAACTTGCATCCCCTCACCAACCGCGCCGTTTTTCGTCATTGGAGAAATTCCCACCTTCGGTGTATCAGTGAAACGCTGCCGTGATCGGCGGCGAGGAAATGAAACAAAGGTCGTTTTGAAGAATGCACGCCATGGAGAATGCGGCGGAAGGGGCCGGTGGCGGTTTCAATGTCGGCGAGCGTCTTTGTCTGGTGCGCAAGCAGCACGGCCTGTCGCAGCGGGCGCTGGCGGTCAAGGCGGGCGTCACCCATTCCCTTGTCTCGCTGATCGAGAAAAACAAGGTGAGCCCTTCGGTCGCCTCGTTGAAGAAAATCCTCGAGGCAATCAACTATCCGCTGACCGACTTTTTCGCGCTGACGCTGCCGCCGGTCGACCAGGTGTTCTACCGCGCCGATGAACTGACGCCGCTTTCGACCGGCGCTTTGACGCTGCTGCAGGTCGGCGACGCCAAATCCCACAGCGTCCAGATTTTCCACGAGTTCTACGAGCCCGGCGCCGATACCGGCGAGACCATGCTGCAGCATGATGCCGAAGAAGGCGGCGTGGTCGTCGCCGGCGAACTGGAGCTGACCGTCGGCGGCCAGACGCGCATCCTCAAAAAGGGCGACGCCTTCCTCTTCGACAGCCGCCAGCCGCACCGATATCGTAACGTCGGAACCGAGCGCTGCGAGGTGGTAAGCGCCTGCACGCCACCCTATCTTTAGGGAGAACGAAGTCCAGACTTCATCCCGCGCCCTATGAATGTTGCCACATGGACGTTGATTGTTCCTGTCAATTATTTTAGGTCGCAGACTGACATTCCCGCTCCTTCTCCCACGCCCAAAAGCGGCGTTTCCAGCCTTGAAACGAAAGTAGACACCATGCACAGCTATCCCGACGTCAAGCTTTTCATCAACGGCGAATGGCGCGATGCCATCGGCGGCGAGACCATCGACGTTTCCGATCCCGCGACGGAAGAAGTGATTGGGAAGATCGCCCATGCCCGCAAGGCGGACCTGGACCTGGCGCTGGAAGCCGCCGAAAAGGGTTTCAGGATCTGGCGCGACACCTCGCCCTTCGACCGCTCCAAGCTGATGCGCAAGGCTGCCGACCTGCTGCGCCAGCGCGTCGACCAGATCGCCTATTACATGACCCGCGAACAGGGCAAGCCGCTCGCCCAGTCGAAGATGGAAGTCATGGGCGCCGCCGACACGATCGACTGGTTCGCCGAAGAGGCGCGCCGCACCTATGGCCAGGTCATCCCGGCCCGCTTCGCCGGCGTCTCGCAGCTCGCGATAAAGGTGCCGGTCGGTCCGGTCGCAGCCTTCACGCCCTGGAATTTCCCGCTTAACCAGGTGGTCCGCAAGCTCTCCGCAGCCGTTGCCACCGGTTGCTCGATCATCGTCAAGGCGCCTGAGGAAACCCCTGCCTCGCCCGCCGAGCTGATCCGTGCCTTCATCGATGCCGGCGTGCCCGCAGGCGTCATCAACCTCGTCTATGGCATTCCGGCCGAAATTTCCGAATACCTGATTCCGCATCCGGTCATCCGCAAGATCTCGTTCACCGGCTCCACCCCGGTCGGCAAGCATCTGGCGGCCCTCGCCGGCAAGCACATGAAGCGCGCCACGATGGAACTCGGCGGCCATGCGCCGGTGATGATCTTCGACGATGCCGACCTCGAAAAGGCGATCGAAGTCACCGCCATGTCGAAATTCCGCAATGCCGGCCAAGTCTGCGTCGCACCGACCCGCTTCTTGGTTCAGGACGGCATCGCCGACAAGTTCACCGCCGGTTTCGTCAAGGCGGCACAGGCGATCAAGGTCGGCAACGGCCTGGAAGACGGCGTCGGCATGGGCCCGCTCGCCAACGAGCGCCGCATCCCGGCGATGGAAGCGCTGATCCAGGACGCCATCACCCACGGCGGCGAGCTGAAGACCGGCGGCCACCGCATCGGCAACAAGGGCCACTTCTTCGAGCCGACGGTTCTGTCCGAAGTGCCGACCTCGGCCAAGATCATGAACGACGAGCCGTTCGGCCCGGTCGCGATCATCAACCGCTTCTCCCATTACGACGACGCGATCGCAGAAGCCAACCGCCTGCCCTTCGGCCTTGCCTCCTACGCCTTCACCGGCTCGGTCAAGACCGCCCATGCGCTCAGCCGCCAGGTGGAAGCCGGCATGCTGACCATCAACCACAACGGCCTTGCGCTTCCGGAAGTGCCGTTCGGCGGCATCAAGGACTCTGGCTACGGGACGGAAGGCGGCTCGGAAGCCACCGAAGCCTATCTCGAAACCCGTTTCGTCAGCCAGATGAGCTGATCTGACGGTTCTTGAACTGACTTCTCAATGCCGGTCGGTGCTCGCGCATCGGCCGGCTTTTTCTTTTGCCCTTGCCGGTGGCGTCCGAGTCGAATACCAAAACAAACAGTGAACATCCGGAAAAGCCCATGGCCGAGATTGAGACCGAAGCAGCACCGCTCCTGAAGGAAATCTTCAACCGCGACCGCCTCGAGCATTTTGCAGTGGAGACCAAGGACATCGATCCCGACTTTGACGGCGAGCGCTTTCTCACGCTCGCCTCCATTGGCCTCGACGATCTCAGCATCATGCAGCGGCTGCGGCAGATCGCGGTCGTCTATCACGACACCTTGCCCGGCGGTTTTGCGACCAATCTCGAAATCCTCCGGGCACTGGCGCCGCGCATCAACCACGGCTTCGCCTCCATAGTGCTACCGGAATATGTGGCGCTCCACGGCCATGACCATTTCGACCTGTCGATGGATGCACTTGCGTTCTTCACCCGCTTCGGCTCATCGGAATTCGCCATTCGGCATTTCCTGTTGAAGGACCTTTCCCGCACGCTGAAGGTCATGGAGAGGTGGTCCCTCGATGAGAACGAGCACGTTCGCCGGCTTTCGAGCGAAGGTTGCCGACCGCGCCTGCCCTGGTCGTTCCAGTTAAGAGACCTGATATCGGACCCCTCGCCCGTCGCGCCTATCCTCGACAACCTGAGGAGCGACCCGAGCCTTTACGTGCGCAAATCGGTGGCCAACCATCTGAACGACATCACCAAGGACCACCCTGCCTGGGTATTCGACAGGATTGCCAACTGGCCGAAGGACGATCCGCGTACGGCCTGGATCATGAAACAGGCGCTGCGCACCCTGATCAAGAAGGGTGATACCAAGGCGCTGCACCACCTTGGCGCCGGCGAGAAGGCCGAGGTGAAGGTCGAGAGTTTTGCGGTGACGCCGTCGTCGCTGAAACTCGGCGGGGCGGTGAAGATATCGGCCAGGCTCGTGTCGACGGCGTCGGCGCCGCAGAAGCTCGTCATCGACTATGCCGTTCATTACGTGAAGAAGGGCGGCGGCACGTCGAAGAAGGTCTTCAAGTGGAAGGAGGCCACCCTCGATCCGGGCCAGACCTTGGAACTCGCCATCAGCCGCGCCATACGCGACTTCACCACCCGCGTCCACTATGCCGGCCGGCATCCGGTCGAGCTGATCGTCAATGGCGAGGTATTGGCTGAGGGTGCGTTCGAGCTTCTGGCTTGAGTGTTTTCGGCGAGGTTGCGGGTGCCGTCCCCCTCACCCCGCCTCCGCTACGCTCGGCGTACCTCTCCCTGAGGGGAGAGGATGAACGGCGACGTTTGCGCTCCGGAAAAGTCAGGCAAAGGGGTTACGAAACGGTGCGGCATACCTCTTCTCCCCAGCGGGGAGAAGGTGCCGGCAGGCGGATGAGGGGGTGGCGGAGCCACTCTCCCCGTTCGTCCTCCCGCGCTCACCCCAGCGCAAACACCTTTGCCCTGCGCAATGTCACAAAACCACCCTCGCCCGCCTTGACTGTCCGCTCCGGCTCGACGTCGAATTCCAGCTGATCGCCGGTCTCCGTTGTCGCCAGCACCCGCCGGCCGTCCGGGCGGTCGAGCACGCGGGTGATGCTGGCCGGAATGCCCGGCCCCTGCGCGGACCAGTCGAGATCGGCGGGACGCGCGTAAAGTTCCGCCTTGCCGTCGGCCATTCCGGAAACATCGATCGCGGCACCGCTCGCGTAAGCCTTGCCGTCGCGGACTTCCGCAGCGAGCACGTTGGCGTCACCGAGGAACTTCATCACGAAGGCGGATTGCGGGTTGCGGCAGACTTCCTCCGCCGTGCCTTGCTGGATGATGTGGCCGTCTTTCAGGATGACGACGCGGTCCGCGAGATCCAGCGCCTCCTCCTGATCGTGGGTGACGAAGATCGTGGTGATGCCGAGCTCGCGGTGGATCTCGCGCAGCCAGCGGCGCAGGTCATGGCGCACATTGGCGTCGAGGGCACCGAACGGCTCGTCGAGCAGCAGCACCTTGGGATCGACCGACAGCGCCCGGGCAAGCGCCACGCGCTGCCGCTGGCCGCCGGAAATCTGCGCCGGGAACCGGTCGCCCAGGCCTTCGAGGCGCACCAACCTCAGCAGATCTGCGACGCGCGCCTCGATGGCCGCCTTCTCGCGCTTCACTTTCGAGACCCTCATGCCGAAGGCGATATTTTCCGCCACCGTCATATGCGGAAACAGCGCGTAGTGCTGGAAGACGAAACCGACGCCGCGGTCGCGTACCGGAATATCGGTGGCATCCTGATCGCCGAAATAGATATGGCCGCCATCGGCATATTCGAGGCCGGCGACCATGCGCAGGATAGTCGTCTTGCCGGAACCGGAAGGGCCGAGCAGCGCGACGAGTTCGCCGCTTTCGATCGTGAGCGAGACGTCCCGCACGGCACGAAAGGTTTCGAAGGTTTTGACGACGTTTTCGAGGCGGATTTTCATGAGGTTTTCTCCGCGGGATTGGTGACCAGAGCCGGGCGCCGAACGCGGCCGGCCCCCTGGCGCTCCAGTGTCACCTTGGCAATGATGGTGAAGACGGCGATGAGCGCCAGGATGGAGGCGGCGGCAAAGGCGCCGGCCGCCTGGTAGTCGTGATAGAGCAGCTCGATATGCAGCGGCAGCGTATTGGTCTGGCCGCGGATATTGCCCGAGACGACCGAGACGGCACCAAATTCGCCCATCACGCGGGCATTGCAGAGAACGACGCCGTAAAGCAGCGCCCATTTGATGTTCGGCAATGTCACCGAGAAGAAGGTCCGCCAGCCGGACGCGCCGAGCGAGGTGGCAGCCTCCTCAAGATCGCGGCCCTGCGCCTGCATCAGCGGGATCAGCTCGCGCGCGACGAAAGGCGCTGTCACGAACATCGACGCGAGGATGATGCCGGGGATCGCAAACAGGATCTTGATGCCGTATTCATCCAGCATCGGGCCAAAGATGCCCTGCAGGCCGTAGACGAAGAGATAGGCGACACCGGCGACAATCGGCGAGACCGAAAACGGGATCTCGATGACGACCAGCAGGAAACGCCTGCCCCGGAAATCGAATTTGGTGATCGACCAGGCGGCCGCGACACCGAAGGCGGTGTTGACCGGAACGGCGACGATCGCCGCAAACACCGTGAGCCCGATCGCATGCAGCGTATCCGGGTGAATGATCGTGTCGCGGTAGACGGCCCACCCCTTCGAAAAGGCCTCGACGCCGATGACGACCAGCGGCGCAACGATCAGCAAGGCGACGATCACCAGGACGATGCCGATCAGCATCCGGCGGAACAGCGGCTGGTCGCCGACGCGCGGCGGCTTTCTGCCTGTACGGGTCGCGCCCATGGTCACCCCCTCACCGTATAACGAAGTGCCCGCGACTGCATCCAGTTGGTGAGCGCGAGCATGACGAAAGCCGCGATCAGCAGCACCGAGGCGATGGCGGCGGCGGCCTGGTAGTCGTATTCCTCCAGCCGGATGAAGACGAGAAGCGCGGTGATCTCCGTCGACATCGGCTGGTTGCCGGCGATGAAGATGATCGCGCCGAATTCACCGAGCGAGCGGGCGAAGGACAGCGACACGCCGGCAAGCAGCGCCGGGGCCAGAAGCGGCAGGATGACCTTGCGGAAGATTGTCCAGTCCGAACCGCCGAGCGACTGCGCCGCCTCTTCGAGCGCCGGATCCAGATCCTCCAGCACCGGCTGCACGGTGCGCACGATAAAGGGCAGCGAGGTGAAGCACATCGCGATCATGATGCCGAGCGGCGTATAGGCGACCTTGATGCCGAGGCCGGCGAGGATGGAGCCGAACCAGCCGTTGGTGGTGAAAAGCGCCGTCAGGGCGATGCCGGCCACCGCCGTCGGCAGCGCGAAGGGCAGATCGACCATGGCATCGACGATCCGCCAGCCCGGGAACCGATAGCGCGTCAGCACCCAGGCGAGCGCCAGGCCGAAGAACAGGTTGAAGACGGTGGCGCCGAGCGCCGAAAGCACGGTGACGCGGTAGCTCGCGAGCGCCCGGGACGAGGAGACGATCCGCCAATAATCCTCAGGGCCGAGGCTCGCTGCCTTGAAGACCAGAGCTGCCAACGGCAGGACCACGATAAGCCCGACATAGAACAGCGTCACCCCCAGCGACAGGCGTAACCCGGGCAGGACATTGCGTCTCAAGCGGTCGTTTCCTCTTTGCATGGTAAAGCCCGGCGAACTTTCGTGCGCCGGGCAAGGCTTGGTTGAAGTCCAGTCTGCGCTTAGCGGCTGCCGTACAGCTTGTCGAGAGTGCCGCCGGAGGCGAAGTGGTCCTTCTGGATCTTGTCCCAGCCGCCGAAGACGTCGTCGACCTTGACGAGGCGGATTGCCGGGAACTGGTCCTTGACCTCGGCGGCGACCTTTTCGTTCTGGACGCGATGGCCGAACTGGGCAGCGATCCGCTGGCCTTCTTCCGTGTAGAGGAAGTCGAGATAGGATTTTGCGAGGGCTTCCGTGCCGCGTTTCTTGGCAACCTTTTCGACCACCGCAACCGGGAACTCGGCGAGAAGGCTGACCGACGGGATGACGCTCTGGACCTTGTCGGCGCCGTACTGCTTGACGATGCCGCGGGTCTCGGCCTCGAAGGTGATCAGCACGTCGCCGGTTTCCCGCTCGACGAAGGTGGTGGTGGAAGCGCGGCCGCCGGTATCGAAGACCGGCACGTTGTCGAAGATCTTGGTGATATAGGCATCGATCTTCTCCTGGTCGTCCTTATAGGCTTCCTTGGCCCAGGCGTAGGCGGCGAGATAGGTGTAGCGGGCGTTGCCCGAGGTCTTCGGGTTCGGGAAAACGGCGTGCACATCCGCGCGAGCGAGATCACCCCAATCCTTGATGTTCTTCGGATTGCCGGCGCGCACCAGGAAAGACGGGAAGGAATAGAAGGGCGAGGCATTGTTCGGGAATGCCTTGGTCCAGTCCTTGGCCACGAAGCCTTGTTTGGCGAGGAAATCGATGTCGGTCGACTGGTTGAAGGTCACGACGTCGGCTTCGAGGCCTTCGGCGATCGAACGGGCCTGCTTCGAGGTACCGGCATGCGACTGGTCGATGGTAACGCCCGGATGGCTCTTGATGAAGGCCTCGTTCTCGGCGACGAACAGTTCGCGCGATACGTCGTAGGAGGCGTTGAGCAGCTTCGTCGGCGACTGGGCCAGCGCGGGCTGAACAAAAAGCGCGGCAACTGCGGTGCCGAGGATTATGAGGCGGTTCATGCAAGTCTCCGGTGTTGGATCATGCCGGTGAAACTACCGGTACGTCCAGCAAACCGCGAGAAACCTCGCACCCCGCTTTATGAGCGCCTTAGAAATTTTGACCCTTTTCCGCCATATTTGGCGGAGCTTTTCACTCAAACGCCCGAGAGGCGCTCCCCCATCGAATGAAGAAGCGCCATCGAAGCTAAGGTAACTCGATTACGGATACCTCACGCGACGTTGCGCGACGGTTCCATCTCGTGGATGGCCTTGGTGATTTCCGAACGGAACTCCGGCGTATCCTGATGACCGTGTACGGTAACAGCGTGCTGTACCGCGGCGTTGACGAGTTCGTCCATACTGTCGGCCGAGATGGCTACGGTGCATTTCATCTCGCTCGGAAACTCACGGCAATCGATAAATTTGCGTCCCATGCTGACCTCCATCCCAAGTCCCGGCATCGATCTGCCAGGAACGGACGGATTTTACTCTCTTTGCCGGGAGGAAACATACGCCAAAGGGTCTACCCACGCAGCTTTCACGACGGCGCGCGCGCCTCAACCGTTCCTGCCCGCCTTCTCTCGAAGCATCTGGATGATGGCTGAGAAATCGTCCGCGCCGTGCCCCGTCCTTTCAAACTCGGCGTAAAGCTCGGCGGCGTGGGCACCGAGCGGCGTGGCCGCACCGGACTGTTTCGCAGCCTCCTGGGACAGCGTCAGGTCCTTCAGCATCAGCGCTGCCGCAAAACCGGGTTTGTAATCGTTGTTGGCCGGCGAAGTCGGCACCGGACCCGGTACCGGGCAATAGGTGGTGAGCGACCAGCACTGGCCTGACGAGGTGGAGGCGACGTCGAACAGCGCCTGATGCGAAAGGCCGAGCTTTTCCGCGAGGCCAAATGCCTCGCAGACGCCGATCATCGAAATGCCCAATATCATGTTGTTGCAGATTTTTGCCGCCTGGCCGGCGCCAGCGTCGCCGCAATGGACGATCCTCTTTCCCATCGCCTCGAGGATAGGCTTGCCCGAGGCGAACGCATTTTCCGAACCGCCGACCATGAAAGTGAGCGTGCCGGCCGCCGCCCCGCCGGTGCCGCCGGAGACGGGTGCATCGAGGGAGATACAGTTCATCACATCCGCCAGTTCGTGTGCCTTGCGGGCGCTTTCCACGTCGATGGTCGAGCAGTCGATGACCAGAGTTCCCTCCGGGATGAGCGTGGTGAGATCGGTCCACACTGCGGTGACGTGCTGACCCTTCGGCAGCATGGTGATGACGCATTCCGCATCGCGCACCGCCTCCGCCAGCGCGCCGGACGCCTTCACACCCGTCTCGGCAGCTGCCTTCACCGACGCTTCCGACAGGTCGAAGCCGCGCACCTCATGGCCGGCTTTCACAAGGTTGGCGGCCATCGGCCCGCCCATATTGCCAAGGCCAACGAAAGCGATCTTGGTCATGTCTTCCTCCCCTCGTCGTTGTTGTTTTAAAGTCTGTGATCTGGAAACAGCACCGGATGCCACGCTGCGAAATAGCGGTCGAGATCCGCATCCCCGACCTCCTCCAAGGTCGCCGGAGACCACTTCGGATTGCGGTCCTTGTCGATGATCGCCGCGCGCACGCCCTCGTAGAAATCGTGATTGCGCAGGATTTCGGCCCCGGCGGTGAATTCCCGCTCCAGGCATTCGACAAGGCTCGAACTTTCGCGGCCGCGCCTGATGAGCCGAAGCGCGAGCTTGAGGCTGGTCGGCGAGCGCTTGGCGATGATGTCACGCGTCCTGATGGAGAATTCATCATCCTCTCTATTCAGGGCTTCCACAATCTCCTCGACCGTATCGAAGCGAAAAACCCGGTCGATCAGGTCACGATGGGCTTCGAGCTGGCTTTCTCCTGGCGCAAGGGCGAAACGATCGACCACCGCCCTCACCTGCTCGTCGGATGCGCCGCCCTTCAGTTCTCCCAACGCCTCGACAAGTGAGCCGAGCCGTTCCGAAGGCACGTTCACATCGGCAAGACCGGCATAGATGGCGTCTGCCGCGCCGATCACCTCGCCCGTCAGTCCCATCCAGGTGCCGGTCTCGCCGGGCGCGCGGGGAAGCAGCCAGGTGGCGCCGACATCCGGGACGTAGCCGATGCCGGTCTCGGGCATGGCAAGAC
Organism: Neorhizobium tunisiense; assembly: GCF_039631515.1. NCBI lineage: Bacteria > Pseudomonadati > Pseudomonadota > Alphaproteobacteria > Hyphomicrobiales > Rhizobiaceae > Neorhizobium > Neorhizobium tunisiense. Next base: position 205,690 of record NZ_JBDIUU010000002.1, on the reverse strand, counting down.
GGGTGCGTTCCGTGACGATCCGATGTTTTCCATGCGAGGCAACCCCGACGCCGCCACCCATGACGATGCCGTCCATCAGCGCCACATACGGCTTTTCGTAGCGGGAGATCATATAGTTGACCGGGAACTCCTCGCGCCAGAATCGCGTGACGTCAGGATCGTCCGACTTGCCGCTCTCGTAGATGACCCGGATATCTCCTCCTGCGCAAAGACCGCGCTCTCCCTCGCCTTTCAGGATGACACAGGAGATTTCCGGGTCGTCGGCGAACCGCTCCAGCGCCGCCTTCATCGTCCGCACCATGGAAAGGCTGAGGCTGTTGAGCGCCCTCGGTCGGTTGAGCCGGATGACGGCGGCCGAACCGATACGGTCGGTGAGGACTTCGTCGCTCTGGGCAGGTGTGTCGGACATGCGCTTCTCCGGTCTACCGATTGTCCGCCAGGATCATCTCGGCCGCCTTTTCGGCGATCATGATCGTCGGCGAATTGGTGTTGCCGGACACTATATTAGGCATGATCGAGGCGTCGGCGATACGTAGCCTTCCGACTGCGCGCATTTTCAGGCGGGGATCGACGACACTGTCCGGATCCACCCCCATCCGGGCCGTGCCGACCGGATGGAAGATCGTCGTGCCGATATCGCCGGCCGCCCTTTCGAGATCGGCGTCGGTCTCGTAGGAGGGGCCGGGCTTGTATTCCTCCGGATGATAGCGCGCAAATGCCGGTTTTCTGACGATCTCGCGGGTGATCCTGATCGACTTGACGGCAACGTCGCGGTCGGCGGCCGTCGACAGGTAATTCGGATGGATGCCAGGCGCTGCTGCGAAATCCGGGCTTTTGAGGTGCACGGAGCCGCGGCTCTCGGGGCGAAGATTGCACACGCTCGCAGTCATTGCCGGGAACGAGTGGACCGGTTCGCCGAACTTGTCGAGCGACACCGGCTGGACGTGATATTCCAGATCCGGCGTCTCCTTGTCGGGACCGGACCTGGTGAAGATGCCGAGCTGGCTCGGCGCCATCGACATCGGCCCCGAGCGCCGGAAGGCGTATTCCAGCCCGATCGAGGCCTTGCCGATCAGGCTCGACGCCTTTTCGTTGAGGGTCGGAACCCCGGTCACCTTGTAGACGAGGCGAAGCTGCAGATGGTCCTGCAGGTTCTCGCCGACGCCCTTGACCTCCTTGACCACCTCGACACCGGCATTGGCAAGCACGTCGCCGCGACCGATGCCGGAAAGTTCGAGGATATGCGGCGTGCCGATCGCGCCGGCGCTGAGCACGGTTTCGCGTTTCGCATAGGCCTTCTTCGCCACCCCGTCGTGCTGGAACTCGACGCCCTTCACCTCGCCGTTTTCGACGATCAGCTTTCGGACATGCGCCTTGGTGAGCACCGTGAGGTTGGGCCGCTTCATTGCCGGTCGCAGGAATGCCTTGGACGTGTTCCAGCGGATGCCGGAGCGCTGGTTGACGTCGAAATAGCTGGAGCCCTCGTTGCTGCCGCGATTGAAGTCGTCGACGATCGGGATACCGGCCTCTTCCGCCGCCTTCTGGAAACTGTCGAGCACGGCCCAGCGGAGGCGCTGCTTTTCGATGCGCCACTCGCCGCCGGCGCCGTGCATGTCATCGGCACCCTTGTAGAAATCCTGACTTTTCTTGAAGATCGGCAGCACGTCGTCCCAGCCCCAGCCGGTGCAGCCCATCTGCCGCCACATGTCGTAGTCGTAAGCCTGGCCGCGCATGTAGATCATGCCGTTGATCGACGAGCACCCGCCGAGGATCTTTCCGCGGGGGTAGGAGAGCGAACGGCCGTTCAGCCCCTCTTCCTTCTCGGTGGTAAAACACCAGTCGGTGCGCGGATTGTTGATGCAGTAGAGGTACCCGACGGGAATATGCACCCAATGATAGTTGTCGTTACCGCCCGCTTCGAGGATCAGCACCCGGTTGCCCGGGTCCTTCGATAGCCGATTGGCCAATACGCAGCCGGCGCTGCCCGCCCCGATGACAATGTAGTCGTAATTTTCCATGCTCATGCTCCAGGGAGAAGCGCCCCGCGAGCCATGCCCGCAAGCCGCATCCCTGCACCCTCCCTCTATCTTATCGTCTATGCTCGAAACCGAGCTTCCGGCCGAGCCGGGAGGCGTAGAATTCCCCGATAATGCCCCGCCGGAAAACGAGGACGCAGACCATGAAGATCACGCCCGTAACGATCGTCACCGGGAATTGAGAGGTCGCCAGGTAGTTCTGCAGCGTGACCACCAGGCCCGCCCCGAATATCGGCCCGATCAGCGTGCCGATGCCGCCGAGCAGCGTCATCAGGATCACTTCGCCGGACATCTGCCAGGCGACATCCGTCAGAGTCGCGAACTGGAAGACCAGCGCCTTCAGCCCGCCCGCAAGGCCGGCCAGTGCTGCCGACATCACGAAGGCGCCGAGCTTGTAGCGAGCGACGGAGTAACCGAGCGAGATGGCCCGCGGCTCGTTCTCGCGGATCGACCGGAGGATCATGCCGAAGGGCGAGTTGATGAACCGCCAGATGATCACCATGCCGATCAGGAACACGCCCAGCACGAAATAATACATGTTGGTCGAGATGTTGAGGTCGATGAAACCGAACAGATGGCCGCGCGGCACCGACTGGATGCCGTCCTCACCTTCCGTGAATTCCGCCTGCAGGCAGAAGAAGAAGAACATCTGCGACAGGGCGAGTGTGATCATCGCGAAATAGATGCCCTGCCGGCGGATCGCGAAGAACCCCATGATCAGGCCGAGCATTGCCGCGCCCACGACCCCGGTCAGGATACCGAGTTCAGGCGGAAAGCCCCATTCCTTGACGACATGCGCGGTAAAATAGGCCGCCCCGCCGAAGAAGGTCGCGTGGCCAAAAGAGAGCAGCCCCGTGTACCCGAGCAGCAGATTGAAGGCGCATGCAAACAGCGCGAAGCACAAGAGCTTCATCAGGAAGATCGGGTAGAAGAACATCGGCGCGAGGATCAGAACCGCGAGGCCGATGATCACAAAGATCATGTAGGTCCTGGACGCGGTGGCCGAGCGTTCGATACGCGGCTTGGCAGCGGTTTGGGTCATCTCGCTCATCTCACGCATCCCGTCCGAAAAGGCCGGCTGGCCGGAGTAGAAGCACGATCGCCATGATCACGAAGATCACGATGTTGGATGCTTCCGGATAGAACACCTTGGTGAGGCCTTCTGCAATGCCCAGCATATAGCCGGTGAGGATGGCCCCCATGATCGAGCCCATGCCGCCGACCACGACCACCGCGAAAACGACGATGATGATGTTCGATCCCATCAGCGGCGAGACCTGGTAGATCGGCGCGGCAAGCACGCCGGCAAAGGCGGCGAGCGCTGCGCCGAGCCCGTAAGTGAGCGTCAGGAGCACCGGCACGTTGACACCGAAAGCCTGGACCAGGACCGGGTTTTCCGTGGCGGCGCGAAGATAGGCGCCGAGCTTGGTCTTCTCGATCAGCAGCCATGTGCCAATGCAGGCAACCAGCGACACGACGACCACCCAGCCGCGATAGATGGGCAGGAACATGAAGCCGAGATTGGTGCCGCCGGCAAGCTGCGCCGGCACCGAATAGGGCTGGCCCGCGGCGCCATAGAGATACCGAAACGTACCCTCGATGGTCAGCGCCAGGCCGAACGTGAAGAGCAGGCCGTAGAGCGGATCGAGATCGTAGAGCCGCGACAGCATCGTCCGTTCGATGATGGCTCCGAACAGGCCGACGACGATCGGCCCGAGGATCAGCGCGACCCAGTAGTTGATGCCGAAATATTCCAGCATCAGCATCGCCGCAAAGGCGCCGAGCATGTATTGCGCGCCATGCGCGAAGTTGATGACCCGCAGAAGGCCGAAGATGACCGCGAGGCCGAGGCTGAGCAGCGCGTAGAAGGACCCGTTGATCAGGCCGATCAGGAGCTGCCCGAGAAAGGCCTGAAGCGGTATGCCGAAGATCATCGTCATAGCGTCACACCCCCAACACTTTATGCAGCATGTCCATCTTGCCCGGCAGTTCCCCGACCGGGAAATCCGCGACCATCCGCCCGTGATCCATCAGGTAGAACCGGTCGGCGACGCGGCTCGCGAAGCGGAAGTTCTGCTCCACCAGCAGCACCGTCATGCCGCGGTCCTTCAGCGTCTTCAGCACTTCGCCGATGCGCTGCACGATGACCGGCGCCAGACCTTCGGTCGGCTCGTCCAATATCAGAAGCTTGACGCCGGTGCGCAGGATGCGGGCGATCGCCAGCATCTGCTGCTCGCCCCCGGAGAGCTTGGTGCCGGGGCTGGCGCGCCGCTCCAGAAGGTTCGGAAAGAGTTCGTAGATCTCCTCGAGCGACATGCCGCCTTCAGCCACGACCGGCGGCAGCATCAGGTTTTCCTCGACGGTCAAAGTCGAGAAGATGCCGCGCTCTTCCGGTACGAAGCCGATGCCGTTATGCGCCGTGCGATGCAGCGGCACGTTGGCCATATCCTTGCCCGCAAAGCGGATTTCGCCCTTCCGCTCGCGGATGATGCCGACGATGGTCCTGAGCGTCGTCGTCTTGCCGACACCGTTGCGGCCGAGAATGGTGATCGTCTCGCCCTCGCCCACCGTCATGTCGACGCCATGCAGGACGTGGCTTTCGCCGTACCAGGCATTGAGGTTGGAAACTTGCAACAACGGTGCCATCAAGCCTCCTCCGTGCCCATATAGGCGGTGCGGACGCGCGGGTCCTGGCTGACCTCGGCATAGTCACCCTCGGCCAGAATTTCGCCGCGCTGGAGCACCGTCACGTGGTGGCAGATATCGGCGACGACGGAGAGATTGTGCTCGACCATCAGCACCGCACGGGTCTTCGCCACCTCGCGAATGATGTTGGAAACGGTGCCGATATCCTCCTGGCCCATGCCGGCCATCGGCTCGTCGAGCAGCAGCACCTTGGGATCGAGCGCCAGCGTCGTGGCGATCTCCAGCACGCGCTTGCGGCCATAGGAAAGGTCGGCGGCGAGAGCATTGCGTTCGCGCTTCAGCCCGACCGACTCGATCAATTCGTCGGCCCGCGCATTCAGCCGATCGAGCGAGGAGACGGGCAGCCAGAACTGCGTCGAAAGCCCGTTCGGCCGCTGCAATGCGACGCGCACATTGTCGAGCACCGTCAGATGCGGAAAGACCGCCGAAATCTGGAAGGAGCGGACCAGCCCCATGCGGGCGATCCTGTCCGGCGGCGTTTTGGTGATGTCCGTGCCCATAAGCGTGATCGTGCCCGCCGTCGGCTGCAGGAACTTGGTGAGCAGGTTGAAGACGGTCGTCTTGCCGGCCCCGTTCGGGCCGATCAGCGCATGGACGCGCGCGTGGCGGACGTCGAGATCGACCTGTTTCACCGCCATGAAGGCACCGAAGCTTTTCGAGAGGCCGCGGGCGGACAATACCACCCGCGGCTCTTCCTGTTTTGCTGTCGCGGAAACCGCCATTACTTCACCAGGTCGCAGCCGCTCTTGGCGGGATCCATGTAGGCGTCCTTGCCCGGGATGGTGGCGAGTACGGTGAAATAATCCCAGGGCTCCTTGCTTTCGCCCGGCTTCTTGACCTGCAGCAGGTACATGTCGTGGATCATCCGGCCGTTCTTGGCGACCGTGCCGCCGCGGGCGTAGAAATCGTCGACCGGCATTTCGTGCAGCGCCTTGGAGACGGCATCCGCATCGTCGGTGCCGGCCTTCTGGATCGCCTTCAGATATTGGGTGACCGCCGAATAGGTGCCGCTATGGACCATGTTCGGCATCTTTTTGGTGCGGGCGAAGAACTTTTTCGCAAACTCGCGGCTCTTGTCGTCGAGGTTCCAGTAATAACCCTCGGTCAGGGTCAGACCCTGCGCCGCCTGCAAGCCGAGGCCATGCACTTCGGCGAGCGTGAAGAGAAGTGCCGCAAGCCGCTGGCCGCCGGCAGTGATGCCGAATTCGGCCGCCTGCTTGATGGCGTTCGCCGTGTCGAGGCCGGCATTTGCAAGGCCGATGACCTTGGCACCGGAAGACTGTGCCTGCAGCAGGAAGGACGAGAAGTCGGTAGTGGCGAGCGGATGGCGGACCGCGCCGACGATCTTGCCGCCGGAGGACTTCACGAAGTCGCCGGTCTGCTGTTCCAGCGAATAGCCGAACGCATAGTCGGCGGTGAGGAAGAACCAGCTGTCGCCGCCCTGCTTGACGAGCGCGCCGCCGGTGCCGACCGCGAGCGCATGGGTGTCATAGGCCCAGTGGAAACCATAGGGGCTGCAGGCCTTGCCAGTGAGGTCCGTGGTCGCCGCGCCCGTGACGATGTCGATCCTCTTCTTTTCCTTGCCGATCGCCTGCACGGCGAGCGCGACCGACGAGGTCGTCAACTCCATGATCGCATCGACCTGCTGCGTGTCGTACCACTGGCGGGCGATGTTGGAGGCGATGTCCGGCTTGTTCTGGTGGTCGGCATCGACGATCTCGATCGAAGCTCCAAGAACCTTGCCGCCGAAATCCTCGACCGCCATCTTGGCCGCCTCGACCGACGACTTGCCGCCGAACTCGGAATAAACCCCCGACTGGTCGTTCAGGATGCCGATCTTGACCTTGTTGTCGGACGCACTCTGCGCGAATGCCGCGCTGCTTGCGAGAACGACGGCCAGGGACGTGACAAGTGATGTCAGAATTGTCTTGTGCATGATTTCTCCTCCCAGAGAATTCGCCCGGAAAATTTAAAGGGTCTGTTCAAAATTGGTGAGCCCCTCTCCTCAAAGCGGCTGCTCCGGATTGCATGGTTCAGGAAAACCGCTGTTGACGCAAGCAGGGCGCTGTAATTAATTGCAAACAGCATCTGTGCATTTTTGAACAGACGGGAATGCATTGAGCAACAATCAGAACTTCACCTGGGACGATCTGCAATATTTTCTGGCTGTGGCGCGCAGCGGACAGCTGTCCACTGCGGCACGTCAATTGCGCACCAGCCACGCGACCGTGTCCCGGCGGATCGACCGGCTGGAATTCGCCCTCAAGGTCAAGCTGTTCGAGCGCAATCCCCGCGGTTATGTCCTGACCGGCATGGGCCAGCGCTTCATCGAAACGGCGGAGCGCATCGAAATGGAGGCCGACCGGCTGCAGGCAGATGTCGCCTCCGGCACCACGGCGCAGCGCGGCGTGGTGCGCCTCAGTACGCCGGAAGGGTTCGCGAACTTCTTCTTCGCCGACAAGATCCGCAGCTTCTGCGACAGCCATCCGAACATCTCGCTGGAACTGGTGACGATCCAGCAGATCATGTCGCTTTCGCGCAAGGAGGCGGATATCGCCGTCTCGCTCGATCCGCCCAAGGAAGGACCCTATCTCACGGAAAAGCTCACCGACTACAGTCTCAACGTCTATGGGGCGAAATCCTACTTGTCCAAGGCAGCCCCGATCCGCAGCAGGCAGGATCTGCTGTCGCATCCGTTCATCGGCTATATCGAGGACATGATCTTTGCGCCGGGGCTCGACTATCTCGGCGACGTCCATCCGGGCATCAAGGCGCGCTTCCAGAGCTCCAGCATCTTTGCGCAATTGACCGCGACGCTGAACGGCCTCGGTCTTTGCGTGCTGCCGAACTTCATCACCCGCACGCGGCCCGATCTCGAGATCGTGCTGCCGGACGAGGTGGAACTGAGACGCGGCTACTGGCTCATGTGCCACCGGGATCTCAGCCAGATCCCCCGGGTGCGGATGGTCAGGGACTATATCTTCCAGTCCGTCAAGGCAAATCAGGACGCCTTCCTCAGGAATTACCAGGCTCCCGAGGAAGGCGTTCGCCGTTACTCCGCTGCCATCGGCAGGTCGTCACGGCTTTCGAACAAGTCGCCCTGATTGGCGGGCGACCGGTCATCCTTGTTCTTCTTGGGCTCGCGGCCGAAGAACAGGGCATAGGCGGCCGGCAGGACGAGGATGGTCAGCACCGTCGCGACCAGGATGCCGCCCATCATCGCGTAGGCCATCGGTCCCCAGAACACCCCGCGTGAGATCGGGTACAGCGCCAGCACGGCGGTGAGCGCCGTCAGCATGATCGGCCGGAAGCGACGCACGGCAGCACCGACGATCGCCTCCATCCGCTCCATGCCCGCCGCGATGTCCTGGTCGATCTGGTCGACGAGGATGATCGAGTTGCGGATGATGATGCCGAGCAGCGCGATGACGCCGAGGATCGCCACGAAGCCGAACGGCGCGCCAGTCACAAGCAGCGCCCCAGCGGCGCCGATGATGCCGAGCGGACCGGTGGCCAGCACCAGCATCGCCTTGCCGAAATGCTGCAGCTGGATCATCAGCAGCACGAGGATGACCAGGAGCATGATCGGTGCCTTGGCAGCGATCGAGTTCTGGCTTTCCGCCGCATCCTCTGCACCGCCCTGGATCTCGACCTGATAGCCGGCCGGCAGCTTGGCGCGCAGGTCGGCCATGCTGTTGTAGAGGTTGATCGACACCTGGGTCGGTTCCACGCCATCCGGCAAGGTTGCCTTGACGGTGATCGTCGGCAGGCGGTCGCGGCGCCATTCGATACCCTGTTCAAGGACCGGCACGACCTTGGCAATCTGCGAGACCGGCACGAAGCCGCCGAAATCCGTCGGGACATAGACCGACTGGACGGCCGAGAGCAGATTGCGGGTGGCATCCGGCTCGCGGACGACGATCGAGACCGTTTCCTCGCCATCACGGAAGTCGCTGATCGGAGCACCGGAGACTGCTGCCTGCAGCATCTGGCGGACACGCTGCGAGGTGACGCCCAGCGCCCGGGCACGATCCTGGTCGATGACCAGTTTCATGGCTGTCACCGGCTCCATCCAGTCGTCATGGATCGCGCCGAACAGCGGCTGCTGCTGGAAACGTTCCTTGACCTGGTCGGCGATGCGGCGCACTTCCGACGGATCCGGACCGATGACGCGCATCTGGACCGGCCAGCCAACCGGCGGACCGAGGAACAGGCGATCGACCTTGCCGCGCACGGTCGGGAAGTCCTTGGCGAGGATGTCCCTGAGCTTGACGATCAGACGCTCGCGGGCATCGACGTCCTTGGACATGATCAGGAGCTGCGCGTAGTTCGGGTTGCGGAGCTGCTGGTCGAGCGGCAGGAAGAAGCGCGGCGCGCCCTCGCCGATATAGGTGGCGACGAAGGTCTTGTCCTGATCGGGCAGGATCTTGTCTTCAAGGGCTTTCGCCTGGCGTTCGACTTCCTCGATCGCCGTGCCTTCCGGCAGCCAGAGGTCGACCAGGATTTCCGGCCGCGAGGACTGCGGGAAGAAGCTCTGCGGGATGAACTGGAAGGACCAGAGACTGCCGAAGAAGGCACCGAAGGTCAGCAACAGCACGATCGCCTTGTGACGCACGGACCAGCCGACCGCATGTCGGACGCCGCGGTACATGCGTGTATCATAGGCATCGTGATGGTTGCCGACATGCGCCCGCTGCTTGAGGATCATGTAGCCGAGCCAGGGAGTGAAATAGACGGCCACGAACCACGACACGACGAGCGCGATGCCCACCACGTAGAACAGCGTGCGGACGTATTCGCCGGCGGTGGAATCGGCGAACCCGACCGGGATGAAGCCGGCAGTGGTGATCAATGTGCCGGTCAGCATCGGGAAGGCGGTGGATGAATAGGCGAAGGTGGCGGCATCGAGGCGTGCGAGCCCCTCTTCCAGCTTCCGTTCCATCATCTCGACGACGATCATCGCATCGTCGACGAGCAGGCCGAGCGCGATGATCAGCGCGCCGAGCGAGATGCGCTGCAGCTCGATGCCCATGTAGAACATGATCGCGAACGTCGCAGACAGAACCAGCGGAATGGTGATGGCGATGACGATGCCCGAACGCCAGCCGATCGAGATCAGCGAGACGATGAGGACGATGACGAGAGCTTCCAGCAGGGCCTGGGTGAACTCGCCGACCGCTTCGGTGACGACTTCCGGCTGGTTGGAAACCTGCTCGACGGAAACGCCGACCGGCAGCGTCTGTTCGAAGCGCTCGTAGGTGGCTTCGACTTCATGGCCAACATCGGTGACCTTGAACCCAGGCGCCATGACGACACCTACCTGGACGCTGTCGTGACCGTTGAAGCGGAACTTGCGCTGATAAGGGTTTTCGAGGCCGTCAGTGACGGTGGCGATATCGCCGAGCCGGATCACCTGGTTGCCGGCCTTGAGGCGTAGTTCGCGGATGTCTTCCGGCGTGGTGACGCCGCCTTCGACCGCGATCCGCACCGACCGATCGGCCGTCTGAACGTTGCCGGCGGGATCGATATTGTTCTGGCCGGACAACGCATCGCGGATGTTGAGGACGGTGAGGCCACGCTCGGCGAGCGCCTTCGACGAGACGTCGATGAAGATCTTCTGCGGCTGGTCGCCGAGGATGACGGCCTTTTCGACACCGGGTGTGGCGAGCAGCATGTCGCGGGCCTGGATGGCGAACTGCTTCAGCTCGGGGTAGCTGTATCCCTCGCCGCTGATCGAATTGAGGGTGATGTAGGTATCGCCGAACTCGTCGTTGAAATAAGGACCGAGCAGGCCGGCAGGCAGGTCCTGGGCGATATCCCCGATCTTCTTGCGGACCTGGTAGAAGGCGTCCTTGACCTCGGCGGTATTGGTATCGCCCTTGATCTGCACCGTGGTGATCGCCACGCCGGCGCGGGTATAGGACTTGACCCAGTCGAGATGCGGGGTTTCCTGCAGCTTGCGCTCGATCTTGTTGACGACCTGGTCCTGCATCTCCTGGATGGAGGCGCCGGGCCAGACGGTCTGCACGACCATGACGCGGAAGGTAAAGTCGGGGTCTTCCTTCTGGCCCATGTTCATGACGCCAAGCGCGCCCATGACGATGATGAGGCCGAAGAGGAAGCGGGCGATGCTCGGATGGGCGATCGCCCAGCGGGACAGGTTGAACCGGGCCTTTTCCGGGGGATTGGCCTGATGGGAGGAGCTCATGGTCTTGGGTCCTTTAAACCTGGGCGATCAGGGCGCGAGCGAAGCGGTGGTAAGGTTGCTGACGCTGCCGAAGCGGGAGGCGACGGTTTCCGGCAGCTTGACCTTCATGTCTTCCTTCATGAACTGGGTGCCGGCCGAGACGACGAGGTCGCCCTTGGCTACGCCTTCGGCGACGCGAACGCCGTCGTCGGAGAAATCGGCGACCTTGACGGCGCGCGAACTGACGGTGCCCTTGCCGCGGTCGACGATCCAGACGACGGACTGGCCGTCCTTCTTGGAAAGCGCCGCAAGCGGAATGGCATAGGTGGCGACGGCATTGTCTTCGTCCGCCTCGATCGTCGCGGTCATGCCGAGCAGGACCCGCGGATCGTCGGGCAGGCTGACGCGAACTGCGAAAGTGCGCGACTGCGCATCGGCGCTGCCCGCCACTTCGCGAACCTTGCCGTCAAGCACCAGATCGGTGGCGGACCAGAAGCTGGCCTTGACCGTTTTGCCCGGCTTGAAGTGAGCGACGTCCATTTCCGGAACGGCGATCTGCACTTCCTTGCTGCCCTCGACGGCAACCGAGAGAACCGGCGTGCCGGACGCGACCACCTGGCCGATGTCGGCGCTGACGGCGGTGACGATGCCGTTCTGGTCGGACTTCAATTCGGTGTAGGCAACCTGGTTGCGGGCCTGCTCAAGCGCCGACTCGGCCGATTCTTTCTGCGAAACGGCCTGGTCGTTGGCGAGCTGCGCCTGTTCGAGCTGCGATTGGGAAGAAATGCTCTTCTCGACAAGCGTCTCAGCCCGGCGGCGTGCAAGGCCCGAGATTTCCACCTGCTTCTGGGCGGATGCGAGATCGGCCTCGGCGCGGCGCACCGCGAGCTGGTAATCGACGGAGTCGAGCCGTGCCAGCACGTCGCCGGGGCGAACGCGCTGGCCAACATCGACGAGCCGCTCGGTGATCTTGCCGGCGACACGGAAGCCGAGGTTCATCTCGGTGCGCGCCTTGACGGAGCCGGAATATTGAAGCCTGCGGCCATTCTCGGCGGCAGCAACCTCGGTCACCTTGACCGGGCGGACAACTTCCGGGGCTTCGGCTTTTTTCTCTTCCGAGCAGGCCGTCAGTGCACCGAACGCGGCTGCCACGACAAGGCCTTTGAAGAGAAATGAAACATTGCGTCTGGTCTTTACGAAAGACATGGCTCCGCACTCCTGATGGCGGTTTTTTTTCAATCAAGACGCCCCTTGGCGCCCCGGAACTATTTCAGGCGAATTATCTGAGGGCCTTGAGGCCGAACTCTACGAGATCCTCTGGCTTGCCGATCCTGGTTTCCAGGAGGCAATCTGCAATGAGTTGAGGATGGCAGAGGATGACCATCGACGACATGAAACATTCGGCTGCAAGCTGGTGATCCTGCGCACGGAATTCGCCGGCTTCGATGCCTTGCTCGATGAGGCCAGCAATGACGAGGCGTATCCGTTCGAGATGCTTCTCAATGACCGGCCATTGCTGCTCGATGGCGATCACCACCATCTCATGCACCTTCTTTTCGTCGAGCATGGTCTCGAGCGTGATCCGGTGCTGTTGCAGGACGTGGTCGCGCAACCGCTCGGCGGCGCTCACCGGCCGCTTCGCGTTGGCGAGTGCCGCCTGATAGCTGCCATCCAGCATGCGGTTCGCCAAGGCTTGATGGATGTCGGCCTTGGACGAGAAGAAACGGTAGATATTGGCGGGCGACATGCCGAGATCCCGAGCAATGTCGGCAACATTGGTCTTGGTATAGCCGTAATGCTTGAACAGCCGCTCCGCCGCATCGAGGATGCGGCCGACATTCTCCTGTCGCGACGTTTCCAGGGTATTTTCGTTGGTATCCATACCGCTGAAGTCTTTCATTTTACGTGTGACGATTTTCATCTTTCGTCAGTCGTAAAGGAAAATCCGTCATCCGTCAACCCGGGTCCGGTAGCGGCCGCCGAGGCGCAAGATAAAAATTCTGGAGAAAGGGAACCAAAATGAGACTCAGACATTCTCTCGCGTTAGACCACGGGCGTCGTGGGCTGGGGAAGAGTAATGATCCTGTTGCATAGTCACAACTTTTCGTTGTTACAGCGCGTTAGACCACAAACTTTGTGGGCCGGGGATGATTTATGAGCGTACCTCAAAGTTACGACGTTTCGTTGCTTGACGAGGAGCGGTATCGTCTTCTCGTGGACGCCATCACCGACTATGCGATCTACATGATTGACCCGGAGGGCAAGATCGTCAGCTGGAATCCCGGCGCCCAGCGCTTCAAGGGATACGAGGCCTGGGAAATCCTCGGCGAGCATTTTTCCCGCTTCTATACATCTGAAGACAGACTGGCCCGTGCGCCGGAGCACGCCTTGCGGACCGCTGCGACCGAAGGCCGCTTCGAAAAGGAAGGCTGGCGCGTCCGCAAGGACGGCAGCCGCTTCTGGGCCCATGTCATCATCGACCCGATCTGGGGCCGTTCCGGCGAGCTTCTCGGCTTCGCCAAAGTAACCCGCGACCTGACAGAACGGAAAAAAGCCGAGACGGAACTGCGGTTGAGCGAGGAGAAATTCCGGCTCCTCGTCCAGGGGGTCACCGACTACGCTCTCTACATGCTCGACACGGATGGCCGCGTCAGCAACTGGAACTCCGGCGCCGCGCGCATCAAGGGCTATACGGCTGACGAAATCGTCGGTCAGCATTTTTCGCAATTCTATACACCGGAGGATCGCGAGCGTGGCGAGCCGGCCCGGAGCCTGGAGACCGCACGGCGCGAGGGACGATTCGAGAGGGAAGGCTGGCGGCAGCGCAAGGATGGCTCGCGCTTCTGGGCGCATGTGATCATCGACGCGATCCACAACGAGGAAGGCACCCTTCTCGGCTTTGCCAAGATCACCCGCGACATCACGGAAAAAGTCGAGGCACAGAAGGCCCTCACCCAGGCGCGCGAGGAACTTTTCCAATCCCAGAAGATGGAGGCGATCGGCCAGCTGACCGGTGGCGTCGCCCACGATTTCAACAACCTGCTGATGGCCGTACTGGGCAGCCTGGAAATTCTGAAGAAACGCCTGCCCGACGATCCGGCGCTGACGCCGCTGCTGGATAATGCCATTCAGGGCGCCGAGCGGGGCGCGGCCCTGACCCAGCGGATGCTGGCGTTCTCCCGGCGACAGGAATTGAACATGCAGGCCATCGACGTGCCGGTACTCGTGGGCGGCATGATGGATTTCATTCAGCGCTCGCTCAGCGCCTCCGCCTCGGTGGAAACCCGCTTTGCCGAAAACCTGCCGCATGTCACGAGCGATCCTGTTCAGCTCGAGACCGCGCTTCTGAACCTTGTCGTCAACGCCCGAGACGCGATGGCTGGCGGCGGCACGATCGTCATCAGCGCCGAGGAATATTTGGCAGACGAGAGTACCGACAGGCTGAAGCCCGGTTGTTATGTTCGGCTTTCGGTCGCCGACAGCGGCGAAGGCATGGACGAAGAGACCCTTATCCGCGCGACGACACCTTTCTTCACGACCAAGGGCGTCGGAAAGGGGACGGGGCTCGGATTGTCCATGGTGCAAGGCCTGACCGAACAGTCGGGCGGCAAACTTGAAATCGAAAGCCAAAAGGGCAAGGGCACCACGGTTTCGCTCTATCTGCCTGCGGCAGATGCAAACGACTGTCCGCAGTCTTCGGAGAAGACCATGCCCTCGCCCGCAGCAACTCCCAGAGGACGCCTGACCATTCTCGCCGTCGACGACGACGCGCTGGTCCTGATGAACACGACGCTGATGCTGGAGGATCTCGGCCATACGGTGATCGAGGCCTATAGTGGTACCGATGCCCTGAAGGAGCTGAGAAGCGGCGCCCATGACATCGATCTCGTCATCACCGATCATTCGATGCCCCGCATGACCGGCTCCGAACTGGCCGCCGCCATCCGCGAAGAGCGACCGGGCCTGCCGGTGGTGCTGGCAACCGGCTACGCGGAATTGCCGACCGGCGGCGACAACCGCCTGCCGCGACTGCCGAAACCCTTCTCGCAGAACCAGCTTGAGGAGATCATCGCTACGGTTCTCGCCGGCGGACGCTGAACCAATCGCCCTCGCCGCGCGTTGTCGTGCCGTGTCAGAACGGAGTACGACAATGGTCTTCAAGCATCAGCATTTTCATGAGACGCCTCCCGAGGTCGAGGCGGAGTTTCCGCCAAGTGCAACGCTCGAAGGGGCGGTCTCCGATGCGCTGGCCTCCGCCGGCGGCGTCGATGCAAGCGACGTCACCGTGACCGCCAGCGGATCCGAGATCACCCTGAGCGGGACCGTCCAGTTGGAGAGCGAAGTAGCACGGGCCGAAGAGGTGACGCTAGGCGTCGCCGGAGTGGCCACCGTGCGCAACGAACTCCGTTTCACCCGCCCGAGGTAACCTGGACATACACAGGGTAACGAAAAGGCCCGGGTGTCAGACGCCTGGGCCTTCTGTTCGGCCTGCCTATCGCGGCAGCGCGTAGGCGATCACGTAGTCGCCGGGCTTGGTGCCGACGGAGCCGTGCCCGCCGGCCACCATCACCACGAACTGGCGCCCGTCGTCCACGGCATAGGTCATCGGCGTCGCCTGGCCGCCCGCCGGCAACCGCGCCTTCCAGAGTTCACGACCGTTGGTGAGGTTGTAGGCGCGCAAGTAATTATCCACCGCAGCCCCGAGGAATGCCACGCCGCCCTTGGTGATCATCGGCCCGCCGATGCCTGGCACCCCGACCTTGAAGGGCAGCGGCAGCGGCGTCATGTCGTAGACCGTGCCGTTGCGGTGCTTGTAGGCGATCTGGCCGGTCCGCAGATCCACGCCCGAGACATAACCCCATGGCGGCGCCTGGCAGGGGATCTGCAACGGCCCGAGGAACGGCCCCATGTAGACGCCGTAAGGTGCGCCGTCATTGCGGTTGAGGCCCTGTTCGCTGCCCTTCTGATCCTGGGCCTTCGGCGGGATGTCCGCACGCGGCACCAGCCTTGAGGTGAAGGCGAGATAGGTCGGCATGCCGAACATCACCTGCCGTTCCGGATCGACCGCGACGCTGCCCCAGTTGAACGTGCCGAAATTGCCCGGATAGACGATCGAGCCCTTCAGCGACGGCGGCGTGTAACGGCCGAAATAGTTGTACTGATGGTACCAGATGCGGCAGACCATCTGGTCGAACATGGTGATGCCCCACATGTCCCGTTCTTCAAGCGGTCTCGGCTTGAAGGACAGGGCTGAGGTGGGCTGCGTCGGCGCGGTGCGATCTTCCGGGATCGCACCTCCCGGTGCCGGCTCCTCGGTGATCGGGATGATCGGCTCGCCGCTGCGACGGTCGAGCACGTAGATGTCGCCCTGCTTGGTCGGGCCGACCAGAGCCGGCACCACGGTATTGTCCGGCTTGGTAATGTTGAGGAGGACCGGCTGGGCGGGAACGTCCATGTCCCAGAGATCGTGATGCACCGTCTGGCGCACCCAGCGGTCGGCGCCGGTATTGAGGTCGAGCGCGACGATCGACGAGGAATATTTCTCGACATTCTCGCTGCGGCCCATGCCGAGCTGGTCGGGCACCTGGTTGCCGAGCGGGATATAGACGAGGCCCAATTCCTCGTCGACGCTGAACACAGACCAGCTGTTCGGCGAATTGGTCGTGTAAGTCTGGCCGGGGGGCAAGGGCTGCGTCTGGCTCGGATTGCCCGAATCCCAGTTCCAGATCAGTTGCCCCGTATTGACGTCGAACGCGCGAATGACGCCCGACTGCGACTGGGTGGAGTAGTTGTCGTTGACCGCCCCGCCGATGATGATCTTGTTGCCGGCGATCGCCGGTGGCGAGGTCGAGTAGTAGTAACCGGCTGGATTGTACTGCATGCCGCTGGTGAGCTGCAGCGTTCCGTTGTCGGCGAACGACGTGCAGACCTGGCCGTTGGCGGCGTCGAGTGCGATCAGCCGCGCGTCCGATGTCGGCAGATAGACCCGTTCCGCACAAGGGCTGCCGGCAGCGGCGGTCGTATCCTTATAGTAGCTGACGCCGCGGCAGGTCTGGTGCTGCCGGTCGGGGTTCATGCCGGAATTCGAGTCGTATTTCCACTTCTCCTTGCCGGTCGTCGCGTCCAGCGCGATCGCAAGATTGTGCGGTGTGCAGAGATAGAGGGAGTTGCCGACTTTGAGCGGCGTCACCTGATAGGTCGTCTCACCCACGTCGTCCGGCCGCTTCACGTCGCCGGTCTGGTAGCGCCAGACCTCCGTAAGGTTGGCGACGTTGTCGACCTTGATCTGGTCGAGCGGCGAGTAACGCTGCCCGAAAGGCGTCCGTCCATACTGGTGCCATTCGCCGGGCGGCACGTTGCCGCCCATCGGCGGAGCGGCTGCGACGGATTGTTCGGGAAGCTCGCCGCTCTGGTCCAGCGGATCGAGGAACATCGAGATTATGGCGACGACGATCGCGATCATCAGCGAAATACCGAGCGGCAGAGCGCTGGCGCCGTAGCGCATGCCGGTCGGGCTTGAAAAGCCGAGCGGTGTGCGGACCCAGGGCGTCAGAAGCCAGAGGCCGAGGAGGATGATCAGCCCGCCGCGCGGACCGAGCTGCCACCAATCGAGGCCGACCTCCCATATCGCCCAGGCCAGCGAGGCCAGCACGATAACGGCATAAAGCCTGAGTGCGATGGCGCTCCTCAGGAAAAGCAGGATGCCGGTCAGCACGAAGCCGAGACCGCAGACGATATAATAGGCGCTTCCCCCGAGCAGCAGCAGTTGCCCGCCGCCGACGGCCAGAGCCAAACCGATCAAAATAAAAACGACCGCGGTAATCCTGATAGCCATAATCAAAACCCTGTCCGAATTGGAAAATCCCGGGCGCGAAAACCTCGCGGCACCCCTGGCCCTCAACACAACCTCCGCGCAAAAGTTCCAGTTCGTGTTCCAGCGATGCAAATTTAAAGGAACTCTCCCGCGACCAAGCAGGTTTTGGCATCACCACAAGGAGTTGGAAGGATGCTGACATCGCGCAAAGGACCAGCCTTCGAAACGCCGGGCGCTGACGGCAGCAGAGTGCAGGACGTCAGGCAGGATGCAGAAAACTGCACCCGTTGCGACCTCTATAGGAACGCCACGCATCTCGTGTTCGGCGAGGGGCCACCGCAGGCGAAAGTGCTTTTCGTCGGCGAGCAGCCGGGAGACAAGGAGGATCAGGCGGGCAAGCCATTCGTCGGGCCGGCGGGAAAGCTCCTCGATCGCTGTCTGGAGGAGGCCGGCGTCGAGCGCGACATCTGCTACGTCACCAATGCGGTGAAGCATTTCAAGTTCACCCCACGCGGCAAGCGCCGCATCCACGCCAAACCCAACGCCGGCGAAGTCCAGGCCTGCGCCTGGTGGCTGGCAGCGGAGCTGCGCCTGGTCAAACCGAAACTCGCCGTGGCGCTTGGCGCAACGGCGCTTTATGCCTTGCTGGGAAGGCAGGCGAAAGTGACCCGTGATCGCGGCACGATGTTGAGATCGCCGGACGGCCTGCCGGTACTGGTGACCATCCACCCTTCGGCGCTGCTGAGGACGCTGGATCAGCCGGACGCGGAGCTCAACCGGGCCCACTTCGTCGAAGACTTGAAGAAGATAGCAGAATTTCTGGAGTGACGATGACCTACGAGCTTTATTACTGGGACGGCCTTCAGGGCCGCGGAGAATTCGTGCGGCTGGCGCTGGAAGAAGCCGGAGCTGACTATGTGGATGTTGCCCGCGGCGATCGCGGCACGGGAAAAATGATGGACTATATGCACGGCAAGCATGGTTACGACATGCCGTTCGCACCGCCCTTTCTCAAGGATGGCGACCTTATTGTCTCGCATGTCGCCAACATCCTCAACTATCTCGGGCCGAAGCTGGATCTGGTGCCGGAGGACGAGAAATCCCGCCTCTTCGCCCATGGGCTGCAGCTGACGATCACCGATTTCCTCGCGGAAGTGCACGACACGCACCACCCGATCAGCACCGCCGATTATTACGAGGATCAGCGGCAGGAGGCCAAGGCCCGTTCGAAAGCCTTCCTGAAGCACCGGGTGCCGAAATTTATCGGCTATTTCGATCGCATCATCACAGCAAACCCCACAAAGAGCGGCTATGCGGTGGGCGATGCCCTGAGCTATGTCGACCTGTCGCTCTTCCAGCTCGCCAAAGGTCTCGCCTATGCCTTCCCGCGCGCCATGAAAAACTTCGATAGCGACTATCCCAACGTCGCCAAGCTGCGCGACGCGGTCGCCAAGCGTCCGAATATCGCAGCCTATCTCACGTCGAAGCGCCGGCTCGCCTTCAACGAATCGGGCATATTCCGGCACTACCCGGACCTCGACCAGGATCCGGTCTGATCGGCTAGATAAACGCGAAAACCGGGGCAATCGTCACAAGGACGATCGCCACCGCGATCAATGTAAACTTCATGACGACCTCCAAAGAAAAAAGCTGTCGCGATGCGGCAGCTCAATTGGTTTCTTCCCCCAGTTCCTGCAGAATTTGATGCCGCGCCCGGTTGAGGCGGCTTTTCACCGTGCCCACCGCGCAATCGCAGATCTCCGCAGTGGCCTCGTAACTTTCGCCCAGGATGGCGACGAGCGTCAGCACTTCGCGATAGTGCGGCGGCAGTTTCTCGAGCGCACGCTGGACCTCCCGGGCTCTTGCCGCCATCTCCTGGCTCGCCGCGACCGGCGTGTCCCCGGAGATGTTCTCCTCGATCCCCGGCGCCTCGCGGCCAAGCACCTTGGCACGCGTATAAAAGGTGTTGCGCATGATGGTGAAAAGCCAGCTTTTCAGCTTGGTGCCCGGCTCGAACTTGTCGAGATTGGCGAGCGCCTTCATCAGCGTCTCCTGCACCAGGTCGTCTGCATCGCTGGGATTGCGGCAGAAAGTACGGGCAAATGCGCGGAGAGCCGGAATAAGCCTCACTATGTCTGCACGTGCAGGATCACCATTCAACTGTGATTCAGACACCGTTGCCTACCTCTCCGAAGTCTTCATGGCTGGAATGACGGGGGCAAACGCATGCCTTACGTATTTGGTTCCCCTGAGATGAACGTCCTATTCATCTTCGTGACGGAAACCGCGCCTCGCTCGAGGGAACAAACAGGTCGGCAGGCCTGTTGATAAGACTTTCACGGAGTTCTGCCGGAGTTCGGATATGGCACCGCGTGCAAACTGGAAAGGATATCTGAAGGTCGGAGAGCTGAGCTGCCCTGTGGCGCTTTACACGGCTGCATCGACATCCGACCGCGTCAGCTTCCACATCATCAATCGCGAAACAGGCAACCGCGTCCACCGCCAGATGGTCGATGCCGACACCGGCCGGCCGGTGGAAAGCGAGGACATCGTCAAAGGCTACGAAGTTGCAAGCGGCCAATACGTCTTTTTGGAGCCTGACGAGGTGAAGGCCGCGGTACCGGAGAGCGACAAGACGCTGGAACTCGAAACCTTCATCCCCTGCGACGGCGTCGATACCATCTTCATTGATCGTCCCTATTACCTGGCACCCGCCGACAAACCATCCGCCGAGGTCTTCGAGCTGATCCGCAAAGGACTGGAGGAGAAGAATGTCGCGGCACTCGCTCGCACCGTGCTCTTCAGGCGACTGCGCACACTGCTGATCCGCCCCAGCGAGAGAGGCCTGATCGCCAGCACGCTGAATTACGACTACGAGGTCCGGCCGGCGAAGGAAATCTTCTCCGACATCAAGAGCTTCAAGATCGAGGGCGAGATGCTCGATCTCGCCGAACACATCATCGACACCAAACGCGGCGAATTCGACCCGAGCGAGTTCGACGACCGCTATGAGGCAGCACTTGCCGAGCTGATCAAGGCGAAGATCGAAGGCCGCAAACTCAGGAAGCAGCCGAAGCCGGAACCGAAGAAGGTCTCCAGCCTGCTCGATGCGTTGCGTCAGAGCGCCGGCGGCAGCAGGAAGGCCGCGTCGAAGAAACCCGCCAGGAAACCCGTATCTCGTAAGACTGCCGCCACGCAGAGAAAGGCGAGCTGATCATGGCCCTCGAAACCTATCATCAGAAGCGGAACTTCAAGGCATCTCCCGAACCTCAGGGAAAAATCACGGGGGGCCGCAAGGCCAAGGCATCCGGCAACAGTTTCGTGATCCAGAAACACGACGCCACCCGGCTGCACTACGATTTCCGGCTGGAGATGGACGGCGTGCTGAAAAGTTGGGCGGTCACCCGCGGCCCAAGCTTCGTGCCCGGCGAAAAACGGCTTGCGGTGCATGTGGAAGACCATCCGCTCGACTATGGCGGTTTCGAAGGCATGATCCCGAAAGGCAACTACGGCGCCGGCGCGGTGCTGCTCTGGGATCGCGGCACCTGGGAACCGATCGGCGACCCCCACAAGGCCTACAAGAAAGGCCATATGGAATTCGAGCTGAAGGGCGAGAAGCTGGAAGGCCGCTGGCACCTGATCCGCATGGCCCCAAGACCAGGCGAAAAACGCGAGAACTGGTTGCTGATCAAGGGCGAAGATGAATTCGCCCGGGCCGAGGGCGACAAGGACATTCTCAACGAAATGCCGCTTTCAGTGAAGTCAGGCAAGACGCTGGACGAAATCTGGGGCCGCAAGGCACCGGCGGCAAACAGTCCGGCCAAACCGAAAGCAAAGGCGAAATCCGATCCTGAACCGCAAAAATCCGACATAGCCGCTTTGAAGATCAAGGGCACGCAAAAAGCCGAAATCCCGGATTTCGTCGAGCCGCAGCTTGCGACGCTGGTGAAGAGTGCCCCTTCCGGCAAACGCTGGGTCCACGAGATCAAACTCGACGGCTATCGCCTGCAAGCCCGTATCGAAAATGGCAAGGTAAAGCTGTCGACGCGCACCGGGCTCGATTGGACGCACAAGTTCGGGGACGAGATCATCGCGGAATTCGCAAAACTTGCGGCGACCAATGCGATTATCGATGGCGAGGTGGCGGTCGAGGCCGGTTCCGGCGCCACCGATTTCTCGCTGCTTCAGCAGGACCTCAGCGAAGGCCGGGACGACCGCTTCACCTTCTACGCCTTCGATATTCTTCACCTGGACGGTTACGACCTGACCGGAGCGACGCTTCTGAAGCGCAAGGAGGCGCTGGAAACATTGCTGGCCGGCAGCGGCGCGGCCCTGCGCTACAACGAGCATTTCGGCGAGGAGGGCGGCCTGGTCCTGAAACATGCCTGCCGGCTGAGCCTCGAAGGCATCATCTCCAAGATCTCGGATGCACCCTACCGTCCGGGCCGAGGCCGCGACTGGGTGAAGTCGAAATGTTCGGCGCGGCAGGAATTCGTGGTCGCGGGTTTTGTCCCCTCCTCCGTCTCGAGGACAGCGATCGGATCGCTGGTCATGAGCTATTACGACAAGGGGAAGCTGCGGCATGCCGGCCGCGTCGGCACGGGTTACTCGAATGCCGTGGCCCAGTCGCTCTTCAAGCGCCTCAGGGAAATCTCAATCGACGAAAGCCCGTTTGACGAAAAGCTTGCCGGGGTGGAAAAGAAGGATGTCGTTTTCGTGCGGCCCGAGTTGGTTGCGGAAGTGGAATTTCGCGGCTGGACGGCGGATGCACATATCCGCCACGCGGCCTTCCGGGGCTTGCGCGAAGACAAGGACCCAAAGGATATCGTCCGGGAGGGCGGGCCTGTGAATGCAGCGGAACAACCGAAGCCGCCGAAGAGGACGGTCAATCTCACCCATCCCGACCGCGTCTACTGGCCGGATGCCGGGGTGACCAAAGCCGGGCTTGCCGACTACTACACCGAAGTCTGGCGGCTGATGGCGCCCTTCGTCGTCAACCGTCCGCTGGCACTGGTGCGGGGACCCGATGGCATCGGCAAACAGCTTTTCTTCCAGAAACACGGCTGGAAGGGCATGACCAAGAACGCCGTACTCGTGAAGGACCCGACCGATCCGGCGGAAGAGGACATCACCATCCGCAACCTCGACGGGCTGCTGGGCCTCGTTCAGGGCGCGACCCTCGAGATCCATCCCTGGGGCTCCAACCTCGACGACTGGGAAAAGCCGGACATGGTCAATATCGACCTCGACCCCGGCGAAGGCGTGTCATGGACCGACATCATCGCGGCGGCACACGAGGTCAAGCGACGGTTCGAAGACATGGGACTGGTGGCCTTCGTCAAGACCTCGGGCGGCAAGGGTCTGCATGTCGTCGCACCTGTCAAGCCAAAGGCAGAATGGCCGGAGGTGAAGGCGGCGATGAAGGCGTTGGCCGACGGCATGGCCGGCGACGATCCCGACAAATACGTCTCGACGATCACCAAGTCGAAACGAACCGGCAAGATCCTCATCGACTACCTGCGCAACGGCCGCGGCAATACCGCGGTGGCGCCCTATTCCACCCGCGCCCGGCCCGGCGCGCCGGTCTCCATGCCAGTCGAGTGGGGCGAACTCGGGGGCGCGATCGGCCCCAACTATTTCACGGTCATCAACGCCCCGGCCCGTATCGCCCAGCAGGCGAAGGATCCCTGGGGAGATTTCCGCAAGGCGGAAGCGGTGATCGAGTTCAAGGTGAAGAAGGAGCGGTAGGCTGCGTCTTGCCGATCTCCCCCGCAAGGGGAGAGAAGGGAATCCGCAGGCCCCTCACTTCCGCCCCTTCCGCTCCGCCTCCAGGCTCTTCTTCAGCGCCGCAGTGATGTCGATCACATTGCTGCTGCGCTCGGGCGTCTTCTCCTCGACCTTCTTCCTGGTCTTCCGGCTCTTCTTGCGCTCGGCGATGATTTCGAGCAGCCGGTCCTGGACCGGGTCGTCCGCCATCGAAGGCTTCCACGCTTCGGTGCGCTCGTCGATGATCTTCTTCATCATCGACAGGTGCTCGGCATCAGCCTTCTCCTTCGGTTTCTCGACGGCGTATTCGTCGGCGTCGCGGACTTCGTCGCCGTAACGCAAGGTCCAGACCACGATCCCCTTGTCCTTGGGCAGCAGCAGGACCGCCCGCTCGCGACGATACATGACGAGCCGGGCAATGCCGCCGGTGCCGGTCTTTGCCATGGCCTCCCGGATTACCGCAAACGCCTCGGCACTCACCTCGTCGTCCGGCGCCAGGTAATGCGGCCGGTCGTACCAGATCCAGTCGATCGAGTCCGCCGGCACGAAAGTCTCGATATCGATCGTACGGGTGCTTTCGAGCCCGACATCCTCGATCTCTTCGTCTTCGAGAAGAACATAGTCGTCTTCGCCCTTCGGATAGCCCTTGACCTGATCTTCGTCCTCGACCACCTCACCGGTCTGCGCATCGACATACCGGCTGAGAACGCGATTGTTGGTCTTGCGGTTGATATTGTGGAACCGCACCTTGGCGCCTTCGGAGACGGCCGGCGTCATCGTCACGCGGCAGGTGACGAGCGAGAGCTTTAGATAACCTTTCCAGAATACGCGCGGCGCCACGGAATACTCCTTCGCTCTCGCGATAACCCGCGCTGCCGCCGCTTGGTTCCGGAACAAACGTTCGATCCAAACCGTTTTCGTGATGAAACAAGGCCAGGAGAAATCAGATGAGCACCAACAGCACCCCGGACTCTGCGCGGAACAACTCGGACAAGAAGACCGAACAGTCGGCTCGCCACCGCGGCGAAAAGAAGGAGCTGGACGAGCAGCTCAACGAAGGCCTGGAAGATACGTTTCCGGCGAGCGATCCCGTCTCGAGCACGGTTACGTCCATTCCGTCTGGCACGCCGCGACCGCCCACGCACTGAGTGTCCAAAAACTCTGGAACAAATGAGGCGGCTCCCGGATAGGGAGTCGCTTTATTTCATTTGTCCTCTGTGACTTTTTCGGGATATCCGAAGTTAGCCGTAATGATGTATGGAAAGCTAATGTAAGGTTATGGCGGACGGACATTGTTCGGCAACGGATGCGCCGGCGGTGAATACGTCAGAGGTCGGGATGACGAAACGAGACACTCCGGTTGCGGAACAGGACATCAGGATGGGGCGGCGGGTTAACCGTAAGGTCTCGGTCCTTCTGACCGAAATCGAGAAGGAAGAGGTTCCTGATCGGCTGCTCGACCTGGCACGCGAGCTGCAGAGGGCACTCGCCGAAAAGATCGACGGTCGCACCGACTGATATTCTCCGTCTCGTGTACGTCCGTCTCAAGCGATCAAAGCTGGGTCGAAATCAGGTTGTCGATGCGCACACGGCCGCCGATCACGCCCCGCGGCCCGTTCGGCGCGAACCGGCAGCTGGTGTCCTCTATCACCGTATAGAGCTTGTCGCTACGGAAGGCGCTCGCCATCTCGGTCGAATTGCCCTCGCAGGGCGAAGCATCGATTTCCATGAAATCCAGTTCCGCCTGGCTTGCCACGAGCCGCGCGTCGCCGGCGGTCTTTGCCCGAACCACCACTTCGCCATGCGGTGGCGAGTTCTGCCAGTTTGGATCCTTCGGCGCAGCTGTCGGCACCAGCCGGTAAATCTTCAGCCTGTCCTGCATGTCTCTCTCCCGTCATAGGCATTTTTCTAGTTGACGGTTAAAACGCGGTTCGCGCCTTCCGGTTCCATCAACTCGCGCGGAACTTTTCCGGCAACCATGGGTTTCTCCGCTGCGGGCGATCATGCCCCTGAGAAGGAGAAAGCCGATGAAGAATGAGCAGCCGAAAGCTGGCCGTCCCGGCGAGACCTCGCAATGGCCTCGGTGGGAGGGCCCGGCGGAAAGCCGCCCGAGCGGTTATCTTCAGGGCGAAGCCAATATCTTTGCCGAGGGACCGGAGCAGGAAAAGCAGATCGGCAAGGGACCGAGTGGTTACGAACGGCCCGACAATCTGATCGCACAGGACGTCAACGAGCACCTGACGCAGGACGCCTTTCTCGACCCGACCAACATGACGGTATCGGTGGAGAACGGCGAGGTGACCCTGGAAGGTTACGTCGCGCACTTCGCCGACAAGACCCGGGCCGAAGAAGCCGTCCTCGACATCGAGGGTGTCACCGCCTGCCGCAACAATCTTCGAATTGCCCCCGAAAGGCACTGATCGCCGTGGAACCTGCGAGCCACCTGCTCGTTAGGTGCCTCGCAATCCCTTGCCATAAGAACCCATCCAAGGAGAGACACAAATGGCCAACAAGACCCTCGACGACCTTTTCCATGAAACCCTGAAGGACATCTACTACGCCGAGCGCCAGATCGTGAAGGCGTTGCCGAAGATGGCGCGGGGCGCCCAGGATCCAAAGCTGAAAGCGGCATTCGAAAAGCACAGGGAAGAAACAGAAGGCCAGATCGATCGCCTGAAGCAGGTCTTCGAGATCATCGGCAAGCGGGCCCAGGGCAAGACCTGCCCCGCGATCGACGGCATCATCGAAGAAGGCGAGGAAATCCTTGACGAGTTCAAGGGCACTCCGGCTCTCGATGCTGGCCTGCTCGCCGCCGCGCAGGCAGTCGAACACTACGAGATCAGCCGCTACGGCACCCTGCGCGCCTGGGCCCAGCAGCTCGGTCACCGGGACGCTGTAACGCTTCTCGAACAGACACTCGCCGAGGAAAGCAAGACCGACGAAGCTCTGACGGTCCTTGCCAAGACTGCCGTCAACACGGCTGCCAAGAAGGCTGCGTAATTTCGGAAGTTCGGAAGAAGGGCGTGGCTTCGGCCGCGCCTTTTTCGTTGCTCCAGCACACAAAAAAGCCCGACCGAAGTCGGGCTTTTCCTCTCTTTTCCGGCCTCCTCAAGCCGGGAAAGATCGCCTCGAAACCGAAGCGTCGGTGTGTCCGTGCAGGGGCGGAACCGGCAACATCTCGCCGTTCGGCGCCTGCCGGCGAAAAATCTCGACCCGTACGCTTCGATCGCGCGCCACATGGGCCTTGGCGGCCTCCATGGCAAGTTCATATGTGTGGTAATGAGACGCAGACTGGACGCCGTCTATGACATAGACCCAGCCAGTTGCGTGTGGGACGATATCGCAGTACTTTCCCATTGGATGTATCTCCTTCCCGGCGGCCATAAGTATATTCGGGACCAAAAGTTCCGCCTCCGGGGAAGTTTTTTTTCGAGTGTTGGCCACGTCTCGGCCGGGTTGCGATTTTTCGTTTTTACCAGGGAACTTTTCTGCGCTGCGCACGTTTGGGCGCTTGGGCGAATGGAGACAAGAATGGCGGAATCCGAAGAAGTCTGGATCAGAAAACGGGCCTACACGTTGTGGGAAGAAGAAGGCTATCCCTCGGGCAAGGATAGAGAGCATTGGGAGAGAGCGAAGCTGGAATATGCGACGCTCGGGCCGACCGCTTCAAAAAAACCCGCGGCGGGATCGCGCGGCAAGTCCGCCACCGCCGTGAAGCCGCCGAAAGCGGCGTCGAAGGCTGCAACTCCCAAACCGGCCGCGAAAACCGCCGCTGCCAAGGCTTCTCCGGCAAAGACAACTTCCAAGGCACCGGCCGCTGCCATGCCGGAAGCCGTCCAGCCGGCCAAGAAGCGTTCCAAGAAGGTTCCGGCTGGCGCCTGACGCCGCCTGCCACCCAGCTTCATCACGATCGTTATTGGTCGCGACGACTGTCATCGTCGCGGCTGCGGGTTTGTTTATCCTGGAAAATCGAAATGGCTTCTGCGTCTGAACTTGGTCTCGGTTCCGCCCTGATGGAGGAACGCTGGCCGGGGCGAAAACGTTCTGGAGGGTGAGACAGGCAGATGGCAGAGGCACGCATGATGAACGCTTACCTCCCGATAGACGAACACCGTCGAGATGAGCGCGGCGCAGCGGGACAGGGGATCAATACTGGTTATGGAAAGCGGGGGCTTCCCGGCATGAGAATTCTTTCGGTCACCTCCGAAATCTTCCCCCTTGTGAAGACGGGTGGCCTTGCTGACGTGACCGGGTCTCTGCCCAAGGCACTCAGCCCCCTCGGCATCGAGACCACCTCCCTGATCCCCGGTTACCCCCAGGTCATGCAGCAGCTGAAGAGCGCCATGCCGCTGGTCACCTTCGACAACCTGCTCGGCGAAAAGGCGGCGCTCCTTCATACCCGCGTCGAAGGCCTCAGCCTTTTCATCCTCGATGCACCTACTCTCTACGACCGCCCGGGCGGCCCCTATGTCGATGAGGAGGGCATCGATCATCCCGACAACTGGAGACGGTTCGCCGCACTCTCCCTCGCTGCAGCAGAAATCGCCGATGGATTACTGCCTGGCTGGGTCCCGGACCTGGTTCACACCCATGACTGGCAGTCGGCGCTGACCTCGGTCTACATGCGCGAACGCGGCTGTATGACGCCCGTCGTGCTGACCATCCACAACCTCGCCTTCCAGGGCCAATATCCTGCCGGCGTACTGATGAGCATCGGCCTGCCGCCCGAGGCCTATTCCATGAACCGCATGGAATATTTCGGCGATATCAGTTTCCTGAAAGGCGGCCTTCAGACGGTCGACGCGATCACCACCGTCAGCCCGACCTATGCACGCGAGATCCTCACCCCGCGCTTCGGCATGGGCATGGACGGGGTACTGAATGCCCGCGTCTCCGTCCTGCGCGGCATCGTCAACGGCATCGACCTCGACATCTGGGACCCATCGACGGATCCGCACCTGCCACGCAACTACGATGTCGGTACGCTGCGCCGTAAGCGCGAGAACCGCGCCGTGCTGCTTCAGAAATTCGGGCTGAACCCGGCCCAGGAAGGTCCCGTGTTTTCCGCCGTCAGTCGGCTGACCTGGCAGAAGGGATTTGATATGTTCGCCGATACGGCGGACGAGATCATCCGCCACGGCGGTCAGGTGATCGTCTTCGGCCAGGGCGACCGGGAGATTGAACGGGCGCTGGCCGATACCGCTGCGCGTTTTCCGGGCAGGATGGCTGTGCATTTCGGCTACGACGAACCGACGGCGCATCTGGTCCATGGCGGGTCAGATGCGATCGTCCAACCCTCCCGGTTCGAACCCTGCGGGCTGACCCAACTCTACGCGCTTCGCTACGGCTGCGTCCCGGTCGTCTCCCGCACCGGCGGGCTATCGGAAACGATCATCGATGCCAATGATGCAGCCATGTCCGCCCGCGTGGCCACCGGGTTCCAGTTCCATCCGGTGACCACGGATGGATTGCGGCTGGCACTTCGCCGTGCATTGCACGCCTATGCCGACCCGAAAATGTGGGCACGCCTGCAGAACCAGGGGATGAAGGCGAAATTCTCCTGGGAACGCAGCGCCCAGCAATATGCCGCCGTCTATGCCAATCTGGTGCTGAAGTCCGGTCACATTGCCTCGGCAAGCCCGGATATCCGTCGCGCGACGCTCTGATTTTTCTCACCCGACAGCCCAAAAGAAACCGGCCCGAGAGGCCGGTTTTTTGATGGACAACGGGTGAAAGGCCGAGGCCGCCTCACGGCCTGCGGAACAGCGCCAGACTGCGGCCTTCCAGCTCGAAATCCTTTTCCTTGGTGATCACCAGGCCGCGCTTGGAAAGGTCGGACGTGGTGAGCTCAAGTACCCAGCCACCCTCCCCGAACTGCGGGATGCGGAACGGGACATTGCCTTCGAACGGGTTGAAGAGCAGCAGCACGTCGTGCCAGATACCCTCCTCTTCCTTGAGGTCTGGCCGGCCGATATGGAGGCCGAGCGTTGAGCCTTCGTCCCACTGTTCGGGCGTCTGGAAGCCGCCGCCGGCGTTGAACCATTTGATGTCCAGGCCGTCACGCCAGTTCTCGCGACGCAGCAAGGGCTGCTCCTGGCGCAGCTTGATGATCTGGCGGGTGAAGTCGCGAAGCTCCTCGCAAGTCTCCGGAAGGTCTTCCCAATGAACCCAGGAAATCTCGCTGTCCTGGCAATAGCCGTTGTTGTTGCCCATCTGGCTGCGGCCGAACTCGTCGCCGGCAAGCAGCATCGGGGTGCCGTGCGAGAAGAACAGGGTGGCGAGGAAATTGCGTTTCTGGCGATCGCGCACCGCATTGATGCCCTCGTCCTCGGTCGGGCCCTCGGCACCGTAATTGTAGCTGCGGTTATCGTTGTGGCCGTCGTTATTGTCCTCGCCATTCGCCTCGTTGTGCTTCTCGTTGTAGGAGACGAGGTCGTTCAGGGTGAAGCCGTCATGGGCGGCGATGAAGTTGACGCTCGCCCACGGGCGGCGGCCGCGCTGATCGTAGAGATCGCCGGAGCCGAGCAGGCGGGCGGCAAAGTCCGTCGAGACATTGGTGCCCTTCCAGTATTCGCGCACGGTGTCGCGATACTTGTCGTTCCATTCCGCCCAACCGGGCGGGAAACCGCCGACCTGGTAACCGCCGGGACCGATATCCCACGGCTCGCCGATCAGCTTCAGTTTCGACAGCACCGGATCCTGCGTGATGGCATCGAAATAGCCTCCCCGCTGGTCGAAACCTTGCGGCTCTCGGCCAAGGATGGTGCCGAGATCGAAGCGGAAACCGTCGATATGCATTGATTCTGCCCAGTAGCGGAGCGAATCCATCACGAACTGCAACACCCGGGGGTGGGATGTATTGACCGTGTTCCCCGTGCCCGTGTCGTTTATGTAATAGCGATGCTGGTCCGGCATCGTGCGGTAATAGGAGAAGTTGTCGATGCCCTTGAACGATAGCGTCGGTCCAAGTTCGTTGCCCTCAGCGGTGTGGTTATAGACCACGTCAAGGATGACCTCGATGCCGGCATCGTGATAGGCGCGGACCATGTCACGGAAACCCTGGATGCCCTTTGGGCCGTAATAGCGCAAGGCGGGTGCGAAGAAACCGATCGTATTGTAACCCCAGAAATTCTTCAGCCCCTTTTCGAGCAGATGCTGATCATCCGGGAACTCATGAATCGGCATCAGCTCGACAGAGGTGATGCCGAGGCTCTTGATGTAGTCGATCGACGCCTTGTGCCCCATCCCCTCGAACGTGCCCCGCAGCTCTTTCGGAATAGCCGGGTTCAACTGGGTGAAGCCCTTCACATGAGCTTCATAAATGATCGTCGCCGGCCAGGCGATGTTCGGCCGGTTCTGGTCCTTCCAGTCGAATTCGTTCGGATCGATGACCCGGCACTTCGGCATGAACGGCGCGCTGTCGCGCTCGTCGAAGGTAAGATCCTTGTCTTCGTGCAGAAGGTCATAGGCGAAATGCGCCTCGTTCCAGTCGACATCGCCGGAGAACTCGCGCGCATAGGGGTCGATCAGCAGCTTGTTCGGGTTGAACCGGTGGCCGTTTTCCGGATCGTACGGGCCGTGGACCCGAAAGCCGTAGAGGGAGCCCGGCTTCAATCCAGGCACATAACCGTGCCAGATTTCATGGGTGTATTCAGGAAGCTCGAGCCTGGCGATCTCTATCTTGCCGGTCGGGTCGTACAGACAAAGCTCCACCCGTTCGGCATGGGCCGAGAAAATCGCGAAGTTGACGCCCTCGCCGTCAAAGTTGGCCCCGAGCCTAAGCCAGGAGCCGGGTTCGATGACAAAGTGGTTTGATTTCGTATCCATGCCGCACCCAATTGAAAGACTGGCGTCATAATGGTGCGGCACAACATTTCGTTCCCTGGGCTCTGAGGAAAACTATGGATTGCCAGATCCGGCCGCCGGCGGCGGACTACCCGGTGTCGTATTGGTGGTTCCGGATGGCGATGTCGCTTGGCTCTGCCCACCCGTTCCCGTCTGCGGCGACGGGCTGCGATCCGCAGGCGCCGTATTGCTGGACTGCTGCGGTGGCGTGTTGTTGATCGGATCGCTCTGTTTCTCGCCGCTGTCGCTGCAGGCGCTCAAAAGCACGACGGTCGACAGCGCAACAACGAAACTCTTCATGTCTCATCTTCTCCATGGGACCTGCGAAACGCGGCCTGCCGACGATGCGCATCGAGCGCGATCACCTTCTCGACTGCGGCGACATCCTCGGCGGATGCGGCCGGGATGGGGTCGCTGGCGATGGCTTCCAGCACCTCGGGCGCCAGGGCACCGTTGCGAATGACGTATTCCAGCGCCTCGCGGGTCTGCCGTTCGGCTTTCAGCTGGGCGTAAAGGGCAAGGATCAGCCGGTCGCGTACATCGCGCTGGTCGTGGCCACCTTCTGTTTTGGCGAACTCTGCCATGGTCTTCCTCCATCTGTCTGCTGAAGGGTCAACTTTCGGTCCCGGCGATTGTTCCCTCTGCCGCTGCCTCCGCTATCTCCTTGAAGAAGCGAAACACGGAATGAGGAGGAAACCATGTCGATGCTGACACCGCAGGAACTGGAAGGGCGCCTGAATGCTCACCGCGAACTGCTGATCGAGCTCTTGTCCGCCATGATCGGCGGCGAAGTGACCATCACGTCGTTCCTCAGGCGGCTGCGCGACGATGCCACGTTCAAGGACAACGAGGAGGACCCGGGCCTGTTGCCGGATGGAGCCTTCGCGATCGAAAATTCCGCCGCCCGCGAGGTGCGCTCCATCCTGGAAGCCGCCCGTGCAAGGGCCGAGGCGGACAAATAGTAAGGCCTAATTAACCAAGCGATTTCACATATAAGGCGATCTCGCCACGTTTATGGCCATTTCGTGGAACTACAATGCGACTTTCTCGTTCATTCACGACCGAAGCGATGGAGGCGACGATGGTCAGAGAATGGGTAGAAGCAGCAGGCTTTGTTCTGGTGATCGCCGCCTGCTACATGATGGTCGTCCCCGTCTGAGTTTCAAGCTCCTGGGGAGGAGAGTGGCCTTGCACTCAAGGCCCACTGCTCTCGCGGCTGGCAAAGAAGGCCGCGAGAGCGGCAAAATCTTCCTCATTCAATTTTTTTGCCACCTCGGTCATCAGGTGGCTGAAGGAAGACCCGCCTCGCACACCTGCATGGAGGAGGCGGAGCTGGCGCTCCAGATAAGGAGCGTTTTGACCCGAGATGCGCGGATAGGCAGGATTGCCGCCGGGCTTTTCGTGGCAACTGAAGCAGGCGGGAATTTTGTCTGCCGCTCTTCCCCTTTCCGCGATCTCGTGGCCCCTTTCCACGAGCTGTAGATCAACCGGCACCGAAGGCCTTTGCTGTCTCGCCTGCTTGGCATAATAGGCCGCCAGCTCCGGCAGGCTCTCCTCCGCCAAAATCCCGACCGCGACCTTCATGACGCCGCTCGCCCGCTCACCATGCGCATAGGCACGCAGGCTGTTGAGCAGGTAGGCTTCCGACTGCCCGGCGAGCCGCGGGATGACGCTGTTGCCGTTGAGCCGCTTTTCCGCATGACAGCTTTCGCAGGTGATCGGCAGCGGCGAGACTTCGCCCGCGGTGCCGATACCATGCAGGCCGGACGCCTGCAGATAGGCATTGCCGTCCATGCCCGGCAGCTTTCGCAGGAATGCCACCATGTCCCAGACCTCGTCGTCGCGCACCTGCGCCGGCCAGGCCGGCATGCCGGTGAAGCGCACCCCGTGCTTGACGATCTCGAAGAGTTCCGCGTCGCTCCAGCCGGGAACCACCGTCTTCAGATCCGGCGGCGGCGGGAGCATGGCGAGCACGGCGCCTGAAGCCTTTTGCGCCGGCGAGCCATGACAGATGGCGCAGCCGGTCTCGAAATGCCCAGCCGCCGGCGGCAGCCGCGCCGGGTTGTCGAGCGTCGGCACGTCGATGGAAAGAGCCGCGGTACGGATCGAATTGCGCATCACCCAGTGCAGGAACCAGTCCGTGACCCCCCAATGACCGGTGCTTGCCTTGACGCTCATCAGTCCCGACCAGGCGAACCCAAGCCCCAGAAGCGGCGCCACGATCACCAGGATCGCGAGATATTTCCAGCGGATCGTCATCCGGCTACTCCTCCCAAAGCCCCGGCCCGGCGCTGTGCAAACAGCGCCCACCCCTGCCCGCGGTCCCCAACGGCGGAGCATCGCGGCGACGGCAGGTGTCTCGGCATTTCATCGTAAAGCGGATGGAGAGAAAGGGAAAGCAGCGCGCCGAATGCCGAAGGTCGGGGGCCTTAGCAGGAGAGCCGGGAAAATTCGATACCGAACGTGCCATCGGAAATTTTGTTCCAACAGCCGGATAACTTTATGTAACCGACTGTGAAAAAGTTGGAACCAATCCTCCGACGGTGGGTTTGCTCCCCTGTGAACGGGCAACCGCCCAGCATTCGCGACGGGAGAAAATCATGAGACACTTTCTAAAAATACTCAGAAACAGGCTCACCGGCACTCACCAGAAGAAAACTTTCGCCGGGCCCCACCCGGAAGAACTGCAGGTCGTCGTCCCTGAGGCCGTGGTCCTTCCGTTGCCCAAGTCGCCCCGTGAGGAAATCAGCGTCCCCGCCTCCATCAACGGCCGGGACCTCTCTACCGGCCGGCTCTGAGGCCGGCTTTGCGAACCACGGAACTGCCAACAAAAGGAGACCAGCATGACCACCATCGAGTCCGCCAACATCCTGATCCTCGCGGCCGACGGCTATGAGCGATCGGAACTGCGCGTCCCGCTGGAGGAACTGAAAAAACGCGGCGCCTGCGTCAAGATCGCGTCCATCAAGGCGGGCGAGATCAAAAGCTGGGACAGAAAGGACTGGGGTGATACCGTCCCGGTCGATCTGGAAGCCAGGAACGTCAAGGCGGAGGACTTTGACGCCCTCGTGCTGCCGGGCGGCCAGATCAACCCCGACATCCTGCGTGACAACGAAGATGCCATGAAGGTCGTGCGGGACTTCGTGAAAAGCGGCAAGCCGGTCGCAGCGATCTGCCATGGTCCCTGGCTGCTGGTGGAGGCCGATGCGCTTCGTGGTCGCAAGGCGACGTCCTATCATTCGATCCGCACCGATATCCGCAACGCCGGCGCATCCTGGAAGGATGAGGCCGTGGTGGTCGACAACGGCATCATCACCTCGCGTTCGCCCGAAGATCTGCCGCAATTCGTGGCGAAGATCGTCGAGGAAGTCCAGGAAGGGCGCCACAATCGCCGGGCGGCGTAAATCGACGTCAGCCCGGCCCAGGCCGCCCGCAACCTCCTCGCGGGCGGCCGACACGGGAAGTCTAGACTTCCTTCAGAAAAGCCAGAAGCCGCCGCTCGTCGGTGCGCAACTCCCTGGGCCCGTTCAGCACCGCCTTATCCCTCATCAGCTTTTCCAGCGGCGACACATCCTCCGAGAGTGCCAGAATGCTCGGGTGGATGTAGCTCGAGCGGCAGACCGCCGGCGTGTTGTGCAGGGCTTGCGCCGCCGCCTTGCACATCGCCTTGATCTTCGGGCGCCGGCCCTCCTCTTCCACCACCTCCCAGGCAGCCATCAGCGCGGCGAGACTGCCGCCCCAGGTGCGGAACGTCTTGGCCGAGACAGCGAACCCGGCGGCGTTGGCGAGATAGGCGTTGAGCCGGCCCGAATCGATCGGACGCGGCACGCCCTGCTCGTCTGGCCAGGAAAACAGCTGCCGGCCCGGCAGGTCGGCGATTTCTTCCAGGATGCGCTGCAGGCGGGGATGTTTCAACGTGTGCTGCACGCGCCGGCCGCCCTTGGCGACGAAGCGCAGCGTGACCGACTCGCCGG
Organism: Neorhizobium tunisiense; assembly: GCF_039631515.1. Classification (NCBI taxonomy): domain Bacteria; kingdom Pseudomonadati; phylum Pseudomonadota; class Alphaproteobacteria; order Hyphomicrobiales; family Rhizobiaceae; genus Neorhizobium; species Neorhizobium tunisiense. Next base: position 170,362 of record NZ_JBDIUU010000002.1, on the reverse strand, counting down.
ACAGCGTCATGTGGCGCTTCAGCAGCGTCGTCGCGCCGTAGGTCTTGTTCTCCTTGGCGTAGAGACGATTGCCGACCCGCAGATGTGTCGCGTCCATCAGGGCCACCAATGCGGCGATCACCGCATCCGACTTGTCGAGGCCAAGCTCCAGGTCGCGTTTCGCCTTGCGGCGGATCCGCGGCAGCGCCTCACCGAACCGGACGAGCTGGTCGTACTTGCGTTCGCTGCGAAAGTTCTGCCAGTCGGGATGATAGCGGTACTGCTTGCGGCCGCGCGAATCGTAGCCGGTCGCCTGGAGATGCCCGCGCGGATCGAGGCAGATCCAGACATTCTCATAGGCGGGCGGCAGGCCGAGCGACGCGATCCGCAGGCGATGCTCCGGATCGGAGAGCAACGTGCCGTCCGGCAGGCGGTAGGTGAAGCCCTTGCCGCGCCTGAGCCGACGGATACCAGGCTCCGTATCGCTGACATAGGTAAGGCCGATGGTCTTGAGGGAATCTTGATCGAGGTCGATCGTGGTGAGCATGGCGTCCATGGCCGACCAAACGGCGAGAACCGCACCTTCGTTCCGGCGCTCGCGGAGATAACCGCTAGATGGCGATGTCCTTGAGGGTTTCGGCGCCTTCGCCTCGTTCGAAGGCCAGGCGCGGCGCATTCAAGGACCAGCGAAGCCCTTCGCTGCGGAAGTCGACTTCGACCTGGCCGGCGAAAGCCGCCGCCGCATGGCGCCTGATGATCGTCGTGCCGAACCCCGTGCGGGAAGGCTCGTGGACCGCGGGGCCGTCCCTCTCTTCCCATACGAGCTCCAGCCGGCTTTCGCCGTCATCTTCGTTGACCGTATCCTTCCAGGCTATGCGCACTCTGCCCTGCGGTACGGAGAGTGCTCCGTATTTCACCGAGTTGGTGGCAAGCTCGTGGAGGATGAGGCCAAGGTTCTGGACCGCTTCTGCCTTCAGGATAAAATCTGTGCCCTGCAGCTCCACCCGGTCGGCCGCGTCCGCAAACGTGCTCATGTGGATTTCGATGACGCGGCGGATCGACACCCCGGCCCACTGCTCCTTCGCCAGCGCCTCGATCGATTTGCCGAGGCCCTGCAGGCGGGTGGAGATCGCCTTCTGGAACTCCTCCATCGTGGTGTCCTGGCGTGCCAACTGGCGCATCATCGCCTGGATCAGCGTCAGGATGTTCTTGGTCCGGTGAACCAGCTCATGCAGAATGAGGTGAATGCGATCTTCCGCCTCGCTGCGGTCGAAGGAGGCATTCGAAAGGGCGATCGCCACCTGGTTGGCCTCGCGGATCTTCGTCTCCACGGGCGAGACGATCTCGCCCTTGCCAATCCGCTCGGCCATTTCGGCGATCTGCCGGATCGGGATGCGAAGCTGACGGCCGACCAGCCAAGCAATCAGCATGCCGAGAGCAAGGAAGATCGCGCCGCCGGCGATCAACTGCCGCCACGTGGTAAGGATGCTCGCCTGTGCCGCATCGATTGGCCCCCAGACGACGGTCTTCCATGTCCAGCCGGTGATCTGCGCGTAGCCGTACATCTGCCGCCGGTTGCCGTCGATATCCTCGATCGTACCCTTGAAGCCAGTCATCAGCTTGAGCATGTCAGACGGAAACGCCGTGCCGGAAACGAGCCCATGGGCGCCGAGCGAGGTCACGACCTTTCCGGCACCATCGACGACCGCGACCGACCAGCCTGCTGGAAGCCCTTCCGTCGAAACGAGCTTCTGCAGGTCCTCGGCATTCTGCGTCATGATCATCGCGGCGCCGGAATGGGAAACCTCCCTGGGCAGCGGCATCGTGACGTTGAAGACATGCTTGCCGCTGGTGGCGCCGAAAAACACGTTGGAGACTTCGGTGACGCCGTTGTTCAGAGCCGATTGGAGCGCGGGCATGTTGGAGATCTTGCCAAGCGGCGCGTCGAACGGCACGCGGGTATTAAGCCGCTGCTGCCCATCCGCGTTGACGACGAGAATATAGAGAGAATCGGACCGGAGGCTGTTCTGGGTACGGTTGTGGAAGGCGCGCAAATCGCCGGCCTCAATCTCCGGCGAAGTGACAAGCAGCCGAAGCGTCGTCGCCATATCCTGCAGCTCGCGGTCGATCGAGCGAGCAATCAACTGAGCGTCCTCGGCGGTCTCGGCGGCAAGAATCTCCCGCTCGTTCGCCTCCAGCTCCGTCATCAGATAACCGACGAAAATCAGCAAAGGCAATGCCACGCCAGCCGCCAGAGCGACCAGATAGGCACCGATCGGCGCCGTTGGAAAAAACCGCGAAACTCTAAACATTCCGCGTCTTTACCCTATGGAGAAAAGCTGCAGGTGCCTGTGCCGCCTGCCGGCATTAATCATTTCCGTGTCCCGCCATCTGCTAATATTCTAGCGGGTCTTCTCTAACTGGTTTTGGAGGCCGGGCCAAGGATTGATTGCCGGCGATATGGTTTTCCGCAAAGGGGCGGCTCAAGTATGCCGATGCCGCTCCGCCACGTCGAAGTTCACATCCCAGTCCTTCTCCGGCTCCTTTTTGCCGGGCGGATTGCGGTGTCGCGTCGCGTCGTCGGAACCGGTTATCACGGTCGGTTTGGCGCTGGCGACGCCGTTTGACTTGCCGTCCGCCTGGGACTTGGCATACTGCCCCTCGGCGTCCTTGTGGATTCTGGCGGTATCATTGCTTTCGGTCATGATGATCTCCCTTCCCGAATGAAGTCAGGCCACCGACAGCGGCCTGACGCATGGATCCGTCCGGGTCAGATCGTGGTCGAACCCGTCAGCGTATCGGTTGAACTATTGTTGACGCGCAGGTTGTTCTGGACGTGCCGGACGCCGGAAACATCGTCCACCAGATCCTCGGCGCGGCGCTTGTCCCAGCGGCTCGATACGAATCCATCGAGGGTCACTTCGGCCCCCTGGACCGTCACGGTGATGTTGGATGCGTCGAGCACCGGATCGTCGCTGAGGCGATCATTGACGTCCTCCTCGATACGGGCATCGGAGCGTTGATAGCCCTTCGGACCCTTGCCGCGATGCTCGTCCATCTTCCGGCGATGTTCGGCGTCTTCGTTACCGAACCAGGAGGCGACTTCATCGCCGGCGCGTTCCATTAAGCTACGGTTGCGGCCGTAGTCGTCGGAACCGCGGAAGCGGCTGTCCGGACCGGAACGGCCCTCGCCACTGAAACGGTAGTCCGAGCCATAGCGGTCGCCATAGGCCTGGTTGACGCGGTTGCGGCCCGGCTCGTAGCTGAAAGAGGAAGGACGGCCGCGATAGGAATCGCGAGCCCAAGCCTGCGAGCGCTCCGAATCACCATAACCGGCCTCGAACCCGCCGTCGTCGGATGCCCATTGTTCGCTGCGTCCATAACGGGAGAAACGTGAGCGGTCGCCGTCCTCTCGATTTGCATCGCCGCCCCGCGGATCGTCGCTGAAACCGCGCACGTAACCCGTATCACCCGGACGATAATCGCTGGAGGACTCGCGCGCGAAATCACGCTCGTCGCGCATCCGATCGTTTCGATACCCGCCCGATTGGGAATGATTTCCACTAGCCATTGTCTGTCTCCTCGGTCTGGTTTGGTCCCGTTTCGCAGGACACAGACTCAACCCCGCCTCCTCGGGATTGTTCCCCCTCTCAGGAGGAAAGCCGGAGGTTCAATCGGGGGAAACGGCCATGATCATGGAGACGCCCGGAAGATTTTCGCCGGCAGCGATCTCCGCCGGTTCGGCATGGATGATGGCACCGGAAACGGGCGACCGCATCCAGCCGCAAGCCGTCGAGGTTGTATTCCTCCAGCCGATGTTTTCGCCTAACATAGACCCGCTTGCCCGCTTATTCGATGCGGCTGGTCGTCTGCGGATCGAAGACCACGGCCTTGTCGAGATTGAAGGCGAACGGGAACTTCTGGCCGAGTTCGACATGCACGTCGGAGCGGGTGCGGGCGGTGAAGGTCGCGCCGTCCAGCTTGCCGGTGACGAAGGTGTCGGAGCCGGTCGGTTCGATCATCGTCACTTCCGCCTCGATCCGGGCGGTGGCGCGGGCCTGCGGATCCACAAGACCGGCATCGGTAATCGTCTCCGGGCGCAAGCCGAGAATGACGTCCTTGCCATCCGGGAGGCTGGTGGTCACGGAAGGCGGCATGGCGACCCTGACGCCGTCATTTCCAAACAGCGCGATGCTCTGCTGGCCATTGGCGCCGGATACCTTGCCCTTCAGCATGTTCATCGCCGGCGAGCCCATGAAATCGGCGACGAAAAGATTGGCCGGGCGGCCATAGATTTCCGCCGGCGTACCGACCTGCTGCACCATGCCCTCCTTGAGCACGACGATCTTGGTGGCAAGCGTCATCGCCTCGATCTGGTCATGGGTGACGTAGACGATCGTGGCGTGGGTGTTCTGGTGCAACGCCTTGATTTCCGCACGCACCTCGACGCGCAGCTTGGCGTCGAGGTTGGAGAGCGGCTCGTCGAACAGGAAGACGCGCGGCTGGCGCACCAGCGCCCGGCCCATGGCAACGCGCTGGCGCTGGCCGCCGGAAAGCTGGCTCGGACGGCGCTTCAGGAGATGCTCGATCTGCAGCGTCTTGGCGACCTGCTTGACCGCCGCCTCGCGTTGCACCTTCTCGACGCCGCGCATTTCGAGCGCAAAAGCGATGTTCTCTTCCACAGTCATGTTCGGATAGAGCGCGTAGGACTGGAAGACCATGGCGATGTCGCGCTTTGACGGATGCAGGTCGTTGACCACCTGGCCGTCGATGACGATGTCACCCGAAGACGGCGGCAGCAGACCGGCAATTGCATTGAGCAGGGTCGACTTGCCGCAGCCGGACGGGCCGACGAGAACCAGGAAGCCACCCTTTTCGAGCTCGATATTGATGCCCTTCAGGATCTCGTTATTGCCGATCTTCTTGCGAATATCCTTGATTTCAAGAAAGCTCATGTGTGGTTATCCCTTGACTGCGCCGGCCATCAGGCCACGCACGAAATAGCGTCCGGCAACGACATAGACGAACAGCGTCGGAAGCGCTGCGAACACCGCAGCCGCCATATCGACATTGTATTCCTTGACGCCGGTGGAGGAGGCAACGAGGTTGTTGAGCGCCACCGTCATCGGCGAGGACGTGCCGGACGAGAAGGACACGCCGAACAGGAAGTCGTTCCAGATATTGGTGAACTGGTAGATGATCGTGACCACGATGATTGGTCCGGAACTCGGCAGCAGGATACGCCAGAAAATCCGGAAGAACCCGGCGCCGTCGATCATCGCGGCCTTCACGAGCTCATCCGGGAAAGCTTCGTAGTAGTTGCGGAAGAACAGCGTCGTGAAGCCGAGGCCGTAGATCACGTGGACGATGACAAGGCCCGTGGTTGAGTTCGAGAGCCCGAACGTGCCGAGCACCCGCGCCATCGGGATCAAGACTGCCTGGAACGGGATGAAGCAGGCAAACAGCATCATGCCGAACATCAGCTTGTGGCCCGGGAACCGCCACTTGGTCAGCACATAACCGTTGAGCGCGCCGAGCAGGGTCGAGATGAGAACTGCCGGAACCACCATCTTGATGGAGTTCCAGAAATAGCCCTTGATGCCGACGCAGCTGACCCCGATGCAGGCCTCGCCCCAGGCGCGTACCCAGGCGGCGATCGACGGATCACGAGGCAGCGCCAGCATGTCGCCGCCACGGATCTCGTCCAGCGATTTCAGGGAGGTGCTCAGCATCACATAGAGCGGCAGAAGGTAGACCAGCGCCAGGATGACGAGCGCCCCATAGATGAAATAGCGGGCGGTACGGGCTCCGCCGGCGCTGACGGTTTCTTGTGTCGCGCTCATTGCTTTCTCTCCCGCAGTTCCGAATAGAGATAAGGCACGATGATCGCGGTAATGCCCATCAGCATCATCACGGCGCTCGCCGATCCGACATTCATCTGGTTACGGGTGAACGTGTAGGAATACATGAAGGTGGACGGCAGCTCGGTCGCATTGCCCGGTCCGCCGCCGGTGAGCGCAATGACCAGGTCGTAGGACTTGATCGCCATATGCGCGAGCACGATGAAGGCGGAGAGGAAGACGGGCCGCAGCAGCGGAATGATGATGCGTCGATAGACGGATACCGTCGAGGCGCCGTCGATCTGGGCCGCCTTGATGATCTCGCCGTCGATGCCCCGCAGGCCGGCCAGGAACATCGCCATCACGAAGCCGGACGCCTGCCAGACCCCGGCGATGACGACTGTGTAGATCGCCATCTTGGGGTTGACCAGCCAGTCGAACTTGAAGCTCGTCCAGCCGAGATTGTGCATGGTGTTCTCGAGCCCGAGACCGGGATTGAGGAACCATTTCCACGCGGTACCCGTAACGACGAAGGATAGCGCCATCGGATAGAGGAAGATCGGCCGCAGCACGCCTTCGGCGCGGATCCGCTGGTCCATCAGGATGGCGATGCCAAGCCCGAGGATGATGCAGATGCCGATATAGAGGACGCCGAAGATCGCCAGGTTCTGCATCGCCACATACCAGTTCGGCTGCGACCAGAGGCGGAAATAGGCATCGAAACCGCCCCATTTATAGACCGGCAGGATGCGGGAGGTCGTGAAGGAAAGGTAGACCGTCCAGAGGATGAAGCCGTAGACGAACACGAGGATTACCGCGAACGACGGCGCGAGAACGATCTTCGGCAGCGCGTTGCGCAGCCCGTCCGCAACCGAGCGGCCCTGTCTTTGCGGCTCAAGCACGGGAACCGGTTCGATTGTCGTCATCATGACCTCCGGCAAACACCAGAACTAAGAGATACCGGCAAGCCGGAATTTGAAAAGTGGCCGGGAGATTATCCCGGCCACTCGGATGTCAGAACTTTCGCGCAAACGCGATCACTTGGCAGCCTTCACCGCTTCCGGCAGGCGCTTCAGCGCTGCTTCGGTGGTGAGCTGGCCGTTGAGGTGCTGGGTGATGACGTCCAGCATGGCTTCCTTGATGGCAGCCGGCTGGGCGTAACCGTGGGCAAGCGAGCCCATCAGCGTGCCCTTGGAAGAGGCTTCCGTCAGGTCCGCCATGCCCTTCTTGCCGCAATCGTCGAACTTTTCGTTCGAGACGTCGGTACGGGCAGGAACGGAACCCTTGACCGTGTTGAAGGCGATCTGGAAGGCCGGATCTTCGACGGCGGACGCCATCTTGAGCTGAGCCTTTTCGGCGTCGCCGCCAACGTTGAACATCATGAACTGGTCGGCGTTGAAGAGGACCGAGCCCTGCGTGCCTGGGAAGCGGATGCAGACGAAGTCCGTGCCCGGCTTCTTGTTGGCGCGCAGCCATTCGCCCTTCGACCAGTCGCCCATTTCCTGAGCGCCGGCCTTGCCTTCGATGACGAGGGCGGTCGACAGGTTCCATTCGCGGCCCGAGAAGTTCGGGTCGAAATAGGTGCGCAGCTTCGACATCGTGTCGAAGACCTTCTTCATCGTATCGCCGGACAAAGCGGCGGGGTCGAGGTCGAGAACGGCCTTCTTGTAGAAGTCCGGACCGCCGGTCGAAAGCACGACGGCTTCCCACAGCGTGCCGTCCTGCCACGGAACGCCGCCGTGAGCGAGGGCGGTGAGGCCCTGGCCCTTGAAGGCGTCGAGCAGCGTGATGAGTTCGACGATATTGGTCGGAACCTTGCCGCCGGCCTTGTCGAGTGCCGCCTTGTTGATCCACAGCCAGTTGGTGGAGTGGATGTTCACCGGAGCAGCGATCCAGTGGCCGTCATACTTCGAGAAATTCTGCAGAGCGGCCGGGATAACCTTGTCCCAGCCTTCCTTCTTGGCGAGGTCGTCGAGGTTTGCGGCAACGCCCATTTCGGCCCAGTCCTTCAGGTCGAAGCCGAGCAGCTGGACGGCGGTCGGCGGGTCGCCGGCCGTGACGCGGGCGCGCAGTGCGGTCATGGCGGCAGAGCCTGCGCCACCGGCGACCGGCATGTCCTTCCAGGCGACGCCCTGCTTCTGGAGGTTTTCCTTCAGCACGTTGAGCGCTGCGGCTTCACCACCCGAAGTCCACCAATGCAGGACTTCGACCTGTTCCGCGGCCTTGGCGGCACCGGCGGTCATGGCGATAAGCGCCGCACCGGCGGCGAGTTTGGCAATCATTCGAATATTCATTGAGAATCTCCCTTTGCATCCGGGCTCCTCTCCGGATATGGCGATTTATAACGATATAATTGCTGTCTGTGTCAACCCGGTCGGATGAGTTTTTGATATCTGGGCGGTCACACTTAACATGATGAAAAAACTTGCAAATTCACCGAATGGCCAAATTTTCCTCAGGATGCGAGAAAATTCCTGGCGACTTTGGGAAAATTTGTAACGATATAGATGAGGCTCGCTCCGGTTCCGGGGCGGGAGCGGAGGAGAAGAGGATATGTCGCTGGAAGACCTGGGGGACAAGGGTCGGCGCGCGAAGTCGGGACGGGCAGCCGCAAAATCCGGCGTTGGCGCGAAGCCCACCCTTAAGACGATCGCCGAGCTGACCGGCCTTGCGGTCACGACCGTATCGCACGCGCTTGCCGATGCGCCGCAGATAGCGCTCGAAACCCGTCAGCGCGTCCGCAAGGTCGCAGCCGATATCGGCTACTTGCCGGACCGGGCAGCGCAGCGCCTGCGCACCGGCCGCACCAACGTGATCAGCCTGGTCCTCGATCCGCACGAGGAAATCCTCGGCTATGCCACCTCGATGATCAACGGCCTGACCGAAGCCCTGCGCGGCACGGCCTATCATCTGGTCATAACGCCGCATTTTTCCGATACGCCGCAGATTGAACCGGTGCGTCATATCATGCGCAACCGCATGGCCGACGGCATCGTCTTCACCCGTACCGAGCCGGCGGACGAACGGGTCAAGCTGTTGATGGAGAACAATTTTCCGTTCATCTGTCACGGCCGGACCGAGCTTGCCACGGCTCATCCATATGTCGACTACGACAATTACAGCTTCGCGTATCACGCCGCGAAAAAGCTGATCGCCACGGGTGCGAGAAAGCTCTCGATCATCCTGCCGCCGGAGCGCTTCACCTTCGCCCATCATCTCAAACACGGCTTCATGACGGCGGTGCGCGAGGAAGGTGTCGGCTTCGAAATCGCCAAGGGCGTTACCCTCGACAGCAAGTCGGACGACATCCGCGACTATCTGTTCCGCCGCATGGGCGAACCGGAGCGTCCCGACGGCTATATCTGCGGCGGCGAGGTGTCGGCGCTCGCCGTCATGGCATCCGCCTACGACCATCGTCTCGAACTCGGCAGGGATATAAGGCTGGTGGCCAAGCAGACGTCGGGCCTGTTCGACCAGATCCGCCCCCGCGTGGAGACGATCTACGAAGACCTGGCGGAAGCAGGTTTCCTGATGGGCAAGCTGCTGCTGAAGCGGATCGCCGGCCCCGCCCCTATCCAGGAATTGCAGGCGCTCCAGACGGTTTGACCGCCCGGAGCGCCGTCCGCATGACCCGTCAGGAAGTCATGCAAGAGTTTCAGCGCCGCGCGGTCTGTCGCGCGGCGCCGTCCGCAGCTTCTCAATCCTCTTCCTGGAAGACGACCTCGCGCTTCTTCTTGACGCTCGGCAAGAAGACGATGACGAGCACGAGGGCCGCGAGGAAGAGGAGGGCCGCGCTGATGGGACGCTGGACGAATGTCGCCGGATCGCCACGCGAAAGGATCATCGCCCGTCTGAGATTCTCCTCCAGCAGCGGACCGAGCACGAAGCCGAGCAAGAGCGGCGCCGGTTCGCAGCGAAGCTTCAACAGCGCGTAGCCGATGAGGCCGAAGAAGGCGACGGCATAGAGATCGTAGACGTTCGAATTGACGCTGTAGACCCCGATCGAGCAGAAGGCCATGATGATCGGGAACAGCACGTAGTAGGGGATGGTCAGCAGCTTCACCCACAGCCCGATGAGCGGCAGGTTGAGGATGACGAGCATCAGGTTGCCGATCCACATCGAGGCGATGATGCCCCAGAAGAGGGCCGGCTGCTCGGTTGCCACGTTCGGGCCTGGAACGATGCCCTGGATGATCATCGCGCCGATCATCAGCGCCATGACCGGGTTGGCCGGAATGCCGAGGGTGAGCAGCGGGATGAACGAGGTCTGCGCACCGGCATTGTTGGCCGATTCCGGACCGGCAACGCCGGCGACCGCCCCATGGCCGAATTCTTCCGGATGTTTCGAAACCTTCTTTTCGACCGTGTAGGACGCAAACGCCGCAAGGATGGCGCCGCCGCCCGGCAGGATGCCAAGGATCGAGCCGATGGCCGTACCGCGGATGACCGGTCCGACCATCGCCCTGAAATCCTCACGGCTCGGCATAAGATCGCTGACCTTGGCCATCAGCACCGTGCGGGTCTTTTCGCTTTCGAGATTGCGCAGGATTTCCGCGATGCCAAAGACGCCGACTGCGACCGCCACGAAGTTCAGCCCGTCCGCATATTCGCGGATCCCGAGCGTGAAGCGCGGCGTGCCGGTGTAGATATCGGTGCCGACGAGGCCGAGCAGCAGGCCGAGCGCCACCATGGCGAGCGCCTTGACGATAGAGCCATGAGCGAGCGCGATCGAGGAGACGAGGCCCACCACCATCAGCGAGAAATATTCGGCCGCGCCGAACTGCAGCGCGATCTGGGTGAGCGGCGGTGCAAAGATCGCGACGAGGAAGGTCGACACGGTGCCGGCAAAGAACGAGCCGATCGCGGCGATCGCCAGAGCGGCCCCCGCCCGGCCCTTGCGCGCCATCTGGTAGCCGTCGATGGCGGTGACGGCGGACGAGGACTCGCCCGGCATGTTGATCAGGATCGCCGTGGTCGAACCGCCGTATTGTGCACCGTAATAGATGCCGGCGAGCATGATCAGCGACGAGACCGGTTCGAGCTGGAAGGTGATCGGCAGAAGCATGGCGATCGTCGCCGTTGCCCCGATGCCGGGCAGCACTCCGATCAGCGTGCCGAGCAGCACCCCGATCAGGCAGAAAAACAGGTTCTCGATGGACGTCGCCGTCGCAAAACCAAGCGCAAGATTATTGAAAAGATCCATCACTCAAACCTCAATAACCGAGCCAGGGCCCGAAACGGCGAAACGGAAGGCCGAGGCCATAGCTGAAGACGGCGACCGAGAAGACCGTCAGCGCCGCCGACAGGACGAGCGCGGTGAGCGGTTTCATGCGGCCCGAGGCGAAGGAGGCGATCAGTGCGGTGACGAAGATCGACGGTACGAAGCCCAGCCCGCGAACGGTAAGGCCGAAGAAGATCGGCGCCGGCAGGATGAAGATCATCCCGCGCAATGCGAGCGCTCCGATCGGCCCGCCGTCCACCCGCATCGACTGGATGAGGATGATCGCGCCGAACAGGATGAGCGCGCAGGCGAGGATGAACGGAAAATAACCAGGCCCCATGCGCAGCGCCGTACCGAGTTCCAGTTCGAACGACTGGTAAGCGAAGAACAGGCCTGTCGCGATCAGCAGCAGCCCGCAGATCAGATTGGCAGTGTCGAATTTCAGCGAATTCATGGTGTCTCCGTGACGTGGGAGAGGCTTTGCCGGACGTGCCCTTCATCCGCCCTGCCAGACACGTTCTCCCGCTCGGGGAAGAAGCATTATGCCGCACCGGCTTCCGGACCGCAGGCATAAGCTTGGCAGGTATCCCCTCCCCGCAAGCGGGGAGAGGATCGAAGTTGGGGCAGGCAGACTGCGGAAACCTTAGTCCGCGTACTGCCCAGCAGCCTGGATGACCGGCTTCCAGCGGGCGATTTCGCCTTCCAGCTTGGCCTTCAGGGCTGCCGGAGTGGCGTCGTTGTCCGGCGACGGTTCGGTGCCGAGTTCGGCGAAGCGAGCGGCGACGTTCGGGTTCTTCAGGGCCGACTTGAGGGCCTTGTTGAGCTTGTCGATCGCGTCCTTCGGGGTGCCTTTCGGCGCGTAGAGACCATGCCAGATGCCGACCTGCATGTCCGGCAGACCGGCTTCCTTGACGGTCGGGATGTCCTTCAGGACGCCGAGACGTTCCGCGGACGTGACCGCATAAGCCTTTACCGTGCCGCCCTGGATCTGCTTGGTGGTGTTGGTGGTCTGGTCGCACATGATATCGACCTGGCCGCCGAGAAGATCGGTCATCGCAGGACCGGTGCCCTTGTAGGGAACGGTGACGAGCGACGTCTTGATCGAGCTCATGAACAGCATGCCGCACAGGTGCGACGCGGCGCCGATGCCGGCGTTTGCAACCGTCACCTTGTCGCTGTTGGCCTTGGCATATTCGATGAGACCCTTGAGGTCGGTCGCCGGCATGTCCTTGCGGGCGAGAAGCGTCATCGGAACTTCGGTGACGAGGCCGACATAGTCGAACGCGTTCAAGGTGTCGTAGGGCAGCTTGCGATAGAGCGAGGCGCTGGTCGCCATGCCGATGTGGTGCAGGAGAACGGTGTAGCCGTCCGCTTCGGCATTCGCAACGCGGGCAGCGCCGAGCGTACCGCCGGCGCCGCCGACGTTTTCAACAATGACCTGCTTGCCGAGATCCTTCGACATGGATTCAGCGACGAGGCGCGCGACAGTATCGGTCGGGCCGCCGGCCGCAAACGGCACGATCATGGTGATCTGGCGCTCGGGATACCCCTGCGCATTCGCCGAGGCGGAGAAAAGGGAAAGCGCCGCAAGAGCGGTCGCGCCGATAACGGCGTTCAGAATTTTCATCGGGGCTCCTCCAGGATGAAATGTGGCACAGCGGACGCCCAATTCCTCCGGCGCCAACCTGAGGACCATTTGCGGCCGAGCGCGGAGCGCGCGCAATCGTTGCTGAGGCCTTAAAACAGCATTTCCGTAAATACCGCGGCGCAACATGGGTGGATTCAGGAACAATCGGCAAAAAGCATGGGTGGAAATCCACACATACCGCCGTTATCAACCGTCCCTGTCATCCTGCAGCAGGTGTTCCGGACCGAGCAGCTTCTTGTCGAGCCCGTATTTCTGCATCTTTTCGTACAATGTCTTGCGGGAGATGCCGAGGGATTCGTAGACGGGTCTCAGCGCGCCGCCATGCGCTGCGATCTCGCCGGCGATCAGGTTGCGCTCGAAGGCTGCAACCTTGTCGGCGAGCCGCCCTGCCCCATCCTTCGCGCCGCCGGTTTCGCCCGGCTTCGGATCGAGGCCGAGCACCAGCCGGTCGGCGGCATTGCGCAGTTCCCGGACATTGCCCGGCCAGTCGCGCTGGGCAATCGCCGAAATCACCTCGGCCGGCACTTCCATATCGTCGCGGCCATAGCGCGCGGCTGCCTCCCGCACGAGTTGGAGAAAGAGAAGCGGAATATCCGATCGCCTCTGCGCCAGCGACGGCACATGTATGGTGGCGACGTTGAGCCGATAGAAGAGGTCGGCGCGGAACCGGCCCGCCGCCACTTCCGCTTCGAGATCCACCTTGCTCGTCGCGATAAAGCGCACGTCGAGCGGCACGGTTTCGTTGGAGCCGAGCCGGGTGATGACCCGCTCCTGCAGCACACGCAGGAATTTCGCCTGCAGGTCGACCGGCATCGAACCGATCTCGTCAAGCAGGATCGTACCGCCACGGCCGTGTTCGAACTTGCCGTAGCGCGGCCTGAGCGCTCCTGGAAAAGCGCCGGCCTCATGGCCGAAAAGCTCGCTCTCGATCAGGTTGTCGGGAAGGGCTGCGCAATTGATGGCGATGAACGGACGGTTGGCGCGAGAACTTATGTCGTGAAGGGCCCGCGCCACCACTTCCTTGCCGGCGCCGGTTTCGCCGATGATCAGCGTATCGGCATCCGTGGCGCCGATGGCGCGGATCCGGTAGCGCAGATCGACCATGACCTGGGTGCGACCAGGGAGCCGGGCTTCGACATCGTCACGCTTGCCGGCGACGGCCCTTAGGCGGCGGTTTTCCAGCACCAGGCTGCGCCGGTCGAGCGCACGCCGGATAATACCGGCGAGATGCTGCGGCGTGAACGGCTTTTCGAGGAAATCGTAGGCGCCTTCCCGCATGGCCTTGACCGCAAGCTGAACGTCGCCATGACCGGTGACCAGGATGACCGGGATCTCCGCATCGAGCTCGCGGATCTTCTGGAGCAGCGTCATCCCGTCGGTGCCCGGCATGCGGATATCGCTGACGACGACGCCGTCGAAGCCGAAGCCCGTCAATTCCAGCACATGATCGGCATTGGAAAATGTCAGAACCGCCAGGCCGAAGAGTTCCAGAGCCTGGGCCGTCGAACGGCGCAGTTCCTCCTCGTCGTCGACCAGCAGAACCCTTTGCTCGCTCACTCAGCTGCCTCCAGAAGATTGCCGTCGGCAACTTCGAGTTCGATCCGGAAGACCGCGCCGCCTTCCGGATGATCGGCAACGCTCAAGCTGCCGCCGAAATCCTTGATGATGTTGTAGGAGATCGACAGACCGAGCCCCAGGCCCCTGCCGACACCCTTGGTCGTGAAGAACGGATCGAAGATGCGCTCGTGGATGGCCGCGGCGACGCCCGGCCCGCGATCGCGCACCGACACCATGACCTTGTTGCCCGCCTGCTCGGCGGAAACCGTGATCCGCCGATCGTCGAGGCCTTCGACGGCATCGGCGGCATTGGTGATAATGTTGACCAGCACCTGTTGAAGCCGCACCGCGCCTGCCTTCACCGCGGGAATAGCGGGATCGATCTCGATGTCCAGCTCCGCGTCCGCCGCCTTCAGGCGCGCGGCGACGATCTCCAGCGTGTCGCGCATCACATCGTCGAGCGCAACGGCGCCGAGCTTTTCGTTCGGCTTGCGGGCGAAGTTGCGCAAGTGCCTGCTGATCGAGGCCATGCGGTCGATGAGCGCCGAAATGCGCCGGACATTGTCCCGCGCGTCGTCGGTGCGTCCAAGATCGATCAACACGCCGGCCGTTTCCGCATAGGTCTTGGCGGCGGCGAGCGGCTGGTTGAGTTCGTGCGACAGGGCCGCCGACATCTGGCCGAGGCCGGCGAGCTTGCCCGCCTGGATGAGGTCCGCCTGGGTCTGGCGCAACCGCTGTTCGGTGAGCCGCCGCTCGGCGATCTCCTCCTCGATGCGGCTGTTGACGCGGGCGAGATCGGCGGTGCGCTCGGCGACGCGGTGCTCGAGTTCGTTGCGCGCCTCCGCCTGCAGCATCAGGCGTTCGTTGAGCCGCGCACGGCGCTGCAGGACGATGGCGAGCCCCAGCCCTGCAAGGCAGAGCGTCAAAAGTGCTGCAACCGTCGCGGTCTTCGCCTGGGTGTGCACCGAACCGGTATCCATCAGCACGTTGACGGTCCAACCCGCGTCCGGCATCGGTTGCGATACGACGAGATATTCCTTCTCGACCCCGCCATCCCGGATGGTCATGACATCGCGCCCTGCGAGGCTGCCGCGCCTGACCGGCAATTCGCGGAGCCTGGCGTCCGCATACCGCCGCGACGCCTCGGTACGGGCGATCCGGTCGGGCGTCAGCGGGAGAATGCTCGCATAGAGCCACTCCGGGCTGCCGGTCATGAAGATGATGCCTTCGGGATCCGACACGAAAATCCGGTCGTCACCACCGCCCCAGGAGGCTTCGAGGCTGTCGATATCCACCTTGAAGACGATCACGCCGCGGATGGCGCCGCCGATCTCGATCGGCGAACCGAAATAGTAGCCGCGCTTCAAAGACGTGGTGCCGAGTGCATAGAAGCGCGACTGACGGCCCTCCGCCGCATCCTGGAAATAGGGCCGATAGGTGAAATTTTCGCCGACAAAACTGACCGGGCTGTCATAATTGCTGGCAGCGATGGTCTCGCCATCCATGGTCATCACATAAATGTCGGAGGATTTCAGAAGCCCGTTGATTTCCTTGAGATAGGCGTTCGTTGTCGCCCGCAGCGTCTCGTTCTTCGGATCGAGGATCACCGCCTCGATATTCTGCTGATCGGCGATCAGAGCCGGCAGCGCCTCGTATCGCTTCAGATGGCCGTCGAGCGCCGACACCGCCAGGCGCAGCGTCGTGCCTGCCTGGACTTCGGCCTCCTCGATATAGCCCCGCGCGAGGATATCGCTGCCCTTGAAGACCAGCGCCAGACCGATCGCCGCAAGCAGGGCCAAAGGCACAAGAATACGATATCTCAACAGGCCGGGGTTCCTCCGCTCATTTTTCCTGCCCTGGGGTGACAGGAAAACGGTATTCTAACCGCTGCACCGCTGATTTCCATAAAATCCTTACCGCATTTGGCCGGCATGCAGGATGTTGGTCGCGGCGGGTGTTTGAAGGGCCAGCGCGCCTGATCGGATCATGCAAGCATTCCTCGTATTCCCGTAATAATTTCCACCTACTGCTTGACTTCACGACTGATCGTGCTTCGATCACAGGCGCAAATGGGGAAAGCCGGAAGCGGCGCAAAGGGGTTTTCAATGGTCTATATACTCGCACTTTTGATCGGTGTCGTCGCCGGCCTGCGCGCCATGACCGCACCTGCTGCAATTGCCTGGGCCGCCTATCTCGGCTGGCTCAACCTCTCCGGTTCCTGGCTCTCCTTCATGGGCACGATCTGGGCCGTCGGCATCTTCACAATCCTTGCCGTCGTCGAACTGGTCACCGACCAGCTTCCCTCGACGCCGAGCCGCAAGGTGCCGCAGCAGTTCGGCGCCCGGCTGGTCATGGGGGCGCTTACAGGTGCGGCGATCGGCACGCCCTATGGCGGCTGGATCGTCGGCCTGATCGCCGGCATCATCGGCGCCGCAATCGGCACCTATGGTGGCGCCGCCGTCCGCGGCAAGCTGGCCGCCAGCTTCGGCAAGGATCCGCCGGCCGCCTTCATCGAGGACGCTGTCGCCATCGTCGCCGCCTATCTCATCATCGCGTCCCTGCCTGCGGCTGCGGTATGAAAACCTTCGACGCCATCATCATAGGGGCCGGCCAGGCCGGCCCCTCGCTCGCCGGGCGCTTCAACGACGCCGGCAAGACGGTTGCGGTCATCGAGCGCAAACATGTCGGCGGCACATGCGTCAATACCGGCTGCAAGCCGACCAAGACGCTCGTCGCCAGCGCCTATGCCGCCCATGTCGCCCGGCGCGGCGGTGACTACGGCGTGGTTCTCGACAGCCCGGTTAAGATCGACATGCCGGCCGTCATGCGGCGTTCGCACAAGGTGACGCTCGACTCGCGCCACGGCAACGAGAGCTGGCTCGAAGGCATGCCCAACTGCACTCTGATCCGCGGCCACGCCCGGTTCGAGGATAAGAATACAATCCGCGTCGGCGACGAACTTCTGACCGCGCCGCAGATCTTCCTCAATGTCGGCGGCCGTGCCGCGATCCCGGACTTTCCGGGCGTCGGCGACGTGCCGTACATGACCAACAGCGACATCGTTCTGCTCGACCGGGTGCCGAAACATCTGGTCATCGTCGGCGGCAGCTATATCGGGCTGGAATTCGCACAGATCTACCGCCGCTTCGGTGCCGAAGTGACCGTCGTCGAAAAAGGTCCGCGCCTGGTCGGCCGCGAGGACGAGGAAATCTCGCAGGCGATCCGCGAAATCCTCGAAGTGGAAGGCATCCATATCCGCACCGGCGCCGAATGCATCCGTTTCAGCAAGCACAAAGACGGCGTCGCGGTCGGCGTCGACTGCACCGACGGCGCACCGGAAGTGATCGGCTCCGACGTTCTGCTCGCGGTCGGCCGCCGCCCGAACACCGACGATCTCGGCCTCGACAAGGCCGGCGTCGAGCTGGACGCGAAGGGCTACATCAAGGTCGGCGACGACCTCTCGACCAATGTTCCGGGCATCTGGGCGATGGGCGACTGCAACGGCAAAGGTGCTTTCACCCACACCGCCTACAACGACTTCGAGATCATCGCCGCCAACCTTTTCGACGGCGAGAACCGCAAGGTCTCCGACCGTAAGGTGGGTTACGCGCTCTATATCGACCCGCCGCTTGGCCGCATCGGCATGACCGAGGCGGAAGCCCTGAAATCCGGCAGAAATATCCTGGTTGGCCGGCAGGCCATGGCAAGGGTTGGGCGCGCGGTCGAGAAGGGCGAAACGCAGGGCCTGATGAAGTTCATCGCGGATGCGGACACCCGCGAGATCCTGGGCGCTGCCATACTTGGCACCGGCGGAGACGAATCGATCCACGGCGTGCTCGACATGATGAATGCCCGCGCCACCTACGATACCCTGCGCTGGGCGGTACCGATCCACCCGACGGTCTCGGAATTCTGGCCGACCGTGGTCCTTGGCATGAAGCCCGCCTGAAACCTCTTTTGGGACAGGATTACAATTTTATCGATCGCTTGAAATGATCGGCAAGCATTTCCCTCTATCAACGGGAGGATATTGTCCCTGTTCATGATGGAAACAGATGTGCGGTTTTGCGGGCTTCGTCGGTGAGGCATACGGCTCCGGAAATCCGGAGGCGCTGCTGTCATCCATGGCACAGGCGATCGCCCATCGCGGACCCGACGGACAAGGCATTCTCGCCGCTCCCGGCCTGGGCCTTGCGCATGTGAGGCTGTCGATCGTCGGTCTTTCAGACGGCCAGCAGCCGATGACCGACGCCGAGGGCCGCTTCACCATCGTCTTCAACGGCGAGATCTTCAACTATGTCGAACTGCGCGACGAGCTGAAGGCGCGCGGCATTACCTTCCGCACCGGCAGCGACACGGAAGTCCTGCTGCAGCTCTACGCGACCTATGGCGAGGCCTGCCTGTCGCGCCTCAATGGCGACTATGCCTTCGCGATCTGGGATCACCGCGAGCGCCGGCTGATGCTTACCCGCGACCGGATGGGGGTCAGGCCACTCTTTTATGCCGAGCACAAGGGCTCGCTCTATTTCGCCTCGGAGATCAAGGCGCTGCTGGAAGTGCCGGGCATCGAGGCCGAACTCGATCCGCTGGCACTCGACCAGATTTTCACCCTCTGGGCGCCGATCCCGCCGCGTACCGCCTTCAAGGGTATTTTCGAACTCGAACCCGGCCACCTGATGATCGCCAAAAACGGCCGGACCGAAACCCGGCCGTATTGGGCGCTCGATTTTCCGGATGCGGGCGATCATGCCGAGGTCGACCAGTCCGCCAGGGAAGAGGAATTGCGTGCCCTGCTGACCGATGCGACGCGGCTGCGCATGCGCGCCGACGTGCCGGTCGGCGCCTATCTCTCCGGCGGGCTCGACTCCTCGCTGATCACCGCGCTCGCCGCACCGATGGCTCCGAACGGCCTCAACACGTTCTCGGTCACCTTCGACGATGCCGAACACGATGAAAGCGCCTTCCAGCGACAGGTCGCAGAAGCGCTCGGCACCCGCCACCGCGCCGTCGCCAGCGGTTCGGCCGATATCGCCGCAAGTTTCCCGGATGTGATCCGCTTCACCGAGCGGCCGGTTCTGCGCACCGCGCCTGCGCCGCTTTACCGCCTCTCGGGCCTTGTCCGCGACGCCGGCATGAAGGTGGTGCTGACCGGCGAAGGCGCCGACGAGGTATTCGCCGGCTACGACATTTTCCGCGAGGCACGCGTGCGCCGTTTCTGCGCCCGCCAGCCCGGATCGAAGATGCGGCCGCATCTCTTCCGCAAGCTCTATCCCTATCTGCCGGGTCTGAAACAGCAGTCGGCCGAATACCTCGCCGCCTTCTTCAGCGCCGGCAACGATGGGACGAACGACCCGCTGTTCTCCCACCGCCCGCGCTTCCGCTCGACGGCGGCTGCCAAGATCTTCTATTCCGACGATCTCTGCGCCACGCTCGGCAGCTACGATGCCGCCGAAGAACTCGCCTCCCGACTACCGGCAAACTTCGGCCGCTGGCACCCGCTGCACCAGGCGCAATATCTCGAAAGCCGGTTCCTGCTGCCCGGTTACATCCTGTCGAGCCAGGGCGACCGCATGGCCATGGCGCATGGTATCGAAGGCCGTTTCCCCTTCCTCGACCACCGGCTGGTCGAATTCGCCAGCCGCCTCGCTCCCGGCATGAAGCTCAAGGGCCTCGACGAAAAACACATCCTGCGCCGGGTCGCCAGGGACCTCTTGCCGGATGTCATCAGCAAGCGCCCGAAACAGCCCTATCGCGCCCCGGACAGCCGATCCTTCGCCGGCAACAACGAACAGGCCTATGTCGGCGACATGCTGGGCGAACAGGCAATCGCCGCCTCCGGTCTCTTCAATCCGAAGGCCGTTGCAAAACTCCATCAGAAATGCCGCTTGGCCCCGGTCTCCGGGTTCCGCGACAACGCCGCTTTCGTCGGCATATTGTCCACCCAGCTCTGGCTGAAGGGTTTTACCCAATCCGCCGCGAACGAGGCGCATCCCATTCGCAAGGCTGCTTATTAGCTCTTGAAAATCTTCAATTAACTTAAAATTCACGTCAATTCGTCATGATCGCCGGAGTGTGTCCAATTGTAGGTTCTTTCGCTGTGGCGAACGGGCGGAGGTAGTCCATGTACGAGCCGAAGGAGCCCCATACTCGGCGGTCGGCATCGGCCCGGGCGTCGCGTCACCGCAGCGAATACCAGAGCTCCCTCCTGGACCATCCTATCCTGGAAGAAGAACCGCCCTCGCCGCGCAATCGGCCTCGTCCTTCTTCGGTACCTGACTATCGGACCCGTTCGGACTATCATCGTGATCCGCCCGCCCACGAACGGGAAGATGACGACCGGATGCGATATGAGGACATTCCGTTTGAAAAACGGATCGAGGCGCAGCTTCACAGCCTGACGGATATCCATTTCACCGATATCATCCGCTGGCTGCGCAAGGGCTTTCTGCGGATCATCGCCGCAGCGATCCTCGGCGCCGTGCTCGCGCTGCTCTACGCCGCCATCGCTTCGCCGCGCTATACCGTCAGTACGGAGATCATCATCGATCCCTCCAACCTGAACCTCGTTTCCGACGACGTTTTCTCCGCCAACCCGCAGCGCGATTCCCAGCTTCTGGAAGTCGAGAGCAAGTTGCGGGTCCTGACGTCGCGTAACGTGCTGACCAAGGTCATCAACGATCTCAACCTCACCGAAGACCCGGAGTTCAACCGTCCCGGAAGGCTCGACGGGTTGCGTCGCCTCTTCTCGTCGCCGACCGCACCCGAGAACAAGCAGTTGAGCGTCCTGCGCCAACTCGAAAAACAGATTACCGCCACCCGCGACGACGGCTCGTTCGTCGTCGTCCTTTCGGTCTGGACGGGAGACGCCGAGAAGTCGATCAAGCTGTCGAACGCCGTCGTCTCCGCCTTCGAAGGCGAATTGTTCAAATCCTCGTCGGATAGCGCCGGCCAGCTCGCGATCGGCCTCAACAGCCGGCTCGACGAACTGCGCCGTTCGGTGACGGAAGCAGAGGAAAAGGTCGAACAGTTCAAGCGTAAGAACGGTCTGCAATCGACCGCCGGCGAGCTCACCAGTACCCGCATTTCCGGCGCGCTCGACACCCAGGTCCTCGACGCCCAGCAGCGACTGATCCAGGCCGACACCCGCTACAAGCAGCTGCAGTCGGCCTATGCCGACAGGCGGGTTGCGAATTCGGCGGTGTTCGATTCTGCCAGCATGGTGACCCTGCGCGCCAGCTACAGCGCGCTGCAGCAGCAGATCAGCTCGATGACGCTGGTCTACGGCAACCGCCACCCGCGCCTGGTCGCTCTGCAGTCGGAACTGGCATCCGTCGACCGCGCGATCTCCGAGGAAGCCGCCCGTCTTCTCCAGTCCGCCAAGACTGATGTCGATCAGGCAAACAGCGCCCTTCAGGAACTGCGCCGCAAGTCCGACGCCTCGCGCTCGACCGTGTTTACCGAAAACGACGCGCAGGTGCGCCTGCGCGAACTGGAGCGGGATGCTCGGTCCAAGGCAGCCGTTTACGAAACCTACCTGTCGCGGACGCACCAGATCAGCGAGCGCCAGCAGATCGACACCAGCAATGTCCGGGTAATCTCGCCGCCGATGCCGCCGCAATCGAAGAGCTGGCCCCCAAGTTCGGTGCTGCTGCTGATCGGCGGAGCTTTCGCCGGCGCGATTTTCGGCGTGCTGATGGCACTTACACTCGGCCTGTTCGGCCATATGCGCGAGGCCGGGCGCGAGTTCGCCTGAACTTCTACTTTTTTGGAACCAGCGCCTCGTGCAGTTCCGGCAGCCATGACTTGGTGGTCGGATCCCAGGGGCCGAATTCGTGCGACGCGAAATCCCAATAGGCCCAGCTCATCCCGCGTTTCTCGATCTCTTCCCGCATGATCCGCGTATAGGTCACCCGGTCGGGATAATAGGCGAGCGAATTGGAGCCGAATTCCCCGACGAAGATCGGCCGGTCGTTCTTTTTCCCCCATTCGACCGCCATGTCGAGCGGCGTCCTGATCTCCTCGATCTGCGCGTTCTCGCAGCAGGATGTTCCGAGCCAGGGCCGGGATCCTTCGATCCAGCTTGCGCCCTGCATCGTGAATTTGAACGGTGCATAATTGTGTATGGTAACGATCAGGCGGCGGTCGTCGGCGGGGATCGCCAGCTTCCCGAGCCCCCAGGCCGTGCTCCATTCCGCCGGATCGACAATCAGGAAGCGGTAGGGATTTGTCTTGCGGATCACAGCAAGCGCCTGAGCGAGCAGATCGTTCCAGACCTCCTCCGTCTTGCCGTGCGGTTCGTTGTAGATCTCGAACAGCGCCCGGTCGTTGGGCAGGCTCTGGTATCGCCGCGCCAGCTGTTCCCAGATTGCCAGGAACCGCTCGCGGCTCTTCTCCAAACCGATCGCGACCTCCTCCGCCTCCAGGGGATCGCCATCCATCTCATGATAATGGTGGAAATCGACGATGATGTTGAGGCCATGCGACAGCGCGTTATTGACCGCAAAATCGACGCGCTTCATGAAAGCCTCGTCGAGCTTATAGGGCGCCGAGACTGCCGCATGGCTGCTGAAACGAACCGGCAGCCGGATGGTCTGGAACCCGCCTTGCCTGACTGCCGTAAACAGCTCTGTGGAAAGCCGCCCTCCCCAGGCTCCCTCGCTCGGCGCCTCCAGCGTTCCGCCGAAATTGACCCCTCGCCCCAGCGCCTTGCTCTGCTCGGCCGCCGTCAACCCGGCGATTTCAGGCGCGCGGGCCTCCGAAAACGGCTTCAGCACGAAGTTCTGCGCCTGCGCACCGGCAATCCCGAGTGCCATCAGCACCAGAGATCCGGCAAGCCGACAAAATAGTCCCAGCATTCGAAATCTCCACGGGCGCCTGCAAACCTCCCAAGGAGTGCAGGATGAGCGCAAGTTCTGGTTCGACACCGTCAAGGTCAAGCAAACCGGCTAAATTTATGCAGTTATGATGAACGGCCGGAAATCTCTCGCGCTCGCGCTATCGCGATAACGGCCTCGCAGCCAGGCTTTGGCCCCTCGACGAAGTTCGCGGCGGTGGCCGCCGGATATGGATGCTGGCGAGATTCGGCGGTTTCTGTTACGATTCGCGCGCGAAGAGAACGCGGCGGCGGGTGGATGGCGAGAGACACGGACGAAGTTGCGTCTTCTGGAAATTTTGGCGCAAGGCTGCTGTTCTGTTGTGTCGGGTGCTTCTACTGGATCACCCTGACGCCTTTCGTCGACACAAGCCTCAATCCTGCCCTGGCAAAGCCTGCTCTCTGGAGCCAGCTGCTCGCCTATGTGCTGTTCCTGATCGTGCTCATCTATTCCATGACCCCGAGGGTGCGGAGCGTCATCTTCCAGCCCCGCCTGCTGCTTGCACTCGTATTCGGCTGGCTGTTTCTGACCGCGGCACTTTCGGTCGATCCGCTCGGCGCCGTCAGGCGCGTGCTGATTGCCCTGACCGTCTGCATCAGCGCCAGTGCATTTCTGATGCTGCCGAAGGGCGAGAGCCAGTTTGCAAGGCTTGCCGGCGGTGGCGTGATGCTGATCGTCGGCCTTTGTTATTTTGGCGTGCTCTTTCTCCCGAGGCTTGCCGTCCATCAACTGACCGACTTTCTCGAGCCGCAGCATGCGGGGCTCTGGAAGGGAATCTACGTCCAGAAGAACGAGACCGGCGTCGTCATGGCGCTCTCCTGCTTCGTCGGCATCTATCTGATGTCGGCATGGTCCCGGATCATCGGATTGCTGGTCATTGCAGCGAGCTGCCTGTTCCTGCTGAGGACCGGCGCCAAGACCTCCACCGCGATGCTGCCCGGCATCTTCGTCCTCAGTATTTTCTTCGAGCGCTGGCGCTGGATCCGCGTTCCGGTCGTCTTCGGCGGGGTCGGCCTGCTCAACCTGGCGACCGTCGGCGTATCGACGATCGCGCCGCTGAGGGAGATTGTCGCGGCAACCGGGATCGATACCACCTATACGGCCCGCGCCGACATCTGGCGTCTGGCACTCGATGCTATTGCACAGAGCCCGATCACCGGTTATGGCTTCGGCTCTTTCTGGGGCGCGGAGAGCCTCGTCAACAGCGACATGCGCACCCTGAACTGGGCCGTGCGCGCGGTGGATGCCCACAATGCCTATGTCGATGCCGCCATGAACGCCGGCATACCGGGATTGATATTGATGGTGATATGGGTCTTGGCTACTCCCCTTAAAAATCTGGCGGCAATCGACGCCGCAAAAAACTTCACGCCGCTCACGAGGCTTTTCTTGAGGATCTGGCTTTTCTCGATCTTCCTGGCCTGCCTGGAAAGCATCTTCCTTGCCCGGTCGGGGCCGATCTGGTTCACGATGATGGTTGCCATGTTCGGCCTGGGTTACCAGGCCCGCTACCGCATCATAGCCTCGAGGAAGGCCGAGCCCGCCTATGGACCAGCATACGCCTGAAATGCCCGAGCAAGCACCCGTAAAACAGCGGCAGCGGACGTCCGCCTTCGGTATCGAGTTCTCCACCTGGGACGCCGGCAGGATCGTCGATACGATCGTCTCCGAACCGGTGCCGCCCGGAGAAGGTCTGCGGCTGCTGGTGACCGCCAATCTCGATCACATCGTGCAGCTGAACAGGAATCCCGCCTTCAAGGCCGCTTATGACAAAGCCTGGCTGACCACGGTCGACGGGGCCCCCGTCCTCCTCTATGCGCGGCTGCGCGGGCTTGCCGTTCCCGGCCGCATCACCGGTGCCGACCTCTTTCCTGAGATCATCGAGCGCCTCAAGCCGGGCATTCACCGGCCCATGCTTTTATGCTCGAGCGAAACCACAGCGGCAATCCTCGATGAAAAACTGCGCGCGCTCGGCTTTTCCGAACACGTCATCGTCACGGCGCCGCCGGCTTTCGAGCGCAACGAAGTGTTTGGCCGGGAACTGGTGTCCAGGCTTCGGGAAAACCGGGTGACCCATATTTTCTTCGGCATCGGCGCCCCGAAGTCCGAAATCTGGATGGACAAGCACCGCGCCGACCTTCCCGATTGCTACGGCTTTGGTTTCGGCGCCGGGCTGGATTTTTATGCCGGCGTCAAATCGCGCGCTCCGGTCTTCCTGCGGAAAGCCGGGCTGGAATTCCTCTGGCGCGTCGCGACCGAACCGCGCCGCCTGGCGCGGCGATATTTCGTCACGTCCTGGGCATTCTGCTGGGCCGTCTACAAGGACCTGAAGGCCGACCGCCCGGACACGGACAAGACCCGTTAGGCGACGCCGATCCGCTTCAGCGTATCGATCACCGTCTCGACCTTGATGCCGCGCCGGCGCACCTTGTCGACCACGTGCGAGAAGAAAGCCGGCGAACAGCCGATATTCGTCGGGTCCTCGCGCACGTCGTGGGTATAGAAGATCAGCCAGCCGCAGCGCCGCTCGACATCGTCCAGCATCCTGTCGATCGAGGCGGAATCGTTGCTGCAGTCGTAGAGTTCCTGCGCCTTGAGATGAGCAAGGTCGATGAGGCCGGAATTGGTGCCAACCTTGATGCCGCGCAGGCCCGGATAGTGATGCATCAACGCAAGCTTGGACGGAACCGAGATCATCCCGAACGGATAAGCGAAGGAAACCGGCTTTGCGGAGCCGACGATCCGGGCGATTTCCTCGTCGTTTCGTCTGACATCGGCCATCAGATCCCGACGGGGTGTTTTCTGGACGTTGATATGGCCATGGGTATGGCCGCCGATCTCGTGTCCCCTGTCCGAAAGTGCCGCAACCATCTTCTCATCGACGATCAGCTGGCCGTTTTCGACGCGCTGCATCAGGCCGCTCGCCAGATAAAACGTGCCGAGCATGCCGGCATCCTCAAGAGCGGGCGCCGCATTCTCGAAAACCGAGACAGGAAAGTCATCGAAGGTGAAAGCAACGACGGGCGCATCCAGCTTCAACAGGTGCGGGCGAAAATATACGTGCCGCCCGATCTTGCGGGATACTCCCGCCAGTATCTCGGAACCGGACATTTCCCAGAGTTTCGGCTTTTTCATCTACCCCCATCCATTGCAGTCGGACCTCCCAGAGCTTGAGAACATAATGTCAAATACTTACAGTTGTCTCAATCTCCGGCGCTGCGGAAACGGCACTTCCTGCTATTCCTGCGGCCTGAAGAAGGTGGATGAATCTTTCGGCCGATTTCTCGACGCTGAATTCCGCGGCCCGGGCCTGGAGAACGGCGCTTTCGGGTGGCTGTTCGAGCGTCATCGCCATGGCCTGCGCAAGCGCGGTCGCGTCGCCCACGGGAACCAGCCGTCCAAGCCTGCCGCCTTGCAGGATCTCGCGCGGCCCGTAAGGCGCATCCGTCGCGACCACGGGCACGCCGCAGGCCAGGGCCTCGATCAGCGCGTTCCCCAGCCCCTCGTGCGAGGAGGACGATACGAAAAGCGAAGCCTGCGACACGATCGACAACGGGTCTGGATTATGTCCCGGCAAGCTGACGTCCTGCGATAGATTTAGGGCGCCGACCAAAGCCTCCAGGTTGCCGCGCTCATCACCTTCCCCGACAATCGTCAGCCGGGCCGCGCGCGTCCGCCTGAGTTGCGCGAAGGCCTCGATCAGCGTCGCATATCCTTTTTCCGGAGAGAGCCTGCCGACCGAAACAATGAGGTCCGGTTCCGGGGCGCGGCCCAGTTGCTCGATCCTCTGCCGCATCTGCGGTGTCAGCACGGCATTGGTGCCGAGATTGGCGACCTTCGCGGCCGGCACGCCAAAACGGTCGATGAGATCGTTCCGCGCACCGGCCGTCAGCGTCAGGACGAGATCGGCGCGAGGATAGGCAAACCGGATCAGCCTGTAGGCCAGCCGGTTCTGCCAATAGGGATCGCCGGTTCGTGCCTGCAGGGGACTTGCCACCTCCCGCAAGACGATGGACGGACGCGTTTCCTTCGCAAGCCCTCGGGAGGCCAGGACCACCAGAACATTCGCCGCCGCCTCGGAAGACACCAGCGCCCTCGGACGCCCCGTGACCAGCAGCCTTCTCAACGCGGCGGGCGCAAAGGCGAGACGCAATTTGCGGCCATTGCCGAGATCGATGACCGGCACGTCGGCGCGGATCAGATCCCGCAAGGGACCCGAACTCTGAAGCGTAACGATCGCACTCGGAAATCCCTGGCCCTGCAATTCGTTCGCCAACAGGATGGCGTCGCGTTGAGCACCGCCACCATCGAAACCACGCACAAGAAAGCAGATTCGGGCTGCGATCGGATCAACAATCCGAGAGCTATTCATAATCATCACATGCCCTATGATTATTGCGTTTGTTCCTGCTAAGGAAGGATCTACATCACTCCCGGCAACGATCCGGTCTACCCTAGAGGGTTAGCGGTTAATTCTGACCAAATGCATATCATTGGACGACGAAATTGAGCGATAGACATGCCTCGGTGTATTTAGCCTCGCGCGCGACCTCGGCCATCATCAATCTCGTGTCGGTTTCCATCTTCACGCGCATGACCAGCGCCGAAGTGTACGGCCAATATATTGTCGGCTTTTCGATATGCATGATGGTCTACAGCCTGGGCGTCCAGTGGATCGTTTTTGCCCATTTCGGACGATACGACCCGAAGGAAGCCGATCGGCTCGCAGGGGCACTTCTGCTGGTTTCAGGGGTGGTGATGCTGCCGGCGATCGGCTTCATATACCTGTTCTACCTGTTTGGAACATTGCATGCCGATGTCGCGGTCAGCAGCAGCCTGCTGGTGGTTTGCTTCACCTTGTATTTCGTCGCCGTTGAAATCAGCCGCGCCCATCTTCTGGTCCGGCTTGTTGCAATCGCGACCATCGCCCGCGCCGTCTTCTCGCTGTTGTTCGGTTACATCGCCGTCCTCGAATTCGACACGCCCGGCGCATTGCTGGCAGGCGTGGGGCTCGGTTATGCGCTGGGCTCCGTGCCGGTTTTCCGGCATTTCAGCCGCACCATATGGGCGTCCGGCTTCGTCTGGCCCAGGGGCAGCGACGTGCGGCGGATGTGGCGCTACGGCTGGCCGCTTGCCATCGCCTTCGGCGCCTCCGCTGCCGCAATGAACGTCGATCGGCTGCTCTTGGCGGGCCTCTACAATACCAGCACCGTCGCCCCCTACGGGACCGTGCTCGACCTCATGAAGCAGACGTTCCTGGTCTTGGCCGAGGCGATCAGCGCAGGATATATTTCGAGTGCCAAGAACCTCCATACGGAGGGGAAAGGGACCGAAGCCCGACATACTCTCAGGCGCGCCTTCATCACGCATTGCTATATCGTCATTTTTGGCACCGCGTCCTTCATCCTGCTCGGCGACGTCATCTTTGGAATCCTGCTCGCTCCGAGCTATCTGCCGGTCGTCACGCAGATCATGCCGATCCTGCTCGTCGCGAATGCCATTCTCGTCATGCGCGCCCACTATTTCGGCCAGATCATTTATTTCAGCGGGACAACAAACCTGGAACTGGTCGCGTCTGTCGCGATGCTCGCGGTCACCGGAACGCTGAGCTACCTGCTGATCCCTTCATACGCCGCAATAGGCGCCGCCATCGCCTTTACGCTCGGGCAGGCGGCGGCGCTGTTGATCTGCCTGGTCTACGCGTCGGGGAACCTGCGCATGCCCCTCGACCTGCCCCGTGGGGGCCTGCTGCTGGCTCTCGGCATAGCTCTGGTCGCCGTCGGCAAAGGTGTCCAGCTCCTGGCGGAAGAGCCGGCTGCAAGCGCCATCAACTTCGTCCTGATCGGCATCGCCAGCGCCTATATCGCGCTGCGCTGGAACCTGTTCGACGCCCGCTCGCTGCTTCGGCGCTTTTATCCGCGACGCGGTTAGACGCCGCTCTCGGAGTGCAGGAAATTCGTATAGCGCTCCAGCATGAGCTCCCGGCTGTGATGCTCACGATGCAGTCGCGCGAAATCATTGCGAAGCCGCGCGTCCGGATAATTGGCGGCGAGGTTTTTGACCGCGTCGGCAAGTCTGGCCGCATCGCAGAGCGGGTGGAACCGCGTCATGGCCGCGTTCTCATGCTCGTTGCCGATGCAAAGCACTTCCCGCAGAACCGGGAGATCGGATGCGACCACCGGCAGCCCGGCCATCGAAGCCTCCACCCCGGCAAGGCCGAAAGTCTCCCAGATCGACGGGAACACGTAGATGTTGCCGGCCGTCAGGATGTCGCCGAGCGCATCCCGCTCGATCGAGCCGACCAGATGGAAGCGCTCCGTCACACCCAGAGCGCGCGCTTTGTTCTCCAGCGCCTCCCGGTTCGGGCCGTCGCCGGCGATGACAAGGTGCATGCCCGGCAGCATCCCGAGCGCATCCACCAGGACGGCGTGATCCTTCTGATCCACCAGCCTCCCGGTCGCGACCAGCACGAAAGCATCCCGCGGAATGGATAGGCGCTGCCGCCAGTCGACCGCTGCGCGAGCCGGCGGAATGGGATCGACGCCGTGCGGGATCAGAATGAACCGCCGCCGGTAGGCAGCGGGCCATTTGCCGAACGAAGCGCTGGTGGACACGGAATTCGATACGAAATGGGTGAATATCCCGGCCGAACCGAACAGCCAGTCAAGTGCCTTCCAATGCCTGCGAATACCCTCCGGCGCTGCGGTGTGATGGGCGGCGCGCACGGGTACGCGCCCCAGAAGGCCGAAAAAACCGCCGAAGACGGAGGCTGCAGCCTGGTAGGTGAAGATCGCGTCGTATTTTCCCGATAGGATGGTCCAGCCGAGGCGCGCAAGATTGCGAAGAGTGGCGACCGTTCCATGACCGGTGTCGAGAGGCAGCGTCTGCACCTCGAAACCGCGCGCCTGCAAGCCGGCTTCCACCATCTGCACAAGAGTACGCACGCCACCCATCTTGTCATGGGTGACGAGTTGGAGAATCCGCTTCCCCGAAGGAATTAGGGTATCGGCAGCTTTTGGAAAAGCTGAGCTGAATTCGTGCCTCATGACGCGGACCCTAGGGCTGAAATCTTAAAATCTGTGCAGTGAGATCATTCAGATTTCTCCTATTCGATTTTTTGGCGGATCAAAAACTCTCCTGCGCGGTTCTAGCTTTTGGGTGAAAACCAATAACCAGAAGGCAGACATCATGGCCAAAGCCAGTTCAAAACGGATGGGCGCCGGAGCGCAGGGAAAAAACAGCGGAAACGGGGCCATGACACAGATCGACAAGGCGATCCTTCCCGAGAACAAAGTGCTGTCAAACCGCGACAAGGCACAGCATTCGAGGGAACGCGGACTGGATAGCAAAATGGTACAGACCGAACAGTTTCACGATCACGAGGTGAACCATCTTAACGATTGAAAAAGCAATTACATTCACGACTGCTTGAGAAGGAATCTTGAGCATTCCACGTGCTGCACCACCCGGCTTTCCTCCCTTGCAAAGTGGAAGAGAAGTAGTAGTCTTTGTCTATCGCTGGCTGAAGACAGGAGCGTGCCGGCGACTGGAAGACAGCGAGCGCTTTCGCCACCATTAGGGAGGCTGAAAAGATGAATGCGGCAGTCCTGACCACCACCTTCGAACCGACGGAACTTGCATTTCTTCAACGCCTGTTCGACGAGATCTGCGCAGAGCGTGGACTTGCCGGCGGCAGCGTCGCCGCAAACAATCTCGCAGCACAGATCTTTCAGCTTTATCAACAGGGCGTACGCGATCCACGAGATCTGCACATGCATCTCGACCCGGACGCACGCCTGGAAGCCTGACATCCATGCCAGCCGCAGTCGCAGCGGCTGGCCCCCCTCCTCAGCGCTCGCCGCTTATCTCTTGGCCATCAGGTCTCGTTCGTCACGCATCAGGAATACGCGGGTAATGGCGTCGAGATTGGCTTCCAGCCAGTTGGCCATGGCGATCTCTTCGCCAAGAATGCGTTCGAAGACGGCCTTCGCCTCCATTTCATCCAGTTCGTCGGCCGCTGCAATCAGGACCCGGTAGCTGGCGATTTCCATGTGCTCGAAGGCATAGCTTGCCATCGCTCCCTTGACGACCTCGTCGCTGGTCAACATGCCGCCAACGCCCTGGGCCTTGGCCGTCAGTTTGGCAGCCATGTCCTTGATCGCCGACACGCCGCCGGTTGCCGAAAAATGGTCGAGGAGCGTCGTCAGTGCCTGGGCGTGTTCCTCCGTCTCGCGCAGGTGCTGTACGATACGGGTCTTGAGATCGGGATAACTCTCGATCCGCCGGGATTGGGCGGAAAGCGTAGTGATCGCCTGCTCCTCCATGGCATGGGCGGCACGTAGCCACGCGAGGAAATTGTCTCGGGCATGGGTCATTCGCTTCTCCTCGCAAATTGGTTGCCCAAATCAGTTATTTCTGGAACGCAAGACAGCCGGATTCAACCCCTGAAAGCATGCGAAGTTCCTCTTCGCCTCGATGCTGGGAACATTGCCGCCGTTTGCGAATTATCCAGTAGTAAATTCACGAGCCATAAAGGCGAAGATCATGTCACGAGAGATGAGGGCAAATTCCATCATCGGAGGGATCACCATAGTGCTCCTCCTGATGGCCGTCGGTTATTATTTCACCGGCGGGTCGGATGATACGGCGCAGGCACCGGCACCTCCTGCGGCAAGCGATAGGGCGCAGATGCCGGCACCGGCGCCTGCTCCCGGCACGGACCCGACAAGCACCGGCTCCACGAAGCCGTAAGGCCAATTCGCGAGGAACAATCGCCAACCCGGGCGGTTGTGGAATGAGTAACAGGGAGTTTTCCATGATACCCGATCCTCGCGAACCAAGTGAACGGCCGCCCATGCCGGCGCCGACCTGGAAACCGGATCCGCCAATCAACGAACCGGAACCCGACCGGCTTCCGGATGAGGCACCGTTGCCCAATCCCGACGAGAATCCCAATCCGCCGGCCTATCTGCCGCCCGGCAACCTGGCATCCAGGTGAAGAGGGAGCCGCGCGAAAGCGACGGTAAACCGATCATGAACATCCATGGCCGTACACGTGCAGACCACCGGGAAGTGCAGGACAAGAGCAGCCCGAAATCCACGACGAACGGGCTTTGGAAGCTGCTCGGCGCCGCAGCTCTCATCCTCCTCGGG
Source organism: Neorhizobium tunisiense (assembly GCF_039631515.1). Taxonomy (NCBI): domain Bacteria; kingdom Pseudomonadati; phylum Pseudomonadota; class Alphaproteobacteria; order Hyphomicrobiales; family Rhizobiaceae; genus Neorhizobium; species Neorhizobium tunisiense. Next base: position 138,091 of record NZ_JBDIUU010000002.1, on the reverse strand, counting down.
CTCATTGTCGCGATGGAAGCCTTCAGCGATGGCAACAACAATTTCATAACACCCAACCCGGCCCAGCAAACGGTTATCGAATAGCGCCCACCACTTGATCCGGCTCGGCGAGAATACGGCCTTGGAACAAAGGACAAAATCCGCGCGTTCATCTGCGATTTCATGACGAGGTGGCCAGGTGGACGTAAGGACGCAATCGATCCGGACCCGGGATACGGGATTCTCATTCGAACCCATCATCCGGCCTGGCCGCAATGCCTGGCGTAGAGCGAAGGCGGAAAAGCTGGCCTTCCTGATCGATGGCGACGATTATTTTCGCCGGCTCGATCAGGTATTGAGGCAAGCGGAACGTTCGATTTTCATCATCGGCTGGGATTTCAATCCTGACATTGTCCTTCGTCCCCGCGACCCCGACAGTGAAACGCTCGGCGCCCTGCTGCGCAGGATGGTCGAGGAAAAGCCCTCGCTTGAAATCCGCATCCTGGTCTGGGGCATGGGGCCGGTCTATTCCGGCAAGAGCCTCAGGATGTTCGGCAAGATGGATTGGAAAGACCATTCGCGCATCTTTCTGCACTTCGACTTCGACCATCCGCTGCGCGCCAGCCATCATCAGAAAATCGTCGCGATCGACGACCGGACCGCCTTCCTCGGCGGCATCGACCTGACAGCCCGTCGCTGGGACGACCACAGCCATGCGATCGACAACCCGCTGCGCCGGGCTCCGGACGGAACCACCTACGGCCCCGTCCACGACATACAAACGATCGTCACCGGCGATACGGCAAAGCTGATCGGCGATGTCGCGCGCCGTCGATGGAAGAAAGCAACCCGACAGGTTCTTTCGCCGCTCGATGCGCCGGGCGGAAATCCGTGGCCGGCAGATCTGGAACCGGCGCTGACCGACTGCAACACCGGATTGGCGCTCACTGAGGCGTGGAAATGGAAGGGTCATCGCGGCCATCGCGAGGCGATACGGCTGACGCACGACGCGCTGAAGGCCGCCAAACGCCATCTCTATATCGAGACGCAGTATCTCGCCTCCTTCGGTGTGGCGCGCACGCTCGCCAAGCGCCTGAGAAAGGCCGATAGCCCGGAAATCCTCGTGATCGTCACGCGTGAATCCCATGGTTTCCTGGAAAAGCTGATGATGGGCCACAACCGCAACCGGCTGATCCGTCGCCTGAAGCGCGCAGATCGTTATGGGCGGCTGCGGGTTTTCTTTGCCGTTGCCGCGGATGGCAAGGGCGTCGAACAGGAGATCATCGTTCATTCCAAACTGATCATCGTCGACGACCAGTTCGTGCGGGTCGGTTCTTCCAATCTCAACAACCGCTCCGAGGGGCTGGACACCGAGGCGGACCTTGCGATCGAAACTTCCGACCCGGCCGGCAGGCAGGCTATCGCCACGCTCCGCAACGAGCTGATCGCCGAACATCTCGATGCCCAACCGGCGGAAGTTGCGCGGATCATCGCGGAGACCGGGTCCATGCTGGCGGCCGTCGATCGGCTGAACGTCAAGCCGCGCGGCTTGCGGAGCTACGACGTCGATACGGAAAAAGGCGAAACGGCATCTCTTGTCGGCACCGGTATAATCGACCCGAAACAGCCCTTCTGGCCGATCCCGGAAATCAAGGCCGGTCTCAGGCGCCTTCTCGCCCGCCTGTCACATCACCGTCTGCTCTAGGAACTTGCCGCCCCGATGACGATAATAAGCCTCGGTAACGAGAAATGTCGGCACGCCGACCGTGAGCGGCACGAAAAAATAAAGGACGCGGAAGGCAATCAGTGCCCCGATCGAAGCGGATGTCGGAAGGATCCCGAGCATGGTCGCCTCCAGCACGCCGAGCCCGCCCGGCACATGGCTGATCAGAGCGGCTATGTTGGCAGTGACGTAGGCGCTGGCCACATTCAGGTATCCGGCATCGGTAAAGCTCGCCAGAAGCTGCTGGATGGACGCCGTGACACAGGCGAAATTCAGTGTGCCGATGACAATCTGGCCGAGCGCAAGCTTTATCGCCGGCGGCTCGAAACGCCAGTTGCGCACGACAAGAGGACGGCGCACGAAGGTGCAGATCAGCAGATAAGCGGCGGGGCCTGCCAGGCAGAGAAGACCGACGGCGAGCCGTGCGGTGCGGTCGAGACCGAGCAGGTCCGCCGCGTCGCCCGGCTGGAGCAGCAGCGCCAGCCCGGCCAGCGTTCCGAGACCGAGCCCGACGGTCACTCCGCAGAACACGATGACCTTGGCGATATCCTCGCCGGTCAGACCCCAGCGCGTATAGAACCGGTAGCGCACGGCACCGCTGCTGAGCGCGGAAAGCCCGACATTGTGACCGATCGACAGTGCCGTGAAGGACGCAAGCGAGGTCTGGCGCAAAAGAAGCGGCTTGCCGGCATATCGCACGGCAAGCGCATCGAAACCGCCGAGGCAGAGATAGGAGAGAATGACGAACAGGAAGGCGGTTGCCAGCCGGAAACCGGCAATCGATCGGACGGATTCCTCGATCTCGTACATCGTATAGCGACCGAGGCTGCGATAGACGAGGAAGGCTGCAAGGCAGATCGCAGCGCCGATCAGAAACTTGAACAGATGGCGTCTGGCGATCATGGTCCCTCACGTGAATGGCTGTATAAGAACGGGAACGAAACCGGGCCCAAGGTGTTCCCAGCGCCATGACGGATCAGACAGCACCAGCGCCATCCACGGCCCGTCCCTCTCCCGCAAGGCACCGCCTGAAAATCCTGAGCTACAACGTGCACAGCTGCATCGGCACCGATCGCCGGCTTGATCCCGCCCGGGTGGCCGAGGTCATCGCCGCGGTGGAACCGGATATCATCGGATTGCAGGAATTGGATGTCGGCCGCAGCCGCACCGGCGGGATCGACCAGGCGCACGCGATCGCGTCTCTTCTGCAGATGGAGTTCCATTTCCACGCAGCGCTCAACGTCGCCGAAGAGCAGTATGGCGATGCGATCCTGACGGCCTTGCCGGCAAGAATGGTCAAGGGTGCGAGCCTGCCCTCGCATGGCGAGCAGCGCGGCGCCCTGTGGGTGGAAATCGAGGCCGGCGAGCACAAGCTGCAGGTCTTCAATACCCATCTCGGCCTGCTGGGCGGCGACCGGATGCGCCAGATCGGCGAGGTTCTCGGAGAGTCGTGGATGGGCGCACCGGATTGCCAGGGCAAGCCGAAAATCCTGATCGGCGATTTCAACGCCATTCCGCTGACCGCAACCTACAAGGCCGTCGCGCGCCAGATGGCGGATGCGCCGCTCCTGAGCGGAATGAAGCCCAGGGCCACCTTCCCGTCCCGTCTGCCGCTTCTGAGGATCGACCACGTGTTCGTCTCCAGCGAAATCACGCCGATCGCGACGCAGGTCGTGTCGACCCCGCTTTCCCGCCAAGCCTCCGACCACTTGCCGCTTCTGGTAACGGTCGAACTCTGACCCTCAATGGCTCAGCGTCCGGCTGAGCCGGTGAGCCTCCTTCAAAAGGCGCACCACGTCCTGGTCGGTCGTCTCCCTGAAGTCGCGGTAATGCAGGCTGACCGCTTCCAAGCGGTCCGGAGCCGACAGGCAAACTATATCGTCCACCTCTTCCTTCAGGGATTCCAGCAATTGACGCGGCGCGACCGGCACTGCGATCCGGATCGACGCAACCCCCATGTCTTTCAGCGCATGGATGCCCGCGCGGATCGAGACGCCGTTTGCAATACCGTCATCGATCAGAATGACATCGCGGCCCGTGTGATCATGCTCGCTCGGCTCATCCTCGCCGAAATACATTCGGTGGCGCCGTTCGATTTCGGCAAGCTGGTGCTCGCGCTCAGCCGCAAGATAACCGGGCGGCACATGGAAGCGGCGGGCGGCATCCTCGTCGACGATCACATGCGGCTCCCGCCCGTCGACGACAGCGCCGATGCCGTATTCGGGATGACCGGGCGCGCCGATCTTGCGGACGATGAGGAGGTCGAGCGGCAGGCCGAGCCGCTGGGCGACTTCGAAGGCCACCGGCACGCCGCCACGCGGCAACGCCATCAGGATCGGATTGGGCGGCATGGTTGCCTGCATGGCCTCCGCCAAGCGCCTTCCGGCGTCCTCGCGATCGATAAAGGTCGGGCTTAGACCGAACATAGCATCCTCCCAGGATGGTGCGATGGCGTCTGCCACCGCACTTGGTTCTCTTTTGCCAGCCCGACGGCATGATATCACCAGCCGGACGTCCGACAACCGTGAGGATGGGGTTTGGTTCCGTGTCCTACCGCTTTGCTCATGGTGCGGTTCCCTTTCCGTGTCTGCTTGTCGAACCGGGAACCACTGAAGGTTTCGCGCCAATGCGGACGAGAGGAGGAACAAAACTCACGATCATGGGTTCAAGGCGGGTCGGACGCATGACCTCCACGCGGCCGACATTGTCATAAGTACCCTCCCCAACTTGGCGCTTCCCCTCACCGGGAAGCGCCTTTTCGTTCGCCGCGGCGGTTCAACGCAGGTCTGCGGCATCAGGGCGCGCGGCATTCGAGCATATTGATCTCTTGACGCCCCCCAACGATTGTCATCCCATGAGATGGATGGGCTTTTGGCCGTTGCCGGAAAAGGAATAATGCCATGTTCGAGGCCTTCGACGCGACGCTGCTGGCGCGCATGCAGTTCGCCTTCACGGTTTCGTTCCACATTATTTTCCCCGCGTTTTCGATCGGGCTGGCGAGTTATCTCGCCGTGCTGGAAGGTCTTTGGCTGCGGACGAAAAGGGTCGTCTACCTGGAACTGTTCAACTTCTGGAAGACGATTTTTGCGCTCGCCTTCGGCATGGGCGTCGTCTCCGGTATTGTCATGTCCTATCAGTTCGGCACCAACTGGAGTGTGTTCTCCGACAAGGTCGGCCCGGTCATCGGTCCGCTGATGGGTTACGAAGTGCTCTCGGCCTTTTTCCTGGAGGCAGGTTTCCTCGGCATCATGCTGTTCGGCCGCAACCGCGTCGGCCCCGGACTGCATTTCTTCGCAACCCTGATGGTCGCGGTCGGCACGCTGATTTCAGCCACCTGGATCCTTTCTGCCAACTCCTGGATGCAGACGCCGCAGGGTTTTGCGATGAACGACAAGGGCCAGTTCATTCCGGCCGACTGGTGGGCGGTCATCTTCAACCCGTCCTTCCCCTACCGCCTCGTCCACATGGTGCTCGCCGCCTATCTGACCACCGCGCTCGTGGTCGGCGCCGTCGGCGGCCTGCATCTCCTGCGCCGCACCGCCCCCTTGCGGGCCGGCACGATGTTTTCCATGGCCATGTGGATGCTGACATTCGTCGCCCCGATCCAGATCTTCGCCGGCGACCAGCACGGCCTCAACACGCTGGAACACCAGCCGGTCAAGGTCATGGCGATGGAAGGCCACTACCAGAGCCATCCGGACGGCGCGCCGCTGATCCTGTTCGGCCTGCCGAACCAGGCCGAACAACGGATTGACTACGCAATCGAGATCCCGAAGCTTTCGAGCCTCATCCTGAAACACAGCCTCGATGCGCCGCTCAAGGGCCTCGATACCGTGCCGCGCGAATTGCAGCCGCCGGTTCCGGTCGTGTTCTGGTCTTTCCGAATCATGGTCGGCCTCGGCTTCGCCATGCTGGGCCTCGGCCTCTGGAGCCTGTACTGTCGATGGAGAGGCCGCCTCTACACCTCCGAATGGCTGCACCGGGCCGCGATGGTCATGGGGCCTGCCGGTTTCGTCGCCGTGCTCGCCGGGTGGGTGACGACCGAGGTCGGCCGCCAGCCCTATACCGTCTACGGCCACCTGCTGACCGCCGATTCCGTCTCGCCGATTGCGGCGGCAGCCGTGGGCTCTTCGCTGGTCGCCTTCATCATCGTCTATTTCCTCGTCTTCGGCGCCGGCACCTTCTACATCCTGCGGCTGATGTCCCGCCTGCCGCGCGATCCGAGCGGCGATCTCGGCGAAGGCCCGATCCGAACCGCGGGCATTACACCAGGCCCGCAAACCCCAGCGCTTCAGGCAGGAGCCCGTCATGGTCATTGACCTTCCCTTCGTCTGGGCGGCCATCATCGCCTTTGCGGTGCTCGCTTATGTCATCCTCGACGGCTTCGACCTCGGCGTCGGCATTCTCTTCCCGCTATTCCCGGAAAAGCACCACCGCGACGTGATGATGAACAGCGTCGCACCGGTCTGGGATGGCAACGAAACCTGGCTGGTGCTCGGCGGCGGCGGGTTGATGGCGGTCTTTCCGCTCGCCTATGCCACCATCCTGCCCGCGCTCTACGCTCCGATCATCGCCATGCTGCTCGGGCTGATCTTTCGAGGTGTCGCCTTCGAATACCGCTGGCGCACCGGCCGGGCGCAATATCTCTGGAACTGGGCCTTTGCCGGCGGCTCGTTCATGGCAGCGCTGGCGCAGGGCATCGCGCTTGGAGCATTGGTGCAGGGCATCCCTGTCGCAAACCGCGCCTATTCCGGCGGCTGGTGGGACTGGCTGACGCCGTTTTCGATCGCCACCGGCCTTGCAGTCGTCATCGGTTACGCACTGCTCGGCTCGACCTGGCTGGTGATGAAAACGACGGGCGACCTTCGCGACAAGGCCCGCAGCCTCTCCTATATCGCAGCGCTCGCGACGCTTGTCGCGATGGGCATCTTCAGCCTCTGGACGCCCTTCCTCGAACCACTCTATCTGAAACGCTGGTTTTCCTGGCCGACTGCGATCTTCAGCGTCATCGTACCCCTGCTGGTCCTTGGCTGCTTCTGGCTTCTGCTCACGGGTCTCAGGAACAACCGCGACAACCGGCCGTTCCTCGCCGCACTCGGGCTTTTCGTGCTGGGTTACGCCGGCATCGGCATCAGCTTCTATCCCTATATCGTGCCAACATCCGTGACGATCTGGGATGCCGCAGCACCCGACGAGAGCCTCGGCTTCCTGCTGGTCGGGGCGCTGATCCTGGTGCCGCTGATCCTTGCCTATACGAGTTATGCCTATTGGGTGTTCCGCGGCAAGGTCGATCCGCATGAGGGCTACCACTGATGGCGGGCGGCGAAACCTTCAAACGGCTCGCGTGGTTCGTCGGCCTATGGGTGGCCGGCGTCGCCACGGTTGGCACTGTCGGGCTGATCATCAAATTCTGGCTCGGCGCCTAACGCCGCGTCAGGGCCACCACGTAGCGCGCCGTTTTCTTGCCCGGATTGAAGAAGACGCAATCCGCCGGCGGGCCGAGCAGAAGACAATCGCCGTCGGAGAGATGGTGCATCGCCGCCCCCTCCTGGAAATCGAGTTGGCCGGACAGAACCCATATCTGCTGGTGCTGGAAGGCGAAGGCGGATGCCGGATAGGGCACGCGCACGCCCGGAGGCAGCGAAACGTCCAGAAGCTCCAGCAATGAATTCGGCGGAGAGACTACGCGGCGCGTATAACCTGTCTCCGGATCGATCCAGACCGGCTGTTCCGCCTGCACCGCGACACGCTCCTGCACCCGCTCGGCAAGCGCCAGCAGAACCGAAAGCGGCAGGCCGAAGGCGCCGGATAGCCGGCCGAGGACGGTCGCCGTCGGGCTCGCCTCGCAGCGCTCGATCTTGCTGATCATCGCCTTGGAGACGCCGGAGCGCTCCGCAAGCTCGGCCAGCGACCAGCCGCGCGCCTCCCGCTCGATCTTCAGCCGCAGGGCGATCGCCTGGACCGGGTCGTTTTCCGTCTGCTGCAAGCGGCTTGCCTTTCGGTGATCGTCTTCTATAGTGGATAACAGGATCATATAAGAGATAAGGCTCGTTCGCAACGAGGAATTCAGGGGAAGACCGTGACGCGCGAAATCCGTTTCAACGCATTCGACATGAACTGCGTCGGCCATATCCAGCAAGGGCTCTGGACGCATCCGCGCGACCAGTCGCACCGCTATTCGCAACTACGTTACTGGACGGACTATGCGAAAAAGCTGGAAGCCGGCCTGTTCGACGGCATCTTCCTGGCGGATGTGCTCGGCGTCAACGACGTCTTCGGCGGCAGCAACGCGGCGGCTTTGAGGGGTGCTGTGCAGGTGCCGGTCAACGATCCGCTGCTGCTGGTGCCGGCCATGGCCGCGGTCACCGAACACCTGTCCTTCGGCGTCACCGCCAACCTCACCTACGAACCACCTTTCGTTTTCGCCCGCCGCATGTCGACGCTGGATCATCTGACGGGCGGCCGCATCGGCTGGAACATCGTCACCGGTTATCTCGACAGCGCCGCCAAAGCCATCGGCCTCGATGGCATGGCCGCCCATGACGACCGCTACGACCTCGCCGACGAATATATGGAAATCATGTACCGGCTGTGGGAAGGAAGCTGGGAGGACGACGCGGTGGTCTTCAACCGGGCAAACCATGTGTATGCCGACCCGGCCAAGGTCCACAAGGTCCATCATCGCGGCAAGCAATACGGCATCGAGGCGATCCATCTCTGCGAGCCCTCGCCGCAGCGCACGCCGGTTCTCTATCAGGCCGGTTCCTCGACCCGCGGCCGGCAGTTCGCCGCGACCCACGCCGAATGCGTCTTCGTCAACGGCCAGAAGACCGAGGGCGTCAAGGGCATCGTCGATGACATCAGAGCCCGTGCGGTCGAATACGGCCGCAATGCCGAGGACATCAAAGTCTTCGTCGGCGCCACCATCGTCACCGGACGGACAGAGAAGGAAGCGCGCGAGAAATTCGAGGACTATCGCACTTACGCCAGTTCCGAAGGTGCGCTCGTGCATGCGGCAGGCTCGCTCGGCATCGACTTCGCAAAATACGATCTCGACGAGCCGATCGAGACCGGCAAGAGCTCCGCGATCGTCTCGAACGTCGAGGCGATGACCCGCACCGCGGGGCCGCAATGGACCAAGCGCAAGCTCATCGAACAGATGGTGCTCGGCAGCCGCCAGGCACCCATGATCGGCTCCGCCGAACAGATCGCCGACAATCTCGTCGCCTGGATGGATGAGGCCGGCGTCGATGGTTTCAACCTGTCGCGCACCGTCGTGCCGGAATGTTTTGACGATATCATCGAATTGGTGATCCCGATCCTGCAGGAACGCGGTCTTTACAAGACGGGATACCGCGAGGGGCCGTACCGCGAGAAGCTGTTTGGATCATCGCGGTTGCCGGGCCGGCATATCGCCGCCAGATACCGGGTCTCAAGGTGAGGATCTTGAAGGTATCCGGCCGGGGTATGTGGCAGGGCAGAAGACGTTGTAGAAGAAGCTCGCCGAGAGGACGCAACAACAATGACCGCAGCGACCCTTGAAGAAACTCCCGCGCAAGGCCGCTGGTCGATGCTCGCGCTCTTGTGCCTCGCTGTCGTGCTCTCCTTCTCCTGCTGGTTCTCCGCAAACGCCATCGCCCCGGAGCTGAAACGTGCCTGGGCGCTGTCCGAAAGCGCCGCCGCGTGGCTGACCAACGGAGTGCAGATCGGCTTCGTCATCGGCGCTTTGGCGGCAAGCCTCTTCAACCTGCCGGATCTCATTCGCATGAACCGGTTGATGGCGGCTTCCGCTCTGCTCGCCGCGCTCTCCAATGCCGCCCTGGCACTGGAACCCGGCCCGGCCGGTGCCATCCTCTGCCGCATGGTCACCGGCTTTGCGCTCGCCGGCGTCTACCCGCCGGCGCTGAAACTCGTGTCCACCTGGTTCATCACCGACCGCGGCCTCGCGCTTGCCGGCGTCATTGGCGCGATCACCGCCGGTTCATCGCTGCCGCATCTCTTCCGTGGCATGGCGTCGGCAGTCGACTGGCACAATGTCGTGCTGCTATCGAGCGGCGCGACGCTGGTCGGCGCGGTCATTCTCCTCCTCTTCACCCGTGAAGGCCCCTACCCTTTCGGAAAGGCGCTGTTCGATCCGCGCCAGATCGGCCGGGTGCTGAAGGATCGCAACCTGCTGCTCGTCAACGGTGGTTATCTCGGCCATATGTGGGAACTCTACGCCATGTGGGCCTGGCTGCTCGCCTACCTGACGGCCGCGCTCGACAAGGGTGGCACCGGCATCAGCAGCGAGGCCTCGCTGCTCACCTTCATCGCGGTCGCGTCGGGCGTGTTCGGCTGTTTCGCAGGCGGCGTGCTCTCGGACCGTGTTGGCCGCACCGCCACCACAGCCGGCCTGATGATCGTCTCCGGCCTCTGCGCCCTGACCATCGGCTTCGTTTTCGACGGCCCCTTCTGGCTGCTGGCGCTGGTGGTGATCGTGTGGGGCATTTCGATCATCGGAGATTCGGCGCAGTTCTCCGCCGCAGTCACCGAACTTGCCGACCGCAATTACATCGGCACGGCCTTGTCGCTGCAGATGGGCATGGGTTTTGCGCTGACCATTTTCATGATCTGGCTGATGCCGCACCTGGCCGAGCTGCTTGGCGGCTGGCGCTGGACGTTCTCGGTTCTGGCGGTCGGGCCGATCTTCGGTGCCACCTCCATGCTGATCCTGCGCGGCAGGCCGGATGCCATCCGGCTTGCCGGCGGAAAGCGCTGATCAGGCGACGAGGCGACGATCAGGCGTCTCTTCCCGCTTCTGGCGGTCGCGGGCGAGCCGTTCGGCGCTGCGGGTCTTGAAGCCGCGCAGCGCCGTGACCAGCCGTTCCACCGCATCGCGCAGGTCCGACGTCTGCTTGGACGTCTCCAGCACCATGACCGAATTCTCCTGGGTGAGCGAGTCCATCCTGCTCAGCGCGCCGTTGACTTCATGCAGTCCGGTCGACTGGTGCGCCGCTTCGGTGGCGATCGTCCTGACGATCGTGTTGATGTCGTCGATGCGCGTGGTGATCTGGCTGAGCGCCGCGCCGGCATTGTTGACGAGATCGACACCCGCCTGCACCTGCCGCGAGCTGTCGGAGATGAGGTCCTTGATCTCCTTGGCAGCGTCGGCGCAACGCTGCGCCAGCGCCCGCACTTCCTGGGCGACGACGGCAAAACCGCGACCGGCCTCGCCGGCGCGTGCCGCCTCGACACCCGCGTTCAGTGCCAGGAGATTGGTCTGGAAGGCGATCTCGTCGATAACGCCGATGATCTTGGAGATCTCGTCGGACGAGCGCTCGATCTCGCCCATGGCCGCTACCGCCTGCTTGACGACCGGCCCGGAGGCCCGCGCCTCCGAAAGCGCCACGTCCACCGCGCCTGCCGCCTTGCTGGCGCCTTCGGCCGTGCCGGAGACGCTGTGGGTGAGCTGGTGCAGCGTCGCAGAGCTCTTTTCCAGGCCCTGGGCCTGCTCTTCCGTCCGCCGGGCGAGGTCCTTGGAAGCCTGGGAGATGCCGTTGGTGCTGGTGAGGATTTCCTCGCCGGCATGCCGCACAGTCGCCAGCGTGCCGCGCAGCTTCTCGGCGCTACCGTTGTAATCTTCCGCCATCCTGACGAAGCTCGCGGGAAGAGCGGTGGAAAGCCGGCTTTCGAGATCGCCCGCGGAAAGGCCCTTCAATACGTCGTCCAGAGCCTGGAGCGCAACTTCCTGCTCCTCTTCGGCAACGAGCTTCGCCTCCTCGGCGCGGCGCCGCTCCCCAGCCTGGATATCCAGATAGACGGAGATCGAATAGTCCATGTCGAGCATCGCCGCCTTGACCAGCGTGCTGACCTGCTTGGCAAGTTCTTCGGATTTGCCGCGGCCGAAACGGGATGGCCAGTTGTCGGCCATCACCTTGTGGATGAGGCTTTCCATGACGAGCGCGTGGCCGCCGATAAGCCAGCTGGGATCGAGACCGGCATCGGCGTGCGCCGCGGCAACAACCTGCACGCCTTCCACATAACGCTCGTCGTATTTCGCCTCGCCGACGGCGCCCCAATGGCTCATCTGGCGCTTCTTGGCGCTCTCCATCTGAGCCTGGTTGGAGAACATCCTGGCCGTGTCGGGTGTAGACTGGATCTTCCCGTAGAGAGTACCGAGAGCGGCCGGAAGGCCGGCATTGATGACCGGCGCCAAACGCCGAAGCGTTGCGCGCGCTTCCTGGTCCAGACCGATGAAATCCATGCGCTTTTGCAGTTCGCGTTTTTCTTCAGCCGACGACATTCTGAGCCCCCAATCCGCCGCGGTCACCACCCGACTTGGGGTGCATCGGTTCCATATTGTGAAGGTTAAGGTATAGGATCCCTTAATAAGACCCCCTCAAAACTGATAGAAAGTTACAATTTGCGATAATTTTCAGCGACCATGCGACGGGATGGACGGGAAATTTGCTTGCGCGAATTATTCGAGCGTATAATAAGCGTCAGCGCCCGTGAAAAGAACGGCCGCCCCGGTCCTCAGGAGACGAACCGTGAACCGCCGCACCTACCACAGGGCAAGCGAGGCCGAGCGGCGCGAGGACCTGATTGCCGCGACGCTCGATTGCATCGCCGAATCCGGCATCCAGGGCGCCACGGTCCGCCAGATCGCCACGCGTGCCGGTGTCACCGGCGGGCTGATCAGGCACTATTTCACCGGCAAGGACCAGATGCTGCAGGCCGCCTACCGCAAGGTGATGGCCGGCATGACCGAGACGGCGGTTGCTGCCGCGATCGAGGGCGAGACCGCCCGCTCGCGCCTGCGCCGCTTCATCGTCGCCAATGTGACGCCGCCGGTCACCGACCCGCGCACGCTGTCGCTGTGGGCCGCCTTCATCAGCCATACCCAGGCCGACCAGAGCTTCGCCGCCATCCATCGCGAGAACTATCTGTCTTTCCTGGAGGCGCTGGAGACCCTGTTGTCCGCCTTCTTCGTCGAGGAGAAGCGAGCGCTGAGCCCCGCCCAATGCCGCACCTATGCAATCGGGGTCAACGCGCTGGTCGACGGCCTCTGGCTGGAGGGGACGCTTGCAGCCGATACGTTTGCGGAACACGAACTCGCAGAAAATGCCCTGATCTCCGTGGAGGCGCTGTTGCGTCTGCACCCCGGCGAGCTTACGGCCGAGCAACAATAAGAAAAGGAAACACCGATGCGTTATGCCTCGATCACCGACCGCCTCGCCCATCTCGGTTCCGGCCGCTGGGCACTCCACCTGACCGCCCGCCGCATGCAGGCATCGGGCGAGGACATCATCGAGCTCACCATCGGCGAACCGGACGTCAAACCGGACAAGGCTCTGCTCGACGAGGCGGCGCGCGCCATGTATGCCGGCCGTACCCGTTATTCCAACGGCCGCGGCGAGCCGCCGGTGCTGAAGGCGCTGGTCGAGAAATATTCTAAGCGCCGGCCAGGTGTCACCGAGCGCAATTTTCTCTGTTTCCCCGGCACCCAGACCGCGCTCTACGGCGTCATGACCGGTCTCGTCGAAGCCGGCGACGGCGTGCTCGTCGGCGATCCCCTCTATGCGACCTATGAAGGTGTCATCGCCTCCACCGGCGCGCATATGATCCCCGTGCCGCTGCGCCCTGAAAAGAAATTCCACCTGCAGGCCGAGGATCTCGAACGGGCGATCACGCCGGAGGCTCGCGTGCTTCTCCTCAACACGCCGCACAACCCGACCGGCGCGGTGCTGACCGCCACCGAGATCGCCGCCATCGGCGAGGTCTGCCGCAAGCATGACCTCTGGATCGTTTCGGACGAGGTCTATGAACAACTGATCTTCGAAGGCACGCCCTTCGCCTCCCCCTTCGACATTCCGGCGTTGGCAGAACGCACCATCGTCGTGTCGTCCATTTCCAAGTCGCACGCAGCCCCCGGCTTCCGCAGCGGCTGGGCAGCCGGTCCGGAAGAGTTCTGTGAAAGACTGCTGCCGGTTTCCGAGACCATGCTCTTCGGCGTGCAGCCCTTCATCTCCGACATGACCGCCATGGCTCTGTCGCAGCATTTCGACACCGCCGACGTGATGCGGGAAAACTATCGCCGCCGTGCCCTGATCGTCGAGAAGGCCTTTGCCGGCAGCAATCTCGTCAAGCCGATGCCGCCGGAAGGGGGCATGTTTGTCCTGCTCGACGTGACCGCCACCGGCCTCAACGGCGAGGAATTCGCCTGGGAACTACTGCGCGGGGAAAAGGTCGCCGTCATGCCCGGCACCTCCTTCGGCGACCAGGCCGCGGGCTTCCTGCGCATCTCGCTGACGGTCCCGGACGATGTGGTTGCAACCGCCATGGACCGTATCGCCGACCTCGCCGGCCGCATCGCATCCACTGGCAGGGACCGCGCGACAACTCCGATGGCGTGACCGGAGTTCCCGATTGAAATCCGCGAACGAGACGGGCTATGCCCGCTTTCAGCGAAATTCAAAACTGCCCATCGGAGGAGCGCAACATGCCCCATGTTATCGTCAAAATGATCGAGGGCCGCTCCGAAGAGCAGAAGCAGGCGCTGACGGCTGAGGTGACCAAAGCGGTTATGACCGCCCTCGGCTCTGCCGAGAGTTCCGTGTCGGTCGCGATCCAGGACTTCCCCAGGGACGACTGGACCGACAAGGTCTACGTGCCGGATATCCAGGGGCAGCCGGAACTCGTCTACAAAAAGCCCGGTTACGATCCCTTCAAGTAATCGGCTGATCCTGGAAAATTGGCGGTCTCTTCCGCCGGCGGCTCCCAACCGAAGACGCTGCGGCCGCCCCATTCGTGCGATTGGCGGAATTCGCCGGCGACGATTTCCTTCAAGTCCGGGCCGGTCACGTAGCGTTCCATCCGACGTGCCTGGTCGTCGAGCCGTTTCAGCGCCTGCATCTCCTCCTCGCGCCCGAGCTTGGCCTTGCCGACCGCCGACTTCATTACCTTGATCGTCTCGTCATAGACTTTCAGTGGCACCGGAAACGGATGCCGGTCCTTGCCGCCGTGAGCAAGCGAAAACCGCGCCGGATCGGAAAAACGGCAGGGCGCGCCATGCACCACCTCGGCGACCATGGCCAAAGCCTTGACCGTCCGCGCGCCGACGCCCGGCATCAGCAGCAGGTTCTCGAAATCCTCCGGGCCGCGATCGGCCGCCGCCGCCAGCGTGCCATGCAGCCGTCTCATGTTGACGTCCTCCTCGCGGACATCGTGATGCGCCGGCATGATCAGATGCGGCAGCATCGGCTGCGCCAGTTCCTTTACCCTGCGGGCCGGCTCGATGGCGATCACCTCGCGGACGATTCGGTCCGGCCCGAGTGTCGCCAGCAGGTCGAGCTGGCCTTTCCTTGAGGCCTCGGCACGATGATCGGCGAGATTGACGATCTCGCCCTGGCCGCGGCCTTCGATCGCCGCATGCGGGGAATCGACGAAGCTCTTCAGCCCCTCGGAAATCCAATGGTAACGTCGGGCCTGGCGCTTGTCGCCGTTCATGCCCTGCTGCACCACGACCCATTTGCCGTCATCGGCAACGATGAAACCGTGCAGGTAAAGATCGAACCCGTCCTGCACCGCGGCGCTGTCCACCTTGGCAACCAGACGGCTGGTCATCGCAAGGCCGGCACCGTCGATGCCGACGCGGTTTCCGATCGCGACAAGTTCGTCCGGCGTCTGCCTCGAATTTTTGCCGCGGCCGCCGCAGACATGGATGCCGAGTTCGCCGGCCATCGGCGTCAGCCCACGCTTGAGTGCGCCGAGAACGCTGGTGGTGATGCCGGAAGAATGCCAGTCCATGCCCATGATGCAGCCGAAGGACTGGAACCAGAAGGGATGCGCCAGCCGCCGCAGAAGTTCGTCACGGCCGTATTCGATGACGATCGCCTGGGTGATCACGGCGCCGAGCTTCGTCATGCGCTCGCCAAGCCACCGGGGAACCCGGCCGCCGTGAAGCGGAAGATCGGCGCTGCCTGCTCTTTGAACCATGATCCGCTTATATACGGACGCTCAGGCTCACGATAGGGAAAAGTTCTGCAAACGTTCTCGCAACCGCCCGATCGTCGGCACGTCCGCATTGGCGAAGGCGAAGCGCAGGTAATTCTGCTGGCTTTCGCCGAAATAGGCGCCCGGAATGCAGATCACGCCCGCCTGCCTGGCAAGCTTTTCCGCCACTTCTGCGGAAGTCCTGCCCGGGAAGGGATGCCGCACGAAGGCGAAATAGGCGCCGATCGCATCGAGCTTCCAGTCGTTGACGGAGCGCATCACCGCCTTCAGCGCATCCGCACGGCGGCCGATCTCCTGCCGGTTCTCCTCGCGCCAGTCGGCAAGCAGCGGCAGAGCCTTGGCGACGGCAGCCTGGGCCGCCCTCGGCGCGCAGATCTGCAGGTTGTCCATGATCTTGGCGATCTGTTCGACCGCGACCGGACCGGCGGTGATCGCCCCGAGCCGGTGGCCTGGGATGCAGAAGGATTTCGAAAAGCTGTAGAGGCTGATCAGCGTATCTTCCCAGCCGTCGAGGCTGAACAGCGTGTGCGGCGCCTGGCCTGCGACGGGCAGAAAGTCGCGATAGGTCTCGTCGAGGATCAGCCAGATACCCTTGTCCCGGCAGAGCTTGAAGATCGCCTCGAGCAGCGACGGCGGATAGATCGCCCCCGTCGGATTGTTGGGCGAGACGAGCGCCAGCGCCCGCACCTCGCCGGTGATCGCAGCTTCAAGCCCCACGAGGTCCGGCAGGAAACCGTTCGCCGCCTCGCAAGCGACGAAGGCGGTTTTGACGCCCATCATCGCCAGCGTCGTTTCGTGGTTGAAATAGAAGGGCTCAGTCATCAGCACCGTATTGCCGGGACCGGCCACCGTCATCGCTGCACAGACGAAAGCCTGGTTGCAGCCGGACGTGATGTGAATGTTCTTGAGGCCGATGCCTGCGCCATAAACCTCCGAGACATGCGCCGCATAAGCGGTCCGCAGTTCCGCCTCGCCCTCGATCGGGCCGTATCCGGTAAAGGCTTTTGAGGAACCGGCCTCGCCGAGCAGCTTCAGCATGCCCGGATGGGCCGGATAACCGGGTACGGCCTGGGAGAGATCGATCAGCGGACCCTTGGACCCGTCATAGGCACGCCCCCAGGCGGCGACGGAGGGAACGGGCGGAGGGCTGAGCTTTTCGATAAGAGGATTGAAGGCAGGCATGATCTTCCGAGAACAGGATTTTCCGAACAGGCAATTGATTGCCTTTCTTGTTTATCAGATTATCAGGCGACGCAAGGAGAACCGGATATGGCCGACGAGATTGAGCCTGAAGATTCGAAGCTCACCATCACCAAGCGGAAATGGGCGGAACAAGGCAAGTTCCTGACAGGCCGGATCACACGGCCGGAAACCGACCGCCTGCCGCCCGGCCAGCATCTGGTCAAGAACTGGCCGGTGCTCGATCTCGGCCAGCAGCCGCAAGTTTCGACCGAGCGGTGGAAACTCGATGTGCGCGGCCTGGTCAACAACCGGAAAACTTTGGACTGGGCGGCGTTCCAGTCCCTGCCGCAGACGGAGATGCGCTCCGACATCCATTGCGTGACCACCTGGTCGCGCTACGACAACAATTGGAAAGGCGTCTCGACGCACGATTTCCTCGATCTCGTCGATCCACAGGAGGAGGCGGTTGCCGTCATGCTGACAAGCTATGACGGTTATACCACCAACCTGCTGCTCTCCGATTTCGCCTCGCCGGATGCGATCATTGTCACAGAGTGGGAAGGCAAGCCACTCACGGAGGAGCATGGCGGGCCGGTGCGGCTGGTCGTGCCGCACCTCTATTTCTGGAAGAGCGCCAAATGGCTGAACCGGATCGAATTCCTGGACCGGGACCAGGCCGGCTTCTGGGAGAAGAACGGCTACCACCTGCGCGGCGACCCCTGGTCCGAGGAGCGCTATTCGGACGACTGAGGGTCAGCCGAAATTGACGAGGTTCAGTCCCGGCAGCGGGCCGCCCGGGAACTGCGCCAGCTTGGCCCCGACCGATAGCGGCCCGAGGTCTATGCCGAAGAAGCCGAGCTTCTCCGCCAAGGCAGCGACTTCCGTTTTTGCCGCCGCATCGTCGCCCGAATAGAACAGCACCCGCTTGCCGCCCTCGGAAGACGGATCGGCCTCGACCAGCTTCGCGAACAGATGATTAAACGCCTTCACCACCCGGGCGCCCGGCACGAGGTCGGCGACGATCTCGCTGGAAAGGCGGCCATTGAGTTCGGCCGGTTTGTAGAGCGGCGACTCGATCGGATTGTTCGCATCGATGACGATCCGGCCGTTCCAGTCCGGCAGGCCGGCAAGGGCAGCCGGCAATTTCGACCAGGGAACCGCGATCAGCACCATGTCGGCGCTGGCGGCCTCCTCGATCGTGCCGGCGGAAATCCACGGCGAAAGCTCGGCCGTCAGTTCTGCAAGCGAGGCCGGGCCGCGGCTGTTGGCGATGGTGGCGCGCACGCCGCTGCGGGCGAGAGCGCGGGCGAAAGCAGCGCCGATATTGCCGGCGCCGATGATACCGATGGTCATTATGTGATACTCCGCGTGTTTCGATGACGGGAATATCGCCTCTGGATTGGCCTTCGATAAGCCGGTAATAATGCCAATCATCTTCAAGCAATCATTGAAAATCGGCTCGCCATGGAAAGCCTCGCCAATCTGCAGTCCTTCGTGCGCAGCGCCGAACTCGGCGGCTTCTCCGCTGCGGCCAGGCGGCTGGCACGGACGCCCGCGGCCGTCAGCCGCAATGTCGCGATGCTCGAGAGGAACCTCGGCACCCGCCTCTTCCAACGCAGCACGCGAAGGCTGACGCTGACGGAAGCGGGCGAACGCTTTCTGTCGGACATCCGGGACCACGTCGAGGCGCTGCAGGCGGCAATAGAAGGGGTTTCATCGGAAGCCGCGGAGCCGGCCGGCGTGCTGAAGGTCAGCATGAGCCCGCATTTCGGAACAGACTATATCCTGCCCCTGCTGCCGGAATTCACCACTCGTTATCCGCTCATCCGACCGGAATGGACGTTCGAGAACCGCCAGGTGGACTTGATCGCGGAAGGTTACGACGCGGCGATCGGTGGCGGCTTCGAACTGGCGCCCGGCACGGTCGCCCGGGTGCTCGCGCCGGCACATATCGTTTCGGTCGCATCACCCGGTTACATGAAGGACAGACCCATCCCCGCCAATCCGGCGGACCTTGTGAACCTCGACGGCATCCAGATGCGCTCTTCCAATACCGGCCGTATCCGCCAATGGGTGATGCGAAATGCCGGCGGCGACGAAATGCCGGTGGTGCTGAGGGAAAAGATGGTGCTCAACGACCCAGCCGCCATTGCCCACGCCGCAGGCCTCGGCCTCGGCGTCGCCATGATCGCGATGCCCGATGCCTTATCGTATATGGAGAGCGGTACGCTCGTCCGCCTGCTGCCCGACTGGTATGCGGATATCGGGCCGATCTCGATCTACTACGCCAGCAAAACGCTGCTGCCGGCAAAGACCCGCGTCTTTATCGACTTCGTGGTCGAGCATTTCCGGAAGGAGCGGTTGGCTGAGCGGTTTGCGGGGAGTATTGGTGTGGCGAATATGTTGAAGAGAAGATAGAGGCGGTGCGGCGTCCTCCCATCTCCCCCCTTGCGGGGGAGATGTCACCAGAGGTGACAGAGGGGGTGGTTCAGCGAATGCATTGGCCGAAGAGTATGTAGAACCACCCCCCTCTGCCCTGCCGGGCATCTCCCCCACAAGGGGGGAGATTGGCTGGGCGCACTCCCGTCAATCAGATCAGCTTCTCCAATGTAATCGGCAAATCGCGGACACGTTTGCCGGTCGCGTGGAAGACCGCGTTGGCGATTGCCGGCGCGACGCCGACGATGCCGACTTCGCCGACGCCCTTGCCGCCCAGCGCCGAGGCGCCGTAGTCGGGAATACCGACCGAGATCACCTCGATATGCGGCACGTCCGCGTTGGTGGGGACGAGATAGTCGCCCATGTTGCTGTTGACCGTCCGGCCGTTGCGCTGGTCGACGAGACCTTCTTCCAAGAGCGCCTGACCGATGCCCATGATGATGCCGCCCCGCCACTGGCTTTCCACCAGCCGCGGATTGTAGAGCCGGCCGCAGTCGAAGGCCGAGACGATGCGGGAGACCCTGACCGTCCCAAAATCCTCGTCCACCCGCACTTCGGCGAAATGGGCGCACCAGCTGTGCATGGAAAATTCGCCCATGGTCGGCCCCTGGACCCTTGCCATGCTCGTCCAGGCCTGATGTTGCTCCTGGGCGGTAGCACCATCCGGCAGCGTGTTCCTGAGAATCTCGATCTCGTCGCGGCCGAGCGCCGCCATCAGTTCTGAAAGCGTGAGCGACGGACCTTGATCACGGGGAACGGCAATGCGGCCGCCGCTGAAGGTCAGCGTATTGGCGCCGGTATAGCGCAGTGGCGATTTTTCGTCGTTGAGCGCCAACCCGATCAGTTCGTCCCGCGCCGCAGTCGCCGCCTTGTGCACGGCGCCGAGGATCGAGCCTGCCAGCATCGATCCGCCGGCGATCGCCGAACCCGGCAGCCGGGAGTCGCCAAGATGAACCTCGACCTGGTCGACTGGAATGCCGAACACTTCGGCCGCCGTCTGGGCAAGGATCGTGTAGGTCCCCTGCCCCATGTCGATCGCACCGCTGACCACCTCGACGCGGCCGTTGCCGAGGATGCGGATCATCGCCTCGCTGGGTGCCTGAAGGACCGGGAACGTGCCGCAGCCGATGCCCCAGCCGATGAGCTGGTTGCCGTCGCGCATGGAGCGTGGTTCATGGCTGCGTTTCGACCAGCCGAAGGCTTCCGCACCTTCGGTCAGCGCCTCGCGCAGCCGGCGGGTCGACCACGGTTTCCCCGACTGGTAGTCGCGGTCGGCATAGTTTTTGAGCCGCAGTTCGAGCGGGTCCATGCCGAGCTTGTAGGCCAATTCCTCCATGGCGCTTTCGATGCCGAAGGCGCTGGGGTTCTTGCCCGGGCCGCGCAGCGCGCCGGGTGTGACGGTGTTGACCGGCACGACCCGATGCTGCGACGAGAAGTTTTCGACCTTGTAGAGGATCGATGTCGCAGCACCGGTCTGCTCCGGCCAGTCCATATAGGTGGAGGTCTCGTTGGCGCCACGATGGACGATCGCCTGAAGGATGCCGTCTTCCGTCGCGCCGATCTTGATCGTCTGGCGCGTCGCGGCGCGGCCGCCATAATTCGTGAAATTCTGCGGTCTCGTGAGCGCAAGCTTGACCGGCCGGCCAAGCTTTCTTGCCGCGAAGGCGGCCACCGCGCCATATGCGAGAGCCGCCCCCTTCGAACCGAACCCACCGCCGATGAACGGCGAGATCAGGCGGACATTTTCATAAGGAATGCCGAACCACTCGGAATAGCTGCGCGCCATGCCGTGAGACCACTGGCTGGGTTCCCAGACCGTGATCCGGTCGCCATCCCACTTCACGGTCAGCCCATGAGGCTCCATCGCGACATGATATTCGCGCGGCGTACGATATTCACCTTCGATCTGCACGGGTGAGGCCGCAAGTGCAGCTTCGGCATCGCCCCACCCTGAGGTGAGGTTGTCCATCACCTTGCCTTCACCGGCAGCGGCGTCGTCGAAACTTGCCACATGCGCCGTCCGCTCATAGGTGATGCAGATCAGCTTTGCCGCCTCGACCGCCTGTTCGCGGCTTTCCGCAACGACGGCAGCGATCGACTGGCCATTGTACTGCACCTGCCGCGGCAGCGGATGATAAGGCTGGTTTTCCGGGCGATTGCCACCCCAGTCGGAGGCAACCAGGAGACCCAGGTCGTCATCCGGCGTCAGAACCATCAGCACGCCCGGGGCCGCAAGCGCCTTTTCCGTATCAACCTTGACGACGCGCCCCGACGGAACGGTGCTCTGCACGAGGATGGCGTAGACGAGACCTTCGACCGGATATTCGAGCGCATAGGTCGCGCCGCCGGTGACCTTCAGATTGCCTTCGAAACGCGTCTGGCGGCCGCCGACTGTCCCGTCGGAAGCATCGCCATGTTTGCGGGGTTCCATGATGGTCATGCGAGACCTCCAACTTTCAGGATGGCGCGGGCGACGACGCGCGGCGCAAGTTCGATCTTGTAGTGATTGGCGCCATGCGAAACGGCGCCTTCCATGGCGAGCCGGCTGGCCGCCTCGACGGTTTCGAGGCTGAGAACCTTGCCGACCAGCGCCTGTTCGACGTTGCGAGCCCGCCACGGCTTGGTGGCGACGCCGCCGAGAGCGACGCGGATATCGCGCACCGTCCTACCGTCCGTTTCGAATTCCAGGCCGACGGCTGCACTCGCCGCGGCGAATTCATAGGACTGACGGTCTCGGACTTTGAGATAGGTCGAATTCTTCGCCGCCGCCGAAGCCGGCACGGTGATCGCGGTGATCATCTCGCCACGTGCCAGCACGGTTTCCCGCTCCGGCGTGTTGCCGGGCAGAAGGAAGAAGTCATCGACCGATACGGTCCGCCCGCCGAGTTCAACCACGGCGTCGAAGGCGACGAGCGCGACGGCGAGGTCACCGGGATAGCTGGCGATGCAGGTGTCGCTGGTGCCGAGCACGGCATGGTTGCGGATAACGCCGCCGATCGCCGAACAACCGGCGCCGGGATTGCGCTTGTGGCATGCCGGAAACACGTCCGGCTCGCGAAAATACGAACAGCGCGTCCGCTGCAACAGATTGCCGCCGATCGTCGCCATGTTGCGGATCTGGGCTGACGCCGCCAGCGACAGCGATTCCGAAACTGCCGGGAAAGCAGCTCGGATGCCGGCGTGATCGGCAACCTCCCCCATCTTGGCAAGCGCGCCGATCTTGGCGCCACTGTCATCGACCGCGATCCCGCCGAGACCGGAGAGATGGGTGATGTCGACGACGGTTTCCGGTTCCATCACGCCGCATTTTGCAAGATCGAGAAGCGTCGTACCGCCGGCGAGCAGCATGGCGCCGGACTGCAGCGCCGCATTGCGGGCCTCATCGGCCGAAGCGACGCGGATATAGGAAAAGTCCCTCATCACGCCATCTCCGCCGCTTCGCGCACCGCCGCGACGATGCTGTTATAGGCTCCGCACCGACAGAGATTGCCGGACATGTATTCGCGGATTTCCTCGTCGGATCCCGCATGGCCTTCGCGGATGCAGGCGACTGCGGACATGATCTGGCCGGGCGTGCAATAGCCGCACTGGAAGGCATCATGCTCCACGAAGGCGGCCTGGACGGGGTGCAGCTCGCCGTTTTCGGCGGCGATCCCCTCGATCGTGGTGATCTGCCGGCCTTCGACCTGGGCTGCGAGCGTCAGACAGGAAAGCACACGGCTGCCGTCGACATGACAGGTGCAGGCGCCGCACTGGCCCTGGTCGCAACCCTTCTTGGTGCCGGTCAGAGCCAGATGTTCGCGCAGCGCATCGAGCAGGGTGACACGCGGTTCGACATCGAGGTCGTGCCGCCTCCCGTTGATATCGAGCGAAAGATGAATGGTTCGTGTCATGGATCAAGCTCCTGCCATTGTCACGAGAATAAGAATTTAAAGCCTGGGACGGGCTGGCCGACTGGCTGCGATGCCCTAGATGATGCCAGGCCGAGAGAAGCACCGGCACATTTCGGCATGACATCCGTCCCCCTCTGGAATAAGAAGTGGAAGGCACTCCGGATAATCGGAGGCGCCTCCGTTTAAACTAGTGGCTTACGGATTTTCGTCAAGCCCCCATTTGCCTGGAGCAGTATTTTGGCCTCGGCCGAGCCGAAGACGACACCCCTCGCATCGACCAGGCTTCGCGCCGATGCCCGCCGCAACCGCGAAAAGCTGGTCGAGGTGGCGGCCGCAGCCTTTGCGGAAAAGGGCGTCGAGACTTCGCTGGAAGATATAGCACGGCAGGCCGGCGTCGGCATCGGCACGCTTTACCGCCATTTTCCCAGCCGCGAGCATCTCGTCGAGGTGGTCTATCGCCGTGAGCTTGAAGGCCTGGCGAGCGCCGCTACCGAGCTTGCCAGGCAACATTCGCCGGACATGGCGCTCGAGGAATGGATGCGGCGCTTCGTGGGCTACATCGCCACCAAACGCGGCATGGCCAACAGCCTGCGCATCCTCATGACCTCCAACTCCTCCCTTTTTTCCGAGGGCTCGGGCCTCATCCGCGGCGCGCTGGAAAGTCTTTTGAAGACCGCAGCCGATGAAGGGTGTATCCGCCGCGACATCGAAACGACCGATCTCCTGCACGCGCTGTCGAGTATCTATTCCATGCCGGAATCGCCCGAATGGCGTGAGCGGTCGCATCGCCTGATCGGCCTGCTGATGGACGGCCTGCGGACCCGCAGATAACCCGTCGTATCCGTACCGTATCGGCCGGTCGGATAGGCTAGATTTCGCATGTCACTTGAACGGAATATCAAGCAATCTCCGATTGACAGGTAACCTGTTACTCAGATGATCCGGCTTCAATATTATTGTTATAAAATAAACGGATAGCCCAGACGAAATTTCGAATTTTCGCGCCGAAATTTATCAAAAGTCATTATATACTATCAAAATTCAATCTGTCGTTAAAGAGTTTGATCCTAAGCTCCCGGCTACCGCGCGACCGCCATCCGGTGTAGCGCAGGAGCCGGTATGAAACCGGTTCTCTTCCCACACCGCCAGATATCAGATCTGCGCGTGAAAACGCGTTGCCTCATTCGAGGCCTCACCATTTCCGGAGCCGAACCTCATGTCCCGACTCTCCATTCGCAGCTCGCTCATCGCCGTCTTCGGCGCGATCGCGGCGCTCGTCGCCGTTCTCGCCTGGGCGGCCATTTCCTCGCTCTCCAATGTCGCCGGAAATCTCACGACGATTTCGCAAAACTCGATGCCGAGCGTCCAGGCCTCGAAGAATATCGAGACGGCCCTTCTCGGAATGACGGTCGCTTATATGGGCCATCTGACGACGACCTCGGACTTCGGCATGGAGACTGCTGAAAAGCTGATCGCCCAGCAGTCCGACGCGCTCAAGGCTGCTCTCCAGACCTACACGCCGCTGATCTCCAGCGATCAGGAAAAGCAGATCATCGACCAGGTCCAGGCGGGCATCGACAAATACGTCCTCAACGGGCAGAAGATGCTAGACTTCTCCCGCAAGGCCTCCGACGCCCGCGCCCGCGTCGAGATGGAAAAGATGCGCGTCACCATCCTGCCGGTCATGGAAGCCGTGACCAGGCTGGTCAGGTCGAACACGGACGAAGCGGCCCTCGAAACCGCCAAGGCGGAAACGACCTATTCCACCGCGCTCACCACGATGGAAATCATCCTCGGCATTGTCTTCCTGCTGATCGTTGGTGCCGCCGTCTACGTGATGTCCGGTATCGCCCGCCCCATCCAGCGCATCACGGCGTCGATGAGCGGCCTTGCCGCCGGCGACACCGCTACAGAAATCCCCTTTGCAGGACGCCGGGACGAAGTCGGCGCGATGGCCGGTGCCGTGGAAGTCTTCCGCCAGGCTGCGATCTCCAACAGGCAGCTTCAGGAACAGGCGGAGGAAGCCCGCGCCCAGGCCGAAGCCGACCGTATCCGCCTGCAGGAAGAGGCGGAAGCCTCCGCTCGGGCCCGCCTCCAGCAAGCGACCTCCGGCCTTGCAGCCGGCCTGCGCCGCCTTGCCTCCGGCGACCTCGCCTTCCAGCTCAACGAGCCCTTCGCTCCGGATTTCGAAGCCCTGCGCGAAGACCTGAACTCCGCCGTGTCCCGCCTCGGCGCAGCGCTTTCCGAAGTCGCCGGCTCCGCCCAATCGATCGACAGCGGTTCGCGTGAAGTCAGCCAGAGCGCCGACGACCTTTCCAAGCGGACCGAACAGCAGGCAGCCTCGCTCGAAGAGACCGCCGCCGCCCTCGACGAAATCACCGCTAACGTCTCGAACTCTTCCAAGCGTGCGGACGAAGCAAAGACGATCGCCCTGCAGGCAAATTCCAGCGCCGCCCAGTCGGGCGCGGTCGTCGCCAACGCTGTCGATGCGATGCAGCGCATCGAACAATCATCCAGCCAGATCTCCAACATCATCGGCGTGATCGACGAGATCGCCTTCCAGACCAACCTCCTGGCGCTGAATGCCGGCGTCGAAGCAGCCCGTGCCGGTGACGCCGGCAAGGGTTTCGCGGTCGTCGCCCAGGAAGTCCGCGAACTCGCCCAGCGTTCGGCCAATGCCGCCAAGGAGATCAAGGATCTGATCCGCAAGTCGGGTACCGAGGTCCAGAACGGCGTGAAGCTGGTGCGCGAGACCGGCGACGCGCTGAAGACGATCGAATCCCACGTCATCACCATCAACGAGCATATCAATGCCATCGCCACCGCCGCCCGCGAACAGTCGGTCGGCCTCGCCGAAGTCAATACGGCCGTCAACCAGATGGACCAGGTGACCCAGCAGAACG
The DNA here is from genome assembly GCF_039631515.1 of Neorhizobium tunisiense. NCBI lineage: Bacteria > Pseudomonadati > Pseudomonadota > Alphaproteobacteria > Hyphomicrobiales > Rhizobiaceae > Neorhizobium > Neorhizobium tunisiense. The sequence goes on along the minus strand of NZ_JBDIUU010000002.1, from coordinate 111,977 downwards.
CCGCAATGGTCGAGGAAACCAATGCTGCCGGCGCCAACCTCGCCTCGGAAAGCACCAAGCTGCGTGATCTCCTCACCCGCTTCAAGCTTTCGGAAGGCAGCCAGCGTTCCGGAATGCAGCAGCGGCCGGCCTATGGCTCCGCTCCGGCCCCGGTCGGCCGCAATGCGGCTCCGCAGGAATCCCCGGCTCGCCGCCTTGCGCAGCGCGTCAGCAATTCCTTCGGCGGCGGCGCAGCCGCCGCAACCGCCGAATCTCAGTGGACGGAATTCTGATCCGCTGACCAAAGCGTCTCTCTTTGAGGCGCTTAACTGTCGCTCTTCGACGGCCCGGCCTCTGCCATCTGGCGCAGGAGCCGGGCCGTTTCGTCATTGGCGGGAAAGAAGGATTCGACCGCCAGTTCCGACAGCGTCACATCCACCGGGGTTCCGAAGACCGTCGTGGTCGAGATGAAGGACAAAACCCCGGCCTCCGTCCGCAATTCCATCGGCACGACAATACCCGCATAATCGTGTCTCGGCACCGATTTCGCCGCCCCTTCCGGCATCGGATAGCCGGACAGCTCTTCCAGCAGTATCTGAAGAATACGGTCACCCGTCGCAGCGATCTGCTGGTGCAGCCGTTCGAGCAGGTGATTGCGCCATTCGACAAGATTGGCGATGTGAGGCGCAAGGCCCCGAGGATGCAGGCTGAGCCGCAGGACGTTCACCGGCCCCTCGATCAGCGACCGGTCCGCGACGCCTGCAAGCAGCGGCGCCACCGCGGCATTGGCGGCGACCAGCGTCCAGTGCCGGTCGATCGCGAGTGCCGGAAACGGCTCGTGACCCTTCAGCACCATATCGATCGCCCGCCGCGCCGGCTGGAGTGCCGGATCGTCGAGCCTGCGCTCGGCAAAGACCGGCGCGAAACCGGCGGCGAGCAGCATCGGGTTACGCTCGCGGAGCGGCACGTCGAGCCGCTCCGCCAGATGCAGCACCATGTCCCGGCTCGGGGCCGCCCGCCCGCTTTCGATGAAGCTCAGGTGACGCTGCGAGATATCGGCCTCCAGCGCCAGGTCGAGCTGGCTCATGCGCCGGCGGCGGCGCCAGTCGCGCAGGAAATCACCGAGAGGGCGGGCGGACGTTAGCGTTGTCATGCGGCGGCCGGAACCTGGTCGAGGAACCCGTAGACCGACTTCAGCCGGCCGTTTTCCAGGGTGGCGAAATCCGTGCCCTTGATCAGCGCCTCGCCACCTTCCGGACCAAGCCCCCAGGAGAAGCGCAGGTTGTCGTCATAACCGTCGGCCGGGCCGATCAGCGTAAAGCGAAAGCCCGGAAACCGCGCCTGGACGCCCTCGACCAGGGAACTTACCCCTTCATGGCCTGCGCCGCGCATCAGCGGGTCGACGTAGAACCCGTCCTCCGCCCAGGCCTCGGCGATCATCGCCTTGCGGCGGATGGCATCGGTCTCGTTCCAGATGGCGAGATAACGTTCGGCATTGGTGTTCGCATCGGTCATGTCTTTTCTCCTTGAGATCGCCCGGCTCGTTGCAGGCAGGGGGATCATGCGGGAGGGCATGCATCATCTCAATTACGCGGCAGGTAATAACTATCGCGCCGAAAGCGCAAGCCGCGCGCCGAGAAGAACGAAGGCCCCGGCGAAGACGCGGCGCATCCAGGCAAGAATGTTCGGGCGCGAGATCACGTGATTGCGCACCGAGGCGGCGAACAGCCCGTAGAGAACGAAGACGCCGAAGGTCATCAGCATGAAGACGAGGCTGAGCTCGGTCATGCGCAGAACGGGTGCGGCCTCGTCATGGGCGACGAACTGCGGCAGGAAGGCAAAGAAGAAGATCGACAGTTTCGGGTTGAGAAGATTGGCGAGAATGGCCGACACGATGACCTGCCGGACGGATTTCGGCGTCCGGTCCGTCTCGACCGTCAGCGCCCCCTTCTCCTTAAGCACCTGCCACGCCATGAACAGCAGGTAGGTGACGCCGAGATATTTGATGACTTCGAAGGCCAGGGCGCTGGCATGCAGCAGCGCTGCAAGGCCCGAGACCGCCGCGATCATGTGCGGCAGGATGCCGAGCGTGCAGCCGAAAGCGGCAATGAGGCTCGCCCGCGCGCCGCGGGACAGGCCGGCAGCGAGTGTGATCAGCACGCCGGTGCCCGGCGAGGCGACGACGATGAGGGAGGTGATCAGGAATTCCGGGCTCATGGACTGTCCTTTCAAGGTGTTTGCCCATCGCTACCGAAGAACCGATCGTCGATCTTGAATGAAATTGCAGGGCGGCGATTGCCTGGGCGAAGCGAGGAACCTATCGTCGCGCCATCTCATTGCGGATCCGATCTCATGACCTCCTCTCCCAGCGACCTCGACATAGGCTACGACGTACCGGCAGCCGTCGGTGACATCATTGACGACATCCAGACCCCGGCGCTGATCATCGACCTCGACGCCTTCGAACGGAATGTCGAGCGGATGAAGGTTTATGCCGAGGTGATGGGTGTGCGCCTGCGCCCGCATGCCAAGACCCACAAGTCGGCCGATGTCGCGCTTTACCAGATGCAGAGCGGCGGCGCCGTCGGCATCTGCTGCCAGAAAGTGTCCGAAGCAGAAGCGCTGGTGCGCGGCGGCGTCACCGACGTGCTCGTCGCCAACGAAGTCGCCGATCCGAAAAAGATCGACCGGCTGGCGCGGCTCGCGAAGAGCGCCCATGTCACCATCTGCGTCGATGACCCGGCAGCCGTCGCCTCGCTTTCCGAAGCGGCTGCCCGGCATGGCGCGACGCTCGACGTGCTGGTGGAGATCGATTGCGGCGCCCGCCGCTGCGGCGTGTTGCCCGGCGCGCCGGCCGTCGAACTGGCAAAGATGGTCGCTGCGGCGCCGAACCTCGCCTTCGTTGGCATCCAGGCCTATCACGGCAGCGCCCAGCATATCTACGATCCGGCGGAGCGCCGGGCCGCAATCGACAAGGCGATCGGCATGGCGCGCGAGACAACAGACCTGTTGCGCGACGCAGGACTGGAGCCGAAGATCGTTACCGGAGCAGGCACCGGGACCCACAATCTCGAAGGCGCGTCCGGCCTCTATAACGAGATCCAGCCCGGCTCCTATATCTTCATGGATGCCGATTATGCCCGCGTCCGCGCGACCGAGGGCAATGGCACCGTCGGCGGTTTCGAACATGCGCTCTTCGTGCTGACCTCGATCATGAGCAAGCCGGCCTCCGGCCGCGCCGTCTGCGACGCGGGCCTGAAAGCCCATTCGATCGACAGCGGCCTGCCGACCGTCTTCGAACGCCCCGACCTCAAGTTCGTCAGCGCATCGGACGAGCACGGCAAGATCGAGGACCCGCAGGATACGCTGAAACTCAACGACCGGCTGCGCCTCGTGCCGGGCCATTGCGACCCGACCTGCAATCTCTACGACTGGTATGTCTGCGTGAGGAACGGCCGCGTCGAGGCACTCTGGCCGGTCACTGCCCGCGGCAAGCTCTTCTAAACGCCTAGAAGCGGTGGATGCGCAGGCCCAGCACCTTCTCCGAGATAACCACCACCGCCATCGTCAGCACGATCGAGCAGGTCGAGACGGCCGCCGCTTCGGGTGTGAAGTTGGTGCGCAGGTAGTCGAACAGCTGAATCGGCAGCGTCGACATGCCGACCCCCTTCAGCATGAAGGAGATGGTGAAGATGTCGAAGGAGATGATGAAGGCGAACAGGCAGCCGCCGATGACGCCCGGCTTGATCAGCGGCAGCATGATGCGCCTAAAGCGGGTGAAGCGTCCTGCGCCCAGGCTTTGCGCCGCAAGGCTCCAGGCGGGATCGTAGCTTTCCATCGAGGCCGAGACGTTGATGAACACGAAGGGCAGCGTGATCAGCACGTGACCGACGACCATGCCGACAAGGTTCTGAGTGCCGAGGCCGACCGAATAGACGAAGAACAGCAGCGAGATCGCGGTCAGCACTTCCGGCAGCAGAAGCGGCGCCAGCATGGCGACACGCACCGTTTCCTTGAGCTTGCCGGCATGGGTCACGTAGAACATCGCCGCCATCGTGCCGATGATCCCGGAGATCACCATGGTCAGCGCCGCGATCCACAGCGAGGTGCGGATCGCCCGCATGAACACCTCGTTGTTGAAGAACACGAGATACCAGCGGAAGGACAGCCCCTGCGGCGGAAAGGTGAGGAAGGCGCCGGCATTGAACGAGGCGATGACGACGACCGCAATCGGCGCCAGCAGGAAGGCGTAGATGACCAGGCAATAGACGGTGAAGAACGGTTTCGACATGCGTCTCAAGCCTTCCATTTCATGACGGTCAGCCGACCGAAGATCACAACGACGATCGCGCCGGTTACCGACAGCATCAGCGCCAGCGCCGAACCGAACGGCCACTGGAACGTATCGATCAGCGCATCCACCACCGTCACCGCCATCGTCTTGACCCGCAGGCCACCGATCAGCGACGGCGTCACATAGGCGCTGAGCGATAGCACGAAGACGAGGATGCAGCCCGCCTGGATGCCCGGCAGCGACAAAGGCAGGGTGATGCGCCGGAAGGAGGTGACCTTCGACGCCCCGAGCGAACGGGCAGCCGCCTCAAGCGACGGATCGATGCCCTGGATGGCGCTCATGATCGGCAGGATCATGAAGGGCAGGAAGACATGCACCAGCGCGATGATGATGCCGAGCGCGTTGTACATCAGCGGCAACGGCCCATCGATCAGGCCCCAGCCCGCCAGCGTGCGGTTGATGATGCCGTTATTGCCGAGCAGGATCGTCCAGCCGTAACTGCGGATGACGATGCCGACGAGCAGCGGCGAGAGCACCAGCGCATAACCGAAGGCGCGAAAGACCGAGGCCCCGCGCGCGAGTTGCCAAGCGACCGGATAACCGAGGACCAGGCATATGAAGGTCGTCAGGAAGCCGATCCACAGCGTGTTGATCACCTGCTGGACATAAAAGAAGTCCGAGAAGAATTTTCCGTAATTGCCAAAGGTGAAGCCCGGCCCATAAGGCGTTCCCTGCCCCGGCATGCGGAAGCTCATGACGACGATGTTGAGATAGGGCAGCACCAGGAATACGCCGAGCAGGATCGCGGCAGGCGCGATCAGGAGTAGCGGTCCAATGCGTTTCTTGGCGGGCGCATTCATGCCGCACTTCCGAGCGGCCAGAAGCGATCGGCCGGCGCATGCACGAGCACCTCGTCGCCATCGGCGAACCGAGTGCGCGGAAAGGTCTGGACGTTGACGACGGTCCCGCCTGCCAGCTCCAGCCGGTAATCGACGAGGCTGCCGGAATAATAGCTGGACAGAACCTTTGCCGACGCGCCTGAGGCGCCTGAGTTGACCGGCAGAAGCTCGACCGCTTCCGGACGCAGAGCCAGCATCAACTCGACACCGTCGGCAAAATCTCCGCTGACCGGCACGTCGCCGAAGGCGGTCGAAACGACGCTGTTGCCGACCTTGCCGCGGATGATGTTCACCTGCCCGACGAACTCGGCGACTTCCAGATTGGCCGGCCGCTCGTAGATATCCGAGGGCGTGCCGATCTGGGCGATACGGCCTCCGAACATCACCACCACCCGGTCGGACATTGTCATGGCTTCGGCCTGGTCGTGGGTGACGTAAACGGTAGTGATGCCGACCCGTCGCTGCAGGTCGCGGATGAAGACGCGCATCTCCTCGCGCAGCTTGGCGTCGAGATTGGCGAGCGGCTCATCGAGCAGAAGGATCTTCGGCTCGATGACGAGAGCGCGGGCAAGCGCCACGCGCTGCTGCTGACCGCCGGAGAGCTGGCGCGGATAACGCTCCGAATAACCGGTGAGCTGCACCATATCCAGCACCTTTGCGATGCGGGCACGGATCTCGTCCTTCGCAATCTTGCGCATCTCCAGCCCGAAGGCGAGGTTCTTCTCGACCGTCATGTGCGGGAAGAGCGCATAGTTCTGGAAGACCATGCCGATATCGCGCTTTTCGACCGGCATATGCACGACGTCACGCCCGTCGAAGCGGATCGCTCCTTCGGTCGCATCCTCGAAACCGGCGATCATCTTCAGCGTCGTCGTCTTGCCGCATCCCGACGGCCCGAGCAGCGAGATGAACTCGCCCTCCGCTATCTTGATCGAAATGCTGTTGACCGCAGGCCCCTGCCCGTAGTCCTTGGTCAGCTTTTCGATGCTAACCTCTGTCATGAAATTCCACTTTCCATTTGAAGAGCCGGACCCCGAAAAAAGCCGATCATGGCCTGTCCTCATGGCAGGCCATGATCGCAGTTGGGGAAATCACTTGACGGTCTTCGCCCAGCGTTCGGCGAGCTCGCCCTGCTTCTCGTTGACGAAGCCCCAGTCCCAGGTGAGAATCTTGTCCATGTCGGCACCGGAAACCGGTACGTCGACCTTGAGCTCGGCCGGCACGACCACCTTGGAATTGGTCGGCGAGATGAAGAATTCCTTCATCATCATCCCCTGCACTTCCGGCGACAGCAGGAAGTTGGCGTATTGGTAGGCCAGCTCCTTTTCCGGGGCGTTGGCGAGGATGTTGATGGTCTGGTCAAACATGAACATTCCCTCTTCCGGGATGATACAGTCGACCGGCAGGCCCTGGCGGCGCAGGCGGGCGATTTCGCCGAAGTCGAACGGCGCGACGACGATTTCGCCGGAAGCCAGGCCGGTCGACATGTTGAAGTCCACCTGGATCACCGAGCCGAGCTTCTGAAGTGCTGCAAAACCGGCATCGACGTCATACTGGTCCTTGCCGAAAATCTTCGAAAACAGCAGCAGTTCCATCTTGCCGGCGCTGTTGGCGAAGTTGTAGAGGCCGATCTTGCCCTTGAACTCCGGATTGTTCCAGAGGTCCTTCCAGGATTTCGGCTTGGTCTTCACCAGATCCGTACGGTAGCCGATGCCGATCGGCGAAACGGCACCGATCGCGCCCCAGCCGTCGGTCTTCTTGGCCAGCGGATAGAGATCGGCGTAGTTCGGCAGCTTGGTGAGGTCGAGCTTTTCGAAAAAGCCCTCCTTGCGCAAGCCGGAGGCGAACACCTCGTTGGTCATCACGATCGAATAGGGCGGCTTGGCAGCGCCCGCCGCACGCAGGTTGGCGCCCCAGACGCGGCCGTTGCCGACGTCGAGCGTCACCGCCGTGCCTGTCTGCTTGGTGAAGGCGGGACCGACGGTCGAACGCCAGTACTGTTCCCACACGCCGCCGAGCGTCGGCACGACCAGCGTCTTCTGTTGCGCCCGTGCCGGAAGGCCGAAAAGGCCGGCCGCAGCGAGTGCACCCATTCCGGCAAGCGTTTGCCGCCGTGTCAAATCCATCATGTCCAGTTCCCCTTGTTACGATCTTTGATCGATAGGTGCCGGCGGTGTTCCGCTTCTGCGCACGGGTTCAGTCGAGTTTAGTCGTCGATCAGCCTTTCGAAAAAGCCTGTTTCGTCTTCAGGTCGATGTATTCGCCATAGCTGATCGGCTCATATTTGGCGCCACCCTTTACGAAGGGAGGCAGGCACTCAATTACCGTATCCTTGGCCGGATTGAGGAAGAACGGGATCGACTGGCGCCGCGCAGTGCCCTTGAAACCGGTCGGCGGATTGGCGACGCGGTGCGGCGTCGACACCCATTCGTCATTCGTCCAGCGCATGAACGCATCGGCGATGTTGATCACGTAGGCGCCCTCGATCGACGGGGCATCCAGCCATTCGCCATCGCGGTTGCGCACCTGCAAGCCGCCGGCCGAAGCCTCCGAGCGCAGGATGGTCATGAAACCATAGTCGGTATGGACGCCGGCGCGCATCTGCCCCGGCAGCGGCGATTCGTCCTGTTCCGGGTAGTTGATGACACGCAGTGCCGAGAGATGGTTTTCGAAAGAGGGCTCGAAATAATCCTGGTCGAGCCCGATCGCCTGGCAGAAGATGCGGCGCATATGCTTGGCGAGAATTTCCATTTCCTTGAAATAATCGCGGAATGCCTGTTCCAGACCGTCCGGCCGGTCCGGCCAGGTATCGCCGGGAAGGTTCCGGCCGAAGTTCAGGCTTTCCTTGTAGTCGCCCGGCGTCTTGAACCCAAGCGTCGCGGCAAGCGCCTCCTCGGCAATCGGCGAAAAGGAAACGCCACCGAGAACGCCGGCACCGCGCCCTTGCGTCGTCTTCCAATCCTGCGGGTAGTCGAAGAAGGCGCGGGCGAGATTGTAGAGCCTCGATGTCGCTTGGGGCGAAACGCCGTGACCGGTGACGAGGAAGAAGCCGGTATCGCGGCAGGCCGTTTCAATCGTCTTCACGACCGCGGCGGCACCTGGCTCATTGCGGATGAAGGGGCCGACATCGATCACCGGAATGCCGGGGACGGCACCATGGGATGACGCGGGATTGGCACTAGAAACGGGCACGGCCTTCCTCCAATTCACATCTGACAAACAGATGTTGACAAAAACATCTGTTGTTGTCCATATCAAAATTAACGAAGTTGCAACGCGGTTCTCTACCCAAGGACGCCCCAAGGACGATCGACTGAACATGGATGACCTTGCGCCACAGGAAGCGGCCGTCCTGGCAATCATCAAGGACAACCCGTTCGCGGGCCAGCAGGAGATCGCCACCATGCTCGGGCTGGCGCGCTCGACGGTCGCCGCCCACATCGTCCAGCTGATGCAGAAGGGCTATATCCTCGGCCGCGGTTATGTGATGCCGGCCGAAACCCGCGCCGTCTGCATCGGCGGCGCTGTGCTCGACCGCAAGTACCGCGCCAAGCAGGATCTGGTCTTCGAAACCTCGAACCCGGTCGATGGCGTAAGAAGCCTCGGAGGCGTCGCCCGCAACGTGGCGGAAAACCTGGCGCTACTCGGCACCACGACCAGTTTCGTATCGATCGTCGGTGACGACGAAGGCGGGCGGGCCGTCCTGAAGCACATGCGCGACCGCGGCATCGATGTCAGCCAGATCATCACCACCACCGAGCGCCCGACGGCGGAATATGCCGCGATCCTCGACACCAAGGGCGACCTCGTGCTCGGCATTGCCGACATGAGCATTTTCGATCTGCTGCTGCCGAGCCATATCGAGCGCATCTGGCCGCATCTCGCCGCCGCAAGCTGGGTGTTTTCCGACTGCAATCTGCCCGCCGAGACTCTTTCAGCCCTCATCGCCAAGCGCCAGGGTGCCCGTTTCCGGCTGGCGATCGACGCGGTCTCGACACCCAAGGCGGCCCGCCTACCAAGGGACCTCACCGGCATCGACCTCCTGTTCATGAACATCGACGAGGCGAACGCGGTCCTCGGGCGCAACGCGCATGAAACGATCGATGACGCAAAGGAAGCGGCGATCGCCCTGCAGGCCGCCGGAGCGCGCGAGGCGGTCGTCACCATGGGTCCACGCGGCATTGCGGTTGCCGGCACCGAAGGCGCCAGAACCTTCCCGGCCGTACATGCCCGGCCGGTCGACATCACCGGCGCGGGCGACGCCATGATCGCCGGCACCTTGCACCGCATCCTGCACGGCGAAGATACCTATCATGCGGCCCGCACCGGCGCGCTGCTCGGCACGCTGACGACCGAAAGCACCGCAAGCGTCCATACGGAATTGTCCGAACGCTTCCTGGAAGCCAATATGCACCGACTGGCCGGCTGAATCTCAGTCGCCGAACATCGATCTAAGGAATACCGAAATGGCCCTCATCAAACCGAAGCTGAGCCGCGAAGTGGCCGAGACGATCGCCGCAGGCGGTCCGGTCGTGGCGCTGGAATCGACCATCATCACCCATGGCATGCCCTACCCGGCCAATCTCGAAACCGCGCTCGGCGTCGAGGCCGTGATCCGTGAGAACGGCGCGATCCCGGCCACCATCGCCGTCGTCAACGGCGAGCTGCGCGTCGGCCTGGAACATAGCGAATTGGAAGAACTCGCCCAGGCCAAGGGCGTCGTGAAGGCATCCGGACGCGACCTCGCCGTCGCCATGGTGCGCGGCCAGTCGGCAGGCACCACGGTTTCCGCCACCATGCTGATGGCCGATCTCGCCGGCATCGACATTTTCGCCACCGGCGGCGTCGGCGGCGTGCATCGCGGCGCCGAACAGACTTTCGACATTTCCGCCGACCTGACGGAGCTCGGCCGCACGAAAACCGCCGTGGTCTGCGCAGGCGTCAAGTCGATCCTCGATATCGCCAAGACGCTCGAATATCTCGAAACCCAGCGCGTCCCGGTCATCGCCTACGGCACCGACGATTTCCCGGCTTTCTTCACCCGAAAGAGCGGCTTCAAGGCCGACCACCGGCTCGATACGCCGGAGGAGATCGCCAGGGCCATGTATCTGCACCACCAGCTCGGCACCGGCACCGGCCTGATGATCGCCAACCCGATCCCGGAAGCGGCTGCCCTGACGCCTGACTTCATCGACGGCACGATCTCGGACGCGGTGCGCGAAGCCGACGAACGCGGCATCGGCCGCAAGGAACTGACGCCCTTCCTGCTCGCCCGCATCAACGAACTGTCCAAGGGCGAGAGCCTCAAGGCCAATATCGAGCTGGTGAAGAACAATGCGCGGCTCGCCGCGAAGATGGCCGTCGCCTACGCGGCGCTGAAGAAGGTCGGCAAGTAATTTCAGGAACAAGGGGAACTGCCATGAGCTACGAGACGATCCTTTACGAGAAGGATTTGACTGACAAGTTCGCGACGATCACCATCAATCGCCCCGACAAGATGAATGCGATGAACAAGACGGTGATCCGCGAGATCGACGCCGCTGTTGCCGCAGCCGTCGCAGACCCGGACGTCAACGCACTGGTCATTACCGGCGCGGGCCGCGCCTTCTCCTCCGGCTACGACCTGCAGGGCGACGATTTCGACGTCGATATCGACTTCTGGCGCGTGGATATGACGGAAAATGCCGAAGCGCTGCTCAATATCTGGCGTGCGCCGATCCCGGTCATTGCCTCGGTCAACGGTTACGCGCTTGCCGGCGCCCTGGAGCTGATGATGTGCTGCGATCTGGCGATCGCCGCAGACAACGCCAAGTTCGGCGAACCGGAAGTGCGCCACAATTCCGGCCCGCCGGCGCTGATGATGCCCTGGCTGCTCGCCACCCGCGACGTGCGCTGGCTGATGTTCACCGGCGACATGGTGGATGCGCAGGAAGCGCTGCGCATGCACCTGATCAACAAGGTCGTGCCGGCCGATCAGCTCAAGGAAAAGACCGAGAACCTCGCCCGCAAGCTGGCCCGCATGCCGGTGCCGGCGCTGAAATACACCAAGGCCTCGATCAACAACCAGCAGATGGTCGCCGGCCTGATGCCTTCCTTCCAGTACAATATCGAGGCGATCGCCGCCCTCCACGTGACCCGGCAGGGCCGCGAATGGATGGCGAACCTCGCAAAGATGTCTCTGAAGGAATACCTCGCCTTCCGCGACGATCCCTTCAAGGGCCTCGACTGAGGCCTTGGCCATGGCGGCCAACACGCCTGAGGCAATGCAGGCCCTGATGGCGCCGCGCTCCATCGCAGTCGTCGGCGCCACCGAGCGCGCCGACGCCTCGTCCGGCTTCGTGATGAAAAACCTGGTGCGCTTCGGTTATCAGGGGAAGATCATCCCGGTGCACCCCAAGGCCGAGGCGATCTTCGGACTCCGCGCCTCGCCCTCCCTCTCCGCACTGGATATGCCTCCGGATGTGGCCGTGATCGGGATCGCCGCCGACAAGGTGATCGCGGCTCTCGAAGAAGCCGGACGCACCGGTGTCAAGGCGGCTGTCGTACTGGCTTCAGGCTTCGCCGAGCTGGACGACGCCGGCCGGGAACGACAGCGGCAACTGGTCGAGATCGCCGAGCGCTACAGCATGGCGATCTGCGGCCCGAACTGCCTCGGCCTCTTCAATCTCGGTTCTGGCGCGGCACTCTATTCCTCCAGCCTCTCGACCAATCTCCAGAAAGGCCGGTTCGCGATCCTCTCCCATTCCGGCGCCAGCGCAATTGCCCTCGGGAATACCGGAAGATTCGGGCTGAGCCACATCGTCTCCTCCGGCAACAGCGCCGCGACCGATATTTCCGACTACCTCGATTTCCTGGCAACGGATGACGAGACCAGCGCCGTCGGCATCGTCATCGAGGCCATCCGCGAGCCCGAAAGGCTGGCCGCCGCGATGGAGAAAATGCACGCGGCAAACAAGCCGGTCATCGCGCTCCGCGCCGGCCGCTCGGAGCGGGGCGCCCAGGCGACCGCCGCCCATACCGGGTCGCTCGCCGGCAGCAACGACGCCTACCGCGCCTTCTTCCGCCGGGTCGGCATCATCGAAGTACCGGACATGGACGGCTTCATGGAGACGGCGACGCTCTGCCTGATGCTGAAGGACCGACCGGCCAACCCCGGCGTCGCGATCGTCGGCGTCTCCGGCGGCGGCGTGGCGCATGTCTCCGATATCGCCGACGAAGTCGGCCTTTCACTGCCCGATCTGCAGCCGGAAACGGTTGCCCGGGTAAAGGCACTGTTGCCACCCTTTGCCACACCGCAGAACCCTCTCGATACGACCGGCATCGTCTTCGCCGACGAGGGGATCTATCGCGATGTCCTGCACGCGCTCGCGGACGATCCGTCGATCGGCCTGATCGTCGCGACGCAGGATGCGCCTGCCGGCCTCGACGATTTCTGCGCGTCCGAATATCTCGGCATCGCCGAAGCGGTTTCCGACTATGCGGAAACAGGCAAGGCGCCGGTCGTGTTCATGAGCAACCTCTCCTCCGGGCATCATGCGGATGTCGAGGCAAAGCTTGCGAGCGTCCCGGTTCTGCGAGGCACGAAAAGCGCGCTGACGGCCGTTCGCAGTCTTATGACGCAAGACCGCGCCGTCTCGTGGCCCGGCGTGACTGCATTGGAAACGAAATCCCTGCCCGCAGGCACCCTGACGGAACGCGAAGCCAAGGCGCGGCTCGCCGCCGAGGGCCTGCCGGTGCCGAAGGAGCACCTCGTCACGGATGCGAATACAGCCGCAGAAACAGCCAGACGACTCGGCTTCCCGGTGGTCATGAAGATCGAGTCGCCGGATATTCTTCACAAGACCGACGCCGGCGGCGTGAAGCTCGGCATCGCTTCTGAAGCGGAAGCCCGCACCGCCTTCGACGCCATCATGGCAAACGCCCGTGCCTATGCTCCCGACGCCGTACTGCGCGGCGTCTCGGTGCAGGAAATGGTGACGGGCGGTATCGAGACACTGGTCGGCCTGGTCCGCCACGAACCCTTCGGTTTCGGCCTCGTCGTCGGCATCGGCGGCGTGCTGGTGGAACTGGTGAACGACGGCGCCTTCGACCTCCTGCCGATCGACCTTGCCCGCGCCGACGCCATGATCGATGAGACGAAGCTCGCAACGCTGCTGCAAGGTTATCGCGGTGCGCCGAAGGCGGATCGCAAGGCGCTCGCCGAGCTGCTGGTCAAGATATCGGACTTTGCGGCCCGGTACGGCGACGATATCGAGGCGGTCGATCTCAATCCGGTGGCCGTCCTGCCGGAGGGCAGAGGCGCGCGCATCCTCGATGCGCTGATCATTTCGCGAAAGATGCCGTGAAGTGTTATTGCGGCCTCTGTTGGAAACCGGAGGACGGCCCCAAACACCCTCATTCCTGTGCTCGTCACAGCAATGAGGGTGAAGCGCTACACCAGCCGCAGCTTCGGCGGAGCCGCATTCTCCGCGCGGCCGAACCATGACAGCCGCTCGGTCAGCAGCGCGTAAAAGCCATCGGCATCGACGTCACGCATGAACATCGCGTTCTTCGGGCGGCCCGAAACGCCCCACCAGTCGGCGACGGTCATGCCCTTGGTGAGTTCGGACTCCGTCTCGATCTCCACATTGCAGAGCCGCCCGGAATAAAGCTCCGGCTTCAGCAGATAGGCGATCACGTTCGGATCGTGCAGCGGCCCGCCCTCGCTGCCGTATTTGGCCACGTCAAAGCGCTCGAAATAATCGAGCCAGCCGACCACGGCGTCGGATAGCGGCGTGCCGATCGCCTGGATCGCGGCGACGCGGGCGCGGGTCGTCAGCGTCTTGTGGGTGACGTCGAGCGGCATCATCACGATCGGCACGCCCGAACCGAAGACAACGGCGGCGGCCGGCGGATCGACATAGATGTTGAATTCGGCGGCCGGCGTGATGTTACCGCCCTCGAAAAGCCCACCGCCCATCAGCACCACGCGCCGGATGCGGCCGGCAATTTCCGGCACCCTGGTGAGCGCCTTGCCGAGATTGGTCAGCGGTCCGAGCGTACAGACGGTCACGCTGCCCGCCGGCTCGCTCTCAATGGTCTCGATGATGAAATCGATGCCATGTTTGTCCTGAAGCGGCATGGTCGGTTCGGGCAGGTCGGCACCATCGAGCCCGGTCGCGCCGTGCACATGTTCGGCCGTGACCAGCGGCCCGCTCATCGGCCGGTCGCAACCGGCAAACACCTTGATCTCGGGACGACCCGCGAGCTCACAGATCTTGCGGATGTTCCTGGTCGTCAGCGACAACGGCACGTTGCCGGCGGCGGCGACAATACCCAGCACCTCGATTTCCGGGCTTGCGAGCGCCAGCAGAATGGCCAGTGCGTCGTCCTGGCCGGGGTCGGTATCGATGATGATCTTTTCTGCCATGCGGAAAACTCTCAGGAACGATGACTGTTACGCGACATGGGTGAGCGGCTCCCTCGCCCGCCATTTCGCAAGGAGATCGGTTCTGCGCTTCTCGTAGCGCCGGACGGAGGCAAGTTTGACATGGCCGAAACCGCGAACCATATCCGGCAGCCCGGCAAGCTCGACGGCGATCGAATGCCCATGGGCATCAAGCCCCTCGGAAAGCTCGGTTACGAGGCTAAAATAGTCCGCGATCAGCTTCCGCTCCATCCGCCGCTCCACCGTGCGGCCGAACGGATCGAAGGACGTGCCGCGCAGGAATTTCAACTTTTTGAGCACTCCGAATGCGGGCCGGATCCATGCGCCGAACGCGATCTTGGCGGGATGGCCGGTGCGCTGGTCGATCCTGGCGATCATCGGCGGCGCGAGGTGATGTTTGATCCTGAAATCGCCTTCGAACTGCTCGCTGAGCTTCTTTTCAAAGCTCCGGTCGCGATGCAGGCGCGCGACCTCGTATTCGTCCTTGTAGGCCATCAGCTTGAAGGCATTCTTCGCTACCGCCTCGGCAAATCCGGTCACGCCGCGCAGCCGCATCTCGGCTGATTTCGCGATATCGACGAGACCGGCATAACGGGCCGCATAGGCGGCATTCTGGTAGTCCGTGAGGAAGGCGATGCGACGGGCGACGATCTCTTCCAGCGTCTCCGCCTTCGGTTCGGTCTTCGCTACTCCGGCCTCACGGGCGACGGCTTCCACATTGACTGCGGCCCGTCGGCCCCAGTCGAAGGCGGCGCGGTTCATCGCAATGCCGGTGCCGTTGAGTTCGATCGCCTTGTCGATCGCGGTGAGGCTGATCGGCACCAGCCCGCGCTGCCAGGCATGGCCGAGCAGGAACATGTTGGAGGCGATCGCATCGCCAAGCAGTGCCGTCGCCATATCGGTTGCCGCAACGGTTTCGACCGCATCGTCGCCCGCCGCGCGGCGCAGCGATTTCAGCGTCGCCTCCTGACGGAAATCGATGGTCGTGTCCTTCACGAAGGAGGCGGTCGGCGCGAAATGGTCGTCGATGATGGCCCGCGTCTTGTTCTTCGCAAACGAGGCGAGCGAATTCTTCTGGGCTGCGACGACGATATCGAAGCCGAGCACGAGATCGCTTTCGCCGGGGCCGACCCGTACCGCGTTGATCTGCGCCGGGTCCTTCGCCAGCCGGATATGCGAAACGACGGAGCCGTTCTTCTGGGCAAGCCCGGTCTGGTCGAGCGTCACCAGTGCCAGCCCGTCGAGAAGCGCTGCCTGGGCGAGAATGGCGCTGACGGTGATGACGCCCGTGCCGCCAATGCCGGCCAGCAGCATGCTGTAGGGTGTCTCGAACGTCGCGGTGAACACGGGCAGCGGCAAGTCGTCGGTCTTCACCGATTTCGACTTGCCCGCCGGCTTGCGGATACTCCCGCCTTCGACAGTGACGAAGCTCGGACAGAAGCCCTTGATGCAGGACAGGTCGGTATTGCAGCTCGACTGGTTGATGCGCCGTTTCCGGCCGAACTCGGTCTCCTGCGGTTCGATGGAAATGCAGTTGGACACGGCGGAACAGTCGCCGCAGCCTTCGCAGACCAGTTCGTTGATGAAGGCCCGCTTGTCCGAAACCGGGTAGGCGCCGCGTTTCCGCCGGCGGCGCTTTTCGGCGGCACAGACCTGATCGTACACCAGCACCGTCACGCCGGGGATATCGCGCAGCTCCCGCTGCACCGCGTCGAGTGCGTCGCGGTGATGGATGGAGACTTCGCGCGGCAGATTGCCCTGCCAGACTTCTGGCCGTTCCGCGACCACGACGACGCGCGCCGCACCTTCGGCCAGCATCTGGCCTACGATGCCCGGCACGGTGACGTCGCCATCATGTTTCTGGCCACCGGTCATGGCGACGGCGTCGTTATAGAGGATCTTGTAGGTGGCGTTGACCTTGGCCGCGATCCCGGCGCGAATGGCGAGCAGGCCCGAATGGAAATAGGTCCCATCGCCCATGTTGACGAAGATGTGCTTCTCGTCGGTGAAGGGCGACAGGCCGATCCAGGCACCACCCTCGCCGCCCATCTGGGTGAAGGTCGAGGTGTTGCGGTCCTCGTTGCCGATGATCATCATGTGGCAGCCGATGCCGGTCGAGGCGCGGCTCCCCTCCGGCAGGCGGGTCGATATGCTGTGCGGACAGCCTGAGCAGAAATAGGCCTCGCGTTTCAGGGCCGTCGCCTCGACGCCCATGGTGATCGACATTTCCTCGATGAAACGCGCCTTGGCCTGCAGCGCCTCATCGAGATTGTCGAGCCGGGAGAGAATCGCTTTCGCGACCGACAGCGTGCCGATCTCGCCGACTGCCTGCAGCAGCGTCGCACCACTCTCGCCGGCCTTGCCGAACACGCGGGGGCGACGGTCGGTGGAGAGATTGAAGAGCTGGGCCTTGATCTGGTCTTCGAGGATCGAGCGCTTTTCCTCGACCACGAGCAGTTCGTCCACGCTCGATGCGAAATCCGCAATGCCCTGCGGCTCCAGCGGCCAGACCAGACCGACCTTGTAGAGCGCGATCCCGAGTTCAGCCGCACGCGCCTCGTCGATGCCGAGCAGAGCCAGGGCGCCGAGAAGATCGAGCCAGGATTTGCCGGTCGAGACGATGCCGAGCCGGGCGCGACCCGTGCCACCCCAGATGGGGCGGTCGATCCGGTTGGCGCGGGCAAAGGCCTGCACGGCGAGCATCTTGCGCTCCAGCCGCAGTTCCATCGCATGTGGCCCGTCCGGCCAGCGCAGCGACAGGCCGTCCGGCGCGAAGGTCTCTTCGGGGATAACGATCTGCGGCTTGTCCGGATCGAGATCGACAGTCGCCGAACATTCGACGATCTCGGTCTGGCACTTGAAGCCGATCCAGGCGCCGGAATAGCGGCTCATCGCAATCCCGAGCAGGCCGTATTCGATATATTCGCCGACACCGGCCGGCGACAGCAGCGGCACCATGGCCGAGATCAGATTGTGCTCGCTCTGGTGCGGCAGCGTCGAGGAAACCGCGCCGTGGTCGTCGCCGACCAGCAGCAGCACGCCCCCGTTCGGGTTGGTGCCGATCGCGTTGGCGTGGCGGATGACATCCATGCTGCGGTCGACGCCCGGCCCCTTGCCGTACCACATGCCGAACACGCCGTCGTAACGCACACCCTCGAACATGCCGGTCTGCTGCGTGCCCCAGACGGCGGTGGCCGCCATGTCCTCGTTGAGGCCCGGATGGAATTTCACATGCGCCGCATCGAGAAATTTCTTCGCACGTCCCATCTCGCGGTCGAAACCGGCAAGCGGCGAACCGCGATAACCGGAAACGTAACCGGCGGTATTCAACCCCCGCGCCAGATCTCGGCTTCGCTGGATCATCGGCAGCCGCACCAGCGCCTGCGTGCCCGACACCAGAATGCGGCCCTTTTCCAGCGTGTAGCGGTCGTCGAGGCTGACCTTGCTGTCCAAGAGGTTCGTGTCCGGCGCGGCATGGATAGACATCTAGGCTCGCTCCGCCTGCAGCACCGAGGCCGGCGCCTCGAAGACCCGGCCGCGATTGAGAATGTAGTTCGGATCGAAGGCGGATTTCAGCCGGCGCATCGTGGCGATCTCGGCTTCGCTACGGGCATATTTCAGATATTTCACCTTGTCCGTGCCGATACCGTGCTCGGCGGAAACACCGCCGCCAACCGCCTTTATGCCCGAGAAGATCGCTTCGGCGACCTTTTTCTCCTGGCTGCTGAACATGCAGTAATGCAGGTTGCCATCGCCCAGATGGCCGAAAATATAGGTCCGCGCCTCCGGATCGATCTCCTCGACGGCGTGCGCCGCCCTGTCGAGGAATTCCTGCATGCGGGACAGCGGCACGGAAATATCGAAGCCGATCGTAACCCCGTTGCCGAACAGATAGTCGTTGATGCCGTCGCGAATGCCCCAGAGCCCGTTGAACTCGCGCATCGAATTGGAGAGCACCACGTCGGTCGCAAGCCCCTCTTCCAGCGCGGTGGCAAGGGCCGCTTCGAAACGCTCATTGTCCTGATCCGGCGCCTGCCCCTGGATCTCGACCATGGCATACATGCCGGCCCCTTTTTCGACCGGCGGACGGATGCCCATATAGTCGACCGTGCCTTCATAGACATTCGGAAAGATCGCCTCGAAGGCGGAGAGCAGACCGGACAGCTCGACCCGGAGCTTCGCCAGCAATTCCTGCGCTGCTTTGAGCGACGGCAGCGCCACGAAGGCGTTGCGCTCGACCAGCGGCTTCGGATGCAGCTTCAGGCAGGCACGGGTGACGACGCCGATCGTGCCTTCGGTGCCGATGAACAGCGGATTGAGGTCATAGCCGGAATTGTCCTTCGCCAGGCCCTTGAGCGAGGAGAGGATCGTGCCATCCGGCAGCACCGCTTCCAGCCCCATGACCTGCGCTCGGTACATGCCATAGCGCAGAACCCGGATACCACCGGCATTGGTGGCAATATTGCCGCCGACCGTCGCGGTGCCGCGGGCGCCAATATCAACGCCGAAAAACAGGCTCGCATCGCTCGCCGCCTGCTGAACGACCTGCAGCGGCGTGCCCGCCTTGACGATCATCGTCTGGGCCGCGGCGTCGATCGACTCGATGCCGTTCATCCGTTCGAGCGAGACGGAGACCTCGCCATCGACCGGCCGGGAGGAGCCGGAAAGGCCGGTGCGGCCGCCCTGCACAACGATCGGCTGGCGGAGTTCATTCGCAATAGAGAGAATGGCGGAAACGTCTTCGGTGTTGCGCGGACGCAGGACAGCGGCGGGTCGGCTGCCACGAGCAGTCGCATCGGCGGCATAACCATCCGAAATCGCATCGCCGGTGAGCATCGCAGCGCCATCCAGCCGGTTTTCGAGGCTGGAGAGAAGACGGTTCACGCGATCGGAGGACAAGATGCTCTCCTCCGCAATGCCAGCTTCATTGCCCTGCGCTCCGGCTCCACCGAATGCGGTTGCGCCCATTCTCTCGTTCCCTCTTTTCTTGGGGGCGAAGTTATTCCCATTCCCCTATTTGTCAAACCTATATTTAAAAAGCAGTAGCCTTTTCACCGCCGCCATGGCATCACTATGGACAGGAGACTGAGCCCCGGAACACGCGGGCCAGGATACGCGGGAAGGATAACATGATCCTCAAATACGACGAGGTTGTCCGCACGGGCATTGCCAGGCAGGTGTCCGACAACATCCGTTCCGCGATCATGGACGGTCGGCTGAAGATCGACGAACGCCTGCCGACCGAGGAAGAGCTCGCCAAAAGTTTCGGCATTTCCCGCCCGACCGTGCGCGAGGCCCTGAAGCGTCTCGCCGCCCAGAACCTCATTCATTCCAAGCGCGGCCCGACCGGCGGCAATTTCGTCAAGCGGCCGGATCCGGAGGGCCTTTCCAAGGCAATCACCGGGGCCGCCACCCTGCTCGTTGGCATCGGCGCCTTCGACATCGAAGAAATCATCACTGCAAGGCTGGAAACGGAAGCCGTCTGCTGCCGGCTCGCCGCCGCAAACCGCAGCGAAGCCGACCTCGCCGCCATGCAGGCGGAGATCGCGGTGCAACTGGACGAGGCGGTCAGCGACGAGGATTTCTGCTCATCCGACGTGCGCTTTCACCGGGCACTGGTGGAATCGACCGGCAACGGCCCCCTGAAACTGATGATGTACACCGTCATCGAGGCTTTCATACCGATCACCAACATGATCGTCTTCCGGGTCCGCGAACGCCGCCACGTCGCCTCGCTGCACCAGGAAATCGTCGATGCGGTCCGCGACCGCGCGGATGCCAGGGCAGCCGATGCGCTGGCCCGGCTGCTCGCCTATGTGCGCGAAAGCTATTCCGCCGTGCTCGACGCGCGTGCCAAACGCGATGCGCCTTCGCAGGCCTCCGCCTAAATTTAATCACGCCAGAAAATCGGGCCCACCAGAACATCGGGAGAGAGACATGACCGAGACCTTCACCGCTATGGTCATTGACGCCGTCGACGGCAAGCCGAAAGGCGCCTTCAGAGAAATCTCGATCGCCGACCTTCCCGACAATGACGTGCTGGTCGAGATCGCCTTTTCGACGCTGAACTACAAGGACGGCCTGGCGATTACTGGCAAGGGCCGCATCGCCCGGCGCCTGCCGATGATCGGCGGCATCGACCTTTCCGGCACCGTGGTCGAATCCCGTTCGCCGGAATGGAAGGCCGGCGACAAGGTCGTTCTGAACGGCTGGGGCCTTTCCGAAACCGAATGGGGCGCCTTCGGTCGCTACCAGCGCGTCAAGCCGGAATGGCTGATCCGCCTGCCCGATGCCTTTTCGATGGAACAGGCAATGGCGATCGGCACGGCGGGTTATACCGCCGCGCTCTGCGTCGATGCCCTGGAAAAATGGGGTTCGATCAGGCCGGGTGAAGGCGAAGTGCTGGTGACTGGTGCCGCCGGCGGCGTCGGCTCGGTAGCAATCGCCCTCCTGGCAGCGCGCGGCTACAACGTCACGGCCTCGACCGGTCGGCCTGAAACCCACGACTACCTCGCCTCGCTCGGCGCTTCGAATTTCATCGACCGGGCCGTGCTTGCCGAAAAAGGCGGTCCGCTGCAGAAGGAACGCTGGACGGGCGGCGTCGACTCGGTCGGCTCGACCACGCTCGCCAACGCGTTATCCCAAACCATGCGCGGCTGCGCCATCGCCGCCTGCGGCCTCGCGGGCGGGGCGGATCTGCCGGGCACCGTGCTGCCGCATATTCTCCGCGCCGTGACGCTGATCGGCGTCGACAGCGTCATTGCCACCCGGGAGCAGCGGCTGTCGGCCTGGGCGCGGCTGGCCCGCGATCTCGACCCCGCCAAGCTTTCGGACATCACCACGACGGAGCCGATGTCGAACCTGCCGCAATTGGCGGAGGATATTATTGCAGGGAAGATCCGCGGTCGCGTGGTGATCGACGTGACGAAGTAGTGGTTCCGCTTCTGCGCTGGCCAGCATCTCCCCTCAAAGTGGATTATCGTATGCGAGGGTAACGACGGCATCGCGGCAGTCTTAACCCTCCCCCTTGTGGGGAGGGTGGCCGGCAGGCGGGAGGGGTCTTTATTCGGAGCGAAGACCCCTCCCCAACCCCTCCCCACAAGGGGGAGGGACTTAACCTGCCGCCCCGGCTCACATCTTCATCTCACCCAGCTTCGTCAGCAACGCCGCCCCGGTCTTGATGCCGGCGATGAACAAATCCAGCTTCAGGTTCTCATTCGGCGCGTGGTTGGCCTCGTCCGCGTTAGCGTAAGGCACCACGAAGGCCGGCTTCTTCAGGATCTTCGTGAACACGTAGTCCGGCAACGAGCCCCCAACCGTCGGGTAGAGCAGCGGTTCGACGCCGCGAGCGGCGAAGATGGCGTCCTGGATGACCGGGGCGAACGGGCTGTCCATCGGCGTCTTTGACGGCAGCATGGCATTGAGCGGTACGAACTCCACGTCCGGCGCATGGGCCGCGACATGTGCCCGCACTTTCTCGAACACGTAATCCGGCGTCAGGCTTTCGACCAGGCGGATATCGCATTTGGCAAACGCCTCGCAGGGCAGAACCGTCTTCTGGCCCGGCCCGCCGTAACCGCCGTGCAGGCCGTTGATGGTCAGCGTCGGATGGAACATCAGCCGGTCGAAATAACCGCGGTCGAGCGGCTGATCGAGCTCCGTGATGCCGAGATCGGCCTTGATCGCATCGAGATCGAGCGGCAGTTTCGAGACCGCCTCGCGTTCCATATTGGTCGGCGGGACGACGACATCGCGCAGGCCATCGATGGTGATCTCGCCCTTGTCGTTCTTCATCGTCGCGAGCAGATGCACCAGCTTCCAGATCGCGTTCGGCATGACGCCGCCAAAATTACCGGAATGGGCATCGCGGTTGGCGGTCTTCGCCCGCAGTTCGAAGGAGGCGACACCGCGCACACCAAAGGTGATGATCGGCGTATCCGATTCATGCAGCGGACCATCGGAGGTGACGACCAGATCGGCGGCATCCAGCTTGTCGGCGTGGTCGGCCACGAATTCGGCGATATGCGGGCTGCCGATTTCCTCCTCGCCTTCCAGCAGGAAGATGACGTTGCAGGGCAGTTCACCGGTCACTTTGAGATGCGATTCCAGCGCCATCAGCTGGGCGAAATGCTGGCCCTTGTTGTCGCCGATGCCGCGCGCATAAATGCGGCCGTCGCGGATCGTCGGCTCGAAAGGCGGGCTGAGCCACAGTTCGTAGGGTTCCGGCGGCTGCACGTCATAATGGCCGTAGAGAAGTACGGTCGGCTTGCCGGGCTGCTTTTCCATGCGCCCTAGCACCATCGGATGGTTCTTCGTGGGAATGGTGGTCGCCTCCATGCCCATGCCGTTCAGCATGTCGACGAGGATAGCCGCCACTTCCGCGATACCGTTGTTCTGGGCGCTGATCGAGGGATGCCGGACATAATCCATCACCCGCTCGATGAAGCTCTCGCGGTTTTCCTCGATATGCGCAAAGACGCGCTCCAGATCGCTCTTTTGCTCTGTCATCTTATGTATCCTGCCTGTTATGTATCCTGCCTGCGGGTCAAAAGGAGGGCGCCGGAACCATGCACGGTGCCGGTCCAGCCGGGCGCAACTAATGTCGTCGTGTCGAGCTGGGTGAGGATCATCGGGCCTTGGAACGCGGCCCCCGCACCGAGCGTCGACCGATCGACGACCGGAACGCTGGTGACGCCGCTTTCGAAATGCACCGGCACATGGTCGAACGGGGTGACGTCGAAGCCCTTCTCGAGAACGGCTGGCGGCGGTTCGACCGTCATGCCGGCGGCTTCGACGCGCAGGGTCACCAGTTCGATCGCCGCTTCCAGCACAAAGCCGTAAAGAGCTTTGTGCTCGGCAGCAAACGCAGCTTCCACGGCCTCGCGGGTCTCGCCCCAGGAGACGGCAAGCTCGCCGCCCTGGCCGTGATAACGCAACAGCGCGACGGTCGCGATACGGCGGTCCTTTTCGGCCACACCTTCGATGTCGAACCAGGCGGATGCCTGGGCCTTGAGGTCGGCGATGATGCCGTTGGCGGTGGCCACATCGATGGCACCGGCTTTCGGCAGCGTGCGGCTGAACTCGGCTTTGAGGTCGGCGGCAAGCAGGCCGTCGGCGCAGAGGATGCCCGGAGCCGGTGCGATCATCACGCGGGAAATGCCGAGCAGTTCGGCAAGCGCGCAGCCATGCAGCGGACCGGCGCCGCCGAACGGAACCAGCGTGAAGTCGCGCGGATCGTGGCCGCGTTCGACAGATACGACACGCACCGCGCCGACCATGTGGTTGTCGACGATTGCGAGAATGCCGCGGGCGGCGGTGGCGGTCGAAAGGCGGAGCGGTGTCGCCACCTTGCCGTCGACCGCCTTGCGGGCAGCCTCGACATCCAGCGCCATGCGGCCGCCGAGAAGCCGGGCCGGCAGATGGCCGAGCACCACATGCGCGTCGGTCACGGTCGGGCTCTCCCCACCATGACCGTAGGCCGCTGGTCCCGGACGGGCGCCGGCGCTCTGCGGGCCGACGGTCAGCGTGCCATCCGCCACCTTGGCGATCGAGCCGCCGCCGGCGCCGATGGTCACCATGTCGACCATCGGCAGCGGCAGCGGCCACTCGCCGACCTTGCCGTGTTGGGTGAGCCCGATCTTGCCGTCCTTGATCAGGCAGATATCGGCACTGGTGCCGCCGATATCGACGGTGATGATGTCCTTGATGCCGCAGGCGGCGGCGACGGATCGTGCCCCGACCACGCCGGCCGCAGGGCCGGACAGCGCCGTCAGCGCCGGAGCCTGGCGAATGGTGGCCGCACCAGCGACACCGCCGTTCGACTGCATCAGCAGCAGCGGAGCCGCCACCCTCTCGTCCTCCAGCCGCTTTTCCAGCCGGCCCACATAGGTCGTCACGCCCGGCATCACGGTGGCGTTGAGCACGGTCGTCAGCGTGCGCTCGAATTCGCGCACCACAGGCAGCACGTCGGTTGATGTGGTGACGGCCAGATGCGGCAATTCCTTACGCAGGATTTCCGCTGCACGCTTCTCGTGGATCGGATTGGCAAACGCATGCAGCAGGCAGACGGCGACGGCTTCCACATCCATGCCGCGGATCGCTTCGGCCGCAATCCGCACGCTGTCTTCGTCCAGCGCATCGAGCACCGCACCGCCGGCGGCGATGCGTTCGTCGATCTCGACGATGCGCGACGCCGGCACCGGACGTTGCGGTTTCACCCAGGTATAGAGGTTCGCCTTGCGGGGAATGTCCTGGCGGCCGATAGCCAGCACATGGCGGAACCCTTTGGTGGTGACCAGCGCCGTGCGGGCGCCCTTGTCCTCCAGGATCATGTTGGTCGCGACCGTGGTGCCATGCAGGACCTGCCCGAGCGAGGACGCCTCGCGGCCGGCATCGGTGAGCGCCAAGCGAATGCCGTTCAGAAACGCTTCCGAAGGGTCGGACGGCACGCTCGGCGTCTTCGCCCGCCAGACCTTGCCGGTGGCGCGGTCGAGAAGCGCGACGTCGGTAAAAGTGCCGCCGATATCGACTGCGACGGAAAGGGACGTATCGATAAAGGTCTCAGGCGAGGACATCGACATACTCCTGACGATGGAATGCACGGGTTAAGGGGCGGTTGGCGCGAAGCGCGGTGGTGGCGGTCTGGTCAACCTTGGTGCCCTTCACGACGACGCCGTAGAGGCGTTCGGCGGACTCGGCGCTGACGAAGCCGCCAAGCACGTCTTCCAGAACCGCATCGAGATTGCGGTCGAACGGATGGCCGTAGCCGCCGCCGCCCCCTGTCTCCATGCGCAGCACGTCGCCCTTGACGAGCCTGTTGCCGTCCGAAAGCGGGGGCACGATGCGCTGATCCGCCCTGCCCGGATTGATGGTGACCCGGCCGGTGCCGCCGCCCATGCCGCCATTGATGCCCCAGGGCGGGTTCTTGACGCTGTCGATGCGCACGGCAAGCATCATGTCTTCCGCAAGGATCTCGTATTCGCGGATGATGCCGCAGCCGCCGCGGAATTTGCCGGCGCCGCCCGAATTCTTGACGATGCCGTAGGTGCGCAGCCGCACCGGATAACCGACTTCGAGGAACTCGACCGGGTAATTCTCCTGCGCCACGAAATAGACCGCGTCGATACCGTCCGAATCCGGCCGCGCGCCGTAACCGACGCCGATGCCGTCGGCGAGCAGGAAGCGCTGAAGGTCGCCCGCGTCGTCCTTGTAATTGCCGCGCATGATGGTGATGACATAGGCCGAGTTGGAGGCCGGCGCCTTGCCGCCCGCCGTGTTGACGAGGCCGTTCAAGGCCGAGAGCACCCGCATCATGGTAAGGCCGCGCATGCCGAGTGATGCCGGGAAGTTCGGCTGCAGGAACGATCCTTGGCGCAGCTTCACCTCGTCCAGCGCCTGGGGACCGCCCGCATTGCAGACCTGACCCGGATCGCCGCCGAGATAGAAAAGACCGAGTGCCATGCCCGGCACGCCACGGTTCATCAGGAAATTGACCGGACCCGGCGCCTGATCGTCTGACTCGGTTGCGTCGAAGGTGAACTTGTCCTCGCCATTCGCCAGCTTTTCTCGGGTCAGCGACAGGCGCATCTTGAACGGGCCATTGCCATGGCCGTCGCTGTCGATCGCGTCGGTGAATTTGTGCGTGCCGTAGTCAAAGGTCTCGGCGAGCTTGGAGCGCACCAGCTTGCGGGTGCGAGTCAGAAGCTGCGCCAGCGCATCCGCCACGACATCGGAGCCGAAGCGGTCGAGGATCTCGCCGATGCGCTTCACGCCCACGTCGACGCTCGCCATCAGCGCCCGCATGTCGCCGATGCTCTGTTCGGGGAAGCGGGAATTGCGATGGAAGATGTCAAGCGTCGCCTCGTTGGTGACGCCCTGGTCCATCAGCTTGGTGACCGGGATGATGATGCCTTCCTGGTAGATGTCGGTCGCATCCGGGCTGATCGAGCCTGGCCGCATGCCACCGATATCGGCGAAATGCGCCCAGCTCATCACGAAGGCGCATCGCTTGCCGTCCTTGAAGACCGGCGCCAGCAGGACCTGGTCGTTGGAATGCGAAACCGCGCCGCGCGAGCCGTAGCAGTCGTTGTACCAGTAGAGATCGCCGGGTTTCATCGTCTCGGCCGGGAACTTGTCGAAGACCGGCCCGGTCATGTCGCCGAACACCGGCACCATGGAGCCGACCGCCATCACGCCCTCGCCATCGAACAGCGCGGTGTAAAAATCCTTTTTCTCGCGGATGAAGGCGGAGATGGCGGTGCGTTCCAGCAGCGCTTCCATTTCCGACTGGGCGGCGGCTATCGCGCCGCGGATGATTTCGAGCGAGACGGGATCGCAGATGGCCCCTTCCGGTTTCACCGCCCTGACGGGCGTGCTTTCGCTTTCCTTGGGATTGTACATCTTGGAATCCTCGTTGGATGCTGTGGAATGGATCGATCGGCTGCTCATCAGGCGCCTCCGATCAGAACGACGACATTGCCGAGGCCGCCGCGCTCGACGCGCTCGTGGGCCTTGGCGATGTCATGGAGCGGGAATGTCGCGCCGATGGCGACCTTGAGCCTTCCGGCATTGGCAAGCCCGGCGATCATCTTTTCGCCCTCCAGCCGCTGATTTTCCGGAATCAGGAAACCCTGGATGAAACGCAGGTTGGCGCCCTTGGCTGCGAAGGCATAATAGGGAAGCACCGGGGTCGGATCGCTGCTTGACGAATAGGAGGCGACGGTGCCGTTGCGTTTCAACACTGTCGCGTCGAGTTCAAGGTTCGCTCCGAAATCGACCTCGATGATGCGATCGACGCCTTCTCCATCGGTAAGCTCGAGGATACGGGCCGATACGTCCTCCCGTTTGCGGTCGATCGTCGCCAATGCGCCGGCTTCCTTCACATGCGCCGCAGCCTCCGGCGTGCTGACCGTGCCGATCACCCGCGCGCCGCCGGCAACCACCATTTGGACGGCGAAATGGCCGACCGCACCTGCAGCACCATTCACGAAGATCGTCTGGCCCGTGACCGGACCATCGGCGAAGACGGCGCGGTAGGCCGTCATCGCCGGCACGCCGAGATTGGCGCCATCGGCAAAGCTCAGTGCATCCGCCAGCTTCACGGCCTGATGCGACGCAATTGCAATATATTCGGCGGCGGTGCCGAAAGCACGGCCCGCCTCACCATAGCCGCCCTGGGCATTCCACATCCACACACGTTCGCCGATGCGCGCCGGATCGACGCCCGCGCCGACATCGACGATCTCACCGGCACCGTCCGTATGCGGGATGATCAGCGGGTGATCCATGCCCATGCCGCGCCAGCCGCCACGGCGTTTCACGTCGGCAGGATTGATGCCGGACGCATGCACGCGCACCAGCACCTCGCCGGGGCCGGCGACCGGTGCAGCCATCTCGCCGACAGAGAGAACCTCCGCGGCGGGACCGGTGCGTGTGTAGAAGGCGGCGAACATCGACAACTCCAATCAGTACAGATGGCAGGCGACGGTGCGGGTGCCGACCGGCTTCGGCAGCGGTATCTCGGCCGCGCAGCGCGCATGAGCTGCCGGACAGCGGTCGCGGAAAACGCAGCCGGAAGGCGGATTGCGCGGATCCGGCGCGCCGCGGCCGATCGGCAGCGGATCGTGGCTCTGGTCCGGGTTCGGCACGGGGACGGCGGCGACCAGTGCCTTCGTGTAGGGATGCAGCGGTTCGCGGACGATATCCTCGGTCGGCCCGTCTTCCATGATCCGGCCGAGATACATGACGATGGTCCGCTCGCAGACGTAACGCACCAGCGCCAAGTCGTGGCTGATATAGATGGCGGTGAGGCCGAGCCGGTCGCGCACATCGCGAAAAACGTTGAGTACGCCGGCACGCACCGAAACGTCGAGCATCGAGACCGGTTCATCGGCCACCACGAACTCCGGCTGCAGGATCAGCGCCCTCGCCATCACGACGCGCTGCAACTGGCCGCCGGAGAGCTGGTGCGGATAACGATCCAGGAACTGCGCCGGCTCGGGCAGCTTCACCAGTTCAAGCGCGGTGATGATCCGGCCCTCGCGCTCGCGCTTCGGGATGTCGGCATTTTCCAGCGGCTCGGACAGTGTCTGGCGGATGGTGAAACGCGGATTGATCGCGTCGAACGGGTTCTGGAAGATCAGCTGCGCCTTGGAGCGGAACTTCTTCAGCCCGCTGCCGCGAACGGCGCCGATCTCCTCGCCGTCGAAATGGATCGAGCCGCCGGTCTTTTCCTCAAGCTTCAGCAGCAGCCGGCCCATCGAGGTCTTGCCGCAGCCGGATTCGCCGAGCAGGCCGACGCTTTCGCCACGGCGGATATCGAAGCTGACGCCATCGACGGCTTTCACAACCGTCGACTTGCCGCGCATCGCCGCGAACGCACCGCCGACGGCATAATGCAGTTTGGCATCGAAGACCGAGACCAGGATATCCGGCCTTTTGGTGATCATGTTCATGCCGGGGCCATCCATGTCTCCGTCCTGGCGGATTCGATACGCAAGGCAGCACTCTCATTGGCGCGGTGGCAGAGCACCGGGTGGCCGGGCGCGACCTCGACGACCGGCGGCTCGGTGCCGCAGATGTCGAGCGCGAAGGGACAGCGCGGCTTGAACCGGCAACCGGCCGGCGGCGAAGCAAGGTTCGGCGGCGCACCCTCGATCGGCGTCAGGATGCCGGAGGCAGCCCCCTGCAGATCGGGAAAAGCATTGCGCAGGCCCATCGTGTAGGGATGCGACGGCGCGGTCAGCGCCGCCTGCATCGTACCGGATTCGGCCACCTTGCCCGCATACATGACGACGGTGCGGTCGCAGATATAGGCGACGACCGAGATATCGTGGGTGACGAGGATGACCGAGACGCCGAGCCGCGTCTGCAGTTCCTTCAGCTGGTCGAGGATCTGCCGCTGCACGATGACATCGAGCGCCGTCACCGGCTCGTCGGCGATGATCAGCTTCGGGTCGAGCGCGAGCGCCAGGGCGATCGCAACGCGCTGGCGCATGCCACCGGAGAACTGGTGCGGATAATCGTTGAGACGGTTGGCATCGATACCGACCATCTCGAACAGTTCTTCCGAACGGGCGCGGGCCTCTTTGCGGCCCATCCCACCGCGGCGGCGC
Organism: Neorhizobium tunisiense; assembly: GCF_039631515.1. Taxonomy (NCBI): domain Bacteria; kingdom Pseudomonadati; phylum Pseudomonadota; class Alphaproteobacteria; order Hyphomicrobiales; family Rhizobiaceae; genus Neorhizobium; species Neorhizobium tunisiense. The sequence continues at coordinate 82,265 of NZ_JBDIUU010000002.1, read as the reverse complement.
AAAACTTCCGCGAGCTGGTATTCCACCGTATAGACCGGATCGAGCGAGTTCATCGCGCTCTGGGGGATGAAGGCGATGTCGCGCCAGCGCAGCGCGTTCATCTCCTTTTCGGGGATCCTGGCAAGATCCTTGCCGTCGAACAGGATCTGTCCGCCGGATATCGACGCATTCTCGGCGATCACCCGTGTCAGCGCGCGGGCAACGGTCGTCTTGCCGCAGCCGGATTCGCCGACCAGGCCGGTGATCGAGCCGCGCGGGATGTCGAAGCTCGCGCCATCCACGGCATGGACGAAATTGCGCCCCACCTGATAGCTGACCCGAAGGTCCCTGACGGAGAGAAGAGGTTCGCTCATCGGCTCAACTTCGGGAACAGGATGTTTTCATAACCGCGGGTAATGAAAAAACCCGCGCTGACGACGAGGATGATGCAGATGCCCGGCGGCACGAACCAGTAATAGGCCTGCTTGGCGAGCGCCTGGCTGGCGAACGCATCCTGCAGCATGTAACCCCAGCTGATCGAATCCGGATCGCCAAAGCCGAGGAAGCTGATCGACGCCTCGGTCAGGATCGCCCAGCCGATCGCGATCGATCCGTAGAGGAAGGAAAGCGGCAGGATGTTCGGCGCGATGTGGCGCAGGATGATCTTGAAATCGGAAGACCCCGCCACCCGCGCCGCCTCGACATAACCGCGGGTCCGAAGCGTCAGCACCTGGCTGCGGATGACGCGGGCCGTATCCCGCCACAGGACCAGCGCCATGGCGATGACGACGTTCCAGATCGACGGTTTCAGGAAGGCGGCGAGCACGATGACGAAGGGCAGGAAGGGAATGCCGAAGGCGATATCGGCAAGCCGCATCAGGATGGCATCCACCCAGCGACCGAAATAACCGGCGACGAGACCGATGACCGAGCCGATCAGCGCCACCATGAAGGCGGCGGTGATACCGATCAGCAATGCCGAGCGACTGCCAAAAACCAGCTGCGAGAAGATATCCCGGCCGAGGCTGGTGGTTCCCATGAGGAAACCATCCTGCCCCGGCCGGAGGTCCGCCGCGAGATCGTAGGCTGGCGTATAGAGGATTTCGGTCGGGTCGTGCGTGGCGATCTGATCGGCGAACACCGCGACAATGATGAACAGCAGATAGATGAGGAGACCGGCGACCGCGAACGGGTCGTTCATCGGCAGCCTCAGCGCCCGGAACATCCGCGCAAGGATATGAGGGCGCCTCGGTTTGATGATGGCGGGTGCGGCGATCTCAGGCATGGGAAATCCTTGGATCGAGGAAGGCATAGAGCAGGTCGGCCAGCAGATTCATGAAGATCACCACGAGCGCGATCATCAGGAAGGCGCCCTGCGCCAGCGGATAGTCGGAAGCGGCAACCGCATTCACCAGTTCGCGGCCGAGACCGGGCCAGGAGAACACCGATTCGACCACGACATTGCCCTGCAGCTGGTAACCAACGGCGATCGCGAACGAGGTCATGACCGGCAAAAGCGCGTTGCGGGCCGCGTGGCGCACCACCACCGTCCAGTTGGACAGGCCCTTGATGCGGGCCATGGTGACGAAGTCCTCCTTCATCACGTCCAGCATGTTGGAGCGCATCAAAAGAAGCGGCAGGCCCTGGCTGTAGATCGCAAGCGTCGCCGCCGGCAGCGCCAGGTGAGCAAGGAAGTCGCGCGAGGTGTAGAGGTCGAGGAAGCCGGAATATTCGGCACCGGGCGCGCGCGTGCCGCCCGCCGGCAGCCAGCCGAGCGAAAACGAAAAGATCGCCAACATCACCATGCCGAGCCAGAATTCCGGCATGGCGCGGGTGGTGAGCACCAGCGGAATGGCCGCCTGCTCCACCCAGCTGCCGCGCCGCCAGGCAAGGTAGGCGCCGGCGAGAATGCCGAAGACATAAGCGACGATCAGCGAGGAAAAGGTGAGAATCAGCGTGTTCGGTAGCAGGATCCAGATCCGCTGCCCGACCGGCTCGCGATAGCGGAAACTCTGGCCAAGCTCGCCCTGCAGAAGGTTGCCGAGATAGATCAGGTATTGCTGCCAGAGCGGCTTGTCGAGGCCGAACTGGGCCATCAGCTGCTGCTGCTGCTCCAATGTAAAGGTCGGGTCGATATAGGCGGCCATCGGATTGCCCGGCATCAGCCGGAACATCACGAACAGGATGGTCACCACCGCCCATAAAACAAGAGCGAGCTGCAGCAACCTGCCGCCCACGGCCTTGAAATTCTTCATCTGAAAAAATTCCTTCTCTTGGCTCGGCGCCGCCTTCGGGAGGAAAGGCGAGGCCGCCGATGTCAAGCGTCAGGCAAAAAGGGAGGCGGCGCCGGAAAGCCGCCACCTCCGTGAAGATTACTTGGCGGCGACGGTTTCCTTGGTGTCGCCCGGATAATGGAGCTTGCCACCTTCCAGCTTGTAACCGGCATCCTTCAGGGTCTTGGCCGCAACGGCCTGTCCGGCCTTGAAACTGTCGACGACCGACTTGTCATGCCAGTACTCGAGCGCCGGAGAGACGATGGAGTTGGAGGCGACCGCAAAACCGCGATAGGCGGCCTTGACGATCAGCTGGCGGTCGACCGCTTCGGACAGCGCGCGACGGAAAGCCGGATCGTTGAAAGGAGCACGGCGTTCGTTGAAGGCGATGTAGCGGAAGCCCATGTCGACGGTGGAAACGACTTCCAGGTCGCCGTCCTTCTTGGCGGCATCGATCAGCACCTGCGGATCGCCGGTGAACTCGCCCATGAAGTTGATTTCACCCGAGCGCAGCATGCCGAGCGCGGCCTCCGCATTCGGCACTATACGCAGGATCCAGCGATCGACTTTCGGTGCGGCGAAGTGGTCCTTGTTGGCGGCGAGCGTGACGGACTCGTTCTTCGCCCAGCTGGTGAACTTGAACGGACCGGAACCGATCGGCATCTGCTCCTGATAGCTTTCCGCAGTCTCCGGCTTGGTGGCGAGATCCTTGAGGATCGGCTCCCAGATATGCTTCGGGATCAGGTTGACCTTGGCAAGGCTGGACGTGACGAAGGAGGCGGCCGGCTTCTTCAGCTTGAAGGTGATGACGTCGCCGCTAATGGTGATCGCATCGATATTCGTCGCGAAGGGCTTGTACATCGGGGCTTCGCCGCCGACCGCCGCCTCGAACGAGAACTTGACATCCTCGGGCGTAACCGGCTTGCCGTCATGCCACTTCATGCCGGATTTCAGCTTCACGTCGACCGTGGTGCCGTCCTTCCAGGTGAAGCTCTCGGCGGCCCATGCCTTCGGCAGCCCATCCGGACCGACGCGCAGAAGGCGGTCCCAGACCAGTTCGGTAATCCAGCTGTCGACGCTGCCCGAGATATAAAGCGGGTTGATCGCCTTGATATTGTCGGACGAGTTGATGATCAGGTCCTTCTTGGCCCCGGCCGGCTCGATGCCGAGGAAGGTCCAGGTGTTGCGGATGCCGATGCCGCTCTGGTTGACCACCGATTCCGGCTTCCAGACGGTCTTGTCGAAAGCGAAGGTCGATTTCGGATGCACCAGCATCATATAGGGCTGATCCTTGGAAAGGATCTCCTGCGCCTTGAACACCAGGGCCTTGCGCTTGGCCGGATCGATCTCGCCGCGCTGGGCCTCGGCGGTCGCGTCGTAATCCTTGTTGAGGTAACCCGCGAAATTATAGCCGTCCTTGGCGGTCGAGGAATGGAAGAGGTTGAAGACCAGCTCGTCCGGATCGGAACGTTCGGGCCGACCGACCATCTGCCAGGCGGTCGAGTCCCAACTGTCGCGCTTGTACCAGACCTCGTCCGACATCTGCTCCCACGGGATCGCCCGGACCTCGACATCGAGGCCGAGCTTGCGCCATTCCTGGGCGATAAGCTGGACGGACTGGAATTCTGCCTGCTGGCCGGCCTGCGGACGGGACAGGATGGTGATCTTGCGGATCGGATCGCCGGCCCAGGCGGGCAGAGCGACGGCCGTCAACACAAGAGCTGCAAATGCACTTCTCAAAACGGACTTCATGGTCGTTCTCCTCTGAATAGCTTGACTATTCTCTTTGTTGGCAAGGGGCTTTCTCCCCCGCATCGCAAATCCGAAATCGGTCGTCGAACACGTTTCCCGCGCATTCAAAACCGATGCTCAATCCACAGAATTCTCCAAGAGTGCCTTCGAAGGGTTTGCAACCCGGCTCTCAATGTTTTATTGTGTGAAACATCGTTTCGCATTGAGAGCGAGTAAAACACATTCCAAGAAGATTGCAAGAAGCTTCAAGCAATCCAAATCAGATGCCGGAGGAGACCATCCGATGACCGAACCAAAAGACTATAAGATCGCCGCCGTTGACCGGGCGCTCGCCCTTCTCGAAGCGCTTGCCGATCGTCCCGACCAGGGCGTCACCTCGCTCGCGAAATCGCTTGGCATGACCAAGTCGCTGGTTTTCCGCCTGCTCCACACGCTGGAGGAACGCGGCTTCGTATCGCGGGATACCGAACGGGCCGAATATGCGCTCGGCTACCGCATCGGCGTGCTCGGAGAGCGTCTCGGCAAGGACGGCGCCCTGCTCTACGCTGCCCGGCCGGTCATGGATGCGCTCCGCGACCAGACATCCGAAAACGTCAACCTTGTCGTGCGCGAAGGCCTGAAGACCTACGTTCTGGCGACCCGCGCCGGCCGCCACTCGATCCGGCTTTTTGCCCAGGCCGGACGCAACGGCCCCCTGCACGCGGGCGGCGGATCGCTGCTTCTGCTCGCCTACGCCGATCCGTCCGTCATCGATGCGGCACTCTCCCAGCCGCTCGAAGCCTTCACGCCCTATACGATCACCGACCGGGCAAAACTGCGCCAGATGCTCGAACGCATCCGCGCCAACGGCTACAATATCGTGCTCAATGACCTCGACGAAGGCGCCTTCTCCGTCGCCGCCCCGATCACCGGCGCCGACGGCACGATCATCGCCTCGATCTCGGTCGCCGGCGCGGTCGCCCGCTTCGACGAGGAACGGCGTGAAAGCCATTTGAAGGCGGCCCTCGACGCCGCTGCGGAAATTTCCGAGCGCCTTTCGATCCATGGCCCCGGCGAAGACGGCCGCGTGAAATCAAGGGCTTGAGGCCCGATCAGGCCTGCCTACCATCATCCGGAAATCCGCGGGCGCTTCGGCGCCCGTTTTCGTCAGTGCGATTTCTAGCCCTTCGAAGCCGCTTGCGGGGTCACCAAACCTCTGTTAGCGTTTTCGTGTTTTGTGAAACATCGTTTCACTAAATAAAACAATTTGGGGAGTACCGGATATGAACGAGATCGAATCCGCCGTTCTGGGAGCGGTGACGCTGGATGAACCCTGGGCACTGGTGGAGAGCTTTGCGACTTACAAGCGCGAACATCCGACCGACGTGAACCGCGCCATGGACGAAGTTGCCGCACGGCTCGGAAAGCACGGCGTCGAGGTCAGGATGCACGAAGCCGAGCTTTTCCTCAGCCTGCCCGGCCTCGCCCGTGTCGAGGCGGGGGATAAGACCTTCCGCGCCAAGCCGCCGTCCTATTCGCTGGATGCATCGAAGGGCGTCAAGGGCGAGATCGTCTATATCGCCAGCCTCCAGCCGAAGGCGATCTCGACCATGTTCGAAAAGACCGTCGATGGCACCGGCGAACTCGCTGCCCGGGTCCGCGGCAAGGTGGTTCTCTCGGAAGGTTTCGCCAATCCGGGCCTCGTTTCGCAGTTCACCGAGCTTGGCGCGATCGGCGTCATCGCCATCAATCCCGGCGTCGATATCCACTGGGGCACCTGCACCACGGTCTGGGGCACGCCCGATCTCGACGACCTGCCGCGCAAGCCGTCTATCCCCGCTGTCGCCGTCAACCGCGAAAGCGGCGATGCGCTGATCGAGCTTGCCAGGACAGGCACCGAAGTCACCATCTTCGCCGATATGGAGGAAGGCTGGTTCAAGTCGAAATTGCCGGAAGTTTTCATCAAGGGCACCGAGGAACCGGACAAATACGTCTTCCTGCACGGCCATCTCGACAGCTGGGATGTCGGCGTCGGCGACAATGCCACCGGCGACGCGACGCTGCTCGAAATCGCCCGCGTTCTCTGGGCCAATCGCGACAAGCTGAAGCGCTCGATCCGTATCTGCTGGTGGCCGGGCCATTCGACCGGCCGTTATGCCGGCTCCACCTGGTTCTCCGACAATTTCGCGCTCGACCTCGACGAGAACTGCGTCGCCTCGGTCAATTGCGACAGCCCCGGCTGCCGCTGGGCAACCGAATTCATCAACCTCTGCATGATGACTGAAACGGAAGCCTTCCTTTCCGACGTTATCGAGGAAGTGGCCGGCAAGAAGGCCGAAGCCGAACGCCCCCACCGCGCCGGCGACTATTCCTTCAACAATATCGGCCTTTCGAGCTACCTGATGCTGTCTTCGACCATGACGGAACGGGATCGCGAGGAGAAGGGCTACTACACGGTCGGCGGCTGCGGCGCCAACATCGCCTGGCACACCGAAAACGACACGCTTGAGATCGCCGACAAGGACATCATGCTGCGCGACATCAAGGTCTATCTGCTGGCCGTGCTGCGCAATGCCAATGCAAAGATCCTGCCCTTCGACTGGCGCGCGACGGCAAAGGAATTCCTCCACACGGTCGACACCTACCAGAACAAGGCCGGCAACCGCTTCGACCTTTCGCCGAGCCGCAAGGCGGTCGAATCGCTCGCCGACGCGCTGGCCGCATTCTACGCTGGCATCGAGTCCGGCAAGATCGAGTCGAAATCCGCGAACCACGTCATCCAGAAGCTCGCCCGCATCCTGGTGCCGCTCAACTACACCCGCGAGCAGCGCTTCCGCCACGACCCGGCCGTGCCGATCCCGGAACTGCCGGCCCTCTCGACGGCCGCCGACCTCGACAAGCTCGGCCCGGAAAAGCTCGGTTTCGCCAAGACCCAGCTCGTGCGCGGCCAGAACCGCGTGATCTCGGCACTGCGTCAGGCAGAACAGCTGGTTCGCGCGGCCTGATCACTAACGGATAGACTAAGCCCGTGCCGAGAGACCGGCGCGGGCATCTGTGGTGCTCTCCTCATTGCCGCGCTTGTCAGCGACCCTGAAATTATAGCGATAGTATAAAATCGCATTTGTCTCAGTTGAATTCATGCATTAGCGTCCGCCGCCGGCAGCAGTCTGCGGCCGTCGGATGGGATACCCATCCACCGGGCGTTTGAATCTCGGCACAGGGGCCGAAGAGGCGCATCCGGCAGAAAATCTGCCTGGCGTGGGAGAATGTTTTTGAGCAGTGATCATGAGGTCTTCACCGGTCGCCGGGAAGACATGAGACTTATTACAGGCCAGGGCGCATATACCGCCGACAAGGTGCTGGATAACCAGCTCTACGCCGCATTCTTGAGAGCCGACCAGGCGCATGCGCGCATCGTGTCGATCGATGTCGAGGCGGCACTTGAGGCCCCCGGCGTCCATATCGTGCTGACCGGCAAGGATGCGCTCGACGCCAATCTGATCGCCCCCGGCCCGCTGGTCTCTTTCCCCGGCGTCGATGGCATGAAGATCAAGGCGCCGAGCCGTTATGCGCTTTCGACCGATCGCGTCCGCTTCGTCGGCGAACCGGTTGCCATGGTCGTGGCCGACAGTGCCGAAGCGGCGGCCGATGCGGTCGAGCTGATCGCGGTCGAATACGAGGACCTGCCGGCGATCATCGACCCCGAGGCGGCATTGGAAGACGGCGCGCCGCAGCTTTTCGACGACGTAGCGGGCAACCTCGTCTTCCTGCACGGTTTCGGCGACGAGGCGACAACCGATGAGGCCTTCGCCAGGGCCAAGCATATTTCCGCGCTGACGGTCGAGTCGCAGCGCGTCGCAGCCAACCCGCTCGAACTCAAATCCTTCATGGCGGCCTACGATCCGGAGACGGATATCTTCGACGTCTACTCCGCCAGCCAGGGCACCGGCCTTGCCGATGGTCTTGCCCGCTTCACCGGCCATCCGCCGGAAAAGGTGCGCCACCACATGGGCGATGTCGGCGGCAGCTTCGGCATCCGTGGCGCGGCCTATCCCGAATATGCAGCGATCATGCTCGCAGCCAGGAAACTCTGTCGGCCGGTGCGCTGGACGGCCAGCCGCACCGAAAGCTTCCTCGCCGATTATCACGGTCGCGCCGTCAGGTTCACCGGCGAGCTGGCGCTCAGCGAAACCGGCGAGTTCCTTGGCATCCGGATGAACATCGTCTGCGATCTCGGCGCCTATCATTCGCCGCCCGGTGCGCTGATCAACGTGCTGAACCCGATGCTGACCGGCACGGGATGTTACCGCATCCCCGCGGTTTACGGGCTGAACCGCCTCGCCTTCACCAATACCTCGCCGATCGCCGCCTATCGCGGCGCCGGCCGTCCGGACATCAACTATTTCGTCGAGCGGCTGGTCGATCAGGCCGCCACCGATCTCGGCATGGACCGGATCGAGATCCGCCGGAAGAACCTGATCCCCGACGATGCCTATCCCTACCAGACCCCGACCACGGTTTACGACAGCGGCAGCTATGTCGCGATGCTGGAAGAGGCCGTCTCGATCTCCGACTGGAAAGGTTTCGAAGCGCGCCGCAAGGAGTCCGAACGGCGCGGCAACCTGCGCGGCATCGGCATGGGCATCTTCATAGAGCCATCCGGCGGTGGCCACGTGCCGGAGGAGACCGAGATCCGCTTCGAACCGGACGGCACGCTGACGCTCTATACGCTTTCCGGCTCCGCCGGCCAGGGCCACGAAACGGTGCTGCCGCGGCTGGTCGCCAGGGAACTCGGCATCGACGAGAACCTGATCAACCTGCGCGCCAACAGCGTTCATGCGCCCCACAAGCTGAAAGGTGCAGGAACCATGGGCTCTCGCACCATGGCCGCGCACGGCGCGTCCCTGACGATCACCTCGCGCGAGGTGGTGAAAAAGGGCCTGAAGCTCGCTGCCGAAGCGCTGGAAGCCTCGGAAACCGACATCGAATTCGACCACGGCCACTACAAGGTGGCCGGCACCAACATGTCGATCCCGCTGCTGGAACTCGCGACCCGCAACGTCACGCCGGACGGCAATGCGCTCGACACGCTGGCATCGATCCAGCCGGAGCGCAACTTCCCGGGCGGCGTGCATGTGGCCGAAGTGGAGATCGACCCGAATACCGGCGAGACCAGGGTCACCTCCTATATCGGCGTCGACGATGCAGGTCATGTCCTCAACCACACGCTGCTCGAAGGCCAGATGCATGGCGGCCTCGCCCAGGGTGCCGGCCAGGTGTTCGGCGAGCACATCGTCTACGACCCGGACAGCGGCCAGATGCTGACCGCCACCTTCATGGATTATTTCATGCCCCGCGCCGATTTCATGCCGACGCCACGCTTCTTCGACCTGCCGACGCCCTCGCCCACCAATGTGCTCGGCGTCAAGGGCGGCGGCGAAGCCGGCACGACCGGAGCCCTACCGACGCTGATGAACGCCGTCCTGGACGCGCTTCGATCGGCCGGCGTCAGGGATTTCGATATGCCCGCAACCCCTTACAGGGTCTGGGAAGCCATCAGAGCGGTCAGGGAGGGCCCTCGACAGGTTTCTTGATCCGAGCCCCGTTTCGTCTGTCGGTGGATTGCCTGAATGCCTTGCGGAACGTTAGAAGTCCTGTTCAAAGCAATGGAACGCAGGGCCTCGACGCTATGACACTGGACGACATCACCGACACCGTCATCGGCCGCGCCAAAGACAAGCGGCGCTTCATCGTTGCGATTGCCGGCCCGCCAGGCGGCGGAAAATCCACCCTTGCCGATGCCCTGCACGAAGCCCTGCTGGCGCGCGGTGAAGCGAGCGAAATCCTGCCGATGGACGGCTTCCACATGGACAACGGCCTCCTCGAAGCCCGCGGCCTGTTGTCCCGCAAGGGCGCGCCGCAGACTTTTGACGTGCGCGGTTTTGCGGATATCCTGAGGGCGGTGCGGCAGGGAGACGAGGAAGTGCTGGTGCCGGTCTTCGACCGATCGCGCGAGATCGCCATCGCCTCGGCCCGCGCCATCTCCCCCGACACCCATATCGTTCTGGCGGAAGGCAATTACCTGCTGATCGACGAGGCACCCTGGTCGCGGCTCGCCGAGATGTTCGACCTCACGATCTTCGTTGGCCCTTCGGAGGAAGTGCTGCGCGAGCGGCTGAAGGCCCGCTGGGTGCATTACGGGCTCGACGAAGCGGGGATCGCCTGGAAACTCGACGGCAACGACCTGCCGAACGGCCGCTATATCCTTACGCACTCTCGGCGGGCGGACATCAGGCTCGACAGCTTCTGAGGCCGCAGGCTGACCTCCAGTGCCTGTATCGGCGTTGCGGGCGCGCCCGGCGTCTCGAGACCTTTAAAGCGCCCGGGCATCGCCGGACGTGTCATCCGGAACGAGGTCAGGCCTGCAATTCCGCGACCTTCGGCTGACCGGCGTTCGCTGCCGGCGTTTCAGTCAGAAGGTCCGCCTCGTCGATATAGGCACGGCCTTCGACACGGCCGATGACGATCCGCGAAGTCTTCCCCTCGACCGATGCCGTGAATTCGGTGACTTCGGGCGCGTCCACGGTTCCGGCGTCGTCGAAAAGCTCAAACATCGGCCGGCCGGTCATGCTGGTGGCGGGCTGGAGGCCCAGCATTTCGAGAACGGTCGGGGCGATGTCGTAGATCGCAGTGCGCGATGCGATCACCTGTCCGCCGCTTTTGAGGCCTGCGCCGTCGCCGATCAAGACCGCCGCAAGCTCGGTCGAATGCAGGCCACCATGCGAACCGCCGCCGAGCGGAATGCCGCTATAGCTGCCGGCGTCGCAGATCGAGGTGCCCGGCACGCCGAACGCGTTCTCCGCGTCGTCGCCCTTCAGGTTGATATAGAGATCCGGCGCGCGGGGATGGGCAGCCCCCGTCAGCTCCAGCGCCAGCGTGCCCGCAAGGACGCCCTCATGCGACCCCGGCTCGGTGGCCCGGGTAAAGGTCGCGCCATACCAGGGCTGGATGGCAAGCGCATCGAAAACGCCCTGCAGAAGGCCCTTGTCGAATGTCCTGAGCCAGAAGCCCGGTGCGCGGCCGCGGCGGTAAAGCACGTCGATGCCATCGCCAAATCGCAGGCCCGCGGAGATGCCCGCTTCCTTCAGCGCATCGCCGACCGAGATGAATTCCACGATGGTCGAATGACCGTGATCGGAGGTGACGAAAATGACGATGCCGTCCTTTTCGGGCTGTTTGTCCCGCCATTCCAGGAGGTTGCCGATCGCCGCATCACAATCGCGCATCGACGCGAGCATGCCCTCGGCGCCAAGGCCGTAGCGGTGCGAGGCGCTGTCGACTTCCGTCAGCCAGATGATCGCCGCATCCGGCTTCCTGGCGGGCCAGACGGTATCGGTGAACACGGCGACAGCCTGTTTTTCCGCGCCACGATCAAGACCGTTTGCCGGCATCCTGTGCTGTTCGGCGATGTCGACGGCAAGCTCTGGCGGGAAGCCGATTGCCGGATGGCGAACATTGTAGCCGGTCTGGTCCCGGTCGGCTCCCTTCCAGTTGAGCGCGGTGAACGAACCCTGCCCGCTCGACGTCACGACCGCGAACGACTTGCCGTTCCTGGCGAGCGTTTCGGAGAGGTTGGTGGCGGTCACCATGCCGCCGATCAGCCGCTTCTCGCCGGCTCGCCAGTCGTGGATCGTATCCGTGCCCGTCAGCCGGCCCGATCCGTCGCGGGAGTAGAATTCGTTGCCGAGCACGCCGGTGGTTTCCGGCCGCGCGCCGCTGGCAAGCGCCGTCAGGGCGCCCCGAGTCTCGCTGGGGAACACCGTTCGGTGGTCCCTGCTCGATACGCCCCGCGCCCGCATCCCTGCGAGATTGGGCATGGTGACCTCGTTGATCATGTCGGGGCGCAGCCCATCGATGCCCACGACGATGACATGGAGGGCGTTGGGACGTATGTCAGCCATTGTCATTGACCTTTTCTTGCAGGCACGGGAATTCGGCAATCTCCTGCGTCGCCGGGTTCTAGGTCACCGACATTTCAACAGCGTGACACCTTCCGGATTATCGCGTCAATCCGGCAAAGCCGCACAAACGGACCATCGGAAAAGCAGATGAGCCGACGCGTGCGGCAAAGGCCGGGCTAAAGCGCCACTCCGGTTTCGCGGTCGAAGACATGCACCTGCTCGGCCGGAATGTTGGCTTCGAACCGCGCCCCGTAGCGGGCAGGATATTCGCCGTCGACGATCGCGACCACCGGATGGCCGGCAAGGTCGAAGATGATGTGGGTCTGTGCACCGGTCGGCTCGACCAGCAGCGTCTGGCCAGCAAGCGCAGTCCCCCCGACGCCGGGGCTCAAATGCTCCGGACGCAGACCCACCTTGATCGCCTGCCCACGCTTGACTTTGCGGTCCGGCGCGATGCGGATCGCGGTTCCGTCGCCAAGGCGCGCGGAGGGTTCGCCGCCATCACCATCCACGGTGCCGTCGAGAAGGTTCATCGCCGGAGAACCGATGAAGGCGGCGACGAAGAGGTTGGCCGGCTTCTTGTACAGTTCCATCGGCGTGCCTTCCTGCTCCACCTTTCCCTGGTTGAGCACGACGATCCGGTCGGCGAGCGTCATCGCCTCGATCTGGTCGTGGGTGACGTAGATCGAGGTCGTCCCGACCTTCTGGTGCAGCTGCTTAATCTCGGCGCGCATCTGCACGCGCAGCTTGGCGTCGAGATTGGAGAGCGGCTCGTCGAACAGGAAGACGGCCGGGTTGCGAACGATCGCCCGCCCCATGGCGACGCGCTGGCGCTGGCCGCCGGAAAGCTGCGCCGGCTTGCGGTCGAGAAGCGGCATGAGGTCGAGCATGCGGGCGGCTTCGGCGACGCGTTCGGCAATCACCGGCTTGGGAGTTCCGGAAAGGCGCAAATTGAAGCCCATGTTCTCGGCGACCGTCATGTGCGGATAAAGCGCATAGGACTGGAACACCATGGCGATGTTGCGCTCGCGCGGCGTAAGCTCGTTGACGACAGCATTGTCGATGATGATCTCGCCGTCGGTGATTTCCTCAAGCCCGGCAATCATGCGCAGCAGCGTCGATTTTCCGCAGCCGGACGGACCGACCAGAGCGACGAACTCGCCGTCTTCGATCGCCAGCGACACGCCATGGATGACGGGGAGTGCCCCATAGGCCTTGCGGACTTGTCTGAGTTCGACGGATGCCATGCGAATTACTCCGGGTCGGGGCTCAGGACTTCACCGCACCGGCAGTCAGACCGGCGATGATGTGCTTCTGGGCCAGGAAGAAGGCGATGATGGTGGGCAGGATGGTGAGCGTGATGAAGGCCAGCACCAGCTGCCATTCGGTGCTGAATTCGCCCCGGTAGATCATGATGCCGAGCGGCCAGGGATAGCGGCTCTCGGAGTTCAGCATGATCAGCGGCACGATATAGCTGTTCCAGCTGCCGACGAAGGAGATGATGCCGACGGTGGCGATGATCGGTCGCGACAGCGGCAGCGTGATATGCCAGAAGAACCGCATGTAGCCGCAGCCGTCCACGAAGGCCGCGTCGAAGAGTTCGGACGGCAAATTGCGGAAGTAGTTGCGGAACAGCATGATGCTCATGCCCATGCCGAATGCCACCTGCGGCAGCACCACGCCCCAGTATGTGTCGATGAGCCCCAGATCGCGGATGCGGATATAGAGCGGCAGGATCGCGGTCGCGGCCGGAAACATCAGCCCGATCAGGAAATAGTTGACCAGATGGTTGGCGCCGAAGAAGCGGATATGCGCAAAACAGAAGGCCGCCATGGCGCCGAACGTCAGCGTCAGGAACACTGTCAGCAGGGCGATGATCAGCGAATTGCTCATCTGCAGCCAATAGCGCTTGCTGATGATGATGTCCGTGTAGTTCGACCACTGCCATTCCGTCGGCAGTCCGAACGGATTGCCGCGCAGTTCGCCCAGCGTCTTGAAGCCGCCGAGCGCGGTACTGATCAGCGGCACCACCACGATAGCCGCCACGATGATCAGCGACACGTACATATAGACCTGCGTGCCGGCGCGGATGCGCTGGCCGGAGGTCGGGGCGCTCGCCGCATCGATGGGCTGTGCTGTCGATATCTCAGTCATTGCGCATGAATACCCGCTTGTAGCTGAAGGCGAGCGTCACGCAGATCACGAACAGCACCACGCCGACGGCGCTGCCGAACCCGACCTGCATGCGGGTCACCCCGAAATTGTAGAGGAACGTCACCATCGTCTGGGTCGAGTTCGACGGACCGCCGCCGGTCAACGGCATGATCATGTCGAAGAGCTGCAGCGAGCCAACGACCGCAAAGAAGACGGAAAGGCGCACGGTGGAGCCGAGCAGCGGCAATGTTACAAGCCGGAATTTCTGGAAACCGGTCGCGCCGTCGATGTCGGCGGCTTCCAGCACGCTCTTGTCGATCGCCTGCAGGCCGGCGATGAAAAGCATCATGTGAAAGCCGAAATACTTCCAGACCACGACGCCCAATATCGCGTACATCGCCAGGTCCCGGTCGGCCAGCCAGAAGGGCGCCTCGACACCGAGCATCTGCGAGATACCGGCCACGAGGCCGAAATCCCCGTCATAGACGAAACGCCAGATCATGCCGGCGGCGACGTCCGCAAGCACATAGGGCAGGAAGAAGATCAGCCGGAAGAACAGCGCACCCTTGATCCGGCTGGAGATCATCGTCGCCAGCCAGAGCGCCAGCGGCACCTGCACGCAGAGCGAGGCAAGCACGATCAGGCCGTTGTTGATCAGTGCCTGGGTGAAGGCGCTATTGCGGAAAATAAGCTGGTAGTTGCGCCAGCCGACCCACTGCGTCGGACTGCCATAGCCGTTCCAATTGTAGAAGGAATACCAGGCGGCCTCGCCCATGGGCAGAATGACCAGCACCGTGAACAGGAGAAGCGCCGGCGGCAGGAACAGGATCAGCACCGGCCACTTGCTGTTGGCCAGGGACCGCTTGCGGCGCCGCGATACCGCAATTGGGTTCCCGGCAAGCGCGGCATTGGCAGAGATCAGCGTATCGCTCATCGATTTTCGAGCCTTTCGGGCTGCGCAAGACGGCGTCAGGCAAAAAAGGAACCGGCGCCCCCAGGTTCAGGACCTCGGGAGCGCCGGCACTGCGCTTACTTGCGCTCCAGAGAATAGGCATCCTCGATCTGCTGCGCGGCAGCCGCCGGCTTCATCCCGCCGGAGACCACTTCGACGCTGATGTCGTTGACGATCGCACCGACATTGGGACCGAGATCCTGGTCGAGGAAGTTCTGGTGCCAGGTTTCCTTGCCAAGAGCCTCGGCAACTTCCTTCAGCAGCGGCTTGGAGATCGCTTCGCTCGCACCCTTGGCGACCGGCATGATCTGCGTATCCCTGGCAAGAAGCTTCTGCACATCTGCGCTCGCCATGTAGCGGAGGAAGTCCTCGGTTTCAGGCGGCGCGTTCTTGGTGACCGCCCATCCGTTGAGACCGCCGAAGCTGTCGGTGGTCACACCGGCACCCCCGCTGACGACGGGGAACGGGAAGCGACCGATATTGTCGTCGGGCAGGCCTTTGCGGCTCGTCGAATTCGACGCCTGGGTCGAGGGCGTATTCTCGAAGCTCAGGATGAGCGCGGCACGGCCATCACCGAACGTGGCAAGCGCATCGTTCCAGGTCGCACCCAGATAGCCATTCTGGAACGGCTCAAGCTTGCCGAGCTCGGCCATGCGCTCGCCAGCCTTGACGAAAGGCTTGCCGGCGAAGCCGTCGTTCTTGCCGGCCTTGGCATCGGCAAAGCCCTTTTGCCCGGCCTCACGCATCGAGAGATAGCTCCAGTAAAAATGCAGGGGCCACTTGTCCCGCCCGCCGCCGGCAATAGGCGTCACGCCGGCCTGCTTAAGCGCCTTGACGGCACCGAGGAAATCGTCCCAGGTCGCGATCTTGGCGGCATCGACCCCCGCCTTCTTGAACAGTTCCTTGTTGTAATAGAAGGAAACGAGGCCGGTCCTGACGGGCGAAGCCCAGACCTTGCCGTCGAAGGTCAGGCCGTCGACCGCGGAGGCATTGATCGACTTGCGCCATTCCCCTCCATTCGCGTCGATCGCCGCATTGATCGGCCGCAACGTGCCGGTCTCCGACTGCGCCTTCAGGACGCCGCCACCCCACGTGTAGAAGATGCTTGGCGCATCGTTCGACTGCAGAAGCGTCGGCAGTTTGGCCTTGAAGGCTTGGTTTTCCAGGAATTGCAGTTCGACTTTGACGCCGGGATGCTTGGCCTCGTAATCCCTGGCGATCTGGTTCCAGACCGCTACGTTTCCCGGCACCTGCTCGACATGCATCCAGCGAATGACGCTGTCCGCTGCAGCAGCGCCGGCCGTAAACAGGCCACCCGCGAGCGCAACGGCGGTCGCGGAAATCAAACGCATCCTGTGATATCTGTTGGACATGAAGGTGCTCCTCCCAAAGCTTTATTCCTGTATCCGAATTAAATAATCGGCAAGCCTAACGCATCTGTCAATAGCCTTGCGCGCCATTGCACGATTTTGGCGAAATTTGCGCCACTTGCTGCTTTTATCTATTGCATGCAGCACAAAATCGGCTCTAGAACAAAGCGGATTTAATTTGCACCTCGAATTAAATAGCAGTTCGGTGCAGAAGCCGACGAGTGCGCAGAAGATGAAGACCGCCGATCCCGAATTGTTGCGCGCCATCAACCGCCTGAATGTGCTTGATACGATCCGGCGGCGCGGCCCCATTTCTCGCGTCGAAATTTCCGAGCGCACCGAACTCTCGACCACTACCGTTTCCGCCATTACCGGTTCGCTGCTCGACGACGGGCTGATCCTGACCCGCCACGAGGGCGATATCCGCAACGAGGCGGTGCGCGGCCGGCCGCGCGTCATGCTGGAAGTCAATCCGGACGCCGCCCGCGTCGTCGGCGCCAAGATCGCGGCAAGCCGCATGGTCTTCGTGGTTACAAATTTCCGTGGCGACGTGCTCTCCAAACTCACTTTGCCGATCCGCATCGACCGCCAGCCGATCGCGGTCATCGCCGACCTCGTCGAGGACGGCGTGCGCCGCTGCGTCGTCGATGCCGGTCTGTCGCTGGAGGATGTCGACAGCGTCTGCCTCGGGCTTCCAGGCGTCATCGAACACCGCACCGGGCATATCCGCTCCAGCCCGATTTTCCGCGAGATCAACATCGATTTTGCCGCCGAAATGTCTACCCGCCTGTCGACGCCGACGATCGTCGAGAGCGATGCTCATGCCATCACGCTCGGCCATCACTGGTTCGGCAAGGCCCGCGATCTGCAGGATATGGTCCTGATCTCGCTCGAACAGACACTCGGCCTCGGCGTGCTGCACGGCAACCGGCTTTTCCGCGGCGCCGGCGGCCTCAGCCACAATCTCGGCGACCTCGTGCTCGGCACCGGACCGCAGGGCATGGTGCGGCTTTCCAGCCAGGCCGGCGAAAGCGCCATCCTCGGCGAGCAGCAGGCGGACGGGCGTTTTGCCGAAGCGGTGCGGCTCGGCCGCGGTATGACCCACGTCCAGGCGCTGATCCAGGCCGATGACGACCGGTTGATCGGCGCGGCCGTTCGCGCCGGCGAGGCCGTCGGGCTGACCATCGCCAACATCGTCACGTTGTTTGCGCCGCCGCGCGTCATCCTCGTCGGCTCGTCGCTGGCGCTGGGCGAGCCGTTCCTGAATAGCCTGCGCGATGCCTATGCGCTCGCCATTCCGCCCTCGCTGAAAGGCGTCAGCGAACTCGTCTTCGACGATTCGACAGATGATTTCTGGGCGCAGGGAGCGGCGGCCGTCGCACTTTACGAGCTTTACGAATCGCCCTGGAGCACCACCGGGCCGGCGCTCTGAGGCACAAATTTCAGCATTTTTCGGGAGGAAATCATGGATAAAGTCGGTATCGGCATCATCGGATGCGGCAATATTTCAGGCGCCTATCTGAAGGCGATGACCTCGGCTTTTCCGATCCTCGATATCCGCGGAGTGGCGGATCTCAACCGCGACCTGGCCGAGGCGAAGGCCTCCGAATTCAATCTCGAGGCCCGCACCGTCGACGAACTGCTTGCCGATCCCAAGGTCGAGATCATCGTCAACCTGACGATCCCCAAGGCGCATGTCACTGTTGCCCTGCAGGCGCTCGAAGCCGGCAAGCACACCTATTCGGAAAAGCCACTCGGGATTAATTTCGCGGAAGGGAAAAAATTGGCGGAGGCCGCAAAGGCCAGGGGCCTGCGCATCGGCGCCGCCCCCGATACCTTCCTCGGCGGCGGCCACCAGACGGCCCGCGAACTGATCGACCAGGGCGTTATCGGCCTGCCCGTCGGCGGCACTGCGACCTTCATGTGCCCCGGCCACGAGCGCTGGCACCCGAACCCGGCCTTCTACTACGAGGTCGGCGGCGGCCCGATGCTCGACATGGGTCCCTATTACATCACCGATCTCGTCAACCTGCTCGGCCCGGTCTCGCAGGTGGCGGGCTTTGCGGTCACCCCCCGCCAGGAGCGCATCATCACCAGCGAGCCGCGCAACGGCGAGCGCATTCCGGTGCATGTTCCGACCCACGTGGCGGGTGTCATGGCGTTTGCCAACGGCGCGGTCGTGCAGATCGGCATGAGCTTCGATGTCGCCGGCCACAAACATGTGCCGCTCGAGGTCTACGGCACCGAAGGCACGCTGATCGTGCCGGACCCGAACCGTTTCGAGGGACCCGTCGGTTATCTGAAGAAGGGTGCCCAATTCGAGGACCAGCCCACCACCTTGCCCTATGCGGACGGCAACTACCGCTCGATCGGCGTCGCGGACCTCGCTTACGCGATCCGTTCCAACCGTCCGCACCGGGCGAACGGCGATCTGGCGCTGCATGTGCTGGAGGTCATGGAAGCCTTTCACACGGCGTCCGCCGAAGGGCGCACGATCAAGATCACCACGGCCACGGAGCGGCCCGCTCCTTTGTCGGAATCTCTCGTCGACGGCCAGCTGGCAAAATAATTCTGGAGGACGAATAAAATGCGTGAAGCACTCATCGTTTGGGGTGGCTGGAGCGGCCACGAACCGCAGGAATGCGCCGTCATCATCAAGGACATGCTGGAAGAAGATGGTTTCAAGGTCTATGTCGAGCATTCGACCGAGGCTTTCGCCGATCCCTCGATCCATGATCTCAGCCTCATCGTGCCGATCATGACCATGTCGAAGATCGAGAAGGAAGAGGTGAAGAACCTCGCCGCGGCCGTCCAGAGCGGCGTCGGCATTGCCGGTTACCACGGCGGCGCGGGCGATGCGTTCCGCGAGTCGGTCGACTACCAGTTCATCATCGGCGGCCAGTGGGTCGCCCATCCCGGCAATATCATTGACTATACGGTCAACATCACGAAGCCGGGCGATCCGCTGATGGAGGGAATCACCGATTTCCCCTACACGTCCGAGCAATATTACATGCATGTCGACCCCTCGAACGAGGTGCTGGCCACGACGACCTTCACCGGCGACCACGCCTACTGGATCGACGGCGTCGTCATGCCGGTGGTGTGGAAGCGGAAATACGGCGAGGGCCGGGTGTTCTATTCCTCGCTTGGCCACCAGGCCAAGGAATTCGCCGTGCCGCAGATGAAGACGATTTTCCGGCGCGGCGCGAACTGGGCGGCTCGGTGAGTCTGGGATCGCCAGCGGTGCGGCAGTCCGATCTCCCCCCTTGCGGGGGAGATGCCGGCAGGCAGAGGGGGGTGGTCAACATCCTCCTCGCCAGTTGAGTACGCTGAACCACCCCCATCTGTCAGCTCCGCTGACATCTTCCCCGCAAGGGGGAAGAAGGGTGGTTGCCGCAACGCCTCACATCCCCTTCAACGCCTCAAACAATCCAGCCGTCTCCGCCCCACGGCGATAAAACACCGGCGGCTCCCCGATCGGCGACGCGACCGTCACCTCTTCCCCGCCTGCATATTCCACGCCGCTCCACACATGCACCCAATCTGCCCCCTCCGGCAGATAGACACCCCGCACCTCCTGCGCTGCCTGCCACACCGGCGCGACCAGCAGGTCGGCGCCGTAGAGATAGGCATCCTGGATGGCGTAGGTCTTCGGATCATGCTCATGATGCAGGAACAGCGGACGCTGCACCGGTAATCCCCGCATGGCCGCTTCCTTGGACAGCGCCTTCAGATACGGCGCCAGATGCACATAGATCCGCGTCATCCGCGCGAAGTGCTCCAGCACCTCCGGATCCTGGTCGATCTGGATATTGTCGCGCGGCCGGTTGCCCTCGTGGCTGCGCATGACCGGCGTAAAGGCGGCCATCTCGGCCCAGCGCATCAGCAGTTCCGGTGTGCGGACATTACCGAACAGGCTCGTATAACCGCCGATATCGGAATGGTGATAGGCGTTGCCGAGCAGGCCAGACGAGAGCGCCGCGCACATCACGGTGACGAGCCCGTCATGGCGGGAGAAATCCACCGACTGGTCACCGCCCCAGAGCAGCGGGCAATGTTTTTGCACTCCGGTGAAGCCTGCCCGCATGAAGAACAGCGCCTCGCCCGTCTTGCCGCGGCTGGAGATCGCCTTGGCGTTGACCTCGGCCCAAAGCGTCGGCCAGGCATTGTGCATCAGCTTGGCGTCGATGCCGTTGGCAAGCTCGACGTCGATCGGCAGGTATTCGCCGAAATCGGCCATCCAGCCGGTCAGCCCGAAATCCAGCATGCGACGGCCGATGACTTCCTCGGCAAACCAGTCCGCGGCTTCCGGATTGGTGAAATCCACGACGCCGCAATCGAACTCGCCGAAATCGACGATCGCCGTACGGCCAAGCTGATCCCTGGCGAAATAACCCGCCGCCTCCGCTTCGGGAAAGAGCGAGCCATCGACGCAGAGATAGGGGTTCACATAGCCGAGAAAACGGATGCCCTCCCCGTTCAGCTCTGTGATTTTCTCTCGCAGGTCCGGGTAACGGCTCTCGTTCGCCTGCCAGTCCCAGAACAGGCGCGAGCCGAACGAGGTCTGGCGAAGCCCGACCCAGTCCTCGCACCAGAGGCCGGAAACCTGAACGCCCGCGTTGCGCATCTTTTCCAGCCGCGCGAAGGAATTGACGCCGTCCTTGAGGCCGATGATCGCGCCGTTGTAGACCCAATCGGGCAGTTCCGGCTGCCGCCCGAACCGCAAAGAGAGCGTCTCGACCAGCTCGACGAAGCTCGGCGCGTCAAACAGTTCGATCCGCTCCGGCACCGCCCAGGCTTCGATCTCGTGAAACGTCTTGCGGCGGAAATCGAAGACGGAATAGGCGGTCGTCTCGACATGCAGCGCGTAACGCGCCGAAGAGACGTAGGTCGGCTGCGGATAGTTGGTGTTGTAATAGTCGCCGCCCGCCTTGTCCTTCAGGTCCGACTTGAAGGTGATCTCGCTCGTCTTGTCGCGCCCGACACCCGGCTCCGAGGTCCACAGCGGAAAACGTCGGCCGCGCATGTCGAAATAGGACATCTGCTCGCCTCCGCCCCAGACATGTTCGCCATTCTCCGCATGGATGCGGATCCAGAAGCGGTTGATCGTCTCGTCCAGCGAGCGAAAATGCACGGCGGTTTCCGAAATCGTCAGCTCCAGCCGCGGCGCACGGCCCTCCGCCTCCGAGAGACTGATCGTGTTGCCGACGACATCCGCATGGCGCAGCGCACTGCGCTCGACGATATAGTCCTCGATCTCGAAATTGCCGCGGTACATGTCCATCCGCTCCTGCCCGTGGCCGACGAATATGCATGGCGAGGCCGCGCTATGCCGCAGGATGACGCGGCCGTTCAGCGAAATGAAAAAACCGTCTTGTGTCGTCTCGAATTTCATCTTGTCGGTACTCGATTGTTTCTACCGCAGCCGCGATACGTAGCGCGCCACGGAATGGTCGAACCATGTGCGGGAAACCTCGGCCAGGGCGCCGTCCTGTGCCTGGCTCGTCCGCAGCACGTAGGGAATCGGCGCCCCCGGCTTCTGGCCGAAGGCCAACGGCGCCCAGTCGGGCACGGTGTCGAGGCCGATCTTGTCTTCCGCCCGGGCTATCCAAAGGCCAAGCCGGGTGCGGTAATAGAGATAGAGGGATTCCGACAGCTCCTCCGGCGCGATGGCCGCCACGTAGGAGCCGTCGAGCCAGATCTCCTCGAGTGCCGCGACCTTGCCCGACAGCCGGCGAATGCGTCGGATGCGATGGCCTTCCGGCGAAAAGCCGAATTTCGGCAGTTCCTTGGGTTTGTCGAGCCGCATGACGTCGAGCAATTCCGCGGTCGGAAGGCCGCCGCCCTGGACCAGTTCCAGCCGGAACATCGCATAGACGCTCTTCGGATCGCTGATCGCCCTTATGTAGTTGCCCGACCCCTGCACCCGCTCCAGAAGCCCGCGGTTCTGCAGTTCCGCCAGCGCCTTGCGCAGCGTGCCGACGGCAATGCCGAGCTGCACCGCCATGTCGCGCTCCGGCGCCAGCTTCTCGCCGTCGACAAGCCGGCCGGCGGCGATATCGCGCACCAGAAGTTCGGCGATTTGCAGATAGATCGGCAGGCTGCCCGGATGGCTCTCCATCGATGCTCCCCCTCCCCAGGGAACAGATACACAAAAATTGATACACCATTGATTTACACGAAAGCGAGTGATATGCAAGTCGAAGATTGAGGAGGATCTCATGACTATCGTGCCCATAACGTCGCCGGATCTCGATGCGGCGGAAGTATCCTGGTTCGCCGCGCTGTGCTCGGACGACTACGCCTATCTCGGCGTCCCCGAGGATGCGCTGAAATCGAGCTGGGAACATTGCTCCGACATCGTCAGGCGCGCCGAGACGCTCGGCTTCCGCAACATCCTCTGCCCCTCATCCTACCAGGTTGGCCAGGACACGCTGAGTTTCGCCGCCGCCGCCTCGCAGATTACCGACCGGATCAATCTGCTGGCCGCGATCCGTTGTGGCGAGATGCAGCCGATCATGCTGGCGCGCACCATCGCTACCCTCGACCACATGTTGAAGGGCCGGCTGACGCTCAACGTCATCAGCTCCGATTTCCCCGGCGAAGTCGCCGACAGCGCCTTCCGTTATCGCCGCAGCCACGAGGTCGTGCAGATCCTCCGCCAGGCCTGGACCCGCGACACGATCGACCACGAGGGCGAGGTCTACAATTTCAAGGGCGTCACCACCGAGCCCGCCCGCCCCTACCAGCAGAATGGCGGGCCGCTTCTCTATTTCGGCGGTTATTCGCCGGATGCGCTGGAGCTCTGCGGCGCCCAATGCGACGTCTACCTGATGTGGCCGGAAACCCGGGACCAGCTGGCCGAGCGCATGAAGGCCGTCCATGCCCGCGCCGCCGCCCATGGCCGCACGCTCGACTACGGCCTGCGCGTCCACATGATCGTCCGCGATACCGAGCAGGAAGCCCGCGAATATGCGGAGCATCTCGTCTCCAAGCTGGATGACGAATATGGCCAGTTGATCCGCAGCCGCGCCCATGACAGCACCTCGCTCGGCGTCTCGCACCAGGCCAAGGCCCGCGAACTGGCCGACAAGTTCGGTTACGTCGAACCTCACCTCTGGACCGGCATCGGCCGGGCGCGCTCCGGCTGCGGCGCGGCCCTGGTCGGCTCCGCTGACCAGGTGCTTTCGGAAATCGAGGCCTACAGGAAGATGGGCATCCGGGCCTTCATCTTTTCGGGCTATCCGCATCTCGACGAGGCGGAACATTTCGGTCAGAAGGTGCTGCCCGAGCTCAAGACCTGTTCGCTGCCGCATGCCTATGGTCGCGTGCCGGCCGAGACACCCGCAACGCCGCTCGGCAACGGGAGACGACACTGATGACCCCTCACCACATGGACCGCATTGAACTTTCGCCCGATCTCCATCTCAGCCGCCTCGTTTACGGCATGTGGCGGATCGGCGACGACGCCGATACCTCGCCGAAACATGTCCAGGCGAAGATCGAGGCCTGCCTAGCGCAGGGCATCACCACCATGGACCAGGCCGACATCTATGGCGGCTACACAGCCGAAGCGATTTTGGGCGGGGCGCTGAAGGCCTCGCCTTCGCTGCGTGACAAAATCGAGATCGTCACCAAATGCGGCATCGTCGCGCCGGCCGGCCGCCATTCCGCCGTCCGCGGCAAGCACTACGATACCAGCGCCGCCCATATCAACGCCTCGGTCGAGGCCTCGCTGCGCGACATGGCCACCGACCATATCGATCTCCTGCTGATCCACCGGCCCGACCCGTTCATGGATCCGGACGAGACGGGCCCGGCGCTCGACGCGCTGGTCGTATCCGGCAAGGTGCGCGCCGTCGGCGTCTCGAATTTCCGCCCCTGGGATTTCTCCCTGCTGCAATCCTCCATGGAAGCAGAACTCGTTACCAACCAGATCGAGATAAGCCTCCTTGCCTCCGAGGCATTCACCAATGGCGACCTCGCCTATCTGCAGGAACGCAACATCGCGCCGATGGCTTGGTCACCGCTCGCCCGCGGCGGCATCTTCAAACCCGAATATCAGCCTTTGATGGCCGTGCTTGAACGGGTGGCGGCAGAACAAGGCGTCGACGCGTCGGCTGTGGCGCTGGCCTGGCTGCTCGCGCATCCCGCAAACATTCTTCCGATCATCGGCACCAACAATCTCAGCCGCATCGCGACAAGCGCGAATGCCATGAAGGTGACGATCGATCGCCAGACCTGGTTCGAACTCTACACAGCCGCAATCGGAAAGCAGGTGCCATGATGATCACTGCCGACACCGCAAGCACGCTCAGCGAACAGATCTTCATTCCGGACGCATCGACCGCGCGGCATTACCGCAACGCGCTCGGGGCCTTCACGACCGGAGTGACCGTGGTGACGGCAACAACCCCGGATGGCCCGATCGGCATGACGGTCAACAGCTTCACCTCGGTGTCGCTCGATCCGCCGCTGGTTCTCTGGTCGCCGGCCAAGAGCTCGTCGCGCCACGCGGCTTTCACCTCGGCCGGCCATTTCGCCATCCACGTGCTCAGCGCCGACCAGGATCTCTTGAGCGCCCGGTTCACGCGCGGCGGCCTCGGCTTCGAGGAACTGTTCTGGAACCAGAACCACGAAGGCGTGCCGGTCATACCCGGCACGCTCGCTCGCTTCGAATGCCAGCTCTCCTCGATGCACGATGCCGGCGATCATACGCTGATCCTCGGCCGCGTGCTGCGCGCCGCCCACCGCGAAGGCGATCCTTTGTGTTTCTCCCGCGGCACCTTCGGCCGCTTCGCGAGCACCACCAGCCAGTAAACAATAAAATCCGGCACGGAAAATATTGACCCGCGAGCGCGGTTGGGCCAAGTCAGTTTGCGACAACCAGCCAGACCGACAGGGCAATCCATGACAATCATCAGACCGGAGATCAGCGCCCGCGCCGCGGCAGCGCCCCGCAGTGGCATTGGCGAAATCGTCACCTATGCCCGAGGCCGCGAGAACCTGATGCCGCTCTGGATCGGCGAAGGCGATCTGCCGACGCCCGATTTCATCACCCGCGCTGCCAGCGAGGCTCTGCTTGCCGGCGAAACCTTCTACACCTGGACGCAGGGCATTCCGGCGCTCCGCGAAGAGATCGTGCGTTATTACCAGCGTCATTACGGGCGGGACCTGTCGGTCGATAATATCTATGTCACCGGTTCCGGCATGCAGTCCATCGTGCTCGCCATCCAGACCGTCGCCTCCGCCGGCAACGAGATCGTCTATCTCTCCCCCGCCTGGCCGAATGTCGTCAACGCCATCACCGTTTCGGAAGCCAAGCCCGTCACTGTCGAGCTCGGCTTTACCGATGGCCGCTGGGTGCTCGACATCGAGCGCCTCGAGGCCGCGATCACCCAAAAGACCAGCGCGCTGTTCATCAACTCGCCGTCCAACCCGACCGGCTGGACCGCCACGCACGACGATCTCAAGGCCGTTCTCGACCTCGCCCGCAAGCATGGCCTGTGGATCATCGCCGACGAGATCTACGGCCTCTATTATTTCGACGGCGCCCGCGCGCCTTCCTTCATGGACGTCATGGAACCGGAAGACCGGATCATCTTCGCCAATTCCTTCTCCAAGAACTGGTGCATGACCGGCTGGCGGGTCGGCTGGATGGTCGCGCCGGCGGAAATCGGCCAGACGCTGACCAACCTCATCCAGTATTCGACCTCGGGCGTCGCCCAGTTCATGCAGAAGGGCGCGATCGCCGCTCTGGAGAAGGGCGACGACTTCGTCCGCACCAATATCGAACGGGCGCGAAAATCCCGCAACATCCTCTGCGATGCGCTGATCGCCACCAATCGCGTTGAGACGCTGAAGCCTTCCGGCGCCCTCTACGCCTTCCTCAAGATCGACGGCGTCACCGACAGCCGCGAGGAGGCCTTCACGATCGTCGACAAGACCGGCGTCGGATTGGCGCCGGGAACCGCCTTCGGCCCGGGGGGACAGGGTTTCATGCGCGCCTGTTTCCTGCGCGATCCGCTGCAGGTCGAGGATGCCGCCAACCGGCTCAGCGACTATATCCGCAGCCGGTAATGCCGGTTGCAGGCCGGATAAAACCAAGCGCGCCATCAACGGTCTTCGGCCAACACTCCAGAACCCCGCGCAGTTTCCTGCCGTGGCTTTTCAAAGATCGGAGAGCCCACACGAATGCGGAACCTCGGGTAATTTAGTAATGTGGCTCCGCATTCGCGTGGCCTTCGGCGTCTTGTCGAGGCTTCCGGCCTCTACAGGTGATCACCTCGCCTCGCTGCGTGGTCTTGTTCACGCCCGTCCTTTCGGGAC
This sequence comes from Neorhizobium tunisiense, assembly GCF_039631515.1. Taxonomy (NCBI): domain Bacteria; kingdom Pseudomonadati; phylum Pseudomonadota; class Alphaproteobacteria; order Hyphomicrobiales; family Rhizobiaceae; genus Neorhizobium; species Neorhizobium tunisiense. The sequence goes on along the minus strand of NZ_JBDIUU010000002.1, from coordinate 55,513 downwards.
AGGCTCACCACTTGCACGGCTCAACCGAACCTGGCCCGGCGGCCGGGGGGAGGCTTGATAGGACTGTTCGCCTTTCGACGACCACTCCATGGCTTTCACCTCTTTCACCATCCCCGCACGTTACGGTTCCAGTGAAAGCGCCGGCCCCGCCTGCCCGCGAACGTCTCGCGAAACACTCCGGCGACGGAAGCGGGAGGATTGTAGGCACAGGTTGAGGCGGCGGGGAAAATCGCGGCGCGATTTTTTTCCGGCGCGCCGTGTGACGCCGCACGATCCCTCGCCGGTATCACATTCGGCAATCCTGCCTCAGTCCTCAAACCCATCCCCCGCGACGGCTCCAGAGCGACCGCCAGCAATAATCTCGCGCTTGCCGACATGGTTGGCAGGTCCGACCAGGCCTTCCTGTTCCATGCGTTCGACCAGCGATGCGGCGCGGTTGTAACCGACCGAAAGGCGGCGCTGGATATAGGAGGTCGAGCATTTGCGGTCCTTCATGACCACCTTGACAGCCTTGTCGTAGAGCTCGTCGCTGTCGTCCCCGCCCATCGCGCTCTTGTCGAACACCGCTTCCTGGCTGGAAACGTCGTCATCTTCCTCGTCGTCTTCATCCTCGGTGACCGTGCCGAGATAGTCCGGCCTCCCCTGCGTCTTCAGGTGGCGGACCACCAGTTCGACTTCGGCATCCGAGACGAACGGGCCGTGGACGCGGGAAATCCGCCCGCCGCCGGCCATATGCAGCATGTCGCCCTGGCCAAGAAGGTGCTCGGCACCCTGTTCGCCGAGGATCGTGCGGCTGTCGATCTTCGAGGTCACCTGGAAGGAGATACGCGTCGGGAAGTTCGCCTTGATCGTGCCGGTGATGACGTCGACCGAGGGACGCTGGGTCGCCATGATCAGATGGATGCCGGCGGCGCGCGCCATCTGCGCCAGCCGCTGGATCGCACCTTCGATATCCTTGCCGGCGACCATCATCAGGTCGGCCATCTCGTCGACGATGACGACGATGTATGGCATGGGCGAAAGATCCATCTCCTGCTCTTCGTAGAGGATCTCTCCGTTCTGCCGGTCGAAGCCCGCCTGAACGCTGACGGTAATCACCTCGCCCTTTTCGCGGGCACCCGCGGCGCGCTGGTTGTAGCCGTCGATATTGCGGACGGCGAGGCGCGACATCTTCTTGTAGCGATCCTCCATCTCGCGAACCGCCCATTTCAGCGCCAGGACGGCCTTCTTGGGGTCGGTGACGACGGGGGTCAGCAGGTGCGGAATGCCGTCATAGACGGAAAGCTCCAGCATTTTCGGATCGATCATGATCAGCCGGCATTCCTCCGGCCGCAGCCGGTAGAGGAGCGACAGGATCATCGTGTTGATGGCAACCGACTTGCCCGAGCCGGTAGTGCCGGCGACGAGCAGATGCGGCATCTTGGCGAGTTCGGCGATGACCGGTTCGCCGCCGATCGTCTTGCCGAGGCAGAGCGCCAGCCGATGCTTGGTCTCCCAATAGTCCTCGCATTCGATCAGTTCGCGGAAATACACGGTTTCGCGGGTCGCGTTCGGCAGTTCGATACCGATCACATTGCGGCCGGGCACCACGGCGACACGAGCCGACAGTGCCGACATCGACCGCGCGATATCGTCCGCAAGGCCGATGACTCGCGAGGATTTGACGCCCGGCGCCGGCTCGAATTCGTAAAGCGTCACGACCGGACCCGGCCGCACGTCGATGATCTCGCCACGGATGCCGAAATCCTCAAGAATGCTTTCGAGCAGGCCGGCGCTCTGCTGCAGCGCGTCGGGCTGCATCGCCTGGCCGCGCTCGCCCTGCGGCTCCTGCAGGAGCGAGATCGGCGGGAATTCATATTCCGCCTCGGCCGGCCGCACGGACCGCGGACGTGCAATTTCGGGTTGGACGGGGGCAGGTTGGACGGCGACAGGTTCCACGGCCGTGATCGGCGCGGGTACCGGTACCTGCGCGACGGGCGCAGGCACGGGTTCGACGACGACCGGTGCCTTGGCTTTCACCACACGCTCGGGAGCGACCCGGACGGGAGCCACAGGCTCAGGTGCCTTGACCGGCTCCGGTCTCGGAGACGGCGCCACCACGACGGTTCTGGCCGCGGTCCGGCGCGGCACTTCGCGATAGAGGTCGGTGACGGGCGCGCCCGGCTTTGCAACGACGACCGGCAGGATTTCCGGTTCGATCGGCAGGGGTTCGGTCTCGATGACCACGGGCCCTTCGAGCTCGAACGGCATGGCGTCCCAGAAGGCGAAGTCGGAGATCGCGATATCCTGGCGCGGCACTACGATGGACGCGACCTCCTGAACCGGCTCAGGCTGCGTGACGATGACAGAACGGGATTCCGGCACGTGGTGGCGCATGGTCGCGGCAAGCTGCTGCAGGCCCGCGATCTGTTCGAGCGGAGCGGCGGGCGGTTGATAGGTTACCGGCGAATCATGCGCGACGGCCGTCAAAAACACTTCAGAGGGAATGACCTCGATCTCCTCGGCCAATGGCGCCGGGACCGGCGCCTCGGGGCCCTGCCCGGCATTCGCCTTGCGGGCCAGCGCGCTTTCCGGCGTGCGAGTGAACCGCACGTTCGGGGCCAGCCGGAAAGCCGCCTGCCATGGCGCCTGCTCGATCGCCGACTGGTTGAGATCAGCCAGATTCTGGCGGCGAAGACCCGGCTGCGCCGGGTCGACAGCGTCGTCTTCGGCGTTGGGAAGGTCAGAACTCTGAGGATGATTATTGCGTGAGAACTGCATGACAACCAGACGAGATACGGGAAGGGCACATTCTCACAGGAAGTAGAAAATAAAGGTTAACCGGTTCTTTCCAGGCGGCGAATGATGTCATGAAATCGGTCGGAGTGCCGGTTACCCTTGCCAAGATTGCTGCGCTGCGTCATCACTATAAGAATGCCGCCACCCGATCTCACCATTCTGGTTATCGATGAAAATGCCATCCGCGCTTCCATCATCGAGGAAGGGCTGCGGGAGGCTGGGCATAGCAAAGTCACCGTCATCCACGAGGTCCAGGGCGTCGCGCGCATCATCGAGACGTTGAAGCCGGACGTTATCGTCATCGATATCGAGAACCCCAACCGCGACATGATGGAGCATCTGTTCCAATTGACCCGCACCGTCAGCCGGCCGATCGCCATGTTCGTCGACCGTTCCGATACGGCCCTGATCGAGGCGGCGATGGATGCGGGCGTCTCGGCCTATGTGGTCGACGGGCTGAAGAAGGAACGCGTCAAGGCGATCCTCGACATGGCGGTCAGCCGCTTCAACGCCTTCAGCCGGCTTCAGCGGGAACTCGCCGAGGCTAAATCAGCGCTCGAGGAGCGCAAAGTGATCGAGCGGGCCAAGGGCATTCTGATGAAGATGCGCGGGCTGTCGGAAGAAGACGCGTTTGCGCTGCTGCGCCAGACGGCAATGAACGAAAAGAAGAAGATCTCGGATATCGCCCAGAGCGTGGTGACGGCCGCGGGCCTGTTGATGTGATGGTTCCGGGTATCGAAATGTCCGGGAGAGAGCCGGAGTGAACATGATGATGAAGACCGACCGATCCGGAACCAATCTCGCCGCCCCCGTGCGCGCCAATGGCGAGGGGCCGAAGGTCCTGCGCGCCGGGTTCATCCCGCTGGTCGACGCTTCCGTGCTGATCGCCGCCGCCGAATTCGGCTTTGCCGCCAAGGAGGGGTTGACCCTCGATCTCGTCAAGGACGTGTCTTGGGCCAATGTCCGCGACCGCCTCGCCTTCCGCCAGTTCGACATCGCCCACATGCTGTCGCCGATGCCGGTCGCCTCGATGCTCGGGCTCGGCTCCAACCCCTCGCCGACCATCACGCCGTTTTCGCTCGGCCGCGGCGGCAATGCGATTACGCTCTCGACGCGGCTTTTCGAGCGCATGCGCGAGACGGCCGGGCTTTCCGAGACCGCGGGCGCGCTGGAAAATGCCCAGGCCCTGGCAACCGTGATCCGCAGCATGAAGGGCAATGCCGAGACCCTGCCGACGCTCGGCATGACCTATCCGTTCTCTTCACACAATTACGAATTCCGCTACTGGCTCGCCGCCGGCGGCATCGACCCGGACCGCGACGTCAAACTGGTCGTCGTGCCGCCGCCGCTGACCTCGGATGCGCTTGCAGCCGGCGCCATCGACGGCTTTTGCGTCGGTGCCCCTTGGAACATGGTCGCCTCCGAACGCGGCGTCGGCCGCATCGTCGCCGCCAAGCAGGATATCTGGCCGTCAGCACCGGAAAAGGTGATCGCCATGCGGCCGGAATGGGCCGAAAACCATCCCGAGATAGTCTCCCGACTTCTCGTTGCGCTCGATGCCGCGGCACGCTGGTGCGACCAGGCGGAAAACCACGATGCGCTGGCGGAGGTCCTGGCCGGCCCGCGTTTCATCGCCGCCCCGGTCGATATCATCCGCCACGTGCTCTCCGGCGAATTCAGCCTCGACGCCAAGGGCAACCGGCGTGTCATCGCCGATTATTTCACCTTCCACCGCGGTTTTGCGAACTACCCGCGGCCCAGCCACGCGCTGTGGATTTACAGCCAGATGATCCGCTGGGGCCAGGTGGAGTCCAGCGCGAATGGTTTGCGTGCCGCCGCCGCGGCCTATCGCCCCGATCTTTATCGGACAGCACTCGGCATCGGACCGACGGAACCGGACGTCGGTATCGAAGGAGATCGTGACGGCGACCGCTTCATGGACGGCCATGTTTTCGATCCTTCCGAGATGACGAACTATGTCGATAATTTCGCCGTCGGCAGCTCTCTCGCAGCCCCTGCCGACCGCCATGAAATCTGAAACCCGGCATGCGCTGCACAGCAATTGCGCGCATTCAATTTAGCAACCGCACAAAAATATTGCAGCCGCACAGTCTGCCGACAATTTAAGCCAAAAGTTTCACAGCAAAAAAATACGTTCATTTTCAATGTATTAATCGGAACCATCAAACTTGGCACGCTGCTTGCTTGGTAATAATCGCCCCAGTCAATGGCGATTGGAGCAGATGAGCGCGGCATAAGCGCTTCCAAAGACATCGACGTCGCAAGGTTTTTGCTGCCCGGACTCCTCCCAGGTCCGCGGGCGCAATCTCCAAGCGGCGTTTTTTTGTGCCTAATTCCTAAGAACCAGCAGAGGGAACCTGCGCATGACCAAGTTTTTGACCACCGGCATCAGCCGCCGCAGCATGCTCAAGACCACCGCCACAGCCGCCCTCATCACGGCCGTTCGCACCGCTTTCCCCTCTGGCGCCTTCGCAGCTTCGGCCGGCCCTGAAGTGAAGGGCGTCAAGCTCGGCTACATCGCACTCACCGACGCCGCCCCGCTGATCATCGCCAAGGAAAAAGGCCTCTTCGAGAAGCATGGCCTCCCCGAAGTCGACGTCGCCAAGCAGGCGTCCTGGGGCGCGACCCGCGACAACCTCGTGCTCGGCGGTGGCGCGAACGGCATCGACGGCGCCCATATCCTTTCCCCGCTTCCCTACCTGATGCACACCGGCAAGGTGACCCAGAACAACAAGCCGGTGCCGATGGCGATCCTCGCCCGCCTCAACCTCGACAGCCAGGGCATTTCGGTCGCCAAGGAATATGCTGAAACCGGCGTGCAGCTCGACGCTTCCAAGCTGAAGGCGGCGTTTGAAAAGAAGAAGGCGGAGGGCAAGGAGATCAAGGCCGCCATGACCTTCCCGGGCGGCACCCATGATCTCTGGATCCGCTACTGGCTCGCCGCCGGCGGCATCGATCCCAACAAGGACGTCTCGACCATCGTCGTGCCGCCGCCGCAGATGGTGGCGAACATGAAGGTCGGCAACATGGACGTCTTCTGTGTCGGCGAACCCTGGAACGAGCAGCTCGTCAACCAGGGCATCGGCTTCACGGCCGCTACCACTGGCGAACTCTGGAAAGGCCATCCGGAAAAGGCGCTCGGCCTTCGCGCCGACTGGATCGAGAAGAACCCGAACGCCGCCAAGGCCCTGTTGATGGCCGTCATGGAAGCCCAGCAATGGTGCGAAAGCATGGACAACAAGGCGGAGATGGCCGAAATCCTCGGGCGTCGCCAGTGGTTCAACGTGCCGCCGAAGGACGTTCTCGGACGCCTCAAGGGCGACATCAACTACGGCAATGGCCGTGACGTGAAAGGCACCAGCCTGTTCATGAAATTCTGGAGGGACAACGCCTCCTTCCCGTTCAAGAGCCACGACGCCTGGTTCATGGCCGAGAACATCCGCTGGGGTTACCTTCCGGGCAATACCGACATCAAGGCGCTGGTCAACCAGGTGAACCGTGAGGACATCTGGCGCGACGCCGCCAAGGATCTCGGCGTCGCAGCGGCAGACATTCCGGCCTCCTCTTCGCGCGGCAAGGAAACCTTCTTCGACGGCAAGGTCTTCGATCCCGAAAACCCTTCGGCCTATCTCGACAGCCTTTCCATCAAGGCGGCGTCCTGATTTCCCCACCTCCGGCGCGTGGACGCACGCGCCGGCCTTTTCCCTTTCTAAGGAGCGCGCCGATGTCCGCCCTGGCAAAAAAAGAAAATGTTTCCGCAGTCGCTACCGCAAAGCCGGCAGCAAATATTGTCCCCTTTTCCGGCAAGCCGGTTTCAAGGATCGATTTGAAGCAGATCGGCAAAACGACACTGCGCAACGTTGTGCCGCCGGTCGTCGTATTGGCGCTGATCCTCTTGGTCTGGCAGGTCCTCTGTTCGGCGCCGGATGCCTCGCTCCCCTCCCCGCATGTGGTCTGGCAGCAAAGCTACGACCTGATCGTTTCGCCGTTCTTCTATAACGGTTCGCAGGATATCGGCCTGGGACTGCGTGTCCTCGTGTCGCTGCAGCGGGTCGCCTACGGCTTCGGCCTCGCGTCTGTCGCCGGGGTGCTGATTGGTGCGGTCATCGGCCAGTCGGTCTGGGCGATGCGCGGTCTTGACCCGATCTTCCAGGTGCTGCGCACCGTGCCGCCGCTTGCCTGGCTGCCGCTGTCGCTCGCAGCCTTCCAGGATTCAAACCCCTCGGCGATCTTCGTGATCTTCATCACATCGATCTGGCCGGTGATCATCAACACTGCCGTCGGCGTGCGCAACATCCCGCAGGATTACCGCAACGTCGCGCAGGTGCTGAGGCTGAACCAGTTCGAATTCTTCTTCAAGATCATGCTGCCCTCTGCGGCCCCGTATATTTTCACGGGCCTGCGGATCGGCATCGGCCTCTCGTGGCTTGCCATTGTCGCGGCTGAAATGCTGACCGGCGGCGTCGGCATCGGCTTCTTCATCTGGGATGCGTGGAACTCGTCGCGCCTGCCCGACATCATCGTCGCTCTCGCTTACATCGGCATCGTCGGCTTCGCCCTCGACAAGCTGGTCTCCGCGCTCGGCAAAATCGTCACCCGCGGCGCTTCGGCAAACTGAGGAGCGGACCTATGAACGCCTATCTCAAGCTCGACCATATCGACAAACATTTCGACCGCGGCGGCAACCGCGCCGAGGTTCTGAAGGACATCAACCTGACGATCTCCAAGGGCGAATTCGTCTCGATCATCGGCCATTCCGGCTGCGGCAAATCCACGCTGCTCAACCTCATTGCCGGCCTGACGCCCGTCTCCGCAGGTGCGGTCCTTCTCGAAAACCGCGAGGTCAATGCGCCGGGTCCGGAACGTGCGGTCGTCTTCCAGAACCATTCGCTGCTGCCCTGGCTGACCGTCTACGAAAACGTCAACCTGGCCGTCTCGAAAGTCTTCGGCCGCACCAAGAGCAAGGCCGAACGCCACGAATGGGTGATGGCCAATCTCGATCTGGTGCAGATGGGCCATGCCAAGGACAAGCGCCCCTCCGAGATCTCGGGCGGCATGAAGCAGCGCGTCGGCATTGCCCGGGCGCTCGCCATGGAGCCGAAGATCCTGCTGCTCGACGAGCCCTTCGGCGCGCTGGACGCGCTGACCCGCGCCCATCTGCAGGATGCCGTCATGGAGATCCACTCGCGCCTCGGCAACACGATGGTGATGATCACCCACGATGTCGACGAGGCCGTGCTTCTGTCCGACCGCATCGTGATGATGACCAACGGCCCGGCCGCCAAGATCGGCGAAGTGCTCGACGTGACCATACCCCGGCCACGCAACCGCATCGAGCTCGCCTCCGACCGAACATATCTCAAGTGCCGCGAGGCAGTGCTGAAATTCCTCTACGAGCGCCACCGCTTCGTCGAAGCCGCGGAGTAAGAACCATGACAGAAAAACTCGTTATCATCGGCAATGGCATGGCGCCGGGGCGCATGCTTGAACACCTCTTCGAACAGGCGCCCGGCCGCTACGACGTGACGATCTTCAACGCCGAACCGCGCGTCAACTACGACCGCATCATGCTCTCGCCGGTGCTTTCCGGCGAAAAGAGCTTCGAGCAGATCGTCATCCATGGCGACGGCTGGTACATCGACCACGGCATCATGCTCTACAAGGGCCACAAGATCGTCGCGATCGACCGCGCGGCAAAGACCGTCACCTCCGATCACGGCGTCACGGAAAGCTACGACAAGCTGGTCATCGCCACCGGCTCGGTGCCCTTCATCATCCCGGTACCGGGCAAGGATCTGCCGGGCGTCATCACCTATCGCGACCTCGATGACGTGCAGGCCATGCTGCTCGCCGCCCAGTCGCGCGAAAAGGCGATCGTCATCGGCGGCGGCCTGCTCGGCCTCGAAGCCGCCGCCGGCCTTGCTCAGCGCGGCATGGACGTGACGGTGCTGCACGTGATGCCGACGCTGATGGAACGCCAGCTCGATCCGGCCGCCGGTTATCTGCTGCAGAAGGCCGTCGAGGAACGCGGCATCAAGGTGATCTGTAAGGCCAATACCAAGCAGATCATCGGCAATGGCAAGGTCGAGGGCGTCGAACTCGACAACGGCACGATCATTCCCGCAACGCTGGTGGTCATGGCCGTCGGCATCCGCCCGAGCGCCGGTCTCGCCAAGGAAGCAGGCCTCGCGGTCAACCGCGGCATCGTCGTCGATGCCGGCATGCAGACCTCGGACGGCGACATCTATTCCATCGGCGAATGCGCCGAAGTGGGCGGCATGGTCTACGGCCTCGTCGCACCGCTCTACGAGATGGCCCGCATCGCGGCGTCCCATCTGGCCGGCGATACGAAGCCGGCCTTCGTGCATTCCGACACGCCGACCAAACTCAAGGTCACCGGCATCGATCTCTATTCTCTCGGCGACTTCGCCGATGGCGACGACCGCCAGGAAATCGTGCTGCGCGATGCCACCGCCGGCATCTACAAGCGCCTCGTTCTGAAGGACAACCGCATCATCGGCACGGTTCTCTACGGCGAGACCTCCGACGGCGCCTGGTTCAACGACCTGAAGAAGAAGGCGACCGATATCTCGGAGATGCGCGACACGCTGATCTTCGGCCAGGCCTACCAGGGAGGGTCCCCGCTGGACCCTATGGCGGCCGTTGCAGCCTTGCCGGATGATGCGGAAATCTGTGGCTGCAACGGCGTCTGCAAGGGCAAGATTACCTCGACCATCACCGCCAAGGGCCTGACATCGCTGGACGACGTGCGCGCCCACACCAAGGCCTCCGCCTCCTGCGGCACCTGCACCGGCCTCGTCGAACAGCTGATGGCTCTGACGCTTGGCGATGCCTACAATCCGAAGGCCGTTCAGCCGATGTGTACCTGCACCGAGCTCGGCCACGACGACGTCCGCCGCCTGATCAAGGCAAAGGGCCTGAAGACCATCCCTGCCGTCATGCAGGAACTCGAATGGAAGACCTCCTGCGGCTGCGCCAAATGCCGCCCGGCGCTCAACTACTACCTCGTCTGCGACTGGCCGGATGAATATGCCGACGACTACCAGTCGCGCTATATCAACGAACGCGTGCACGCCAACATCCAGAAGGACGGCACCTATTCGGTCGTGCCGCGCATGTGGGGCGGCGTCACCAATTCGAGCGAATTGCGCGCCATCGCCGACGTCGTCGACAAGTTCGAGATCCCGATGGTCAAGGTCACCGGCGGCCAGCGCATCGACCTTCTCGGCATCGAGAAGGAAGACCTGCCCGCCGTCTGGGCCGATCTCGGCAAGGCCGGCTTCATCTCCGGCCAGGCCTATGCCAAGGGCCTGCGCACCGTGAAGACCTGCGTCGGCTCCGATTGGTGCCGCTTCGGCACGCAGGATTCGACTGGCCTCGGCATCCGCATCGAGAAATTCATGTGGGGCTCCTGGACACCGGCGAAGCTGAAGATGGCCGTCTCCGGGTGTCCGCGAAACTGCGCCGAGGCGACCTGCAAGGACATCGGCGTCATCTGCGTGGACTCGGGCTTCGAGATCCATTTCGCCGGCGCCGCCGGCCTCGACATCAAGGGCACGGAAGTGCTCGGGCTGGTCAAGACCGAGGACGAGGCGCTCGAGCATATCGTCGCACTCACCCAGATGTACCGCGAACAGGGCCGCTACCTCGAGCGCATCTACAAATGGGCAAAGCGCATCGGCCTCGACGAAATCCGCCGGCAGATCATGACCGATACGGAGAAGCGCCAGGCCTATTACGAGCGCTTTGTCTTCTCCCAGAAGTTCGCCCAGGTCGATCCCTGGTCGGAGCGCGTCTCCGGCAAGGACAAACACGAGTTCAAGCCGATGGCGACGGTCGGCTACTCGCATGCAGCCGAGTGAGGAGATGGACATGAACTGGATCGCAATCGGCAAGCTGACCGACATTCCGCTCCGCGGCGCGCGTTGCGTGAAGACCCCGCAAGGCAAGATCGGCGTGTTCCGCACCGCCGACAACCAGGTCTTCGCCATCGAGGATCATTGCCCTCACAAGGGGGGGCCTCTGAGCCAGGGCATCGTGCACGGCACATCGGTGACGTGTCCGCTGCACAATTGGGTGATCTCGCTCGAAACCGGCAAGGCGCTCGGCGCCGACGAAGGTTCGGTCCGGACCATCCGGCTCGAACTGCGCGGCGAAGACATCTTCATGGCACTCGAGGAACAGCTGGCCGCAGCCGAATAATCGGCGCGGCCCTTACCGACGATCTACTCTAGGGAGACGAGAAAAAAATGTCCTATGTGCATCCCACTGAATTCGTGACGAAGATGATCGATGCCGGCGAGGCAAAGGTCTTGATGTCCACACACGACACCCTGATCCGGGCTTTCATGGCGGGCGCCATTCTTGCGCTTTCCGCCGCCTTCGCTGTGACCATCACGGTGCAGACCGGCAACGCTCTCGCCGGTGGCATCCTCTTCCCGGTCGGCTTCTGCCTTCTCTACCTCATGGGCTTCGATCTCCTGACGGGCGTCTTCACGCTTACGCCGCTCGCCCTGATCGACAAGCGGCCGGGTGTCACCGCCGGCGGCGTGATGCGCAACTGGACGCTCGTCTTCGTCGGCAATTTCGCCGGCGCCTTCCTTGTTGCGGTGATGATGGCGATCATCTTCACCTTCGGTTTCAGCGAGGCACCGAACGAAGTCGGCCAGAGGATCGGCCATATCGGCGAAGGCCGTACGCTCGGTTACGCGGCGCACGGCGCCGCGGGCATGCTGACGCTCTTCATCCGCGGCGTTCTCTGCAACTGGATGGTTTCGACCGGCGTCGTCGCCGCGATGATGTCGACCTCGGTGTCCGGCAAGGTCATCGGCATGTGGATGCCGATCATGCTGTTCTTCTACATGGGCTTCGAACATTCCATCGTGAACATGTTCCTGTTCCCGTCGGGCCTGCTTCTGGGCGGCAAGTTCTCGATCATGGATTATCTGATCTGGAACGAGATCCCGACCGTCATCGGCAATCTGGTCGGCGGCCTCACCTTCGTCGGCCTGACGCTCTACTCGACCCATGGCCGCAAGAGCGGCAAGCATAGTGTGCCGGCTGGCCGTATCGGCAATCCAGCCGTCGTTCCGGCGGAGTGAGCCGATGGGGGCGGGCCTTCTGGAAACGGAAATGCAGGCGGGTGGAACCACCACCAGGACGACCTGCCCCTATTGCGGCGTCGGCTGCGGCGTCATCGCCACAGTGGCGGATCACGGCGCCGTAACGGTGAAGGGCGATCCCGAGCATCCGGCCAATTTCGGCCGGCTCTGCTCGAAGGGCTCGGCGCTCGCCGAAACCATCGATCTCGACGGACGCATCCTTTTTCCGGAAATCGACGGACGGCAGACGGATTGGAACGAGGCGCTCGAGCTCGTCGCCCAGAAATTCGCGGAGACCATTGCCGAACACGGGCCGGATTCTGTTGCCTTCTACGTCTCCGGCCAATTGCTGACCGAAGATTATTACGTCGCCAACAAGCTGATGAAGGGCTTCATCGGCTCTGGCAATATCGATACGAATTCAAGACTTTGCATGTCGTCTTCCGTCGCCGGCCACCGCCGCGCCTTCGGATCCGATACCGTTCCCGGCACCTACGAGGACATCGAGTTTGCCGATCTGGTGATCCTCACCGGCTCCAACCTCGCCTGGTGCCACCCGGTGATCTATCAGCGGCTCGCAGCGGCTAAGACCGCGCGGCCGGGCATGAAGATCGTCGTCATCGATCCGCGCCGGACGATGACTTGCGATATCGCCGACCTGCATTTGGGGATTCGGCCGGACGGCGACGTGGCGCTGTTCATGGGCCTGCTCGCCCATCTGGCGCAAAGCCCGGCGATCGACCAGAATTATGTCGCCGCGCATACCCAAGGGTTTGGCGAAGCCTTTGCCGCCGCTTCCGCGCTTTCCTTCACCGAATTGATGGAGCGCACAGGCTTGGCCGCGATGCAGCTTCGCGAGTTCTTTCACCTGTTCGAGACGACGGAGAAGGTCGTCACCTGCTACAGCCAGGGCGTCAATCAGTCGGCGTCCGGCACGGACAAGGTCAACGCCATCATCAACTGCCACCTGGCGACCGGCCGTATCGGCCGGCCGGGCATGGGTCCGTTTTCGCTGACCGGTCAGCCGAACGCCATGGGCGGCCGTGAGGTCGGCGGTCTCGCCAACATGCTCGCCGCCCATATGGCGATCGAAAGCGCTGACGACCGCGACCGGGTACAGCGTTTCTGGGCCTCGCCGACGATCGCCGAAAAGCCGGGCTTGAAGGCCGTCGATATGTTCCGCGCCGTCGCCGATGGGCGGATCAAGGCGCTGTGGATCATGGCGACCAATCCGGTGGTTTCCATGCCGGATGCCGATGCGGTCGAGGCCGCCATCAAGGCCTGTTCCTTCGTCGTCGTCTCCGACATTCTCCGCGACACCGATACCGCCCGCCACGCACATGTCCTGCTGCCTTCGCTCGGCTGGGGCGAAAAGGACGGCACCGTCACCAATTCGGAACGCCGCATCTCCCGCCAGCGCTGGTTCCTGTCCGCGCCCGGCGAAGCCAGGGCCGATTGGTGGCAGATGGCGGAAGTCGGCCGCCGGATGGGCTTTGACGGCTTCGATTATCGGTCTGCGGCCGAGATTTTCGCCGAGCACGCGGCGCTTTCCGCCTTCGAGAATGAGGGCAGCCGGGATTTCGATATCGGCGCTCATGCGGATATCGACACCGCGGCCTATGATAACCTCTCTCCCCTCCAATGGCCCGCACCTGCTGAAGTCACCCCCCTCTGGAGGGGTGGCGACAAGCGCTTCTTCGCGAATGGCGGCTTCTACCATCCGGATCGCAAGGCACGTTTCATCCCCGTCCAGGCTCCGGCCACCGACCGCACCAATGAACAATATCCGCTTACATTGAACACCGGCCGCATCCGCGACCATTGGCACACGATGACGCGAACGGCGAAGAGTGCGAGGCTTTCCGGCCATATCGCAGAGCCCTTTGCAGAACTCCATCCGCGCGATGCGATGGAACTCGGCATTCGCGGCGCCGGCCTGGTCGAACTCGAAAGCCCGCACGGCAAGGCAATCGTCCGGGCGCTGGTGACCGAACGCCAGGCCCGCGGAAACGTCTTCGTGCCGATGCACTGGAACGACCAGTTCGCCACGAAAGCCCGCATCGATGCGCTGGTCGCACCCGTCACCGACCCGTTCTCCGGCCAGCCGGCGTCGAAGAACGTCGCGATTGCCGCCCGGCCATTCGCCGCTTGCTTCTACGGCTTTGCCGTTTCCGCCATCAAACCCCTGAACCCGCAGGCGGATTATTGGGCACTTGCCAAAGCCGATGGTGGCTGGCGGATCGAATTGGCGTTCACGGGCCTGATCGAAGACTGGGTGGCGTGGTGCCGTGCCACCTTCGCCATTCCGACCGGGGTCGAGCCGCTCGGTTATGCCGACCATCAATCCGGCGACCTGCGCCTTGCCTTCTTCGATGGCGGCAAGCTGCTCGCCGCACTTTTCCTCGCCAACCAGCCGGTCGCCGTCGCGCGCAACTGGGCGATCGGTCAGCTTGCCGTGGAACACACCGACCTGCGCAAGCGCTTCGCCATCGTCGCCGGACGACCCGGAGCCGACCAGCCGGATCCCGGCGCCACCGTCTGCTCCTGTTTTTCGGTCGGCGTCAACCGGATCATCGGCGCCGTGCGAGGCGGCTGTCACAGCGTCGAGGCGGTCGGGAAAGAAACCAATGCCGGCACCAATTGCGGCTCCTGCCGCGCCGAAATCAGGGGGATCATCGATGGATGTCTTGCAGCAGCCGCGGAATGAAGCGCCCGCCCGCATGGCGCCGCTCGCAAAACTGCCGGTCTTCTGGGCGCTCGAGGGGCGGCCTGTCGTCGTCGTCGGCGGATCGGATGCCGCCGCCTGGAAAGCCGAGCTTCTTGCCGCCTGCGGAGCGCAGGTGCATATCTATGCGCAAGAGCTTTCCGAGACATTCGGGAGGCTGATCGGACGCGGCACCGAACATCCGCAGGGCGAATTCATCCATCACCCGCAGGCGTGGAACACTTCGATGTTCGAAGGCGCAGCGATTGCGATTGGGGATTGCGAAGATGAGGAGGAGGCGCGAGCCTTCTTCGATGCCGCTCGTGCAGCCGGCGTGCCGGTCAACGTTATCGACAAGCCGGCTTTCTGCCAGTTCCAGTTCGGTTCGATCGTCAACCGCTCGCCGGTCGTGGTGTCGATCTCGACGGATGGCGCAGCCCCGATCCTCGCGCAGGCGATCCGCCGCCGCATCGAAACCCTGCTGCCGGCCTCGTTGAAAAACTGGGCCGAACTCGCCCAGTCGCTGCGGGAAAAGATCAACGATCGCCTGACGCCCGGCCCTCAGCGAAGAGCCTTCTGGGAACGTTTCGTGGACCGCGCCTTCGGCAGCGAACCGGGATCGGGCAGCGAAGCCGCGATCCTCGCCGATGCGGGCCGCGTGGCAACATCCTCGGCCGAAAAGGGCCGCGTCACTCTCGTCGGCGCTGGGCCTGGTGATGCCGAACTGCTGACGTTGAAGGCCGTGCGCGCCCTGCAAGCGGCCGACGTCATCCTGTTCGACGACCTCGTCTCCGACGAGGTGCTGGAACTCGCGCGCCGCGAGGCGAAACGCATGCTGGTGGGCAAACGCGGTGGCCGTGTGAGCTGCCGCCAGGAAGACATCAACGACATGATGGTGAAATTCGCCAAGGCCGGCAAACGCGTCGTCCGCCTGAAATCCGGCGATCCGATGGTCTTTGGCCGTGCCGGCGAGGAGATCGCCTGCCTGGAACGCGAAGGCATCGCGGTCGATGTGGTGCCGGGCATCACCTCGGCGAGCGCCATGGCCTCGCGGCTCGGCGTATCGCTCACCCACCGCGACCATGCGCAGGGCGTTCGTTTCGTCACCGGCCATTCGCGAAAAGGCGTGCTGCCCGACAATCTCGACTGGAAAAGCCTCGCCGATCCCCGAACCACGACCATCTATTACATGGCGGGGCGTACCGCAGGAGAGATTGTGAGCAAGCTGACGGATGCCGGCATGACCCACGACATGCCGGTGGTGATCGTCAGCGCGGTGACGCGGCCGAACGAGCGGCGCTGGGCCGGACGGCTGAGCGACATGGCCGTGGCCATGGCAGAGATCGGCATCGACGAACCCGTGCTGATCGGTATCGGCCACGTATTTCGCAAGGCGAATTTCGCCGACTGCACACAGTGGAGCGACCAGGCCGCGGCAGGCGCCTGACGGAAAAAGGGGCGGTAAAAACCGCCCCTTGGATCACGGGTTAGCGAGGCGCCGAGGCGGAGCCTTCCTTGTAATACGAAACGTAGCTGCTGTGCAGCCGCTCCGGCGAGCCCGGATCGGCATAACGATGCAACTCCGACATCTCCGTCTTGTTGAGGATCACGCCCACCGTTTTCGCGGCGATCTGCGGTTCGGACCGGATGATGGACTGCACGGCCTTCGCAGGGGTCACGCCCCATTCGGTGACGAAGACAAAACCGTCGACATAAGGTTCGAAGGCCTTGGCATCGATTACCGGCAGGAGCGGAGCCAGATCGACAACGATGACGTCGAACGTATCCTTGATGCTTTCAAGGAAATGGCTCATGCCGGAAGAAGCGAGAAGTTCGCTCGTATGGGCGAGCTGTTTGCTGCGGGTAGTCATCGGCAGGATCGTCAGGCGCGACCGGCGGTCGACACGCGCGGCATTGGTCCATGGCGTCTGCTGGAGCACTACTTCGACCAGTCCGACTTCCGGCTCGGAGGCCAGCATGCGGCTGAGACCCGGGTTGCGCAGGTCGCCGTCGATCACCAGCGTGCGAACGCCCGTCGAGGCGATCAGCCCGGCGAAATTGGCGGCGACCATGGATTTCCCTTCGCCCGGCAGGCAAGAGACCACGCCGATCACCCGGCACTTCCGATCCTGCAGCATGATATCGCATGCAAGCTTGGCATTGCGCAGCGTCTCGGCAAACTGAGACCTCGGCGCCTCGACCGCGACCCGCATCAACCGCCGGAACGAGATCGGGTTGCCCGGAGGAGCTCCCGCCGCTTCGGCGTCGGTCGGCGGCGGCGGCGGCGTTTCCTCCGCACTGACACCGCTCACTTTCGGTAGATAGCCGAGGAAGCGAAGACCCAGCTTTTCCTGCACGTCGTCACCGGTCCGGAAGAACCGCTCGCGGAATTCGAGCAGCGTTGCCGCCGCTCCGCCGATCAGCAGGCCAAGCACGATCGAGAGCGCCATGGTCAGCGTTTTACGCGGGCTGGACGGAGCCGTCGGCAGACCGGCATCCGAGATCACGCGAGCCTTGGCGATCGGGAAGGATTGCCGCTGTGTCGCCTCTTCGAAGCGCCCGAGATAGGATTCGTAGAGCGTCTTCAGCGCGGCGGCCTTCTGCTCCAGTTCACGCAGCTGGACCATCGAGACATTCGCTTCCGAATTGCGGCCCGCGACCCGGTCGATACTCTCACGCAGCGATTTTTCGCGCGAACTCGCCACTTCGAATACGTTGCGGAAGCTGCCGGTCAATTGCTGCAGTTCGCGGTAAATCTGCTGCGCGAGTTCACTCTTTTCCGCCTTGAGCGCGACGGCCTGCGGATGATTGGCGCCGAACTGCTGGACAATGCCCTGCTCGCGGTCGGAAATGTTGATGTAACGCTTGCGGAGGTCCTGAATGACCGTGTTGTCCGTATCGCGCGCCGAAATGACGGCATTCTGAACGGCTGCGTCAGGCCCTTTGTCGATGATCGCCTGATATTGATTATAGCGTGCCGAAGCGGTTGCCGCATCGGCCTGCGCCACGATCAGCTGGCTGTTGAGATCCGAAAGCTGCTGCGTCGACAGGAGTTCGCCGCGCGGCGAAACCAGGCCGTGCTGGGTCTTGAATTGCTCGACGGCAAGCGAGGCCTGCTGCGAACGGCTGTTGAGATCGTTCAGGCGCTCCTGCAGCCAGAGCGAAGCCCGCTCCGTCGCATCGAAATTGGCGTTGAGCTGTTCGGTGAGGTAGGATTCCGCATAGGTCCGCGTGATCATCGCGGCAAGCTGCGGATCCGGCGAACGAACCGATAATGCGATCACCGAACTGCGGCCGACACGCTCCACGGTCAGCGACTGCTGCAGGACGGCGGCCGCCTTTTCGCGCCGGCCCATCCGGATATTCTCCTCGGAAGCCGGTGGGCCGCCGGGTGTCAGAAGCGCGACGACGCTGCGGATGGCGCCCTTGGCAAGATCGACCGGCGACTGCGGCGGATTGACCACCACCTCGTTCTGATCGAGTTTGGCCTTGTCTACCACCCTCACCGCCAATGCCTTGGATTTCAGGATCTCGACTGCGCTGGACATGCGGTTGTCGATCTGCTGGGCCGACTGGCTGTCCTGCGGGTCGTCAGCATACCGGGAAAGGTTTTCGTCGATGAGGATCTGCGTCAGGGCGGTGTAGACCGGCTGCGCCATCACCAGATAGAGCCCCGCAAGGGCAACGGTCGCGATGAGGCAGACGACGATGACGCCCGAACGACGGATCGCAGCCGCCCAGAGCTTGTCGAGATCGATGAACGTGTCGTTATCCCGCGTTTCACTCGGGAATATCGTTCTCGGCCGGAAGTTTACCTGATCCATAGGGCTCGCTTTCTGGAGCTTTGGGGAACGGATGGCGAAACCGCCGCCATCCGTCTCGTAATGATTTGAATGCGCGTCAGGCTGCTTTGACCCGCGTTTCGTGCGACATCATCAGTTCCTTGATGGAGGCGTAAATCTCGGCCCCCATGTCCTGGCGAAGCATGGCGAAGGCGACATTCGCTTCGATAAAGCCGCGCTTGCTGCCGCAATCGAACGTGCGCCCCTGATAGGGATGCGCATGGAACGGCTGGACCTGCGCAAGCTTATGCATGCTGTCCGTCAGCTGAATTTCGTTGCCGGCGCCGCGTTCCTGTCGGGCCAGCAATTCGAAGATTTCCGGCTGCAGGATATAGCGCCCATTCAGGTAATAATTGGACGGCGCTTCGGCAGGTTTCGGTTTTTCGACCATCTCCGTCACCTCGAAACCGTGCGATACGCTATGGCCGACACCCACGATACCATAGCTCGACGTCTCTTCCGGTGCGCATTCCTCGACCGCAAAGACATTGCCGCCGACTTCTTCATAGAGATCCATCAGCCCGGCCATGCAGCCCTGCGGACCGTAGGAGACCATGTCGGGCAGAAGCAGCGCGAAGGGTTCGTTGCCGACCAGTTCGCGGGCGCACCAGACCGCATGGCCAAGCCCGAGCGGCACCTGCTGGCGCGTATAGCTGACGGTGCCGGCGACCGGCAGCATCTTTTCGAGCTGGGTAACCTGCACCGTCTTGCCAGAGCGGGTCAGCGTCGCGACCAACTCCGGCGCGCTGTCGAAATAGTCCTCGATCGCGGTTTTGTTGCGGCTGGTCACGAAAATGATGTTCTCGATTCCCGCCTGCATGGCTTCGTCGACCGCATATTGCACGACGGGCCGATCGACGATCGTCAACATTTCCTTCGGCATGGCCTTGGTGGCCGGCAGGAACCGAGTGCCGTTGCCTGCGACGGGTATCACCGCCTTTCGAACTGGTCTTTTCATGTCCATTCCTTCGTCCTTTCTGAGGGCGCCCCCGCCCTATTGATCGGATTTTCAAGTGACGTCGGCCGTTTCACCAGCCGACGCATGCGAACGGCAATCGGCATGCGCAGCAGTCGCAGCGCACGTGGGTTTTCGATTGCCGTTTTCAGGAAGCCGCCGACGGAACCCTTCTTGATTTCGTCGACGAGCGTGAGAAATGAACCCGCTTCGAGGATGCTGCGGGTGCGCCTGCGCTGGGCAGCCGAGGCTTTCGCATCCAGCTTGTAGCGGGCGAGAAACGCGCGGTCGGAGGCGAGCATCGCATCCAGATGGCGCTGCTCCAGAACGCGCGAGATCGAGTCCTGGCGCAGGTGATAGACATATCCGATCTCCGGCACGATCGCGCACCGCGCACCGCTCGCCAGGGCAGAAGCAAGCAGCAGATAGTCCTCGCCGACCCGCAGCGCCTCGTCAAAGCGCAGCCCGTGCTCGACGAGAAATGCCCGTTCGAAGATCGGCTTCATGTAACCGAAGTTGAAGGTCGACTGGAAAATCACGTTCGAGCCGATGAAATCGGCAAGCGTCAGCATCGACCGCCGCCTCAGGGCCTCCTTGGAGAACATCGCATGGGGCTCCCCATCGTCGAACGGAATGACGTCAAGATTGTCGACGACGATCTGTGCCTGCGCATCCTCGGCCCGCTCCAGCATGGTCAACAGCCTGGCCGGATAGACCGTGTCGTCGGAATCGAGAATGGCGACCCAACGGCCCCTTGCCGCAGCAAGTCCGGCGTTTCGAGCTGCAGCCGGCCCGCCGTTCACCGCCTGGGCGATCAGCCTGACACGATGATCGGAATAGCCGTCCGCGATTGCCCGCGTCCCGTCCGTCGAACAATCGTCGACGACGATCACCTCGAGCGTCACGCCGATCTGGGCGAGCGCACTGTCGATCGCGCGCGCAAGCGTCTCCTCGGCATTGTAAGCCGCAATCACAAAGCTCACGTCGGGTTGGAAATCCGGGGCCTGCATATCACTCATCGTCATGTGGCTTCGGCGGCTCCGTATTGGCGGATCTCGCGGATGCCGAGCGTGCCCGTGACAGCTCCGGCATGCAGTGCCGCGCGAAGGGCATAGCGAATACGGATGACCGGAGAGGCAACGGCTGCCGCCGTCACCGCCAGGCAATAACCGAGCTTCAGCGCGGCAAGGGCGGTCTGCTTGATCCGGGCGAGGCCGGAATTCTTCGTCGCGAGGATGCGCCCATGCGTCTGCCCGGAACGGAACCTGCGCTTGGCGAGCCAGGAGAAGCTTGCCCGCTTTTCAGGAACCAGTTCTTCGACCACCGCGTCCGGCGCAAATTCGATCTGCCCGCCGGCATCCGTCAAGGCGGTGAAGAAATGCGTATCCTCGCCACCGCTCTGGCCGAGCGAAAGCGCGAACCTGCGGCCCGCGACGACCGGCGAGCGCATGTGGAGAAGGGTATTGCAGGTATAACCCGCCCTGATCTGCCCGCCGACCCAGACGGGCATGGTCGAGTGAAAATCGCCCTTGCGCATCCAGTCGGCACTCTGGATTCCATAGACCGCCCTCACCGGCCCCAGAACCGCATCGGCTCCGGTCAGCCTCGCCGTCGATACGAGCCCGACCAGCCATTCCGGCTCCGCCGTCTCGTCGTCGTCGATGAAGGCGAGGTAGTCCGCGTCGCTTTCGGCAAGGCAGGCATTGCGGGCGATCGAGATATTCGATTTCGGGCAATGCACATAGCGGATCGGAAACGGCGAACGCTCCCGCAAGCCGTCCACCAGCCCGCGTGCGCTCGGACCCGCGTCGTTGTCAGCGACGATCAGGCGCAATTCCGCGCCGGCCGGAACGGCGATCTCGAAGAGCGAGGTCAGCGTTTCGGCGAGTTCCGGCCGCCGATAGGTGCAGATGCCGATATCGATGCGGAACGGCCTTTCCTCTGCCATCATCAAGCGATCCTCCGCGCTCGAATGCCGATCAGTTCCAGCCAGAAGCCGGCCGACCAGGCGAAATGCATGATCATCGCCGAGAGCGAGGCGAGCGGGCCGTAAGGATTGTTTTTGCCCACCGCCAGCCAGAAGCCGTAACCGATGCAGGCCGCGGCCCAGATCACCATCGGTATGGCCGCCCACCAATAGAGAAGCGCAAGCACTGCGCCGATGACGACGGGCGCCACCGCGAGCGGGATCGCCTGCCGGAGCTTTGGAATCGAGCGATGTTTGATCAAATTCTTCGCCCGGCCGCGACCATAGGCGAGATATTGCCGGAACAGCGCCGGGGCGCTCGAACGCGGATAGTAGGTCATGTAGGTCTTGCCAGTCATCCAGATCCGGAAGGCGTTGGCACGCAGCCGGAAGTCCAGTTCGGCATCCTCATTGTGGCTGAAACTCTCGTCATAACCGCCGACGGCCCGGAAGGCCGAAATCCGCATCAGCGCGTGGTGGCCGTGATCGACCCATTCGCCACCGCCACCGGCGCGATGTTTCGACCCGCCATTGCCGAGCTTGGAATTCTGCGCCACGGCGGTCGCCTTCTGGAAAGCGCCAAAACCGACCGTCTCCATGCCGACCACCACGGAATCGGCATCCATGTCGATCGCCTCCTGCAGCAGCGTGCGGCAGTAGTCGTCCGGGTAGTCCCCATGCGCATCGATGCGGATGAGAAAGTCACGGCCCTCGCCGAACCGATCGACGGCGAGATTGATGCCGGCGCTCTGGATGCGCTTGGGATTGCCGAGCAGGACGACGTCCCGGATCTCCGGAATGAGGCTCTGGACGATCTCTGACGTGCCGTCCTGGCTGCCGCCGTCGGCAACGACGATCAGCATGTCCATGTCGCCGCGCTGACCGTTCAACTTGTGCAACAGCGGCGCGATGGTCGCAGCCTCGTTGAGGCACGGGATCACCAGAAGCGTCCGGATATCGGACATCTGGGCATGGGAGTGAGAACGCAAAACCATACTCCACCTCACGATTGCACGGTTGAAACGGCCGGCACTTCCGCCGGCGACGAGACGTTGGGATGTAGGGCAGCGAGCCGAGCAACAAGGGCGCGACATTCCGCCGGCCCGGTCACCCACTGGCTGCGTTCGACGGCCGCAAGCCGGGAAAAGAGATCGAGGTAGCGCGCTTCCGTCATCTCGCTGAACAACGTTTCGAGGGTCTCCGCCGTCACGTGGTTGCGGACCAGGCCGATGCCCCGCTTGCCGATGAAGCGGCCGGTCTCGGTGCCTGCAAGCGCGATAGGAACCGCGCCGTGCAACCCGCCTTCATAGAGACGGTTCGGCAGCAGCCAGCTGGAATTCAGCCCCTCCTCGAAAAAATCGATCGCCCAGGTGAACTGCACGTCGCTATAAATCGCGGAAAGGTCCTCGGGATTGCGGTAAGCACCGTGGAACTCGACATGCGGGGCAGCGGCAACCTTCGCATCGAAATCGTCGAACTCGCTGTAAGCCGGGCGGCCGCGCAACACGATCTCGACCCTCCCGTCCATGCGGGCTGCGAAATCGATCAGCATGTCGAGCGACTTGCGGCAGCGGATCGCCCCGAACCAGCCGATCCGCCAGGGCTTGCCCGGCTCCGGCGGGCGAGGCAGACGCGGCCCGGAAACCAGTTCCGGCTCGAGGGCGAGCACCTTGTTTTCCAGAAGCAGAACCGGCAGGTCGAGGCCGGAACGAGGCTTGAAGAAATTTTCCACGAAGGCCGGGGAGCTGGTGATCAGAAGACTGGCGCGGCGGCCGAAAAACAACTGCGCCTGTCGCATCAAGCGGCCCTTCATTCCCTCGTCGAGAAGCAGGCGGTGAATATCGAGGCATTCGTAGACCACGGGAGCCTGGTGCCCGAACATGGAAGCGGCACGTCCGGCAAGCGCCAGCGTTTCCAGGTTGCGGGCGATGATGACATCGGGCACGGCGATATCGGCCAGCGTCCGCTTCAACTTCATGCGAGCGGCAAGAACCGCTCCGATGCGCTGCGCAAAACGCCCGTCCGCCGTCTGCCCGAGTGAAACGGTCACCACATCCCGCTCGTCGGCAAGCACGTTCGAGCCGCGCTCGAAGCCCGCGACGGTGACGGCCGCACCGCCGGCCTTCAAGGTCAGCACCCGCCGCCGGATGGCCGCATCGGCCATGTCATGCGCGAGATAGAGAACGTTCAATGTCAAATCGTCCAACTCCATTGTCGAGCCGCCGGGGCGGTTCAGCCGAGCGTGCAGAGCACGGATTCAGGAAAGCGACATTTCTCGCCGATCGCGGTAAAGGAGATCCGGTCAACGGTCATCGAGGTCGGCTGGGTGTAGGAGAATGCGCCCATCCACTGTTTCAGCGTGTCGGTGCCCCACAGGCTTACGAAAATCTTCTGGGGGTTCTGCGGGATCTTCGTCTTGTCCGTTACTTCATGGACCAGCTTGCCGTTCACGAAGTAACGGAGGCGGTTCTCCTCCCAGATGAAGGCATAGTCGTTGAAACCCTGGTCCGCACCGCCGGCGACCGGCACGAGCTTTTCGTTGTTACCCTTGGCGGACACATACTGATTGAGCTGGACCTGGCCGGTATTCTTGCCGAGAACTTCGAAGTCGATCTCGTCATGCGGTTTCTTGTCGGTCGGGCCGATATAGGTAAAGAACGCCGAATTGAGCCCTGAGCCCGTCGCGGATTTCATGCGCACCTCGTAGGTGCCATAGCCGAAACGCGCCTTGGTCTGGATCTCGCCGCAGGCGAAGTCGCGGTCGCCGGTCTTGTCTTCGGTGAAGCCGAGCTGCAAGGCGCCGCCTTCGACCTTCACCTGCTTCTTCGACCAGGTGCAGTTCTGGTGCTTGCCGTTGTTCCAGCCGTCCGAAACGTACCAGACGGAACGATCGAGGCTGTCGAAGTTCTCCACGAAGGACTGACCCGCAGCACCCTGTTGGGCGTATGCTGCGGGGGAGAGAAGTCCGGACACCGCGGCAGCGATGATAACCTGGCAGGTTAGTTGAATCTGTCTGGCCTTGGCCGTCATGTTTCACCTATGCTGTTGCGTCATTACGGGTTCGCCGGGATGGTTGGCCCCGGCGGGTGAGTGGGACCTGGCGGCGGCCGAAAGCTTGGCCTTGCGACCGCGGCTGCCCGTCAACACCTCGTACAGACCGCGCAATCTGCGCGAGAAGAAACGGTTGCTGACAAAAAGGATGAGAAAGCTGCCGACGGCAGCTGCCGCGTAGAAGAGCGGATAAAGGGCATCACCTGCCACCCGGTTCCACATCATCCACATCAGGACGAGCAGCGGGTAGTGGGCGCAGAACATCCAGAAGCTCAGGCTTCCGGTGGCGGCAAGCCGCTGGCCGGCCCAGGAACGGATGACGATCGCCGACATCAGCCAGAACCCGCCGGCGCCGACAATCGAAAGCGCACTGCGCGCCATGTCGAGAGGCCAGGGAAAATCCGGGCCGGTCCAGTAGAGGCCGATGGACAGCAGCACGGCAGCGGCGAGCATCGCTGCCGTACCCGCCCCCGCAAACCGGTCCGCAGCCTTGAGATCCACCCGGTTGAGCGCCAGGAAGATGCCGAGGGTGAAGCTGAACAGGATCGATTTCTTCAGGACGATGCCGAGCGTCAATGCGGGAGTGATCGCCAGCAGGAACAGCACCCCAAGCGTCGCCGCCGGAAAACGCCGTACCGACATGGCAAGGATCGGCGACAGGATGATGCAGACGATCAGGTCGCGCAGAAAGTAGAGCGGAATATTGATCGGCAAACCTTCCGTGGCCAATGCGTTGTCCAGGAATTCCCGTGTCGGGAGGTTCCAAAGATCCGGGAAATACCCGATACCGATGTCCATGGGCTGGATGGCGAGCACGGCCCCAAGCAGACCGAGGTTCCACAATAGGAAAGGTACCAGGACAGTCCTCGTCTTGGAGCGAAGTGTCTTGGCATAGTCGAACGTCTCCCAGCCACGCTGGAACAGCAGGTAGCCGGAAATCGCGCTGAGGCACGGCACGCCGATACGGAACAGGCTGTCTCCGAGGAAAACCCTGAGCCAATCGAACAAACCATTCAACCCCAGGAAGGGGCTGGTCGCGGGATCGTGCGGCACATGGACGAAGAGTATGCCGGAGATCAGCAGGATACGCATCAGATTGATACGGGAGGATATGTTTGGATCGACAGTCAAACGAGTCACCCTTTTTGGGCAGTGCCTCCCGTCACCACCGTTTCAATCAGAGCAGACTTGAGCCCGCAGTCACGCAAAAAGGATCGGGCCGAGTTTGGCGCAAAATGTGGCGGCGCAGCAAAAAAGCAACCCGCGCGAAAATACTCACGCTCGATGAGGCTCTTGTCCGGGAACCCGATACGCCTCCGTGGACTTATGGTTTTCAAGGGCTCCGGGCTCAATTCAGGGCTCGGGATGTTGCACCGCAACAGCACAAAAAAATCTTTTTGCAATAGGCCGAAACGGCTAGCCCTTTCGTATCCATGTACCTCAACGGCTGGTAGGCGGCACGCAATGTGGCGGAATCTGG
This sequence comes from Neorhizobium tunisiense, assembly GCF_039631515.1. Taxonomy (NCBI): domain Bacteria; kingdom Pseudomonadati; phylum Pseudomonadota; class Alphaproteobacteria; order Hyphomicrobiales; family Rhizobiaceae; genus Neorhizobium; species Neorhizobium tunisiense. Next base: position 29,594 of record NZ_JBDIUU010000002.1, on the reverse strand, counting down.
GCAAATATGCGACACAATCAGGCGAAGCCGTCGCCGGCCGTGTCGCCCCGTTCCCGGCGACGGACGAGCTCGAAGATTGTCTGCAAAACGCGCGCTCGATCAGCAGAAAAGCAGCGGTTGAAAGGATCGCCCCCCGTACTGCACCGCCCCCTTGTTGCCTCCGATAACGGTTCGTTAACTGCGCCGCAAAGGTGGGCAGGACGACCTGTCGATCATCGCTGAAACAGCACCGGAACGGGTGTTGGAGGGACCGATCCTGGATCTTCCGAGGTCCGCGGTCTTGCCAGATTGGAGCCCGTGACAAATTTCAGCCCGAATGTAACGGTCTTTGATAGCGCGCTCGGCCGAGGCCAGTGTGATCGTCTTGGTGGGAGCCAGATGGTCAGATCCTGTTACGGGAGGTCATTCGATACGGCAGCGCACTGCCGCCAACCCGGAGCCCGACAAACGTCAGAGGCTTGTAATTCTTTGAAAAGGCAGGGGCAAAAACATGGCGACGTTCACGGTTGTTATCCCATTTTTCCAAAAGGAAGCCGGCATTCTCCGCCGCGCACTGAAATCGATTTTCGATCAGACCTATCAGGACTTCGATATCGTCATTGTCGACGACGAGTCGCCCCTTTCCGCGGATATGGAGCTTCAAGGCATTGAAGATGCTTGGAGATCCCGCATCCACGTGATCCGCCAGCAGAACGGCGGGCCGGGTGCCGCACGCAATACCGGCCTCGACAACATACCCGCTGCCACCCGGTACGCGGCGCTTCTTGATTCGGACGACGTCTGGCTGCCGGATCATCTGAAGAATGCCTTCGAGAGCATGACCCGCTTCGACGCCGAGTGCTACTGGGCGTCGATGCAGGCAAGCGACGAGTTCTATTACCACTTCGGCATGGCCGAACTCGAACAGGCGGAAGGCGGTACGCGGCTTTCCGAAAACCCGCTCCTGATCGAAATGCCGAATCTCGCCAGCGTCATGCTGAAAAACTGGAGCTTCCTGCATCTCTCCTGCATGGTCATCGCCCGACCGGTCTTCGAGACGGTCCGTTTCGAGCCCTCGCTGCGGCTGGCGGCCGAAGACGTGCTGTTCTTCGTCGACTGCATCCTGAAATCGAAGCGAACCCTGCTCTGCGACGAAGAGGGTGCGGTCCGTGGCATGGGTCTCAACATCTTCCACAGCATCGACAATCGCTCGCCGCAGTTCCTGCGACAGCAGTTCAACACCTGGGTGGCGCTCGATACGCTGGAGGAGCGTTTCCGTTCCCGCCCCAGCGACGTCGCCTCGATCGCATCCTACAAGAACACGGCCCGGCGGCAGGCCCTCTGGAGCCAGGCCGGACGGGTGAAGCGCCGCCAGGCGCCGGACCTCGGCCTGCTTGCCCGCTGGGTGATGCGCGATCCCGCGCTGATCCGGGCGGCATTCGAGCTCGGGGCCGGGAAACTCGGCCGCAACGCACGCTAAATGCCTGTGTTTCCTTTTAATTTCATCATCCCACGGAGGCCCGCATGAAAGCGTACTACTGGGAATCGCATCACGGCAATTTCGGCGACGACCTCAATCTCTGGCTCTGGGATGCGCTGCTTCCCGGTTTTCGGGACGTCCACCCTGAAGTCCTGCTGGTCGGCGTCGGCACGGTCCTCAATCCGGTCCTGCTGCCTGCTGGCCAGAAGAAACTGGTCATCGGCAGCGGCTACGGTTACGGCACGCCGCCTGACGTCGCCGACGCGGCGGAATGGGACGTGCGGGCGGTCCGCGGACCGATGACGGCCGCCAAGCTCGGCATTTCACCCGACAAGGCGATCACCGACCCGGCGGCGATGATCGCCGACATGCCGGAATTCCAGAACCTGCCGAAAATCCACAGGAAGACCTTCATTCCCCATTGGGAATCCGCGGAATTCGGCATGTGGAACGCCGTCTGCGAGCCCGTCGGCCTCACCTATCTCGATCCGCGCGGCGAGGCGAAATCGGTCATCCGGCATATCGCCCAGTCAGAGCTGATCATCGCCGAATCGATGCATGGCGCGATCCTGGCAGATGCCTTCCGGGTGCCGTGGGTGGCCGTCAGCAGCTCCCGTTCCATCAACAATTTCAAATGGAACGACTGGGCCGCATCAGTGGGGACGACATACGAGCCGCGTTATGTGCCGGTCTCCACTCGTGCAGAAGCGGTGGCCAAACGCTCGCGCTTCTGGGGCATCAGCTTCGACGGTCAGCAACCCGCGCATGAGACTGCGCCGGAGCCGCACAGCGGTGAGGTCATTACCCGGACGCCCTCGCGGACCGGCCTTCGCGGAATGGCAAAACAGTTACTTGCAGCTCCGTCAGTGCTGGCACTCTGGCAGGCAAGCCGCGCGGAACCGCGGCTCAGCCCGATCGAGGTTCTGGACGAACGCAAGGAGAGATTCCGGACGATGCTGGAAGGGATACGCCGCGATTATTCCTGACCGGCGGGGGTGCCGGGCAGAAGATAGCGCATGCCGACCGGCTGCGCCTGTGGCTTGGACGACCTGGCGCTGAGGAGATCGAGCTTGTCGAGGAATATGCCCGTCGCTACGGCCGGCAGGACCTGCGGGCGGGAGAGCAGGTGCCGGATGGCCGCACCGTTGCCCGCCTGCGACTTGATGTCGAGGAAGGCACGCAGCTCGTAGCGGTCGCGCGTATGGTCGCGATGCCGGACGATCACTGCCCTCTCCTCCCCACTGAGCGCAGGATCGGCAAGCATCGCCTCGTCGGCCTCGTAGAATTTGCGCAGGTCATCGGTACGGTGCCGGCCGCTCAGTGAATCCTGACGCACGAGGGCGCCATACCCGCAATGCTCGATCACCTTGTAGCGTGCGCCCTTGGCGAGCGCCCGGGCGTAGAAATCGTAATCCTCGCCGAAACGCATGTTCTCGTTATAGCGAAGGCTGTGGGCGTCGAGGAACGCCCGGCGCATCACCGGCTTCAGGAAACCCGTCTCGCCGCGTTTGACACCCCGCTTGGAGATGTTTCCTTCCACGAATTCCGTAAGCGACATCGTCCGCGCCCGGGTCTCGAACCGTTCCGGACGGACGGGTTCGCTCGGTTCGTGGATGAAGGCGATATTGTCGGCGATGAGGTCCCAGCCCTCCTCCTCCAGCATCGGCGCGAACCGGCCGGGGAAGAAGAAGTCGTCGGCATCGAGGATACCGATCAGCGGCGCGCTCGATATGGCAATCGCGTGGTTGCGGGCGGCGGAAGGGCCGCGATTTTTTTCGAACGAAACAACGGTCAGCCGTCCCGACCTGTCATCGGCATCACGCGCGACATCGGCAGTGCCGTCGCTCGAGCCGTCATCGACCACCACGACCTCGCTGACACGCGCCTCGTTCAAGGCAGATTGGATCGCAATTCCAATGGTTTCCGCGCCATTCCTGACCGCGATGATGACGCAGATCGTTTGAGAAGCGTTTTCCGCCATAGCCCACTCCATGTTGCATCGCAACGCAACTATGGGCTCAGGAAAATGGCCCTCGTGTGAAACTGGCAGAAAAAAGCGCTATTTCGTTCAGGTATCGCCGGCCGGAAGGTGCGGAGCGGGATCGGCACGCAGCCCATCCCGCCGGCCTCCGTCCTTTGAGCTCTTGGCAGTCGTAGCGGTATCCGAAGTTATTCCTGCATCCCGCAACTGCTTTTCACGGCGGACCAGATAGAGGATGGCGACGAAATATCCCGCCTGGATCAGGACGGCACAGATCAGGGTCTGTATAAATGCCGTATAGAGCGACCCGGTGATAAAGTACGCAGCCACCGCGAACACGAGCAGAGTCCCTGTCATGCTGATAAAGACGCGCGGCGCGTACATGATCCTTCCTCCCGAACATAAATGTTCCGCTCTAGGCTTTTCAGGCTCCTCTCCTGATAAAACAACCATATGAGTCTGGCGGAGAGGATTCAAGTTTTCCGATCTCGATAGTGCCAGCTATTGGTGAAACTTTCGTAAGGTCCGCGAGGTTCCCGATAAATACTGCAGGCAATGGATCGATCTTTATCTCAGTACCACAAGCTCTCAAGCCGCGGTTTTGCCACATTTTCGCCGGGATTCAACCGTGTTGGAACGAAATCCGCGGCCAGTTCTCTCAACTCCCCTCAAACCCGATCAACTTTTGTTACAAAGCTCACGCGAACCCGCCAACCATTGTTGCGCTGCAGCATTGTATTGCGACGCAACAGGAGTGGGCCTTTGGTCCCAGACGGAAGCTACTTTGGTCCCCGTCGCCAAGAAGCTGCGCGATTTATAACTGGGGAAGCGACAGGAGAGGACGCAGGGACAAGTTTGGGCCAAGATGCGAATATTAGCTACATAGCCAATATTACACGCCTTCAACAGTATTTCCTGTACTTTCGGCGTATATCTCCCAAGTTGTTCCGGCTCAATCGCGGGTTGGGAATCAGGCCCCACCCCCTGCCCGAGGCGGTTGGCGGAAAAGTTTGATCTTCATCAAATTGCGAACACAGACTTATTATCACATTAACGCTCAATGACGCGCCGTAATGGCACCGACTATCGCAAAACCTAAGTGGAGTTCACTCTATGAAGTCAGCGACACGTTCGGCAGGTTCGCCGTTCTCAACGTCAGACCAGGCCCGCATGACTCTCCCAACTGGGGGCTTGGCAAAACGCAGTTTCGATATCACCGCCGCCGCCCTGGCCCTCATCCTGTTCAGTCCCATCTTCCTGATGATCGCGGCGTTGGTGAAGTTTACCGACTATGGCCCTATTCTCTATGGCCATCCCCGGATCGGCCATAACGGCCGCATCTTCAAATGCCTCAAGTTCCGCACGATGGCCGTGAATGGCGACGAAATCCTGCGAAACCACCTGAAAGCCAACCCGCAAGCCGCGGAGGAATGGCGAGCGACGCGCAAACTCAAGGCCGACCCCCGCGTGACGGTTGTCGGCACCGTGCTGCGCAAGCTCAGCCTCGACGAGCTTCCGCAGCTTCTCAACATTCTGCGGGGTGAAATGAGCGTTGTCGGCCCACGCCCTGTGGTCGACGAGGAACTGAACCTCTATGACAGCTTTGCTGCCTACTACCTGAGCACGCGCCCGGGCCTGACCGGCCTTTGGCAGATCAGCGGCCGCAATGACGTTTCCTATGACACCCGTATCGCGTTCGACACCCAATACGTCCAGAACTGGTCGCTCATCGGTGATGTCGCCATCATCGTCAAAACGATCCCCGCCGTCTGCATGGCACGCGGCAGTTACTAATCAGATCATCCACACCCTCTGCTGAGGCGTCGGCCCCTGTGACGGGATCGGCGATTTTGGCGGGCTTGGAGCGCGGGCCTGATTCCGCGCCTTTTGAAGGAAAAATCCATGCAGACACAAACCGCCTCCGCGAGGGGCCTGCGTGCTTTATGTTTTCTGGCCGGTGCGATCACAATCGCTCTGGCCGGTAGCGCGACTGCGGACGAGGCCGGCTATCGCCTTGGCGTGATGGACAAGCTGCGCATCCGCGTCGCGGAGTGGCAGCCGGCCGATGGCACGATCCGCAACTGGGATGCGGTGAGCGGCGACTATACGATCGGGCCGACCGGATCGCTCTCGCTTCCCTTCATCGGCGACCTCCCGGCAGCCGGCAAGACGGCGGGCGAAGTGGCAAAGACCATCGGCGAGGAATTGCGCGGCAAATTCGCGTTGCGCAACCTGCCGTCGGCGTCCGTGGAAATCGCCCAGTTCCGGCCGGTTTTCCTGGCCGGCGACGTGCATACGCCGGGCGAATATCCCTATACTCCCAACCTCACCGTGCTGAAGGCCATCAGCCTTGCCGGCGGCCTTCTCCGATCCGATTCGGGCCAGCGTTTCGCCCGCGATTTCATCAATGCCCGCGGCGACGCCTCCGTCTACGATTCCGAGCGCGGCCGGCTTCTCGCTCGCCGTGCACGGCTGCTGGCGGAAGTCGCCGGCGCCACCGATCTGAAAGTCCCCCCGGAACTCAAGGACGTCGGCAACGCCGAAAAACTGATCGCCAGCGAAGCCTCGCTGATGAAATCGCGGCGGGACCGGTACGAACTTCAGCTGAAGGCGCTCACCGACCTGCGCTCGCTGCTCGAAAACGAGGTCCAGTCGCTCAGCCAGAAGGCCGAGACCCAGAAGCGGCAATTGCAGCTCGTCAGCGAGGATCGCGAAAAGATGGCGAAGCTGACCGAACAGGGACTTGCGACATCCAGCCGCCGCATCACCGCCGAGGAAAGAGCAGCGACCATCGAAGGCAACCTCCTCGATATCGACACCTCCACCCTTCGCGCCAAGCAGGATATCAACAAGGCGAACCAGGACGAGATCAACCTGCGCAACGACTGGGAGGCCCAGCGCGCCCAGGAGCTGCAGAACACCGATGCCGAGCTCGAAAAGCTCGGTCTGCAGCTCGGCACCAGCCGCGAACTGATGTCGGAAGCCGTGGCTCAGTCGGCCGAAGCGCTGAAATTCGACCCTTCGGGCAAGTCTGCCACCATCAAGTACACCGTGGTGCGGGACGACGGCCGCGGGCCGAAAGAGGTGGTCGTCGGCGAAAACGACAAGCTTCTGCCTGGCGACGTCGTCAAGGTCACCGCCGAGCTCCTGATGCAATGAGGATCGCATGAGGATTGCGAAATCTGCACTGATCGACCCGGATCGAAATGAAGTCTATGGCGTGGCCGCGGTCGCGCTGTCCTTCTTCGTGTTCGCCTATTCGAGCCGGTTCGGGCAGATTTCGATCCTCGCTTATTACGGCGTATGGTTCCTGCTGCTGTTCGCCGACTATCGGCAGGCTCTCGGCAACTATCTCAAATATCTCTGGATATTCGGCTTTGCGCTGTTCTGCTTCATTTCCGCCTTCTGGTCGCCGGCCTTCGGCATCTCGCTGCGCACCGCGATACAATACCTGACGCACGTGGTCTGCGCGCTGATCGCCATGCGCACGATCAGCGTGCTGACACTGACCCGCGGCGCGATCGTGGGCACGGCAATCGTGCTCCTCTATTCCATGCTGTTCGGGACCTACCTCTACGACGCGATCGACGGCAGCTACAGTTTCGTCGGCGCCTTCTCCTCCAAGAACCAGCTCGGTTTCTACGCCTCGCTCGGCCTTTTCTTCGCCGCCTCCTACCTGCTCATCTGGCGGCAGAAAGGTATCTGGTTGATAGCTTCGGGCGGCGTCGGCCTCCTGAGCGCCTATTGCCTTCTCGCCTCGCAATCGGCGACCTCCGCCATCACCACCGCCGGCGTTCTGGCGCTTTGCCTCGGTTATATGCCGGTCGCCCATCTTGCCCCCAATCACCGCAAGCTGCTGGTCGCCGGACTGGTGGTGATTGGAGTGGTCGCGGTGATCGGGGCGCTCCAGATCGGCGCCGTCGACGCGGTCCTCGGCATATTCGGCAAGGATTCGACGCTGACGGGACGGACCTATCTCTGGCAGCAGGGGATCGAGGCGATCCGCGAGAACCCAATCCTGGGCACCGGCTATCAGGGTTACTGGGTTCCTGGCTTCGCCGATGCCGAGAGATTGTGGGACGATTTCTTCATCACCGCCCGCAGCGGCTTCCATTTCCACAACACGTTCATCGAGGTCGCCGTCGAGACCGGCCTCGTTGGGCTCGCCCTGCTGTGCATGATCATGCTGACAAACGTCTTCGGCCATCTGAGCGCGATGCTGAGCCGCAACCGCGATCCTGGATCGACGCTGCTATGCGCGCTGAGCGTTCTGTTGCTGATACGGGCTTTCGTGGAAGTCGATGTGCTTTTCCCCTATCAGATCGGCTCGTTCCTGATGTTCTACGCGGCCGGCCGGCTGACCCTTCGCAAAAATTCCTCCGCATTCGCCTACCCCGCCAGACGCCGGCGAACCGTCATCGCCTGAGCTTTTCGGAAAGGTGCTCGGCGAGCCGGAGCGCCAGCGCCACCGCCGGCAAAGTCGGGTTGGCATGGCCTCCTGTCGGGAACAGGCCGCTGCCGGCGAGATAGAGATTGCCAATTCCATGCACGCGGCAATCGGCATCGGTCACCCCCTCGTCGGGATTGCCGGACATGCGGCTGAGGCCGATCTGGTGATAGCCGTCGAATGCCTGGCTGAGCACCGCCTGCCGCCGGTGGAGGGTATCATGCAGATACTCCAGTTGGCCAACCCCGGTTCGTCGTAGCCACGCATCGAGAATCTCGTGCGATTTCAGGACTGAACTCAAGTCCTGTTCGGTTACGCGATAGTCGACGACAAGAGCAGCCTGGGTGCCTGCTCCGCCCTGAGGTTGCAATTGGACCCGGCTTTCCGGATTGGGCACCTGTTCGGCATGGTAGCGAAGCAGATAGCGGCCCTTTGGATTGATGAGGGTGCGCCACGGTTCGATGCGTCGCTCCAACATGTTGAGAACCGACCCCAACAGATCGACGGCCGACCGGCGATCGGCGCGGATATTCCGCCAATGCTGTCGGCGGTCGATATTCTCAGGCCCCTTGGCCGTCGGAGCCAGGCCTTTCGAGAGACGGCGATAGAGCCCGAACATCTTCAGGAACAGATAGATGAGCGACAGCGCGCCCGAGCCATGCACGGGGTCGGCGACCGAAATCGCGTCGATCCAGAAGACGCAGTTGAGAAGCTTCTCCTCCGCCTGGATCGCCGGCGTGATCTGCAGCCTGTGACGGAAGACATAGTTTTCGTCGTCGACACTGAAGGCGAAGTGGTTCGCGAGCCTGGGCTTGTCCAATTGCAGCACGGCAATGTAACCAGTCAGATGCCCCTGGTAGAAGCGTCCGAGCGGGCCGTCGGGACCGCCCACTGCCTCTGGCCGCCTCTCACGCAGAGCGAGCAGCAGGCGGGCATTCTCCAGCCCTCCTCCGGCGAGGACGAAAGTTCTTGCCGTGATCTGACTTTTCTGCCCGGCGACGTAGGCTGTGAGACCTTCGACACGCCCACCGGACGCATCGAGCGTGATGCCAGCGACAGTCGCGTTGACGAGGCGAATACGCCTGGAAGCCTTGAGCCTCTCTCCATACATCGGCCCCAGATCAGGGAAACGGCTCCATCGCTCCAAGGCGTTCGTGTCGATGCTGTTGTCCGAGACGCCGATCGGCACAAAGGCAGGCTCGCCGGCATTGCAATTGAGGAATGTCAGCGCCTCCGGATAGTGGCGGCGAAGCTCCTTGTGGGAAATTGGCCAACCGGAAAACGGCACATGATCCCGCACCTCGAAATCCAGATCGTCGAAAGTGACGCACCGGCCACCCCAGAGTGCCGACGCACCACCGATGCCCGGACGGGACATCGCCATCGAAGGAGCATGATGGTCGTTGATAAATTCTATACCGCCGGAACCGGCAACCTCCGCCGCGCCGCCCATTTCGAGCAGAATTACGGTAAGCCCGAGTTCCTCCAGCTTCAAGGCGAGTGCCAACCCGACGGGGCCTGCGCCGACGATGCAGACATCCGTCGTTTCCGTCTCAGAATCTGCTGAAGTCATTTATGCCTTTGAGAGAGAACCCCGGATCACCAGCAGATAGAGCAGGCCTGCAGAAATGGAACTGCCCATTCGGATGAGGCTCGGGGAATTCTCGGCTTCCGGTACCGAGCACTGCTCGCTGAGTTATAGAGCTCCCAAACCCAGGTTCCTGACCCGCCGGATCGGTTAGGCGACGCTTTGCGAGCGCGTGAGCGGAGCGACCGATGCCGATCCACCTGCCGAACGGGCAACGCGGCCCTCGACCGGGTGAGCGGGATCGGTAAAGCCCGGCGTCGAGGGATGGCCGGTGGCGACCAGACGATCGACCAGCGCCTCATCCTCCGCGTCCAGCTTGACCTCAAGCGCACGGACATAACCGTCCCAATGCTCCTCAGTGCGCGGGCCGGCAAGCGCCGATGTGACGAGCTGGTTGTTGAGCACCCAGGCGAGCGCAAAATCGCCAGCCGCAATCCCCTTCGCTTGTGCATGCGCGGCAATCTGCTTGGCGATTACGATCGATTCCTCTCGAAACTCCACGTCGTGCATGCGCTTGTCCCCGCGCCCGGCGCGCGTGTCGGCGGCTGGCGCCTCTCCGACATTGTACTTGCCGGTGAGGATGCCGCGCGCGAGCGGGCTGTAGGAAACCACGCCGAGACCATAAGCTGCGGCAGCCGGCAACTGCTCGGCTTCCGCCGTGCGGTTGACGATGTTGTAGAGCGGCTGGCTGGCGATCGGCCTGTCGATTCCCAGCTGGTCGGCGAGGTGCGACACCTCGGCGATACGCCAGCCGCGGAAATTGGAAACGCCGAAATACCGCAGCTTGCCGGCCTTGATCAGATCGGCGATGGCCCGCATCGGTTCATCCAGAGGCGCATCGAAAACGGAGCGATGGAAATAGAGGATGTCGATATAATCGGTGCCCAGATTGCGTAACGAGTTCTCGACCGTCTGGAAGACCCATTTGCGCGAATGGCCGCCCTGGTTGGGTTTATTGTTGTGGAAATTGACGAACTTCGTCGCCACGACCCAGTCGTCGCGATGAGCCTTGATGCCGCGCCCGACGACCTCCTCCGACTTGCCGTCGTGGTAGACGTCGGCGGTATCGATGAAATTGATCCCCTGGTCGCGCGCCTTGTCGATGATGCGCAAGGCCACGTCGTCCGGCGTCTGGTTGCCGAACATCATGGCCCCCAGTGTCAGCGGCGAAACCTTGAGGGCGCTGCGGCCCAGATAGCGATACTCAACCATGTAAATCTCCCGGTTTCTCCGTTGGATGATATTCGGCTGGCAGTGTCCGGGAAATAGCGCTCGCCCGAAAGGTCGCCGCTGATGAAAAAGATAGGAGGAGCGGAACGCGTTTTTCGTCTCGACCAGCAGATTGGGGATTTGCTCCCGGATGGGCAGGACCTGGCGCCGATGCCGGCATCAAGGCCGGTCACCGCCTGTGCCCCATCGATGCGCTCGCGCCGTTTAAACTCCACTCCTCGGCTGCGGCAGGATCTTCATCATCGGCCACGGCACCTGGTTTTTAAAAACTGACGGCCTTCGGCTCGATGGCCACCAACCGACCACCGTCGATCTTGTAGAGCCCGATCTTCCGCTCCGCCACCCCGCTCGGCGTGAACCGGAACAGGCCCGTAACACCTCGAAATCCAGTCTTCGTCGTCAGCGCTTCCGGCGTCAACGCCGTTGCACCCTTGCCTCTGACGAGGCCGGCGGCGACCGCGATACTGTCGTAACCCTCCGCGGCATAGACCGAGAGCGAACGCTTGTTGAAGCGACGATATCGCTCGCCGATCAACAGGGAGGCGTCGGGATCGACCGCTGCGATGATAACGCCATTGGCAGCCGGATCGGCATAAAGCTCTATCGGCCAATGGCTGGTTCCGACCACGGCCAGTTTTGCGAAAGAGGTCCTGACACCCTTCAGGATGGCTCCAACCGCCGCAGAATCCCCCATCAGCACCACGGCGCCGGCATCATCGAGCAGAGCCTTGTTGCGGGTAAGCAAGTCACCAGGCGGCGCGGCTGGATCATAACGAACAACGCCGATCAAGGCACCGCCGGCCTGACCGACCGCAGATCTCAAGCGCTCCTCATCGACACCGGCTATGCTATTGGGCGTCAGGACGACAACTCTCTTATGGCCGGAGGCGATGACCGCGCGCACGCCCCGTGCAACACTCGCCACCTCGTCAAACCCGAAATTGAAGACTTTCGCGCCGGTCACAGGGCTTGAAAGATTGATCAGCGGCGGACGCTGATCGGCCGGAATGGCGGCAATCGCTGCCGTCGTCGCCTGCGGCGCGTAACTGATCAGCAGGCCGGAATTTCGGGCCCTGGCCGCCGCGAGCGCCGGGGCCACGGCGGCCGGTCCCTCCGCCACGTCGATCACCTTGATCTTCATGACGCCGGCATCGTCAAGTTCGCCGATGGCAAGTGCCGCACCATCGCGTATATCGCGCGCCGCACCCTCATAGAGGCCGTTCGGCGCCTTGGTCAAAAGCACGGTGACTTCCGTCGAACCACGCCCGAATGTTTCCTCAACCACGGATGGCGGCGGCTTCAGCGCCTTGTCGTCGAGAACCTTGTCGGCAACGGACGAGGACTCGCATCCGGACAGCATGGCGGCAGCCAACAAACCCAGCAGCGATATGCGTATCGGACGCAGGCGCGTCGTCATTCGGAAGGCCTTATGAGTAACGTCGGCGAGATCTGAAGGGTAAAAAAACGAACGTCCTTGGGGCATTTCCTGGACCACTCTGCGGCCTTCTTGGTTGTGGCAATAGCATGCTATCCCAGACAAAAATCATTAACAAGCACCCACGCGGAAATATAAAATTTTATACGTTTTATCTCAAATAACTTATTTATAGATTATCTATCTTCAAAAACCAGAAATTCAGCAGCGCTTGCTAGCATCTCTCTATCAAGGGAGATAAAAAATGGCGAATAAGAAGAATACCCTGAAAGTCGCAATCGCTACAGCTCTCGCATTACCATTCATTGCTTCTATTGCGGTCTCAGCTCCAATCGCAGACCAAAAGTTCCCGATAAATACTGGAGCCGGCGTAGCGGTTATCGGAGCTCACGTCCTGGAATATCTTCCGACGCCGCTCTCCGTCATGGCTTCGCTTGCGTTCCGGAACGTACAGGTTGCCGCAGCATTTCAGACATTCAGTCAGCTCGGCTCGACGATCGCCCTGCCCGCGGCAAGACCTGCGAACGTAATCGAGGTCGCAATCAAGCCGGCCGACCTGTCTCCATCCAAGCGCGTAGAGCCGACAGCGCCCAACGGCGCCGTGTTCGATACGGTCGCCATTCCCTTCAAGCGCCTAGCCGCCTTGAAGAAGCTCGCGCCCGCCCTCGAAGAAATGGACAGCGGCACCGCGGTAAAATGCAACGGCAAGGGCTGCAGCCCCGCCTTCGCCGCCATCCAGCTCGTCGGTCTGAACACATCGCAATCGTCGATCCGCGACAAGCTCAACGCCGTCAATGCCGCGGTGAACCAGTCCATCCGCTACCGTACCGACCAGGACGCCTACAAGGTTACCGACCGTTGGAGCACCCCCCGGGAAACGCTGAGCCTCCAGCAGGGCGATTGCGAAGATTTCGCAATCCTCAAAATGGCGGCACTTCGCGCGGAAGGCATCGACCCCGACCAGATGTCGATCGTCGTCCTGTTCGACCAGAAGCGGCACTTCTACCACGCCGTCCTTTCGGTCGAAGCCGGCGGCAGGTTCTTCATCCTCGACAACATGCGCAACCAGGTTCTCCTGGATACGCAGCTTCCCGACTACATGCCGCTCTATTCGATCAAGGGAGGCAAGGGTTTCCTGCACGGCTCCCGCCGCAAGGACCAGAATGTCGCAATGGCAACGCCGCTGGAAAAGATCGCGCCCGGCGAAGGTGTAAACTTCTAAGCTCTCCGGGCCGGGATGCGGTGCGCTCCGGCCCTGGACGTCAATAACGGGAAATATAGCCGATCAGCATCGGCTTTTCGTGTGCCGGGGCAAGGGCCAGATTGATCTGGCCCTTGATGACCTGTCTGGCGCAGGAGATCGTGAAGCCGGTATTCAAGGTCTTGCCGCGGTTCATCTGCAGCGTATCCATTGCGTCTTCGATCTGCGTGTCGATCGAGAACTTCAGGGTCTTCATCAGCTGCGACGCATCCTCACCGACCAGCCGTTGCCGAAGCATGACCAGAAACGGTTCGTTGAAGAACTGCAGCCGCTTTTCGCGTGTCAAAACGACCGTCGGGGACGGCGATGCCTGAACCAGCGCACCGAGATTTTCCAGCGACGAGACTTCCTCGACCGTCGCCAGCCGCCCAAGCGCCCATTTGAGGCTGAGGACACGCAGCAGCGAGGTGAGATTGCCCCCTTCCGGCATCTGGGCCGCAGTGTACTGAACCAGGTCGCCGGTGGTTATCTTGCCGGCCGCCGACATGCGGCTGAGGCCTTCCCAATAAATCTTCTCAAGCCTGATGCCGCGGCGCTCGCCATTGCGCGCCACGACCGCGCGAAAACGCGGCTCGACTTCTTCCTTGTCGATAATCGGCAGCGGATCGCCCGCAGGTTCGATGCCGGACATTGAAAGCGCACCTGATTTCATTGGAGGCTCTAGCGTTCGGTAAGCGCATCGGAACGCGCCCGATTGATAGGCTTCATGAGATAGCTGAGGACTGTCTTGCGGCCCGTCATGATTTCGGCGGACGCAATCATGCCAGGAATGATCGGATAGGATTTGCCGTTGCGCTCCAGCTCGGACTTATTGGTCTTGACCTGGACGAGATAATAGGTCTCGCCCTTTTCCTTCTCAACGATACTGTCAGCTGAAACATTGGTCACTTCGCCGTCGAGCCCGCCGAAAATCGCGAAATCATAGGCTGTGATCTTGACGATCGCCGGTTGCCCGCGGCGGACGAACGCGACGTCGCGGGGTGATATGCGGGCTTCGATCAGCAGCGTGTCGGCCGTCGGAACGATGCCGGCAACCACACGGCCCGGATCCACATAGGCGCCGATCGTATTGACTTCGAGCGTATTGACGATGCCATCGACCGGCGAGCGAATATCCGTGCGCTTGACGCGGTCCGAAGCGCCGCGGATCGTTTCATCGATGACGGAGAGTTCCGCCAGGGCCTGCGCCTTGTCCGTCAGGGCCTGCTGGCGGATAGCCAGCGAAATTTCCCCAACCTGGAGCTTTGCTTCTTCGACGGCACCGCGAAGGCGTATCAGGCTTTCCTGGTAGACCTTGAGCTGGCCTTGCTGGTCCGTAAGCTGGCTTTCGATCGTCAGAAGCTGCGTCTGCGAGACCAGGCCCTTTTTGGCCAGAGGACCGTAAAGATCCCGCTGCCGCACCGAGGAGGCGATATTCTGTTCAAGCCGATCGATGTTGGCATTGGCTTCGCTGAGTTCGTTCTGCCGCTGCTTCATGCGCTCCTGAAGCACGTCGAACTTGTTCTTGTAACTGGCCTTGTTGGCCTGGAACAGCCGATCTTCGTTGTCGCAGACGTTCTTGGCGACCGCCAGGACATCGGCCGGACATACGAACGGCTGGTCGTATTCGCCTTTTTCTTCCATCTGCAGGCGTGCGATCTTGGCGCCGAGCGCCCTCGCCTTGGCAACGGATTCGCCGAGCGTGGATTCGGTCGTCGTATTGTTCAGCTGGACGATCAGATCGCCCTTGCGGACAACCTGGCCGACCTGAACGGCTATGTCCTGGACGACGCCGGCTTCGGACGACTGGATGATCTGCGTCTTGGAAACCGGAATGACCTTGCCTTCGCCGCGGGCGATCTCGTCGATCTCCGCAAGCGCTGCCCAGGCGAGGAACGTCGCCATGCAGGCCGCCACCAGGCCTACCAGCATGCGGGCGAAGAACGGGGGATTGTCGTGAACGCCTCTGCTCACGGCTTTGCTCCCTTGCGCTGCATCGCCTCGAGCACGGCCGCCTTCGGCCCGTCGGCAACGATGCGGCCCTTGTCGATCACCACCAGCCTGTCGCACAGTTCCAGCATGCTGAAGCGGTGCGTGGCGATCAGCAGCGTCGTCTCACGACTGAATGCGGTCGACAGCTTGGCGAGCAGATGGCGCTCGCTCGCAAGGTCCATGGCGCCCGACGGCTCGTCGAGGAACACGATCTTGGGCTTGGTCAGGAGCAGGCGGGCGATCGCCAGAGCCTGTTTCTGGCCGCTGGAGAGATTGCTGCCGCGCTCGCCGACCGGCATGTCGAAACCACGCGGATGGTTGGAAACGAACTCGTCGACGCCGGTCATGCGCGACACATGGAGCAATTCCTCGTCCGTCGCATCGGCGCGGCCGATCAGCAGGTTTTCCTTCACCGTCCCCGAGAACAGGTCGGACGATTGTCCGGCCACCGCGACCGCCGAGCGGACTTCCGACATGTGATACTGGCGGATATCGACGCCGTCGATCAGCAGGCGACCATCGGACGGCAGGAAAAGGCCGTCGAGAAGGCGGCCGAGCGTCGTCTTGCCCGAGCCGATGCGACCGATGATCCCGACCCGCTCGCCGGGAGCGACGGTTAGCGAAAGCTGGTTGATGACCTTGTAGTCAGATCCCGGATACTGAAAGGAGACGTTCTGGAAGCTGAAGCCGCCCTGCTTGATCTCGCGGTTCACGAAACCCACCGTGGACGGGCGGTCCTCCGGCTGTTCCATAATCTTGTCGAGGATCTTGAGCGACGTCATCGCCTGCCGGAAACGGGCAAGCGCCATGGCGATCTGACCAAGCGGCGCCCCCGCGCGGCCTGCCAGCATAACGGTCGCGATGATCGCGCCCATTGCCAGATGACCCTCGGAAAACTCGTAGGTGCCGGCAATCACGATCAGAACGCTGACCATCTGCTGGACAAGATTGGTGAGGTTTACGGCATTCGAGGAGACGTGCTTGATTTCCTCGCTGGTACGGCTCGAGAGCTTCATCAGCTCCTGCCAGCGACGCAGCATGCCCGCTTCGGCGCGGAGGCTCTTCACGGTCTCGATCGTCGAAATCGTCTCGACGAGCAGCGACTGACGGCGCGATGCCTCGTTGGTGGCGGCCGCCATGCGGTGGCCGATCTTGGCCTGGGCGTGCAGGCCGATCAGCACGGACAGCACCAGCGCCACCGCCGGGATCACCACAAGCCAGCCTGAAAGCATATAGATCACGATCAAGAAGATGAATACGAACGCCGTATCGATCAGCAGGCCGACCGTGTTGGACGTGAAGAACTCGCGGACGAATTCATACTGCGTGACGCGGTTGGCATATTCGCCTGTCGACAGAGGGCGCGACGCGAGCGTCGAATTCAGCACCTTGTCGAAGATCATCTGGGAAAGACGCAGATCCGCGTTTCGTCCGGCATGATCGATGAGCGCGGCGCGGGCAGTCTTCAAGAGGAAATCGAACGTGTAGGCAAGCGTGATGCCAATGGCGAGCACCCAAAGCGTCGGAAACGCCTTGTTGGGAAGCACGCGGTCGTAGACGTTCATCGTGAACAGCGGCGAGCCGAGCGCGATCAGGTTGATGAACAGCGCTGCCATGATGACGCGCATATAGGTACGCCAATAGGGAACCAGCGCCCGCAACAACCAGTGGCGGCGCTCGATTTCCCCGGCCGTGCCGACCGAAGCATTGTCGGACGCGTTCTGATAATAAAGCGTGAAGGCAAAGCCGAAGCTCGGCTTTAGCGCCACGAGTTCCTGACGCGTCAGCTTGACGGGATTTCCCGACGCCGGAACCAGGTCTGTGACATAGTTTCCATCGGCATCGGCTTCCAGCAGCGGCAGGACACCGCCGTTCTCGAAGACGATGATGGCGGGACAATCGAAATTGCCCTCGCGACACTCGCGTTCGCCATGACGGATGACTTCCAGTCCGATGCGCTGGGCCAGATGCTCGACATCGTCCAGTTCAAGAGATTCGGAAATCTCATCCGGCAATCCGGAAAACAGGACGATGTCTGACGTCGGGCGCCCGTAAAAGCTCGCAACAGACCTGAATGCAGTTTTAAATGTCCGAAACGGCGTAGTGTCTGCGTGGTCGAGCTTTACGTTGAGCATTTGGTCCTTGCCAATCCGTTACTGTCGGATCGGCGCCAGGAGATCCATGGGCATGCCAGCCTTTTGACGGGAGTCAACTTCGACATAGCCAGGATTCGTGACGCCGCCCGGGACAGCAAACTCATTCCGGGCATACGCCTCAGCCTGACCAACGGGCTTCAGCTTCATCGACTGAAGCAGGCTGCCCGATGCGGCCAAGATCTTGTATTCGGCGAAAAGCGAAGCAAATCGTGCGGTTTCCGCAAGAATGCTGGTGTTGAAACGGGTGTTCTGGGCATCCAGGACGTCGAGAAGCGAACGCTGATTGACCTTGAACTGCTCGCGATACGAGGAGACGAGGCTACCGTTCGTCGAGGACTGGCGCGCCAGGATCGTCGACAGTTCGCCGCGGCCGCTGCGCTCGTTCCATGCGGAACGAATGGATTCTTCAACCTCGCGATGGGCCTGCGCCAGACCGTAACGCTGTTCGCTGGCGCGCCGGATCTGCTCCTGCTCGCGCGCCTGGTCGATACCGCCGCGATAGAGGTTCCAGCGGGCGGTCACACCGACCTGAACGTCGTTGGTATTGCCCTGGTTGCCATCGATGTCGTTACCGACGCGCGCGCTACCCTGAAGATCGACCTTCGGGAGATAGTTGGCGCGCGAACCGCGAACGCCTGCATCCGCCGCATCGACGTCGGCATCGGCCGCGTGAATCTGCGGGCTGTTCTTCTTGGCGATGAAGATCGCGTCGTTGAGCGTCTTCGGAATGAACTTGGCGAGCGATACCGGCACCTTGACCGGACCGATCGGCTCCCCGACCGTCTTCAGGAAGCGGATCTTCGTGAGTTCCAGCTCTTCCTGGGCTTCGCGCAACCGGGCACGGGCCGCCTCGAGGCGCTCACGGCCCTGCAGACGGTCGGCGTCAGTCAGCGCACCACCCTGGATGCTGGCGCCGATATCGCCGAGAATCTGGTTGTGGGCAGCGACGTTCTGCTGGGCGATACCGACAATCTTGGACTGCAGGATATACTCAAGATAATCTTGGGTGACCTGAAGAGCCAGCGACTCGGACCGCTCAACAACGCGGAACGAAGCGCCGTCGACGCGCGATGCCTGCTGCTCGACCTGAGAGCGGCGGCTGCCGCCGTCAAACAACGTTTGAGTAATCGTCAGGCTCACATCGGAGCCTTTGAAGTTTTCGTAGTCGCGTGTCAGCGTGCCAGTACTGCTGTTTGACAGTCTACGGCGGCTTACACCTGCTTGCAAATCTATGGAAGGAAGGTAAAGACCCCGTGCTTGCCGCAACTCGAACTCGACCGCTTCACGGTTTTCTACCGCCTGCATGATCTGCGGGTTGGTCTTGAGAGTCTTTGCTACCGCTTCATCGAGCGTCATCGCGTTCGCAGGTGCGTTAAACACAACCCCCAAGGCTACGGTCGCCAGCAGCGTCGTTAAAATTCTTGTGCTCTTAAACAATCGGATGCCCCTCGCCGATTAAATCCCATGTCGGCATTCATATACTGCGGCGATTTCGTTGGGAAGTATTATCATTTCTAATTCAGCGGCCCAAGCCTGCTTCCGATATTCATCGCTCTAGGGTTAATTACCAAATGGAAACCATGCATCCATTTGTTTTTTAACAAAAAATTTATAAAGCCAACTGATTGGATGCAAAAGCAGATGATCCCCTCCCCTTTCTCAGGCGTATACATTTACCTCTTGTGTAGCCGCCGAGACACATGGAGAACTGCTGTTGCGGTGCGGGGATTACACGCGCTACACGTCCCCTAATTGTATAAATTTAGAACAGTCCTTCCTCGTCAAATTCTTTTGCAAGACATTACTTAAACAAGAAAAGGCGCTTGCGCGCCTTCTCTCCGGTTTCTGACTTGCAACACCCTTCGCTTTATACGTGCGAGATGTTCGCCGAGTGCTTGTCGTCGTCGAAGAGTATCTTGACGGCTTCCGTATGATTCTGAAGCACGGCGACATCCTTCCAGCTGTCGGTCGCGACCTGAACGCTGACGGTCGTGTCGTTACCGGCGATCGTGGTGCGAACATTCGCAGCAGCCTCTTCACCGGTTGCCTGATGACCAAGCAGGGTGTCGAGAAGCTTCGAAACATCGACCGCATCACCGTCGCTCGACTTGTAGTCGGTGATGATGTCGGCCATGTCGAGTTCGTGCAGGGCCGAAGGATCGAGCACGAACGTATCGGCGCCGGCACCGCCGGTCATCTGCGTCAGGCCCGGCATGGCGGCGAGGATATCGTCACCGTCCGTTCCGACCAGCACGTGGTCGGGAGCATCGCTGAACAGGGTGTCGAAGCCGACCTCGACGAAGGAGCCGGTCGAACCGTCGGCATAGGTGAACGAGCCTTCCGCAAACAGCGACTGGCCGTCGATATAACCTTCCGCGCTGTCGGCATCGAGCGAAATGCCGGTGATGCCATAGTCGTTCAGGCCCTTCAGCTCGCCCTCGTCGCTGACGCCATTGCCGTTCGCATCCTGCCAGACCAGCAGCTTGTCGAAGCCGGTGTCGGACGCATCGATCTTGCCGTCATGATTGACGTCAAGCGTCGAAAGCGCCGCCACACCGCCGGCATGAGCGCCACCGGCAAAGTTCGGGGTGAAGATTTCCGAACCGTTGTCGATCTTGCCATTACCGTCGACGTCAAAGGCAAGGATGCCGTCGGTCTTGGTCCAGGCGACCTGATCCTTGTGGCCATCGGCATCGATGTCGAACTTCACGCCATCTTCGACCGAGGTGAAGGTGAAGCCGTTGTGATCGAGATCAAGGATGATCGGGTCCTGACCCGCCGCTTTGACTGAGACCTGCAGTTCGTAGCTCTTACCAGTCCAATTATAGAAGGTGCCTAGACCTCCGTCGTACACACCCACCTGCAAGAAGTACGTGCCTGCGCTCAACACGGTGGAAATGTACGAGTGATTGCCTCCAGTTTCGCCAGGTGCTGCGTCGTCATCACTCAGGATCGCGTTAAATCCCCCACCAGATTTTGTAAGTCTAATAACGCTGTCAAAATTTGCGTTGTCGATGTCGAAAACAACGGCGGTATTATTCGCCGCAACCACAAGCTTGTAGTAATCAGTTTGGAAATTCGTACCTGTGGCCGAGACGCTGATTGACGGGCTTGTCGCGGCATTGCTGACGTCTGGATCGCTCGATTTAATGTAGGTGAAGCCACTCAAATCATATGCGTCGTTGGCGCTTGAATTGTTGTTGCCGTTACCGGCATTAACCGGTGTTGCATTCGCCGGCAGGGCTGGATCCGTTGCTCCGTTGATGGTGATCAACACTTCCTTGGGCGTGCCGTCCGCGGTCATGACCGTGAACTTGTCGGTCAAGGTTCCCCCGTTGTTTAGGCTATTGACGGTCGCTTTTGTATTGTCGACCGTGTAGCTCCAGTGACCCGTAGCATCCATGGTGTAGGTGCCGTAGCCGTTGGTGCTGGCGGTCGCCGTCGTCACAGCGGTCCAGGCGTCATTAGTGCCGTCGACATCGGTCGAGTTGAGATCACCGGTCACGGTGGGCGTTCCAGCGTTGGCGCTGGTCGCCTCCGTCACTGCACCCGCACTCACGCCGCTGATCACCGCGGCGTCATTGACGCCATTGATCGTGATCGTCGCCGTTGCGGTCGAGGTGCCGCCATGACCGTCGCTGATCGTGTAGGTGAAGGTATCGGTCCGGACGTCGCCGGCATGGAGCGCCTGCAGCGTCGCGGAAGACGAAGCGTTATAGCTGATCGTGCCGTCGCCGTTCAAAGTAACGATAGCACCGGCGGCACTGTTGGTCACCGAAGTGACCGTCAGGGTGTCGCCATCGGCGTCGGTGTCGTTGGCGGTCAGCAACGTGGCCGCGAACGTCTTGGTAACGTCCTCGGATATGCCGCCGTTGCCGGTCGCGCCGCCGACTTCAACAACGTAACCGACATAGTCTCCAAACTGGCCGCTCGGTGCCGTGGTATTGGCGCCGTCATTCCAAACACCGCCCGCGACAAAGAGCATCTGAGCGTGGTCTTCACCTGTTCCCCAGTTGTTGGGCTCACCGGTGCTCCAGTTTTCATAGCCCGAGGCAGTGCCATTGCTCGCGCCGCTCCAGAACGTCGTTCCGCTTTCCGGGCCGCTCACCCATTTCCAGGTGCCTTCGGTAGCGCTGTCGGAACCACCGATCCAGGCATTCTGGGCAACATACCAATTCGTCCCCAGCGTGCCTGCGCTCTGGATGAAGTTCTGCTCGCTCTGCGACGTGATGGTCGCGAGATAGCCGCCATCAGCCGCTGCAGCAGCAGCAGCCTGGGTCCAAGAATAGTTTCCGGCAACCACCTTGTAGTAGTGGCCATTCTCGGCGTTGAGCGACCAGCCCGTGCCGCTTGGAGCCGGGGTCGCGCCGCCACCGAACGACAGCGTATCGTTTACGGCAACCGGCGCATGGTTGTTGGTGATTACGGCTGCCGTTGCGGTGCTAGTGACCGTT
The DNA here is from genome assembly GCF_039631515.1 of Neorhizobium tunisiense. Lineage (NCBI taxonomy): Bacteria > Pseudomonadati > Pseudomonadota > Alphaproteobacteria > Hyphomicrobiales > Rhizobiaceae > Neorhizobium > Neorhizobium tunisiense. The sequence goes on along the minus strand of NZ_JBDIUU010000002.1, from coordinate 7,612 downwards.
TCGTTGAAGTTCTGACCGTCAACATAAGTGGTCCGGACTGACATCTGGTGCCCGACATCGGCGGCCGTAAGGGTATAATCCGCCGTGGTTACGCCAGTGTCGTTGCCGTCACGGAGCCAGGTGTGGACGACATTGCTCGCCGTGCCGTCAGGGTCGGAACCCAGCGTGGCACGCAGAACATCGCCGACCTTCGGATCTGTTGCCGTCTGGGTGAGATCGGTGACCGAAATCGTTGCTTGGCCATCGTTGACCGGCGTGATGCTGACGCCGATCGAACCCGTCGACACCTTGGTATCCGTGTGGACCGCAAGGTCGGACAGCGTGGCGCTGTCGAGGACGGTTGCCGAAACACTGAGATTGAAGTTTCCGGCATAATTGGCCGGAGGCGTCATCGTCAGGCCCGAAGTGTTGACCCCGGCGGCGCTGCTGATGACCCAGACCCCGCCTTCCAGCGCGCCCTGATTGAAGGTCGCACCCGCCGGGAAGCCCGACAGTTCAACCCGCGTCACCTTTTCCGACCCGTCGGTGTCACCGAGGGCGATGGTGAGGCTCAGAGCGGCTGTAGCGTCCTCGCTGCCGAGGCCGGACCCGGAAATCGTCGTGGTATCGGCGATCGGACGGACGTCGATGGTAACGGTGCCCGTGCTGGTCAAGTTTCCATCGGAAACGCCGTATTGCAGGATCGCATATCCGCTCTCGTTGGCCAGCGGCTCAAAGCGCAAGGTACCATTCTGCTCAAACGAGATGGATCCGCCCAGCTGGCCTCCAACGGTGATGCCGTTAGCGGTGAGAGGATTGCCCTCGATGTCGCTATCATTTGCGAAAAGTAGCATTCCCGAGCGTGCGGTATCTTCGTTTGTAGAGAAGTAGTCATTGACGGCCACCGGCGCATCGTTGACCGGCGTCACGGTGAAGTTGAAGGTGCCGGTGCCGGGTGCCGAGTTGTCCTCGTTGCCGTCTTCTGCCTTGACCGAGAAGGATGCGGTCGGGCCTTCCGAACCGTCGTGGGTGTAGCTGATCAGTCCGGCCTTGAGTTCGGCCGCGGTGAACGAGGTTGCCGGAGCTCCGCCATTGGTGATGACCCCGTGCAGTACGTTTGAGACCTGGAAGACCACGCCGCCGTCGACATCGTCCGGATCGGTATAGCCGAGTTCGGCGAAAGTCAGGACGTGGCTGCCGCCCTCGGCGACCACCGCAGTCAACGTGCCGGCCAAGACCGGCGCGTCATTGATGGCGATCATGTGGATGGTGGCAACCTGCGGCGTGCTATCGGAAACCCCATCATTGACCACGACAGTCAGGGTGCGATCGATCGAGGTGTCCGGATTGTCGCTGTTGTCCTGGTAGACGATGTTCTTGAGGATCGTCTCATAGGTAGCGATCGAAGCCGAACCGGTGATCGACAGCACGCCGGTGGCTGAATTGTAGCCAACGGTCAAGCCCACGGCAGCGGCGGTTGCCGTCGCGTTGAGGAAGAGCGTCTCGCTTGCTCCGTCGAGGTTGTTGGCAAGCGTCACCGTCATCGACTGCAGCGTCGAAGAGTCGACATCGGCGAGGCTTGCCTGCCAGGCGAACTGCTGCGGCGTCTGTTCCGTGGCGTTGGTCGCCGCACCGTTTCCGGCAGCCGCGCCGTTCAGGTCGACGACCGTTGCGTCGTTGGTGCCGGTGATGGCGATGGTCAGCGAGGCCGTGGAGGTCAGGCCATGGGCATCCTTCATGTCGTAGGTGAAGACTTCGTTGACGCCGGCGTTCTGGGCAAGGGCCTGGGTGTCGGCGTCATTGTTGTCCAGCGCGTAGGCATAGCTTCCGTCCGCATGGATGGTCAGCGTGCCGTAGGTGCCTGCGACCATGACGTCGCCATTGTTGCCGGGAACGGCCGTCGCCGCGCCACCGCTGAACCGGACCGAGGTGACGGTCTTGGTATCGAAGATATCGGCGTCGGTATCGTTGGCCAGCACATTGCCGGTTGCTGAAGCGTCACCGGCCGTGCCGTTGGCAATGCCGCCAGCCTCAATCACCGGATCACCCGCATTGGTGTCGGCTGTGGCATGCGGCGCATCGTTGACCAGTTCGATGGCCTGCACGGTGCCGCCGTTGCCGTTGTTCTCACCCATGAAGGTGAACTGCTCGATGTTCTTCGCCGTCGCCACGACGGTGCCGCCGCGGCTGAAGGTGAAGGTGCCGTCGGTTGCCCGGACGATGTTGTAGTCGGCCCATTTGCCGGCCAGGATCATCGTATCTATGTCGCCGCCGGTGGTGTCGTCTTCATCGGTGACGACCACCTTGGTTCCAGCGAGATTGGTCAGGTTGATGGTGTCGTCGCCGGCGCCGCCATTGATGACGATGGTCGAAGGTTCGATGGCGGTGCCGGAGAGATCGCCGACATTGATCGTGCCGCCGCCTGCATGCAGAGTAATTTCGATGCCTTCGATTTCGTCGGCCCGCACTGTCGTTCCGCCGGTGCCGCTATAGGTGACCAGCACGTCGGGCCGATCGTCGGCCGGCGCAACATTTTGCGGATCCACAAGGGTCGACTTGCCGATCGTGAAGGTGCGGCTCTCGGCATCGCCGTCGATCTTGAGGACGTCGTAGTTCGGGAAGATCGAGCCGGTTTCCGTGCCGCCGTCGATGACGTCGGCACCGCTGCCCACCTTGTAGATGATCGCGTCGTTACCCTTGCCGCCGAAAATGGTATCGGCACCGGCAGAGCCCGTAATGGTGTCATCGCCTTCACCGCCGTCCACGGTCAGGGAGACCGAGGCGTCGAGCGCACTAGCGTTGATGACGTCATTGCCGCCATTGGCTTCGATCTTCACCTCGGAGGTGCTGATCCCTGAAATGGACGGCAAGCCGCTGCCATGGATCTGCAGGAGATTGGCGTTGCCCTCGATCGTGATCGTTTCGGCGTTATCCAGCGCGCGCAGGGTGATCTTGTCGGCACCGCCCATCTGGTTGAGAATGACCGATTCGACGTTGCTGGTGGTGACGTCCACGGTGCCGTCGCCATCGACATCCACAGTGAAGCCAGTCGCGGTCGCCGAAACGACCGACTGTTCCACATTGGCGCTGCCATTGGCGATCAGAAGGTCCATCCCGCTGTCATCGTTGATGGTGTCGATGCCGTCGCCGACGGTATAGTTGAAGGTGTCGCCTCCTGCTCCGCCATTGATCGCATCGTTGCCGAGGCCGCCGGTGATATTGTCCGTGTTGTCGCCGCCGTCGATCGTATCGTCGCCCGCCCCGCCCCAGATCTCGTCGTTGCCGGCACCACCCTTGAGAAGGTCGTTGCCGCCGAGGCCGGAGATCAAGTCGTTGCCTGTGCCGCCGTTGATGATATCCGCCGAATTCGAACCGCCGAGAGTGTCATTGCCCTCGCCGCCTTCGATGGTGATCGGTCCGCCGTCCGCCGTGGAGCCGGCAGCCAGAAGAATGACGTCGTTGCCATCGGTGCCGACGATCTTTTCGACGCCGGAGAGATAACCGGGAGCCGTGCTGTAATCAGCCACGAAGCCCGATTTGCCGTCCCGCTCGAGGACGATCGTGTCAATTCCGGTACCGCCGATAACCTTGTCGGCAGTGCCGGCAAGACCGGCGATACTGACCGCCAGGAGGCTGCCATCGCCCAGCTGAATGTCGCGGGTACCGGAACCGGTGACATCCGCGCCGAGGACGAAGGTGTCGTTACCTTCGCCGCCGTCGAGAATGTCGGCGCCGAGGACGCCATCCAGATAATCGCTGCCACCATTGCCGATGAGCTTATTGGCTTCGTCGCCGCCGATGAGAACGTCGGCGGCGGAGCCGCCCATCGCATCGTTGATGCCGGTCACATTGTCGATGCCTATAATCTTGTCGGTGACAAGGGACCCGTCGGTTGCCCGGTCACCGGCGACAGTCTGTCCGAGGACGGTATGCGCGGCAGCGTCGAGATTGACGAAAACGCTGGTGGACAGGCTGGAATAGTTGATCGAGTCGATCGAGCCGGCGGCATCGACGCGAACGGTAATCGTCGAAGAGGCCGCGTCGCCGTCCGCGTCGGTTGCAGTGAAGCCGAGGGCCAGATCGAGATACTGGCTCGTCGCATTCGGAGCCGTATGGTCCAGCGGCTGAAGCAGCGAGAAGGTGTAACCGCCGGTCGCAGCATTGAGCAATGCTGTAAAGACGATATGGTCCAGCGCCGGCGGGTTGGCGGAGCCGGTGAACCCGGTAAGCACACCACCGATGACCGCGATCGTCACCGGATTGCCGTTCGAGCTGAGCGTCGTCACCGAAGCTCCGTTTTGATCCTTTGTCGCGACACTTCCCGTGAAGGAAAGCCTGCGCGCGCTGCCGGCATCCGCACCCCAGTTGAGGCCGGTCAGGGCGGCGGTGATGGTTTCCGTACCACCTTCCTCGACCGTTCCAATGGCATTGGGGCCGGCCGTCGGCACGCTATCGGTAACGGTGACGATCAGCTGGTCATGGAGCGCCACGCTGTCGCCGTCGCCATCGGTTACTGTGACCGCGGAGGAAAGGTCCAGCGCCAGCGAACCGTCGCCGTCGACGAAGGTGATCGAATGGCCATTGTTGACAGTTGTATTCTGTGATGAACCGTCACCGACAAGATCGAACTTCGTCTGGTTCGGGACATTGCCGACATTCACGTACCAGGTGGTGTGGGCGGGGATGTTGAGAACATAGTCCGTTCCACCAGGGTTATTGTTGTTCAGCGTCCAGGTGACCGCGCTGTTGCCGGAATTGCTGACGCGGATGATCACGTCGTTGTCCGGCATGCGTCCCTCGAAGGCGAGGTCGTTGCCACCGATGTCGGGCACGGCCGCATGACTGCCGACAGCGCCAAGAGCGGCAGCCGGGATCGATACGCCGCCGATGACCACGCTGTCGGTGTGGTCGAGTGGGCCGGTCTGCGCAAAGGAATAATGGCCGGTGGCGGGATCGACGCTGAAGGTGAAGATCGTGGTTGTGCCGGCTTTCGCCACCACGGCGTTGCCCACGACGGAATAGGTAAGGGCGACACCGTCGGAAGTCAGCGAAGTCAGGCTGGAGGACAGACCGGTGGTTTCGACAGAGTAGCGTTCGATGCCGTCGGCACCCGGCGACACCAGGGCGGAAAGCTCGCCGGTGATCGAACCGCCTGCAGCGCTTTCGGTGATCGCGCCTGTGCCGACCACACCGGTGGAAACCGGCGTGTCGTCGTCGGCATTGATCGTCAACGTACCATCGACATGATCGCCGTCGCCGTCGGTCACGGTGTAGGTGAGGTTGAACGACACCTCATTCTCGTTGTTACCCACCGGATGGTCGATCGCGGCGTTCTGGGTAACCGTATAGGCGCCAGTCGCCGTATCGAGCATGATCGTCATGACAGTGGTAAGACCCTGCTTGACCAGCAGGGCATCGCCATCATGCACGTAGCTGAAGCCGATGGGCGCACCCGTCGTCTTCCAAGCGATCGCCCCTCCATCGGCGCCGAAGTCGTGGGAAAGTACGCCGGCGGTGTTTGCCAGGGCCTGATCTCCCGTGCCGCCGGCATTGCCATTGGCGCCTACGACATTGTCATCGTCTACCCATACGGCGCTGTTTGCGCCAACACTCGGGCCGTCGTCGTCGAAGGCGATCTTGTCGCCGATCGAGACCGACTTGGTGACCACGTCGCCATCGTAATCGGTGGCGGTCAGAACGGCGGAGATCTTCCCTAAGAGATTGACGCCTTCATCCGAGGAGGCATTGCTCGGATGTTTCAGCGACAGATATTCCGCCACGCTGACGCGGCCGTCGTCGTCGATGGCGATCGCAAAGGCCGCCAAACCGTTGGCACCGCCGACGCGGCCGACCACGACTTCTCCCTCCAGGTACAGATAGATGTGCCCGCCGCCGGTGGTCATCAGGCCGGAATCGATGCCGTTTCCACCGTCGACCCGTAAGGTCAGTGCTGTGGAGACGTTGTCGTCCGCGCCACCCTTGACCGAGATATCGATTACATCGTCGCGGGCATAGATCGGCCCGCCGAGATCGGCATCCACGCCACGGTTGCCAACGCCGGCAAACAGGCTGCCAATGCTGCCCGCGCCGCTGTCGTCGTTCTGGAAACCGGACGTTTCGTCGATCGTCACCGTCTCATCGGTGAAGATCGCGATTTCCGGCACGTCGTCGGTGATGGTGATCGAGAACTTGCCGCCGAGGCCGACATGGTCGCCGTCGCCATCGGTCGCCTGGATCACGGCGCCGAAGTCGATGGCGGCGATCGAGCCCGATCCGCTCTTGAGGGCGGTGTTCTCGCCATTGCCCGTGACGTGGTCGAGCTGGTCGAATTGCTGGTAGGTAAATGCGCCGGTGGCGTGATCGAGGGTCAGGGAGAAGACCGGCCGGTCGCCCCAATCGATGCCGGCACCGCCGGCGACATTCACATAGGCCACCAGGGCATCGCCGATCATCGCATAGGAAAGCGTGCCACCCTTCGAGGTCAGGGCCAGCGCCTGCATCTTGGCCGTTGCATCGGCGACAAAACCGAAGCCGCCACCGGCTGCCGCGCCGTCCGCGCCGAAGGAGACAACGGAGGCGATCGAGCCGGACACGGTCGCCGCATCGCCCCCACCGATCCACGAAGGTGTCGAAGTGGAACCGTCGGCGGTTCCGTCGCCCGGATGATTGCCGGACGACAGCAGGTTGGAGATGTCGTCCTCGTCGGCCGTGAACGATACCTTCATGCCGGATGCCAGCGGGCCGTCGTCGTCGAAGGCGATCTTGTTGCCGATCGAGGCCGACTTGGTGACCACGTCGCCATCGTAATCGGTAGCGGTCAGAACGGCCGAAATCTTCCCGGAGAGATTGACGCCTTCATCCGAGGAGGCATTGTTCGGATGTTTCAGCGACAGATATTCCGCCACGCTGACGCGGCCATCGCCGTCGATGGCGATCGCGAAAGCCGCCAAACCATCGGCGCCGCCGACGCGGCCGACAACGACCTCTCCCTCCAGGTACAGATAGATGTGTGCACCATCGGTGGTCATCAGGCCGGAATTGATGCCGTTTCCACCGTCGATCCGTAAGGTCAGTGCCGTGGAGACGTTGTCGTCCGCACCATTCTTGACCGAGATATCGATTACATCGTCGCGGGCATAGATCGGTCCGCCGAGATCGGCATCCACGCCACGATTGCCAACGCCGGCGAACAGGCTGCCGATGCTGCCCGCGCCGCTGTCGTCGTTCTGGAAACCGGACGTTTCGTCGATCGTCACCGTCTCATCGGTGAAGATCGCGATTTCCGGCACGTCGTCGGTGATGGTGATCGAGAACTTGCCGCCGAGGCCGACATGGTCGCCGTCGCCATCGGTCGCCTGGATCACGGCGCCGAAGTCGATGGCGGCGATCGAGCCCGATCCGCTCTTGAGGGCGGTGTTCTCGCCATTGCCCGTGACGTGGTCGAGCTGGTCGAATTGCTGGTAGGTAAATGCGCCGGTGGCGTGATCGAGGGTCAGGGAGAAGACCGGCCGGTCGCCCCAATCGATGCCGGCACCGCCGGCGACATTCACATAGGCCACCAGGGCATCGCCGATCATCGCATAGGAAAGCGTGCCACCCTTCGAGGTCAGGGCCAGCGCCTGCATCTTGGCCG